>NZ_JAHQCW010000011.1:69542-126773 GCF_019042275.1 Diplocloster agilis
TCAACCGTTTTGATCGAATATTTAGAACTGGAAATACAGGAATGGACTCGTTGTATACCGAACCCCCAGTATGCCGAAGCTCAAAACAGCAAACAGCAAGCTCAGGTAACAGGACCAGCGGAACCAAAGCTGCTGCCTTTCGATCAGAGGACGAATATGAATTCCCCGATAATGGCACAGACTGACAACCGCCAGCACCAGAACCGCTCCTAAGAGTATCATCAGCTGCTGGTAGTCCAAACCTAAAGTGGTCAGATAATTCAGGGACAGCTGCGGCCACTCAAATTCCACGAACATTTTTCTTATAATTGTTTTAGCCTGGTCCAAGGAGTTGGATCGAAAGAAAATCCATCCAAAATCCACAAGCAGAAACGTCACCAGGATCTGCCCAATCCGAAAGCTGGCAGCGTCTGCATTCACATGCATGGCTTTCCAGATTTTCTGCTTCCAGGGTCTTAGATAACCTCCTATGATCTGGTAGGCTCCATGAAGTCCGCCCCAGATTACGAAGGTCCATCCCGCTCCGTGCCAAAGCCCGCTCAGTAAAAAAACGACCATTACGTTAAAAGCCCATCTTCCTTTTTTGACCCGGTTTCCTCCCAGGGGTATGTAGACATAATCCCGAAACCATGTACTAAGGGAAATATGCCATCTTCTCCAAAAGCCGGCAACCGACGAAGCCAGATATGGCTCTTCAAAATTTGTCATCAGGTGAAAGCCCATTACCCGAGCCGCTCCAATTGCGATATTGGAGTAAGAGCTGAAATCGCAGTAAATTTGGACAGCAAATAAGACTGTTGCCAGAATCAGCGCGACAGCTCCATATTCCTCATAGTGATTGTAAACCTGATCGACCAGAATCGCGGCTCTGTCCGCGATTACGATTTTGAGGAAAAATCCCCATAGCATCAGCAAAAGCCCGTCTTTGACTCTGTCCAAATCAAAGGTATGTTTCTCCCGAAGCTGATGCAGCAGATTCTTACTGCGCTCGATCGGTCCCGCTACCAATTGCGGAAAAAATGAGACGAACAGGGCGTACCTCCCAAGATTCTTCTCCGGCTTAATCTCGCCGCGATAGACATCCAGGGTGTAGCCAAGCGCCTGAAAGGTATAAAAAGAAATTCCCACCGGCAGGATCACATCAAACGACACCTGCACCGGCGCAAGATTCAGATACGAAAAAATACTGTTTATACTGCTTACGGCAAAATCAAAATATTTGAAGAAAAAGAGTATGGCCAGATTCAATACCAGACTTAAAACTACCCATAGCTTTTTCATAAATATCTGATTTTTGCTTTTCTTTTGCTGCGTCCTCCCGATCAGGATTCCGCACAGGTATGTAATTACTGTGGAAGTACCCATAAGCAGCGCGTACTTGGGATTCCACGACATATAAAAATAATAGCTGGCCAGCAAAAGCCAGACCCATCGAACCTTATGCGGAATGATAAAATAAATGAGTACCACGACCGGGAAAAACAGCAGGAATTCCATCGAATTAAACGACACCCTACCGCCGCCTTTCCATAGTAAATTTTATCACTACTTTTCACGCACGGTTTTATTATATATATAAATATAATTATGTTCTGAATGAATAATTACTAACTTAATTTCTGACTCATTTTACTTTACTGTATTCTAGTGCTGAAGTCAACAAAAAAACCCTTAAGATTTTGTTAAGAACTGAAGGCACACCCGGATAATCCGCAAAAAATCCGTCACCCAAGCAAACGCCATCCCGTTTTCCTTCAAGGCTCTGTGTCCTTCCTTCAGGGACAACAGATAAGAGGACAGACCGTTGGTGCTGGTCCCCCCATAGTACATATAAATGAGTACTTCCGGTATATAAGATAACGTTACCTGTCCGTCTTTCAGACACCGGATCATATATTCATAATCCGCGGAACACTTATAGTCCGTCTTATACAGACCATATTTTTCATAGACTTCCCGCTTCAGATAGAGGGTAGGATGAGCCGGCATCCAGCCGGTCCGGATCGATCCCTGGCCCATATGCCATTTCCTTACGACTTTATCTCCGTCCAGATAGATCAGATCGCTGTGCACGCCGTCCGTTTTTTCTCGTATGATCGTATCGACCATGCGGCTGATCACATGCTCGTCCGCGTATCGGTCAAAACAGTATCCGATGATATCACCGTCGGACAGCAGATACCCTTTATTAATCGCATCGTAGATACCCTCATCCGGTTCAGAGATCCATTTTAAACGCTCCCCGAATCTGGGCTCGTATTCCCGGATTAATTTAAGCGTTTCATCCGTAGATCCTCCGTCTACGATCACGTACTGAATCTGCTCATAGTCCTGGGACAATATCATCTCCATGGTCTGCCTAAGATTATCCGCGTTATTATATGTGGTTGTAATCACTGATACAGTTGGCTTATTCATGTGTTCCATCATAGCAAGTTTTTGTCCGATTTTCAACTGGATTCTTCTCTAATTTAGATTATTTGCCAAATACCAGACTTTGCAAGTTCTGCCTGTTTATGGTATAGTAGCTGTAAATTTAGTCCATGAATAAATCAGCTACATTTAAAAATAAACTTATATCCTGTAAAACAAAAAGGTGCGTGAATATTTTATATGGAAAAACTTTCAGCAATTGTCCCCTGCTATAACGAGCAGGATGCCCTTCCCTACTTTTACAAAGAAATATGCAGCGTTGCGGAATCCATGCCCTATGTGGAATTTGAGATCATATTCGTCAACGACGGCTCAACCGACCGGACACTGGCGATAGCCAAACAGTTTGCCGAACAAGACCCGAGGGTAAAATACGTCTCATTTTCCCGGAACTTCGGCAAGGAAGCCGCCATCTATGCCGGCCTCTCCTATTCCAAGGGCGATTACGCCGCCATTATGGATGCGGATCTGCAGGATCCGCCGTCACTGCTGCCGCAGATGTACGACGCCATCACGAAAGAAGGCTACGATTCCGCGGCTACCCGCCGGGTAACCCGTAAGGGCGAGCCACCGATCCGATCGTTTTTTGCCCGTTGTTTTTATAAATTCATGCACAAAATATCCAAAACCGAGATCGTGGACGGGGCCCGGGATTTCCGGCTCATGACCCGTCAGTTTGTCAACGCGCTTCTGGAGATGGGGGAGTACAACCGGTTTTCCAAGGGGCTGTTTGGCTGGGTGGGTTTTGAGACCAAGTGGATTGAATTTGAAAATGTAGAACGGGTGGCCGGAGAGACAAAATGGTCGTTCTGGAAGCT
Organism: Diplocloster agilis; assembly: GCF_019042275.1. Lineage (GTDB taxonomy): Bacteria > Bacillota > Clostridia > Lachnospirales > Lachnospiraceae > Diplocloster > Diplocloster agilis. The sequence continues at coordinate 72,794 of NZ_JAHQCW010000011.1, forward strand.
GCTGGTTTACAGCATCGAGGGCATTGTGGCTTTTTCAACCGCGCCTTTGGCACTGGCTGCATTTACAGGCGTCATTCTATGTCTGGCTGCGTTTGTTATGATCTGCTTTATCATTATACGGACCTTGATTTTCGGCGATCCGACCAGCGGATGGCCATCCATGGTCTGTATTATCTTTCTGTTGGGGGGCTTACAATTATTCAGTATAGGTATTTTAGGCGAATATTTGGCTAAGACTTATCTAGAGACAAAAAAACGTCCCTTGTTTATTTGCAAGGAAACCAACATCGAAGATAAGTAGAAGGATTTTAGTTATGGTTTTATCAAAAAAGCGGAAAACTGTATTTCTAGCTGGTTTATGTATTCTGGAAAGCCTGTTGATGCTTACCCTCCTATTTCATAAAAATATATTTATGGATGAGGCCTTTACAATTGCTCTGTCGGGACATTCCTACCGGGATGTCATCGCTTTGACCGCCGCCGATGTACATCCCCCGGTTTATTATCTGATTCTGAAATTTCTGACCGGAATTTTCGGAACCAGTCTCATGGCAATGCACCTGGTATCATTTCTTCCTTTTCTATTTCAAATGCTTCTGGGCTGTACACTGGTCCGAAAACGTTTTGGCGACAGGACTTCTTTTCTGTTTCTGCTCTGTCTGTTCGGTATGCCGAAAATGCTGTATTACTCCACAGATATCCGTATGTACAGCTGGGCCATGTTCTTTGTTACGGCCGCAGCGCTGTTTTCATATGAAATTATTTTGAACGGGAGATTCCGCAACTGGCTGTTTTTTACAATTTTCAGCCTTCTGGCCGCTTATACCCATTATTTTGCCTGCGCGGCTGTGGCCTTCCTCTATTTTTACCTTCTGATCCACGCATTCAGAGTGAATAAAGCGGCTTTGAAAAAATGGATGCTCTGTGCCGTTTTCACAGTAATGGCCTATCTGCCCTGGCTGGGAGTCGTACTCCGGCAGATATCCCAGGTAACAGAAGAATACTGGATTCCTCCCATCACTTTTTCCACACTGCTGACTTATATCGAATATACCTTTGCCGTCAAACGCAGCCACCTGCTCTCCCTGCTACTTCTTTTGGTGTTTCTGGCGGTATTCTGTCTGTTTTTATTTCGGAAAAAGGACCGGGACGACTGGTTCGCTGCGGCTTGCTTCAGCACCTCCATTGGCATGGTCCTGGTAGGCCTTGCCGCCTCCTTCCTGATCCGGCCTGTATTTTATCAGCGCTATATGGTATCCTCCTATGGCTGCATGTGGCTTTTTTTCGCGATCGAAGCCCGTAATATCCGGCGCCCTTTTGTTACCCGTCTGTTAACCGCATGGCTTATCCTGTGCAGTATCTTGAATTATGCAGACATATTGGAACTGCGTTACCAATCCGGTGTGGAGCAGATGGAATCCTATATGGAATCCGTATTGGAGCCCGGAGACGTCATCGTGCATACTCACAATGGAGTACAGAAATGTTTCGCGTATTATTTTCCGGAACAGCAGCATGAGCTGTACGGTTCGGAAATTACGGACGTCTATCAACAAGTATATCAAAATTACCGAATTGGAGAACTAAACACTCTTTCCCAGCTGGATCAGGTTCACGGGCGTATCTGGATTGCTGCTGATCCTTCTCATAAAGCAATCCTGGAGGACTTTAAAGAAGCCGGTTACCAGCCGGAATACAGGGGAATATTTTTCTTCGACGAATACCAGGTTTTATTCTATTCTGCGGCAAGGTCTTATGATACAGCCGAAAATTGACACATTTCCCCGCTTATAGTATGATGGTAAAAATTGTACATTCGAAAAAGAAAAGAGGTAAGACATGATTAAAAAAGTGTGTAACTGGATAGACAGGAATATCCGCCGTCTGCTTCTGCTGGGGATGCTGCTGTGTGTTCTCGGAATCATCGCAAGCTTCCTGTTTCCCAATGAATACATGGCAACACAGGGGTATAACACCAAGGCGGAACAATTGGTCCAAAACCCGCTGACCGAGGGAACGGTTATGGAGTACAAGTTCCAGGTCGAAAAGCGTTTGCTGGGAATACAGGTCAAGTATACTACGTACGACAAGAAGCTGACCTCCGGTGTCATTCACTACGAAGTCCTGTCTCAGACAGACGGTCATTCGCTGGGAAGTTCTGCTATGTCAGCCCCCAATATCGCAGAGGGGCAGGATGTACTGATGCCGTTCACCGGTTTTGAAACCTGTTCCGGCTCGCTGATTTTGCGTATCTGGTGTGACGGCGTAACCGACGGCAACTATCCCGGCATCTATACGAATCCGCAGATCATCCCGGATGTCGCCACCAGCATCAACGGCCAGGTCCTTCAGGGAAATATGATCATGACTTATTGTTATCCCGCATACAACAAACCGCTGTTGTGGTATTTCATTCTTTTCCTGTTTGTACTGCTGACCCTGTTTGCCGTCACGGAAAAGGACGCTCCACTCATCAGAAAGGGGAAAAAGAAGGCATGAAAACTTATATCAAAGAACACTGGCGCAAATTATTGGTCATGGCCGGTGCGGTAATTCTTTTGACAGTATTGGTTGAACTTCTGGTGTTCAACTTTCATTCCCTGTTCGATGACACTTACACAACACGCTACGATTTTGCCGGCGGCCAGACGTATGATCATGTAAAAATCGAAGATGTGGACTACTCTACCACAACCGAGCAGGACGGGAAAACTGTGGAAAGCAAGGGGTTGGAAACGGACTATACCTTTACATTCCCCGAAAAAATGTATATCAAAAAGCTGCACATCGGCTACCAGTCACCGGTTGATTTTTCCATCACCATGAATGCCTACAATGACAATGGATATGGAGAAACCGCCGCCACGGAATATTACGATCAGTCATTGGCCGCCTTTACCGACTATTACAACAACATCGGCCAGGACGCCACCGGGTGCAAAATCCGTGTGGTCAATAACTTCAACGGAACCATTGATTTCATCGAATTCAGCAATGAATTGACCATGAATCCCTACCGCATGTTCTTCCTGGCGGTCGTATTCAGCTGCATCCTGTTCCTGATCTTCGGCGCACCTGTATTTGGTCGGAAGCTGGAAGTATACTTTGCTTTCCTAAGTCTGTTGGCCGGAAGTATCTACATTATATTCGGCGGTACCCTCCGGATCGGCTGGGACGAGCAGGTTCATTTTGACAACGCCTACTCCAACGCCTATTTTTCCACGGTTCAGTATACGGAAGCCGCTACCATCATGAAAGAGGCGCACCAGCCTTATTATAACACACTGGAAGAGCGGCAATACATCGCCGACTATTTTAACTCTAAAGACAATACCGATCAGGCGGTTCTGGTAAGCAAACCCCGGTTTATTCCCTATAACCAATGGGCTTACATTACCCAGACTCTGTTCCTGGCAATAGGACGGCTTTTGCATCTGCCCTTTACCATTCTCTATATGTTTGGTAAATTCGGTAATCTGCTCCTATACACATTGGTTGTCGCGCTGGCCATCAAATACGCGAAGGTTGGGAAGGCCATCGTCGCCGTCATCGCTCTGCTCCCCACCTGCCTGTTCCAGGCAACCTGTTATGCCTACGACGGTGTGGCTATCTCCTTCACCATCCTGGGCTTTATCCTCTGGTTAAATGAGGTTCTGGACAAGGAAAAGAAGCTGAAATGGTATAATGTGCTGGCAATCGTCGGCTGCTTCGTATTCGCCAGCTTACCCAAAGCGATCTATATCATACTGCTGGGCCTGCTGTGTTTCTTTCCAAAGACAAAGTTCGGCAGCAAGAAGCAGAGGATATTCTTTATCGCCGGTGTTGTAGCGGTCATGATAACCATCATCTACACCTTCCTGTTCCCTGTGGCCTCCCAGACTTCTATGGGAAATGTAAACTGGGGATCTGACGTAAGAAACGAAGAGTCCGAGACGGGTATTGTCAAACAGCTGATGATGATCCTGGATCACCCCTGGACCTATACGAAACTGCTGGTAGGAACGATCTTCAAGACATTCTGCGACTATATATTCGGAATCGGCGCCAATGCCAATTTTGCTTTCCTGGGAGCTTATTCCGCGCAGTTTACCTACCTGTTCACCCCGCTCTTCCTGGGCCTTGGCTTCATCTCCTGCCAGGAAGAAACGAAATATGTGCTGGACAAAAAGTACAAGCTGTTAATCGGCGTCCTCGTCTTCGGCGTATTCTGTCTGATCTGGACCGCCCTGTATTTAAGCTTTACCCAAATAGGCGCTCTGGGCTTCAACGGAGTGCAGCCTCGCTATTACCTTCCAATCATGGTGATGCTGCCGTTCCTCTGCAGGAATAAAACCCTGGTCTGCCATGGGAAATTGCAGAACTACAACCGTATTGTCATGGCTATCATGACTTTCGTGGTACTTTACGGAGCTTATTCCATCATGCTTCCGTTCAACGTATAAAAAATAGTAGCGCTCGAAAAATCCTCGCTGACTATTTTTCATGCATCGCACGTAAGCGCCAAAATTCAGGCGCTAAGGGCTCATAGCTATAAAAAATAGTAGCGCTCGAAAAATCCTCGCTGACTATTTTTCATGCATCACACGTAAGCGCCTATAATACAGGCGCTAAGTGTTCATAGCTATAAAAACTATACCTAATCATAAAAGGAGTTTAAAATGGTTATCTCTGAAATTATGGGCGGCTTCGGAAATCAGCTATTTTCCTACGCCTGCGCCTACGCTACCGCAAAGCAGAACAACGACACGATGATCCTGGACAAGCATCTCTATGACTGTGGTTATTTCCGCCGTTTCCAGCTGGATCAGTTAAACATCGATTGTAAGGAAACGCTTCTGCCGCCCACAGCTCCTTTTGACCGCTACAAGCATCCATTCCGCACGAAGCTCTATGAACTTAAACGTGCCCGCAAACTCCCATCCCCCATCAAAATGGTACGGGAAGAAAATGAGTTCGCCTACATTCCGGAGCAATTCTCCTATGACGCCAACATCCATCTGACCGGTTATTGGCAAAACTACCGTTATTTCGACCAATATCGGGAGGATCTGCTTCGCCAATACACCCCCAAGACCCCTTTTCGTGCTGAAATCCGGGAGCAGATATCCACACTCCGTTCCACAAACTCCGCAGCTATCCACATCCGCCGCGGAGACTATGTGCATTTCAAAGGCGGCAAATGCCTGTCTCCCACGTACTACCTCCAGGCGCTCAACCTCCTGCAGCAATCCGCCGGTCCGGACCTTCGTCTCTACATCTTCTCCGACGATATTCCCTACGTAAAGCAGGCCTTAAGCGCTCTCCCCTCGCCAATCTTCCTAAGCGATTCCCTCACGCCCACCGACCTGGAAGAATTCTATCTAATGTCCGCCTGCCGCCATCAGATCCTGGCCAACAGTACCTTTTCCTGGTGGGCCGCCTATCTGAACCCGAATCCTTCCAAGCAAGTCATAGCCCCCCTTGCGGATCTCTGGACCAATGATTTCTACCTACCCGACTGGACTGCGGTACCGGCTGAGATTCTTGCTTCCTGAGGTGGTTGCCCGGATTATGTTTTGTTCTGGGGCCGGAGCTTGGGGAGGGGCACGGATGCAGGAGGAAATGGCGGGGGATTTTGAAACCGGGGTTGGCGGGCTGCTGTTCCCGTAATGCGGCTGTGTACAATCGTATAAGATGTACTAACAGAGAAGGAGAAAAAGTCCTTATTACATTTTCCGTCACAAACTCGCCAAAAAACGGCTCGGACAGTGTGACGGAAAACGGGACTTTTTCTCCTTCTCTGTAAGTACATCTAATACGATTGGCCAATGCCGCATCACGGGAACAGCAGCCCGCCAACCCCGGTTTCAAAATCCCCCGCCATTCCCTCCCGCATCCGCGCCCCTCCCCTAGCTCCTACTTTAATACAAAATAAATATACGTTAATCCTTTAATCCTCCTGATATCCGGCTGGAATGTAAGCTGTCCTGTCGATGAAGACGTCGATTATGCTTTTATTTTAGCTAATTAAGAAAGTATCCCATCAACTAAGCTACCCGTTAACTGCAAACCTACTATCGGGGAATCTGCAAAGGATCGGAAGGACAGTGGCCGGCTGCGGTCTGCGTAAGCGGGTTTGGGCGGCGGGGCGCTGGGGTGCCGGGTTGATGCAAGGGCTGGATTCCGGCTGCTGGCCGGCGTGTTCCATCCGGCTGCGCTGCATTGGCGCAGCTTTTAGTACCTCTTAAATGAAAAACCGCAGGAAATCGAAGACTCAAAACGGTTTTCCATACCGTTTTGAGAGGGCTGTTGAGTGGAGAAACCATCAAGGTTTCTCCGCGAATCAGCCCGATTCTTCAATTTCCTGCGGTTTTTCATTTTAGAGGTACTTAAAGCTGTGACAGAGCAGCGCAGCCGGATGGAACACGCCGGCCAGCGGCCGGAACCCAGCCCTTGCATCAACCCGGCACCCCAGCGCCCCGCCGCCCAAACCCGCTTACGCAGACCGCAGCCGACCACTGTCCTTCCGATCCGTCCCTCCGCACATTCCCCCAACCTACTCCCCAAGGCCGCCTTCGATGGCCTCTATCAGGGTCTTTAAAGCCTGTTCCTCGTCTTCGCCTTCACATACGAACTCTACTTCGTCTCCACATTTTACACAGGCCCCCAATACGCTTAAAACGCTTTTGGCGTTCGCCGTATTTTCCTTAAATGTGAATGTAATCACGGATTTAAACTGCATGGCCGTTTTACATAAAATTCCGGCGGGTCTTAAGTGCAGACCGGTCGGGTTCTTGATTACTACTTTTTGGCTAACCATAAATGATACCTCCTCTACAGCATGGTCTTTGTTATCAAATCTGCCAGTTTTTTCGCTTCTTTTTCAATCAGCTTCTGGTCCTTGCCTTCTATCATTACTCTTACCAGCGGTTCCGTACCGGAGGGACGGATCAGTACCCTGCCTTCTCCGGCAAATTTATCTTCCAGCTCTTTGATGGCGGCTGCTATCTCCGGATATTCCATGTAGCGGTCTTTTTTGTGAGTCGGCACTTTGGCGTTGATCAGAGCCTGGGGCATCACCTGCATGATGGATGCCAGCTCGGACAACGGTTTTCCTGTCTTGGACACGACTTCCAACAGATGCAGCGCGCTGATCAGTCCGTCTCCGGTGGTGTTTTCGTCCAGAAAGATAATGTGACCGGACTGCTCTCCGCCCAGGTTATAGCCGGCTTCTATCATCCGTTCTAATACGTACCGGTCGCCGACTTTCGTCTGCTCGATCACCAGACCGTTCTTCTTACCCATCAGGAAGAAGCCCAGATTGCTCATGACTGTTGCCACGATTGTATTTTGTTTTAGTTTTCCCTGTTCTTTGAGGTAGTATCCGCAGATACCCATCAGCTGATCGCCGTCCACGACTTTTCCCTGCTCGTCTACCGCCAGCAGTCTGTCCGCGTCACCGTCAAATGCCAGGCCCAGGGAAGCTTTTTCGTATACCACACGGGCCATAAGTTCTTCCATGTGGGTTGAACCGCAGTTGGCGTTTATATTAGTGCCATCCGGGTCGGTATGGATCGCTACCACATCGGCTCCCAGCTCAGTTAGGGTCTCGATCGCGGTGTAATAGGAGGCTCCTTCCGCGCAGTCTACGACAATTTTCATGCCTTTCAAGTCTACATCTACCACTGATTTTGCGAATTCAATGTAGTCTTCCCGCGCGTCGAACCGATAGCTGACATGGCCGACCATGGGACCTACGGGTACCGGCAGGTCTTTCATACCGTTACGAATGATTTCTTCAATCTCGTCCTCTAATGCGTCGGATAACTTGTATCCGCTTCCGTTGAAAAATTTGATTCCGTTGAATTCTACCGGATTATGGGAGGCAGATATCACAACGCCTGCATCTACCTGGTATTTTCTGGTCAAGTATGCCACAGCCGGAGTCGGCAGCACACCGATATAAACTGCGTTGGCGCCCACAGAACAGATTCCTGCCATCAGGGCATTCGCCAGCATCCCGCCGGATATTCTTGTATCACATCCCACCAAGATCGTTGGTTTGTGTTCATTTTCTTTTGTCAGAACATAGGCACCCGCCTGTCCAAGCTGCATTGCAAGTGTGGGAGTCAGCTCTGTGTTGGCTACTCCTCTTACGCCATCGGTACCGAATAGTCTTCCCATTTAAAACCTCCAAATATTATATTTGTTCTTCTATGGTCACTTAAAAATTTGCTATTTCTTTTTTAAATCGATTTTTACAGTGACCTGGTCTTTTACAGTATATGGACTTGGAACGGTCACGGTTACCGGAACTTCATAACTGCCGGCCCGTTTATAACCGGACAAATCTATGGAAGCCTTCAGGGTACTTTGGTCAAATTTAGCTTTTTCCGCTTCCAGCGCCTCCAGAGTAATAACCAGATTTCCCATACTGTCAGTGAAGGAGTAGGAGTACCCTTCCGGAGCGCCTGTCACTTCGATGCTGTCCTTGGACACCAGCTCATTCCATTCCACCATTTTTTCTATATAGGCGATCACCAATACCTGGCTCTTTCCATCCTCGTCCACCGGGTCTACGACTTTGATATCATCAGATTTTATGACTTCTGAAGCAATATCAATCACTGCACTTACATCTTTCTCATCACCGCTAATTGTTAACAATGACGGACTAATCGTAATTGAATTTCCAAGTTTTTCAAGAGCACTTTCCGGACCGGCCACCGTAATTTGATCCGGATCACACACAACGTTGGTTACCCTGTAATCCTGGGCCGGATTTCCGTTATAAGATCCTGTCAAAGAGACCAGCTGTTTCTTGTACATAACAATCTTGACACTGATCCCGCTTTCCTTTTGTTCAAATTTAAGCTTATCTGCGTTAACTACCGGATCTCCGTCACTGTCCACCATAGTAAGCTTTATAGAAGAGAATGTCTGGTCCGTAGTCATATCTGTAACATTTACCGTAGCCACGGCGTTCTTAACTTTTTTCACCACAGACTCCGGTCCTTTAATTTCAATGGAACTGATTGTCGGTATCTTTTCTCCAACTACATAACCGCCTCCAGGTGTTCCTTTCGTTACGACTGAGACTTTCACCGCTTTTGTTTCCGATTCCTCAATTGATATTTTCAAATTATGAGGACGGTAATATATATCACTTTCGTTGACATCATCCGGAAGAGTGATATCGATTGGCGCCACCCACGTCGATCCCATCTGTGTCAATTCCAGCATGTCAGCATGGGCTTTAAAATTTTCCGCCTTTAATTCCTGTATGACTGATTTTCTCGCTTTTACCGTGATATCCACGTGATCGCTGTCATCCAGCACACTGTATTCCTGATCGCTGGTGAGCGCTTTTACATTCAGCATCTCCACCGCGATTCCGTCATAGGATTGGGAAATAACCGGATCGTTGATCTGTACCACAAGGAACCAGATGACGATAGCTGCGGCCAGCGAGATCAGTTTTAGACCAATATTATTGGCCAGCTTTTCTTTCATCTCTATGCCTTCCTTTCCACAGTCTGAACCGTCTGGATTCGGCTTCCTTGCCCTGTATTTCTACCAGACGTTTTTTAAGCACATCCTGATCCACATTTCTCCACAGACGTCCTCCCTGCGCAACGGATACCGCACCGGTTTCTTCCGATACGACAATTGTAAAGGAATCCGTAACCTCGCTGATCCCTATGGCCGCCCGGTGTCTGGTTCCTAACTCCTTGCTGAGTTCCATGTTGTCCGACAGAGGCAGGTAGCAGGTCGCGGCTGTGATCCGATCTCCACACATGATAACAGCACCATCGTGCAATGGTGTATTATGCTCAAAGATATTCAAAATTAACTGGCTGGATATGGCGGAATCAATGACGATTCCCGTCCGCTCATACTCGGTCAGCGGTATGTCCATGGCTATTACGATTAACGCGCCGGTCTTCACCTTGCCCATCTCAAAGCAGGCTTTCACTACTTCGTTTATGGTCCGGTCGCTGAAGCGCTCGGAAGGCTCCTTGTTGCTATCAAAGGAGACTATGTTGGCAATCACATTTTTTTGACCCAGCTGCTCCAGGGCTTTTCTAAGCTCCGGCTGGAATATGACCACCAGCGCGATAATTCCGGCGTTTACAGATTTACCCACAATAAACAGGATCGTATCCATCCGGAAAATGAGCGCCATTAAGATAAAGAGCATCAGCAGTATAAATCCCTTAAGCAGAATCCAGGCTCTCGTATTTTTGATCCATACCAGTATCTCATAAATCAGGAAGGCCAAAATAAGTACTTCTACGAAATCCGTCAGTTTCAGGTTCAGGGGTTTCAGATCAGTCATATATTGACTGAAAAAATTTGCCAGCGTACTCATTTTCTCACTTCCTTTCTCTGTTATTTCTAACTATCTTTTGCGGTTTTCATTCTGTCTTCTAGTATCTCTCGTTTCTTCTGTCATCTTTTTTTGCGTTGATTTTCTTGATCTGTTTTTTCCGTGTCGTGACACTCATTTTGGGAACCGCTTTTACATAATAGTAATATTCATCGTCCTCAAATTGTACCCGTTCCGTCCTGGAATAATCCACACTGAACAGGAAAAAGTGCAGTACCAGCGCCACCAGCACCGCCACCAGGCTTCCCACGATTAGCATAAGCAGGGAATTGGACACATCCAGCACAAAGTCGCCGATCAGCAGGACAAAAATATCCGTGATGGCCCCCACACCGATCGCGATCCCCCAGGCATAGTCCACAGACAAACGTCGGATGATATATACTACCATAATGGTTATCGTGAAAGCCGCTATCGTCAAAAGCATGGCCTTGTTGTCGATAATGCCATTGACCAGCAGGCTGATCCTGGTCAGCATCGATTCCGCATCCGAATTGCTTAAAGCGCTGGCGTTGGTCTTCAGTAAATCAATCATATAATATACGGCTACTCCGCAGCCTACAGGCAGCGCTGCTACCGGCGCGCTCACCAGCCCAACGGAAATCGGTATCACATAGGGCACCTTCAGCGCAAACGCAATAGGCGTCAGCAGCAAAATAAAGCTGGATTTCGGAGATAACCTGAGATAGAGCATGAGAATCAATAGTTCCACACACAGGATTACGATCCCGGCCTCTAAAGAAAGGCCAATCGCATGGCCGAGTATCAGCAGCCCCGCAAAAAATACCGCGAAATTCATCGGCAGAAAAGAGCAAAGCAACGCCAGTATAATTGCAATCGCCGGATTCTTCAGCGGTCTTAAATAACCCATGTTCTGGTTAATCAACAGAAACGCCGTTAAGGAAACTAAGAACTTATACAGCGGTGTGATATAAACTTCAAATTTTGCGTAGAAGTTTTTCAACTGCTCCCTAAATTCCAGTAATGTGATCATCATAAAGTTGTCCTCCTGATCGTTCTTGGCGCCCTGTCTTTTGCTCTTCCTGACTGTAAAAGGTATTCAGTTCTTTCAACAGCCTGTAGTAATCTTTCAAATCTTTTCTCGCCTGTTTGTAGCGGATCCGATATAAAATGTAGGAACATATCAGATATACAAGCATAACCGCCGCGTAGATGATTACGATCTTTTCCACCATAACAACCAACTGGTCGGGATTCAGATTCGCAAGAACATAGTCCATGTTACAGACAGCCCAGAGCCCAAGCATAATGGCATATGCAATCGTCACAAATATTGCCGTTTTGATTACATTATAACTGATATAATCGGATTGAAAATAACTGGCCAGAGGAATCTCTTTCTTTCCGTCGTTCTCCTCATAAATCGCCAGCTTTGTCATCAACCTGATCTTTTCTTCATTTACCATCTGGTCACCTCAAAGCATTCATTGAATTTCCAAATTCTGATAAAACTTATTATAACATAGAAGGCCGGGAATGAAAAGTAATTTGGTCAATATCCCCTGCCAATCGCCAGGCACACAAAGTATACCTGTTCCACGCCATTCGCCTTCAGCGCCTTCGCCAGCGCATCCATGGTACTTCCGGTGGTGTAGATATCATCCACAAGCACTACTGTTTTACATTCTATCGCATTTGGCTTTACATGAAAAGCGCTTTTTAAATTATTCTTGCGTTCTTTGTCATTTAATTCTTTCTGGGGGGTTGTTTTCTTAACACGATATACCAGATCGGTACGGACAGGTATCTGAAACTCTTTTGAAAGACCTCTGGCCAGCAATTCGGCCTGATTAAAGCCCCGGAAGGCAAGCCTTGCCTTGTGTATGGGCACGGGAATCAGGGCGTCCGGCTTCCACCTGCGCATTTGTATGCGGCTGGCCTTACACATTTCTTCCGCATAGTAATCTGCGTATTCACGCCTAAACGGGGCGTATTTGAATCGGGCGATACTGTTTTTCATACCGGCGTCATACACAAACGCCGCTATGCCGCTCTCATAGTGGAAGGTCTTTCTTGCGCAGTCATAGCAATATTCCGCCGTTTCCTTTTCCAAAGGTTTTCCGCACCTTTTACATTTCGGTTCGGCAATCCTCTTGAACTGAGTCCGGCATTTTTTACAGATTTTCTCCCCATACGGCGTCACGATCTGATCACAGACAGGACACCTTCTGGGGAAGAAAAAATCTAATAACAACTCTTTCCATCTCATATATGCTGCTGTGACACCTCCCTGATCCGGTCCCGCAGACCGGAATAGCGTGACTGTTCACTCTCGTTTTCCACCATGGCCCGAAACGTGGTTTCGCTTCCAATGATCGTTACGCACCGTCTGGCCCTGGTCACCGCCGTATACAGCAGATTCCGGTTCAGGAGCATCCTGGGGCCTGTCAGAAGCGGAATAACCACCGCCGGGTACTCGCTGCCCTGGGCCTTATGGATCGTGATGGCATAGGCCAGTTCCAGCTCTTCTAACTGCTTGAAACTGTACTCCACGCATCTGCCCTCATCAAACTCCACCGTCAAAAGCTCCGCGAACAGATTGATTTCTTTGATGACTCCCATATCGCCGTTGAAGACGCCGGTGCCCTTGTCTGCCGTTATTCCGTAACGGCCCCGCACTTCCCACTCCAGCTGGTAATTATTCTTGATCTGCATTACCTTGTCGCCTTCCCGGTAAATGTGATCACCGTACTCCTTCTCCCGCTTATTAGGCCCGGGAGGGTTCAACGCCTGCTGGAGGGTTTTGTTCAGCTGCTCCACGCCCAGGCTGCCTTTCCGCATGGGGGTCAGCACCTGAATATCGTAGGGCCTGGCCTCCACATAAGGAGGCAGCTTTTTGTCCACCAGGTAAATGATAGACTGGGCTATGACGTTGGCATCCTCCCGCTTCAGGAAATAGAAATCCTTACTTTTATTGTTCAGTACCACCTGCTCGCCGGCATTGATCTTATGGGCGTTTACCACAATATCACTCATGGAGGCCTGCCGGAATATTTTCGTCAGCCGGACCACATTGCAGCAATGGGATTCGATAATATCTTTCAGCACGCTTCCGGGGCCTACCGACGGCAGCTGGTTCACGTCCCCTACCATAATCAGGCGGGTCCCTACGGTTACCGCTTTTAACAGGGCATTCATCAGGCTGATATCCACCATGGACATCTCGTCGATCATGATGACATCCGCCTCCAGTGGATTCTGCTCATTTCGTTCAAAATTAATCCGCCCGTCGTCATCATCCGGCACATAGGCCAGCTCCAGCATTCGGTGTATAGTCTGCGCTTCGTAGCCGGTGGCCTCGGTCATCCGCTTCGCCGCACGCCCAGTAGGCGCAGCCAGCCTGATCTCCAGGCCTTCCGTCTCAAAGAATTTGATCATAGCGTTGATCGTGGTTGTTTTACCGGTGCCGGGACCTCCGGTTATCACCAGCAGTCCGTTCTTCACCGCCTCAATCACGGCCATCCGCTGCATCTCATCCAGCTCGATATGAGCCACTTCTTCGATCTTCTCCAGACGTTCACTGATTTTTTCGGAAGAAATCTCACAGTTTACATTTAAATCATGCAGCATGGCAGCCACATTTAACTCCAGGTAGTAATATTGGGCGGCATATACATTCCGGACTCCGTCTTTTTCCTTTACGATCAGTTTTTTATCCATACAAAGATCCATGATAAACTTTTCGATATGCGTGATCTCCACCCGGAGCAGTTCCCCTGTCCGGTTCAGCAGCACAGGTTCCGGCAGATAGGTATGTCCTTCCGCTGCGGCCTGCATCAGCACATAGAGAATACCGCTGCGGATCCGGTAGTCCGAGTTGGATTGGATCCCAACTCTGGCTGCGATCTCGTCGGCGATCTTAAACCCCACTCCAGCCAGTTCGTCGGCCATCCGGTATGGGTTCTCCTGTATAATCCTGTACAGCTCCTGTCCGTAATGGCCATAGATTTTGACGGCCAGGTTTGTGCTGATTCCATATTTCTGGAGAAATATCATGGCATTGCGCATATCATGCTTGTCTACAACCTGGGCGGCGATCTCCTGCGCTTTGCGCTCGCTGATCCCCTTGACCTCCGCCAGGCGTTCCGGCTCCTCCTCCATAATGCGGAATGTGTCCTCACCGAATCTTCGGACGATCCTGGCCGCCAGGGCCGCGCCGATCCCCTTGACCGCTCCGCTCCCCAGATATTTCTCAATGGACATCACATCCTCCGGTGATTTCAACTCAAAGGTTTCCACCTGAAACTGACGCCCGTAGATCTGGTGTTCCGTATAGCTGCCGGATGCCTGCAACCGCTCCCCTTCACTTATATAAGGAAAAGATCCGACACAGGTGATCTCCTCCCCTTCGCTGATCATGGATAACACCGTATATCCATTTTCTTCATTTCGGAACACAATATGCTCTATGTATCCTTCCAGCTTCTCCATCCCGTCACCCTTCTTACCATGTTACGCAGGCGAAGCTCCCCGCCTGCGGCACATTCTGCATATACAACAAGGGACGGGGGCTTTTACCGGTTCGGCACTGCGAACCTCAAAGCCTCCGTCCCTGCTTATTCAGCTTTAATCATCCCTTTTACCGGACAGGAACTCTACGAACTTACCGGTTCCGATCGCCACAGCGGTCATCGGATCCTCTGCTGTCATGGTATTGATGCCCGTCTTCTCTTCGATCAGTTCTTCCAGCCCTCTTAAAAGGCTGCCGCCTCCAGTCAGGACAATTCCCCGGTCCGCAATATCGGCCGCCAGCTCAGGAGGCGTTTTCTCCAATACGCTGTGCACGGCTTCCACAATCTGTGCGGTTGTCTCACGAAGGGCTTCTTCCGTCTCATCTGAGGTGACGGTAACGGTCTTCGGAAGACCCGTAACCAGGTTTCTTCCCCTTACATCATAGGAATCTGTCTCCGCCCTGTGGTAGGCCGATCCGATCTTTATCTTGATATCTTCCGCCGTTCTCTCGCCGATCAGAAGATTGTGTTTTTTACGCATATAACGAACCAGCGCTTCATCAAAATCATCGCCGGCGATCTTGATGGAAGTGCTGACCACCGTGCCTCCAAGGGAGATTACCGCGATATCCGAAGTACCGCCGCCGATATCCACGATCATATTACCGCAGGGCCTGGCAATATCGATCCCCGCGCCGATAGCAGCCGCAATAGGTTCCTCGATAATCGATACTTCCCTGGCTCCGGCCTGGTAGGTTGCATCCTCCACAGCTTTCTTCTCCACCTCTGTCACACCGCTTGGAACGCAGACGCTGATCCGGGGTTTCCGGAAGGTCTTCTTGCCGATGGCTTTCTGTATAAAATATTTTAACATCTTCTCCGTAACGGTATAATCCGAAATTACACCCTGCCTCAACGGACGCACCGCCACGATATTGCCGGGAGTTCTCCCCAGCATCAGCCGGGCCTCTTCTCCTATGGCTTTAATTTTATTCGTATCTCTATCAAAAGCTACAACCGAGGGCTCTTTCAGTACAACGCCTTTACCTTTGATGTACACCAGAATACTGGCGGTACCCAGGTCAATCCCGATATCTGTTGCTATCATGTCTATCCCCTTTCATCATTCTCGTTTTTCATTTATTTTTTCCAATCGTAAGCATATTTAAACGTGTGTATCCATTATTATATACAATTCATTTGAAAAATCAAAGTATTTTCATAATTTTTTACGTTTTTCCCAATTTCTAAAGGTATTTTATTCCATTTTTATCGTTAACGCTGTATCTACCATGCTACATTTTCTATTTCAGGGCGATCTCAGGCTTCTTCACCATGATCTCCACCGCCCGGTGGTGATTTTCTATGAACACATGCGTGTGCTCTCCGCCGAATTCTCCGTCCAGCGTCCAGGGAATCTCCTCTCTGCATTCAATATGGAGGTTTCCTGTCCGGAATGTATACATATGTTTGGTGTTTATTTCCTTGATCAGCAGGGATGAGAGAATCTCATTGAGCTCGATGGGATTCGTGGGCTTTTTAATCAGAGTGACTTCAAACACACCGTCGTCCAGAACCACATGTTTGCCGATAATTGATTTGAAACCTCCCACCGATCTTGAATTTGTGACCATACCAAACATAAATTCATCTTCGATTACCTTACTGTCGTTATCGTAGGTTACCCGGATCCGATAAGACTTGATCGAGTACAGTCGCTTCACTCCTTCCAGAACATAAGCCATGTGTCCCAGCACATTCTTCCGCTCCTGGGGTGTCAAATAGGAAACGTCCGTAAATATCCCGAACGCCGCGATATACACAAAAAAATTGTCATTAAACGCGCCGATATCGCAGGGGAAGCCTTCCCCGCGCACAGCTACCCGCGCCGCGTGCAGCATATTTTTGGGCAGGCCGAGGCTGTTGGCAAAATCATTGGTGGAACCCGCCGGGATATAACCAATCGGAATCCTCTCGGTCCGGTTCATCATTCCGGTGACCACCTCATCCAACGTGCCGTCGCCCCCGCTGCAGACCAGCAGGTCGTAATCCCCCGCATCCTCGCGGGTTTTCTCTTCCGCATCCTTGCTCCTCTGCGTAGGGTACGCAGTGATTTCATATCCGGCCTTGGCGAATATATCCAGGATTCCGGCCAATTTATTTTTAATTAACTCTTTACCTGCATGGACATTATAGATAAACAGTAATTTTTTTCTCATACAAACTCCCTCTGTCGAATCGTTACCATCACAATTGTACTACTTGCGTTTTAATCCCGCAACTTAATTTTCTCTTAATATATACGATAACAAGGATATATGGGATTTTTTATGAGGTCCGGACAGTTCCCTTAGATAATTCAATTTCCTTTAGAGTTTTTTAAATTAGACGTTAACAATTGTATTTCAACGTTATATAATAAGGATAATAAACGCCGCATCCTGACCGTATAAAAATACCGGCAATGGACCGGGGGGAGATGATTTTTTGAAAATCGAACAAAATCAGAGAGCATATGCAGCTCCCGCTCCTGAAAATCGCAGCATCACAGACGGCAGAACACAAAGTACGCAGACCATCCGTTCTGAAGATCATGCATCCGCTGCCGGCAGGCTGCCTATGGACCGGTTTGTGAAAACAGCCGGTGATATACGGAATATGACGGACGCTCTCAATGTCCTGAATCTGGAGCAGTGGCTGCCCGGCGCCCGGATATCGGTGCAGGATCTGTCGGGAAAGGATCAGCTGATCCTTTACGCCAGGAACCATCCGGGGCAGTTCCAACTGGTGCTGTCTCCGGAAGTATTACAGAAAATGCAAAACGACACGGAATTCAGAGACTGGTGTCTGGATGAGCTTTCGAAGACCTGGAAATCTCTGCTCAATCAGGCGGAACGTTACACCAGTTCCGGACGAAAGGTCACGGGGACCGGTATCTATGTTGGGGCTGACGGAAAGATCTGTCAATGGATCGCCAGCCAGGAGCCGGGTAATGTCCAAAACCTGCCCGGTCCTTCCACGAAAGCCCTGTTCCAGGGAAATTCCATCAGCCGTTATCATAATAGGGACGGCTCCACCATAACCCTGAAAAAGAAGCCTTCTTACACTCCTTCCAGGGACCTGTCCCGTCTGGCCAGGGCCAGAAATCAACAGATGGTCAAAGTTACGATAAGTTCAATCCGCCGGAGCATCTATCAGCTGAAATCCGGCTCCTATGACGCCAAGGAAGCTATGCCTCTTACGAACCAGGCGGAACAGGTCCTTCGGAAGGCCCTGTTGAAAAGCAAACAGCTGAAGAGAGAAGAACTCATAGACTCTGCCAGGAAGAGGGCTGAGCGCAGTCGTAATCTGAAAAAAGCGATGTATTTAAAACGTCTCCTCAAAGAAAAACAGGTAAAACGAACGGTTCGCGAATACGGACAAATACATGACTACTATCCCAGCCCGCAGGAACTCAAGGCCGAAGAAGAACGTCTGAAAGACCAGTTAAAAAACGCCGTCGGAGGAATCTCCCAGACCGGCCGTGATATGGCCTCGCCTTCTTCACCCGCCGCATCGCCGGGTAACCCCTCCGCTGCCGCCATGCCGAGTGGCGGGACTGCTGTCACGATAGATATAACCATATGACCATATGCGTGAAACGACAGGGGCTGTGACATCAGCTATTCCAGATATTTCGCCACATACTGACCCGTGTAGGATTTCGGATTCTTCGCCACTTCTTCCGGCGTCCCGGTGGCTATGATCGTACCGCCGGCGTCGCCCCCCTCCGGGCCGATATCGATGATATAATCCGCTGTTTTGATCACATCCAGATTGTGTTCGATGACCACAACTGTATTGCCGCCTTCCGCCAGCCGCTGAAGGATCTCGATCAGTTTATGGACATCTGCGAAATGCAGGCCGGTAGTCGGCTCGTCCAGGATATAGATCGTCTTTCCGGTGCTCCTCCGGCTTAACTCGGTAGCCAGCTTGATCCGCTGCGCCTCCCCGCCGGAGAGCGTGGTGGAAGGCTGGCCCAGTTTGATATAAGACAGGCCCACGTCGTTCAGGGTGGAGATCTTTCGCTGAATCGACGGCACATTCTCAAAGAATTTGTTTGCTTCCTCTACCGTCATGTCCAGCACATCGTATATGTTCTTTCCCTTGTAGTGAACCTCCAGCGTCTCCCGGTTATAGCGTTTTCCCTGGCAGACTTCGCATGGCACGTAGACATCCGGCAGGAAATGCATCTCTATTTTTATAATACCGTCTCCGCTGCAGGCTTCACACCGGCCGCCTTTCACATTGAAGCTGAAACGGCCTTTTTTATATCCCCGTGCTTTGGCGTCGGGAGTTCCCGCGAACAAATCCCGGATCTGGTCAAATACTCCGGTATAGGTAGCCGGATTCGACCGGGGTGTTCTTCCGATGGGGGACTGGTCTATATCGATTACCTTATCCAGCTGTTCCACGCCCAGGATCTCCGTATGCTTTCCGGGTATGGTTCTGGCCCGGTTCAGCTTCTTCGCCAGCGCTTTGTACAGAATCTCATTGATCAGGGAGCTTTTTCCCGACCCGGATACTCCGGTGACACAGGTCATAACCCCCAGCGGTATATTTACATCGATATTTTTTAAGTTATTTTCCCTGGCTCCTTTGATCGTAAGAAAACCGGTGGGCTGCTTGCGCACCTTCGGCACAGGAATTTTAATCTTTCCGCTCAGATAGGCTCCGGTTATGGAATCCTTCGATTTCATAATTTCCTCTGCCGTACCCTGGGCCACCACATGTCCTCCATGCTCTCCGGCTCCGGGTCCGATATCAATCACATGATCCGCCGCAAACATCGTGTCTTCATCATGCTCCACCACGATCAGCGTATTTCCCAGTTCCTTAAGGTTATTCAGCGTCCGAAGCAGTTTATCATTGTCCCGCTGGTGCAGCCCGATGCTGGGCTCGTCCAGGATATAGGCCACCCCAACCAGACCTGAACCGATCTGCGTGGCCAGACGGATCCGCTGCGCTTCTCCTCCGGACAGTGTTCCGGTAGCCCTGGCCAGGGTCAGGTATTCCAATCCCACATCATTCAGGAATCCGATACGGGATTTGATTTCTTTTAATATCTGTTTGCCGATCAGCATCTGCTGGTTTGTCAGTTCCAAGTCATTCAGGAACTGTCTGAGATTCAGAATGGACATGGAGGTTACTTCATAGATGTTCTTACCTCCAACCGTGACCGCCAGCGCGGATTTTTTCAGCCTCTGGCCCCCGCAGGTCTTACAGGGGGTGATGCGCATAAAGGTCTCATATTCCTGTTTCATAGTATCGGAACCGGTTTCCCGGTACCGGCGTTCCATATTCCGGATCAGGCCTTCAAAAGCCACGTCATAGACGCCTTCTCCCCGCTGCCCCTTATAGTGTACTTTTACTTCCCGGCCGTTGGTACCGTTAATGATCACGTCCCGAATGTTCTCCGGAAGCTCCTGATAAGGGGTGTGAAGATCAAATTTGTACGTCTCCGACAGGGCCTTCAGAATCGCATGCGTGAAGCTCCCGGAGTCCGTGCTGGACTGCCAGCCCATGGCCACGATCGCTCCGTCGGCCAGGCTGACGGATTTATCCGGTATCATCAGATCCTCATCAAACTCCATCTTATACCCCAGACCATAACAGTCCGGGCAGGCGCCGAACGGATTGTTGAAGGAAAAGCTTCTGGGCTCGATCTCATCGACGCTGATCCCGCAGTCCGGGCAGGAAAAGCTCTGGCTGAAATTGATCGGCTCGCCTCCGAACACATCCACGATCAACAGGCCCTCCGCCAGTTCCAGCACGTTTTCTATCGAATCCGTCAGTCTCTTTTCGATTCCAGGCTTTACAATCAGACGGTCCACGATGATTTCTATATTATGTTTGATATTCTTGGACAATTGAATGTCTTCCGAAAGTTCATACTGGTTTCCGTCAACCCGGACCCGGACGTAACCGCTTCTCTTTGCCTTGGCAAACAGCTTCGTATGCTCGCCCTTCCTGCCCCGGACCACCGGCGCCAGCAGCTGGATGCGGGTTCCCTCCGGCAGCTCCAGGATCTGATCTACCATCTGGTCCACCGTCTGTTTTTTAATCTCCCGGCCGCACTTCGGACAATGAGGGATTCCGATTCTGGCATACAGCAGACGGAAATAATCATAGATCTCCGTCACAGTCCCCACCGTGGAACGTGGGTTGCGGTTCGTCGATTTCTGATCGATGGAAATGGCCGGCGGCAGCCCTTCTATACTCTCTACATTGGGCTTCTCCATCTGACCCAGGAACTGTCTGGCGTAAGAGGACAGGGATTCCATGTACCGTCTCTGTCCCTCCGCGTATATAGTATCAAACGCCAGGGAGGATTTGCCGGACCCGCTCAAACCTGTGAGGACCACAAATTCATTGCGCGGTATGTCCACACTCAGATCCTTCAGATTATGCTCATTCGCTCCCCGTATTTTAATATAATTTTTCGTATCTTTTATTTTTGTCATTGTCTTACTCCTGCTCTTATCCTTCCAGATCATGCAGCTGCTTCTTCAATTCGATCATCTTATCACGCAGCTCTGCGGCAGCTTCGAAGTTTAAATCGGCCGCCGCCTGTTTCATTTGCTTGTTCAAATCCGCCACCAGCTTCTCCAGCTCCTTCTTGCTCATGGATTCCGGATCTTTTTCAAATATCATCTCCTGCTTTGCAACCGCTTTGGAGATGCTGATCAGATCCCTTACCGCTTTTTGGATCGTCTGTGGCGTGATTCCGTGTTCTTCATTATATTTTTGCTGAATCTGCCGTCTCCGGCCGGTCTCCTCCAGGGCTTCTTTCATGGAATCCGTAATCTTATCCGCATACATGATGACATGTCCCTCGGAATTACGGGAAGCCCGGCCGATCGTCTGGATCAATGAGGTGGCCGAACGCAGGAACCCTTCCTTGTCCGCATCCAATATGGCTACCAGCGTAATCTCAGGAATGTCCAGACCCTCCCGCAGCAGGTTAATTCCCACCAGCACGTCGAATACATCCAGACGCATATCCCGGATGATCTCCGTTCGTTCCAGCGTATCAATGTCGGAATGCAGATATTTTACCCGGATTCCCAGCTCTTTCATGTAATCCGTCAAATCCTCCGCCATCCGCTTGGTCAGCGTCGTGATCAACACCTTGTGGCGGGCGGCCACCTCTTTATTCACCTCACCCACCAGGTCATCGATCTGGCCTTCCACAGGACGTACCTCCACTTCCGGGTCCAGCAGGCCCGTGGGCCGGATGATCTGTTCCGTCCGCAGCAGTTCATGCTCCGCCTCATACTCTCCCGGCGTCGCGGAAACGAACAGCAGCTGATTGATCTTACTCTCGAATTCCCCAAAGTTCAGCGGCCGGTTGTCTCTGGCCGAGGGAAGCCGGAAGCCGTATTCCACCAGCGTCTTCTTCCGGTTCTGATCCCCAAAATACATTCCCCGGATCTGAGGCACCGTCTTATGGGACTCATCGATCATAATCAGGAAATCGTCCGGGAAATAATCGATCAATGTCCAGGGCGGTGTGCCGGGCTCAAGGCCGGACAGGTGCCTGGAGTAATTCTCAATTCCCGAACAGAAACCGGTCTCCCGCAGCATCTCGATATCAAAATTTGTCCGTTCCGATATTCTCTGGGCTTCCAACAGCTTGTCCTCGCTCTTAAAATAGCGGATCCGCTCCTCTAACTCCTCTTCGATATGCTTACAGGCCTCATTGATTTTATCCTGGGGGACCACGTAGTGAGACGCGGGAAAGATGGCAATATGGGCCAGGGTACCCTTAATCTCCCCGGTCAGCATGTCGATCTCCACAATCCGGTCAATCTCGTCTCCGAAAAATTCCACCCGCACCGCGGTTTCACTCCAGTCGGCCGGGATGATCTCCAGCACATCGCCCCGCACCCGGAAGGTACCGCGCTTAAAGTCCATCTCATTTCTGTCATACTGCATGTCGATGAGCTTGCGGATCACCTCGTCCCGGTCTTTTTGCATCCCGGGCCGCAGAGATACGGTCATGTTCTGATAATCCACGGGACTTCCCAGACCATAGATACAGGACACGCTGGATACGATGATCACGTCCCGCCGTTCCGACAGTGAGGTAGTCGCGGAGAGGCGCAGCTTGTCTATCTCATCATTGATCGAGGAATCTTTTGCAATATAGGTATCCGAGGAGGGAACATAGGCCTCCGGCTGATAGTAGTCGTAGTAACTGACAAAGTATTCTACCGCGTTCTCCGGAAAGAACTCTTTGAACTCGCCGTAGAGCTGCGCAGCGAGGGTTTTGTTGTGGGCTATGATGAGGGTCGGCTTCTGCAACTGTTGAATTACGTTGGCCATGGTGAAGGTCTTGCCGGAGCCCGTGACGCCTAGTAAAGTCTCGAATTGATTGCCTTCCTTGAAGCCTTTTACCAGAGTTTCGATAGCCTGCGGCTGGTCGCCGGTGGGCTGATATTCACTGTGTAATTTGAACTCCATAATGTGTTTTTACCTCCTTGGTGACCCGATAAAAAGTATTTGTATAGACCATAAATTCGTAAATTTAAATATTCAAAAAAGCTGGCATATAGACATACTTTCGAATTTTTACAAGTATTGGCTACTTGAATACATTTTTTCTTCTACTTCTTAATCATTAAATATCAATGCGTCCTTTTATATGTCCTATCCCGATTGTTTCCTATTGCCTCTATTTCCCCGTTCTCCGTAAGCACCTTCAACAGTTCACGCGTTCTGGATGATTTTAAATCAATCCATCCTGCAATTTCGGCAGTTTTATATTCTTTTCCTGGTTCCATCATAAGCACGATTTTCTCTAATTGTCTGTCTGTTTTTTTAGATACGGACTTCTTATCGCCGTTTTTTATCGCCGTTTTTTTATCGCCGTTTTTTATCGCCGTTTTTTTAACCAGCGATAGTGTCAGAATTGTACGATCCGGTCCATACTGCTCCTCTATCTCAGGCTCTTTCCACCCTTCCTGTTCCCAAACAGAAAAAATATCCGGAACACCGCTTCCCGCACGCTCACCGATTCCAATCATATTAAACATCTTCATCAATGCCTTATTTCGCGGATCTGAAATTCCACCTTTTAGCATCTGTCGTTTTCCAATCCTTACATATCCAGGATTTTCGATAACAATAGATTCCTGATTTTTCCTAACAACAATCCCACGTCCCACATAATAATCCGCATTTACCAGACAGTTAGCAAGCGCCTCCCTCAGTGCTTTATGCACCGGTGTATCATCAACACGATTCCCACCCTCCAATTTGAATGGTATTTTTATATCTTTAATCAATTTATTGTAGACCCGAAAATAAAAATCAAACAGATTCCCTGTCCAGTCTCCTGAACTGGAATGCAGTCTATCTGTCCATCGTATTGTTGGATCTAAAACTTCTCTATAGTCCAAAAAATACTCCGGGAATTCGCGAACAATATGATATTCCTCGCCAAACATTAATAGGCCGGCCGCTGTCGGATGCAGTTGCCCATCTTCTCCTGAATAAGCTGCTGCTCCAATTCTTTCAAGATACTGCTCATCACTTAAGTTTTCCCAGGGATGTCCGGCACGATATGCCATGTGGCGGTTCCGATATCCATGTAAAGTTTCCAAATCAATATCCGACAATGGCATACGCTCCAATACCTTCATATCCATGGTGATTTCCGGTTCGTCACGCAGCATCGCTAGTACCTCATTCCGCCCACAATGATAGTCTCCTTCCCAATTTCTCCTGAAAGTTCCGCTAAACATATCATTGTTAATGTACACCGGCTTCTGTTCGCGCTTGGCCATGGGTACATGAATCACCAAAACAACATCGTCATTATCAGCGGTAAAAGTTTCAATATCTCTGTCTGTCAACAAATTGACCGATACCTTATTCCTATTATTAATCGTATCCCAAAAATCTTTCCGCAGTTTTGCTTCATCTGTCAAACCGGTTGCCCGCCAACTGCCATCATCATTTTCTTTTACCCCAAGAATAATAACTCCACCATAGCAATTCGCAAAAGCGGAGTATGTGTCCCATAAAGATAACGGCAAGCCTCCTCTTGCTTTCTTCACTTCACGGCGGTTATCTTCTCTATATGAATCAAATTTCGAAATATTAAAAATCAACAGCCCCACCTCATTTCTGTTTCCCGTTTTTGATGCACTAAAACTTTGTTGTTACCCACGCCAAGCATACACATAACTTGCATAATAGGAAGATCTTTCTCCTTTATTCGGCCTGTTCTCCTTCATTTTAATACCTTACCATCTGGAGCATCTTTCCAAGTTGTCAGCCCCATAACCGGCTTCTCAGCACTGTCTAAACATTATTGCTATCTAAGAATTCATACTTGTGCAAAATTTGCACAAGTTAAGCATTCCTCTAGTTCACCCTTTGTATAAACTATTAATCCATAACATCTTTATATTCAAGTATTTAGAACACTGGTATATAGATACTTTTTCGATATTTTATAAATATGAGTCACTTTCATTGACCACCCAGGCCTTCTAAGCTACCAAGAATTATAACATAGACATTCAAAAAAGTATAGGGAAAAATGGAACACCTGTTCTTTTTTTGGCATCTAAATATTACCAACCTGTTCCGTGATCATTTCCAATTACAAATAAAAAAGACGGAATACCAGCTAATTGCTGAAATCCCGTCTTTACCCGTCTCAAAAACTACTGACGCCGTCTGCCGTATAGAATGCCCAATGAATAAGTTCCGTCCCCTTTTCTTTTTTTGACTCATAAAGCGCCTGATCCGCTTTGTTCAAAAGCGAGTCACAGGATGTTTCCCCGGTTCCGGAAAAGACAACCCCGACACTGACGGACAAGGGATTTTTCATGGGCAGCACTATTTGCCGCTCTTGCCAATCTTTTTTCAGCCTGTCAAAAAAAGTTTCCACTTCTGTCTTTTGATTGAAGCCCGACAGAAAAACAGCAAATTCATCTCCCCCCATGCGCCCCGCCAAAGCCGTAGAAAAACAGATGGCCTTTAAGCTTTCGGAAAAGGAAATCAGCACTTTGTCGCCGTCAGGATGGCCATACTGATCGTTAACCTGTTTAAAGCAGTCGAGGTCCATCATCAAAAACGCTCCACTGTCTCCGGATGCCAAAAACCGTTCACAGGTTTCTTTGAAGTATAACCGGTTCAGCAATCCGGTCAGCGAATCGTGGCGCAGATTGTAAATGATCTGCGTATGGGTTTGCTCCACCATATGATGAGGAAAAAACTCATCCCGCGTCTGATTGGGATCCGGAACGGACTGATGGATATGCAGCACCTTCCATTCATGTTCCGACCTCTCCAGAACCACCGTGAAGCGAAAACGCATATCATACAAAATCCCGTCCGGCGCATTTTCCCGCACAATCAGTTCCCCCATTACAAAGGAGTGTTTATCCGAAAGCTCCGTGGTCTGATACCATTGGTCCTGGATTGTAAACCGGCCGTTCCATTCACGGCTTTCTTGTTCGATGGTACCAAGGAATTCATCCAAATTTCGTTCCACTTCATGAGCACCCGTTCCAATAACGCTGATTCTGTCAGAGATATAATCGCCTACAAGGTCATACCGCCGCTCCTCCAAATAGAGTTTCCAGATATTGCGGCAAAAATCATTCGCAGATATACCGTTATCCATGTTTCCGTCTCCTTTCACAGCGTGGGCATCACTAGAATACTTGCAACCTAACCCCCCTGTTATCAACAGTCAAAAGCATACCCCAAATGTCCGCATTTTGCAACGTCATTCATACAAAATTCATTCATGCAAAACGTATCATTTATACAAAACCTATCATTTATACGAAACGCCGCTCCGACGAAAGCTTCCATTCCCATGTGCCCGGCTATCAGTTCCGGGAGAAATTAATTTGCATCAGACAGACCTTTTCCCGCCTTTTGTAAAATTTCAGTGTATGCGCTAATAATATCATTCACCACAAAGGGCTTTGCAATATGCGCGTTCATGCCGCTGTCGAGACACTTTTGTACGTCTTCACGAAAAGAATTGGCTGTCATGGCAATGATGGGTACCGTCCCTGCGTCGGGGCGGGGAAGGGCGCGGATGGCCTGTGTCGCGCTGTAGCCGTCCATTACCGGCATCTGGATATCCATCAGAATCAAATCATAAAATCCTTCGGGCGCTTCCGTAAACCGCGCAACAGCCTCCTGCCCATTTGGGGCGGCGGTAATCACAGCCCCTATGTCTTGCAGCAGAGCCGCCGCAATCTCCAGATTGATTTCATTATCTTCTACCAACAAAACCTGTTTGCCGGCCAGCACCGTGGATTGTCCCGTTTTCGGCTGGTCCTGGGCTTGTCCTGTCAACTCTGCCATGAGTTCTGCAAGATCCGAGTGGAATACCGGCCGGCACAAGGTAGCCTCTGCACCGCATAAACCGGCTGCATCATCCAGCTCGTCCTGATCCTGCCCAGTCAGAATGACCTTCAGGGCAGGATTTTTATCCTTCTCTCTCATCTTTGAAATAAACTGCCGCATCTCCCCGGTTACGTTCCACTTTACAAAACACAGTTCATAGGGAGTACCTCTTTGCGCCGCCGTATGTACCTTGCTTAGGCCAGTGTCCGCATCGGCTGCTGCATCCACCCGGAAATTCTCCTTTTCCAGCAAATCGGCAAGATGTATTCTTAATTCATCTACCTGATTCACGATCAGGACAGACTGGCCGTTTCCGCATCGGTTCCCGTTTTCACCGTTGTCGTCAGGCGCACAGGCGAAGGGCAGCTCGACCGCAAAGACGCTCCCCGCCCCCAACTCGCTTGTGACGGTAATAGATCCGCCCATCATCTCCGCAAAATTTTTCGTGATGGGCAGCCCCAGCCCGGTACCGCCGTATTGCCGGACAATACCGCTGTTCTCCTGCGTAAAGACTTCAAACACCCGGTCTATATTTTCCGGCGCGATTCCCCGGCCGCTGTCTCTGACCTCAAAGCGGAGCCAGATCCGGTTCTCTTCACGGCACAGTGTTGATACATTCAGACTGACGTGTCCCTGCGCCGGCGTAAACTTCATCGCATTAGACAGCAGATTGGTCAGGATCTGGTTCAGCCGAAGCGCATCGCCCACCAGATACTCCGAAACCTCTCCGCGGATAAAAATTTGAAAGTCAATCTGTTTGGCGAACGCCTGCACATGAAATACCGTCATCAGCGCCCGCAGGAGCCTTCCCAAATCGAACCGCTCCGGATGCAGCTCAATCTTTCCGCTTTCAATTTTAGACATATCCAGAATATCATTGATCAGCGAGAGAAGGTGATTTGACGATAACGTGATCTTATCCAGGCAATTGCGCATCCGGTCCGGTTCATCAATATGATTTTTTCCAAGTTCGACCATCCCCATGATACCATTGAGCGGCGTACGGATTTCGTGGGACATTTGGGACAGGAAGTCGCTTTTCGCACGGTTGGCGGCCTCTGCCCGATCCTTTTCCATCCGCAGCAGCTCATTACTGCGCTTTTCGCTGCGCCTCAACAGAAAAAAGAAGGTAAGCACCGTGACCAGCACAATGAAAAAGATTCCAACTCCAACAAGCGCCATAAACTGACTCAAATAGACAATTTGATCGTTTACGGTTTCATATGCCATGCTGGTTACCATATACCAGTTAGTTCCCTGGATCGGCATATAATAAAGGTACACATGGTGTGTGCCGACGCTCAGGAGTGTCAGCCCGCTTTCGCCCGCGTCGATTGCGGCGCGAAAGGACTGAAAATCGTAACCCTTGTCAAAGGTTGCCTGCTGCTCATAGATCGTAAATAAATTGCTTCCGTGTACGATATCATCCTCCGAAAAGGTGCTTTTGATCACAAAATCCCCGTTTTTGGTCACGATATTCGTATAAGAATTTGTCTCTGTCTGACTGTCCATACCCAGCCTGGAACCAATGTCGGATGTATGGATTCCAACGATCACAGCGACCAGCTGGCCGTCCTGAAACTGCACGGGATCCATAGTGGTCCCCAACAGGATCGTGCCGCTTTCCCAAATATTTTCGTTGACGGAAACCAGTTCCCCGGAACCGGTCAGCAAAGTGTCAAGGCCGGAGATTTTGGACATGGCGGGGGCAGCGCCTTCCGGGGAATAGGCGATTCCCTCGTCACTGATGATTGCGATATGAGGGAACGCATTATTTATCTGCGCATGGGCCAGAAAATTCTCCAGGCTGTCTTCATCTTTTAAGTCGTTTTCAGATATTGCATTTGCAATGGTTCGGATCTGGGAAAACTGGCTGTCCAGATTGGTTTGGAAATGGCTGCTGAGCTGTGTGGTCATTTCCTGCAAATAGACCCCGCTGATATTGGTCACAGTGCGCTCTGATACTTTCCCGTATATCGTCGTCGCAAGCAGGCAAAGGAGTCCGGCTATCAGAAGCAATGCCGGAACCGTCACCAGTAATCGGCGCTTATCACTTTTTTTAATGTGGGTTTTCAATGCTCCTCCATCCTTTCCGCCTGCCAGGTCTATTTAATTGTCCTGCGCCAAATCGATGATTCTTCCTTCCAGTTTCGCGTTCACCGTGGTATCCCGATGCTGTTCAAAATACTGCGCCAGGGCGTCTCTGTAAAGCAGGCCGGTTTCTTTTATCAATTTCACGTTTCCCTTTGGGGCCGCGTCGTCATAATAATTGAGCATCGTATAACCGTCCCCATTCCCTTCCGCATAGGTTTTTGATCCGGCCATATAGTCCGTCACCGCAACCTGGTAGCTTGCGTTTGGATCCAGGTCTGTCCCATCGGGCATGGTCACACTTTCGAGTCTGCCGCCGGCCTCTCTGCCGCTGTCAAAGGTATATCGGATCCCGGAAACCTGTAAAAACCGTCCGCCCGGGAACTCCTCGGTGCAGGTGGACACACTGTTTTCCAGCATGTCCCACAGGGTTTTCCCCTCCATTTCTAATATTATGATCTGGTTGTCAAAGGGACACACTACGGCGATATCCCCGCCATAGACCACGCCCTCGTAAAAGCTGGCCCGGATTCCTCCGCCGTTCACCACTGCAATGGGAGCGCCGGAAGCCTCGGCAACACAGTCCGCTATAAAATTGCCAAGCTCTGTCTCATGGAGACGGACATTAAAATTATCAAGCAGAAGGTCATGGTCTACCGTTCCGACAATACTGAAATCGTAGGAGGACTCGTCCGTTCCCTCATAATAGAACTGATCGATTGCCCGCAAAGCTTCTTCGACCGTGCATTTGTCAGCCAGGATTTCTCTCACGTAACCGCCCAGGTATTCCACAGTCTTGCTCGGAAACAAGACATTGTAAATATATCCCGATTCCACATACTCTTCTACACCCCGCGGAATCAAATCTTCCTGCTGCTGATAATCCGTAAGACAGGACTTACCTCCGCCCATATCCGCTATCAAAGCGTCCTGTCCTTCCGATGTCGAAAGTAATTCCAGGATACGTCTGCAAGCATCCTGCTTTTCTTCACTAATGGAACTGTTTATACCCATAAGGGCGGATGGAGAGAACAGGAACCAGGGTTCCTTTCCTTCTTCACTAAAAAGCGGGAGCATCCGGTAGGTATATGCCTCGCCTGCGCCTTCCTCTACCTCTTTCCGGTTGCTTTCCACACATTCATAATAGAGCGTGGAATCACCGAAGGCAGCCGCAAGAGTTCCATTGCCCAGCCGCTTCATACAGAGGACAGTGTTGCGCTGACGGGCTATATCGCCAGGGTCCATAACGCCTGCGTCTTCAAGAGCATCGGACAGGTTGAAGCACTGTTCCCAAGTGCCGGCAAAGGTGGCTTCCTTATTTTTAAAATCTGCCAGCCATTTGACTCCATCGACCGTTCCCAAAAAATCAGGCACCATATTTCCAACATAGAACAAGCCCACTGATGTATTGTAGTCGCTCATGATAGAAAAACTGACGCCGTCTTCACCGACGCCAAGCCCTTTTTCCTTTAATTCAGACAGAGCGGCCACCAGTTCTACATTATTGGTCGGCAGAGACAGACCGGCCTGCTCAAATAAAGTCTCGTTAATCACATATCCGCTGAACACACCAGGCAGCGGAATCAGATAGGTTTTTCCGTCTATCTTCCAGGCATTCATAATCGTACCGTCATAAGAGGTGCTGGCTTTTGTGTCACTGATATCCAGCAAATACTTATGTACCAGATTAGTATCCGGCTGTGCCGTAATCACCAGATCCGGCCCCACCCCTCTGTCCAGACGGCGAAGCTGTTCGCTTGGATAGGGCGATAGTTCTGTCTGCAGATCAATATCGTCATAGGTAGACTCCACTAATTCCTCTACCTGCTTAAAATTGTTGTTATAAAGTATTTTTATCACGATTTTTTCCTTAGGCGCCGGCTGGCTGCAGCCTGCAAATAACAAAAGCAGCATGGCAGCGCTCAGCGTATAAGCAATCCCTCTTGTCAAACTGTATTTCATATGGTTTCCTCCTCTTGGTTATCTTTGAAAAGCTGCCGGGAACGGTATGATAAGTTCCTTTCCTGAGGTTATCATAAAAACACCACTGATTACTCACGGCCTGTCCGCAGGTGTACAGGGTCTGATCAGTGGATAAAAAGTAACGGAGATCATATGAGCCGATTCATTTTAAAGGGGCTTTGTCCACAGCAGATCGCTCCATGTGTTACTGTAAAACAGCGCTTTTTTCTTGGAACCTTACCCAGATTATTATAATTCAAATGGCTTTGTTTTGCAACAGAATATGGCTATTAAACAGGTTCTTATAACACAGGCACCTCCCTATGGAAAAAAAATAAGACGGAACGCCAGCTAAATGCTGAAATTCCGTCTTTCCAGGACTCAGGAACTATTGTCCTCCTCATGGTTCAATGCCTACAGGATAAAATGACCTGCCGCCGAAATACCCGTCCCCAGCACCGCCGACATAACTACCATCGGCGGAACAGACTTTTTATCTTCCCCGGATACCAGGATCACGACCGGAAGCGCAAGAGCAAGACCCGTCACGCCGCCTTTGATCCACCAAGCCAGCCCGTACAGATCGATGTTCAGAATAACAAAGGGCAGAATCAGGTAGAACACAAATGCGGAGGCAATGGAATGCCTGTCCAGTTTCATTTTAATCATCGGCAGCACATCGATGGCGCCGGCCACAATACCTATGAGCAGGGTGACAAAGAAATCTTTCATAATGTTTTTTCCTCCGCATATTTTGTTTTACACTTTACGCACTCGATTTCGTAATTGTAAGAATCCAGATTTTTCTCAAGGACAGTGAACAGAGGCGATTGGTCCTCCGGGCAGCACAGTCTGTTTTTTATGGTTATGAGTTTTTTATCTGAGTAGATGTTTTGGTTTTCCTGTTCAAAATCAATCCGTATACTGCCGCGGGACCCGCATTTACATTTGTATGCAAAGCGAAAATGGTCATAGGTGACATAACACAGATAACCGATACTCTGTCCGCACTCCCCGCAGTATATCCAGCCGCCGTATGTACTCGCAAGCCTTGTACTTTCCAGTTTTTTTATTCTGGGAACCCGTGCCATTTTACGCCTCCGCCCTGATGATTTTCATGCTGTCCGAGGAAAGCAGCTGATCCAGAAACGCTCTCGTTTCCTGCGGCGTCCGGTACTTGGGCATATCCGCAAAGATAAAGGACAGCTCATCCATTTCTTCCATAGCCTGTTTAAAGGTGTTATTCTCAACGGTCTCAAGTTTACTGTATTCCAGATTCTTGGGATCCAGCCGATGGGTCGATATTGCGTAACCCACCCTCTTTTGGCAGCTGCATTTTCCTGTTTTGGACAGTCCGCAGTATTCTCCCAAAAACTCCGCCACTCTTTTCCGGATCCGGGACAGTCTTTGGCGGTAGGCCTCCGGTGTAATGCCAAATATATCTGCGCATACCTTACTGTCCACCTTGAACATCAGGCCCAGGACATAGATGCAGCGGCTCTCCGGGTCAAGGCACTGCAGCATCACATTGGTGCAGGACTGTTTCAGCTCATCCGCCAGAACCGCCTCCTCCACGCCCTGCAAGAGATCGTCTGAGTTCGGCAGGAATCCCGCGTCGATATCCTGGCCGTAAAACTCGAAACTCAACGGACGCTGCGCAAACATCGATTTTTTATAATTAATTAAATAGTTCGCCGCCACCCGGTAAACCCAAGTGCTAAAAGCGCATTCTTTTCGAAAAGCCGAGAGCTGGGTAATAATTTTGATGATAATTTCCTGAGTTGCATCCTGCGCATCGTAAACACTTCCCAGCATTCGAAGGGAAAGGTTGTAGATCATATCCTCCACACCCAGAATCAGCCCTTCCAGAGCCTTTTTGTTGCCCGCCACGGCTTTGTCAATCAGTTCAAAAGTTTCCGTCTGCATAAGCATTTCCTCCTTTTATTCTTTTCACTATATTAGACAGCCAGGAATCCAGGTTGTGACATAATTTCTTAATTTTTTTATACCCCTTCATCCTAAAGGAATTCCGGAAACTAATATATGATATTTTGATATCTAACGCAACTGCACATCTGTGTCCCGCAGCACTTTATCCAATGTATGAAACAGCTGATCCTGGTCAATGGGTTTCGTAAGGTATTCATCCACTCCCATCCGCCCGGCTTCCTGTCTCTCATTTTCAAATGCGTTGGCGGTCATGGCTATAATCGGTATATGCTTCGCTTCCGGGTGCGTACCTTCCCGGATCTTTTTCGTGGCCTGAAGCCCGTCCATCACCGGCATCCGGATATCCATCAAAATGGCCTGGTAGGTTCCGGGAACCGACCGGTTAAATTTCTCCACAGCCAGCTTTCCGTTTTCGGCGGTATCGACCTTGAGGCCCCGCATTTCCAGAATCGTCTGCGCGATTTCCCGATTCAGATCGCTGTCTTCCACCAGCAGTATCCGTTCCCCCTGATAATTCCTGGTATCCGGCGCTGTGTCCTCCTCGTGCGGAAGTTCCGTTTCCTGACAGGGCTCCGCTTTTTTCATGGGCAGGATTACGGTAAAGCAGCTGCCCTCGCCCTGGCTGCTTTCCACCGAGATACTGCCTCCCATCATATGAATCAGATTCTGCACAATGGCAAGCCCCAGGCCGCTCCCCTCAAAGACTCTTCCGCCGTTTTGTCTTTCCTGCTCAAACGGTTCAAAGATTTTATTCTGAAACTCCTTCGACATGCCGATCCCATTGTCCTTTACCATGATACGGGTCCACATGACATCCTGCGCCTGGCGGATGGGTGTGATACATAAGGACACCTGTCCTTCTTCCTCGGTGTATTTAACCGCGTTTGTGAGCAGATTCATCAATATCTGATGTATGCGCAGAGAGTCCCCGATATAAGTCCCCTGAACTCTCTCGTCAATCTGTATCTGAAGCTCCTGTTTTTTCACCCTGGTCTGCCCCTCAATCAGCAGAATCACGTTTTGGATCACTTCCTGGAGCTGAAACGGCTCCTTGACAATATTTATCTTCCCGCTCTCAATTCTGGACATATCCAAAACATCGTTCAGAAGGGACAGCAAAAACTTTGCCGACAAGCCGATTTTCGCCAGACAGTCTTCGATCTTCGTGCGGTTATCCAGATTCGCAGCCGCAATGGATGTCATTCCCATAATTGCGTTCATGGGTGTCCGGATATCGTGGGACATCCGGGAAAGGAAATCACTTTTGGCGGTATTTGCCTGTTCCGCCATCTTCAGGGCATCCTGCAGAACCAGATGCAGCTCGTGGATGTCACGGAAAGTCAGAAGAACCAGATTGTCCTCGCGCCCTTCCAGAAGAGTACCGATCATTTCACACCACCGGTACTCGCCGTCTGCATTCAGGCGGCGCACTTCCAGCGTGATCCTTTTATCTGTCTTCTCCATTCTCCGGCGGATATGATCCAGCTTAAAGAATTCAAAGAAACGCTCCCGGTCGTCCGGATGAATGATGGTCTCCCCATATTCTTTATTAAACGCCTGAAAAATTTCCTGTTCTTTTATGGCGTTCATGACCTCATCCGATTTGTAGGAAACGAATTTGCCGGTGTCCAGGTTTAGCACGATAAATTCTCCGAAGAGAGTCATGACACTGTCAATCAGCAGTTTTTCCTTGGAACGGTATTCTTCCTCCGTCCTCTTCACCCGGTTAATGTCCCGCATGGTCCCAATCAGACGCATAACTCCGTTTTTGCCGCGCATGTAATCCGCCTGGATCAGATACCAGTGATAATCCTGGCCCTGATATGGGATCATACGCACTTCCGCCCGGTGCGTTTCCCCGCGCATCAGCTCCTCCACCAGAGGCAGATCCGGCGGATATACGATCCCTGTCATCTTCTCCTGATATTTTTCCACCCGGACAGCCTTCCCGCCCATCTGCGCATTCTCCTGGCTCAGGAACAGATCCTCCTCAGGATAATATTCAAAAATGACGTCCGCGGAATTCTCCACAGCAATCCGGTATTTGAGCTTCTCCTGCTCTAACTCCGCCTCCGCTTCTTTACGCTTCGTAATATCCAGCAGCACCAGCGTATACTCCGCGATGCCGTCACGCTCGCCGGTTTTCTTGCCCTCAATGTGGAACCAACGTATCAGGCCTTTCGTCCCCCTGACCCGCCCGTCAAAATTCACCGGCAGTCCTCTGGCTGAGCTGGCCCGGCAGTATTCTATATTTTTCCCGCTTTCAAAAAAGCGCAGCCCGCCGCCTGGTTCTATTCCGGAGATATTTAACATCTCCCGGCAGTTACGGCTGATTTCCAATATGGTAAACTGCTCATCCGCCAGACATTTGATCACCCCGCCCGGGATACTGTCAAATGCGGTCTGACGCTCCAGCTCCAGCTGATCCTTCATCTTCTTATGGATATCTATATTTTTACAGAGAGTGATCTCCATCACATCTCCCGGCTCCGCCGTTCTCTCCAAGAATACGACCCGGACAAGCACCCACTTATAGCTTCCATCCTGATAAAGCTGCGGGAATTCCAATTCCAGTTCCATCTGCCCGGCCGCATAACAGGCCAGCAGATTCTGCCGGCTGAACATCTCCAAATAGCGCTCCCGGTAGTCAGGATGCACCGTCTCCGATGCTTTCAGGGGCAGATCATCAAAATTCCCGGAAGGCGGCGGAAGAACCGCCTGGGACGCTTCCCTGTTTAATTTTACATAAGTATTTTTCGTCAGGTTTACCGAATAGATCACCGGATACTCTTTGCCCGCCACGATAATCAGTTTTTCCCTTTCCCGTTCCAGCTTCTGCTCTTCCTGGCTGGATACATGAGGCGTGACGGAGACCAGATACGCGGGAATATTCTCCTTCCCCCAACTGAACATGGTAGCCGAAATATCCACCACTTCTCCGAAAGGATCGCCGTAGCTGACCCTGGTATTTGTCTCCCGGTCCCCCATCGTAAGCAGGGGACAATTGGCGCAGCTGCCCTGCCACACTTCATGGCATATTTTTCCAAGCGAAATATCCGGTGTAATCTGTTTCACTTTATCATTAAAAAAAAGTAGTTCATGAGTATCCCGCTTTATTACATAAATGGCAGTGTTCCCCATATGGTTGAGTATTTTTATCAAGTTCTCCGTCCCTGCTCCGTCCATCATCCCATATTTCCTCCTCTGAATCAGCACTTTCCCCCAGCCAAAGGCTGCCTTATCCGCTTTCTTCTATGATTAACCGCAATCCTATAACGTCAAAAAGAGTTTCGCCGTTGAAACTCTACGCCTGTGTCGGACCGTGCAAGCGGCATCTTACCTGCCGCCGGACCGGCGGTTCTGTTCTTACCACAACAGATACTTTAACAATAATTATACTTGATTCTTACCCTTTGCACAATCATCTTTGACCCTCCCGCTCCTTATCTTAAGCAGAAAAAAGACATAGAGCTTCCCTTTTTACAGGACACCCTCGAGATACAAAAAACTGCTACAAATACACGGGAGACCGTCGCACGAACTTAGGGCTCTTCCTCGGGGCTTCGTATGCCCGCCGTTTCGGGATGGGGACTGCAGCCATATCCGGGGATGCCTTCCTATGGCCGGGATCTTTTGTCTCTTCCCGGGAACGCGGCGGGCTTGCGCTGGCCGCCGCTTTGGGCTTGGAACCGCGGGCGGTATACGGGGACGCTCCGGGCGGCCGGGTTCTTTTGTATCTTCCTGGGGGCGCATAGGGCGGCTGCGTATCCGCTTGGGGGAATCGGAAAGCCGGGTTCAGGATGACCGGCGGACTTCACGTCCGACGGGCAAGAGCCTCTGAACCGGGAACACATCACGTGTTCCTGGTGAATAGGCTCGGTTCCTGAACCCGGCTTTTCGATTCCCCCTAGCGGATACCAGCGCTAGCCCTTCGCGCTCCCGGGGAGATACAAAAGAACCCGGCCGCCCGGAGCGTCCCCGCATACCGCTGCGGTTTCAAGCCATAAGCAACGGGCATACGAAGCCCCCAGAAAGAACGCTAAGTTCGTGCGGCAGTTTCTTCGTAGTTAGATCTGATTCGGTTTTCCCGATGCATTCCGAAACACCGGACTTTTCGTGCCCCTTCCCGGCCGCCGGAATCCGTCTGCGCCGCTCCGGGTGCTCCATACCCCCGCCGGTTCCCGCATTCCCGTCCCCCCTAAAGTCACCTAAGCCCCCAGCACAAGGTTCATCAGCTCCAGGGCGCAGACTTCGTGGCCGGTTTTGGTTGGATGGCTGGTTTTATTGGAGAGCATTTTCCGGAGCGGGTAGCCGGATGTCAGGAATTCTTCCCAGATGGCGTAGATGTCGGCCAGGCAGATGTTCTGTTTTACCGACAGATCACGTACGCATTCGATCCGCTCCCGGAACAGCCGCTGCATATCCCGGTCACTCCAGATGACAGGATTGGGCGTCATTAGAATGAGGTCGGCCTGGGTTTGGGAGCGGATCGCATTGGTCATGCGGAGCAGGGAGTCACGGAAGTCGGCGGTCGTTTTATCGGGGCGCCAGTTTATGGTCCCGTTTAAGAGGACCAGATCCGGGCTGTGTGACAGGACGTCCCGTTTTAACCTTTGCTCCATGCCGAATATGGTGTCTCCCGCGATTCCGGCGTTGAGGACGCTTACCGAGGTCTGCTCATAGGTATCGATCAGCTTTAGACGGAATTTTTCGTGGTATACTTCCCTGGGATCTGCGATCTCGATTGGCCTCTTCTTGTCAAACGGACGGTCTAAGGGCTGCAGATTTTCAAAATGGCCGGCTGTGACGCTGTCTCCTATTGCCACGATCAGTGGATTACGCCGCTCCAGGCCGTCCGTGTCCTGTCCCCAGGGCAGTAATTCTCCTACCATCCCGGTGTTCTGCCGCATGATTGCGGCAAAATGCGACGGCCTGGCTTGGCATGTGATTTTGTGGTTTCGGGCTGTGTTCAGGAAGCGCGCGGCCGCCTGCTCTTCCATCTCGTAGACCGTATGCATGGAATCTCTCCTTTTTGTCCGTGCGTTGGGCGCTGTTTAAAATATTGTTTTCTACCGAAATGTATTCTTCGGATTAATTTTCATATTTTCGGATCAGGTCCGCGCAGTTTATGACTTTTTCCATCAGCATGGAACGGTTGAAGTAGTAATGGTTCGCCGCCTCGTAGCCGATACTGGGATTTCGTAGCATCAGGCGGTAGGTGGTTACGGCCAGCTTAAGCTCCTGTTTCGCCAGCTCGGTGAGCGCCAGACGCCGGTCCTGCGGGGATAATTTTATATGGCCGTCCCGGATTCGGATGAACCGGATCTGATTATAGGAGGAGGTAAATAAAATACCGCACATGCGTGCTATATCCTTGAATTCGCACTCTTCAAGCGCCGCCAGTTCCGTCATGCCTTCCTGCCATCCTTCGGCGACCTGCCGGAAACAATCCTCGTAGAGTTCTTCCTCAAAAATGGTTCTCCAGCTGTCCAGATCGTCGAACGCGTAGCAGGTCATGGTCGCTTTTAGTCCCGTCGGGCGGCCGTACAGGAGGTTGGAGGGGCCCGCGTTGTGAGGACCGTTGTATACGCTCTCCACATAGAACGGGTAGTTGGAAAATGCCTCGCAGAATTTGTGAACCGCCCGGCTTACCGCCGGCGCCTTTTCCTGATACAGGAAATTTAGGGCTTCCTCGTAGGAAAAGGATTTGTTTTCTTCCTCAAAGAAAAAGCTGGAGGCAAATTTTAAGTTTTCGGAAGGATATCCACCCAGGGTCCAGCTCACCATCAGGTTTTCCACACCTAATTCTTTCAGGTTCCGCATGATTTTTAATATATTTTCATAGACCGGGATATAGGGCGCCGTGGAAGCCTCCCAGGTATTGTTCAGCTGGACTTTGGCCGCCGTCGCATGGCCGTTAGCTTTGGCATAATCCCAGAACGTACGGCTTTGGACACTGGGGCCGATTCTGCTTAAGGTATAGTCCCGCAGATGTTCCTTCACAGGCCCTACCGTATAGTCCAGATGTTCCTCATTGGTGCACATCAGGGTGATTCCCGGGTCGGACGCTTCGATACACCGGCGGACGCCGTCGTTCCCCATGGGTGACCAGGACCAGGTCCACGCAAAGACCTGTATGGACGGGTCCACAGACCGGGCCGTCCTGGCTATGAGGGAATTTAGTTCGGCGACCACTTCCCAGGGTTCTTTGTTCCGGCAGCGGGGACATTCCTGCTCATCCTTTGTATCCACGTGGGAATAGCAGTTTGTATGATTTTCCGAACGGGTAATGGTAAAGAATCCGCCCAGCCCGGGAGCCATTTCACAGAGCGTTTTTACGGCATCCGCGATATACCGCTGCACGCCCTCCGACTGTGTGCAAAGGGATGCGTTTTCTCCAAAGGTATGGCCCTTTAGTTCCGGATATTTTTCAAAGAAGGACAACGGCATGGAGCGGGGTTCGTTTAAGTACAGGTATATGCGGATGCCGTAACGCCGTCCAAGGGCAATCAGCTCATTCAGTCGTTCCATCCGCTCCTGCCATCCATCCGACAGGGCGGGTTCAAAAGGAAACGGCGTCATCTTATACAGGACGGCGGGAAGCCATACGCCGTTGATTCCCAGTCTCGCATAGGATTTCATCAGCTGTTCCGGATAGGAGATTAAGACCGGCACATCAAAGGCATTCCCATAGATCCCACAGTAAGAATAGATAAATCGGGTAGTAAAGGAGGGGGTTCTTCTATAAGATGCTATGGGTAATGCCAAACGTCCCGGGCTGCGGGACAGCGCTTCCATATAAAGCAGCCCCCTGAAGATTCCGTCCGGCTCTTTCGCCTCGATCAGAATCCGGTGCTTTTCGATGGTAAGTTCATGATATTCCCGCTCTTTTTGCCATTCCGGATGAATGCGCAGTGTGAGCCGCCCTTCAGGGACAGGGTTTTTCTCGTCCTGCGCGGTAAATGTGAATCCATAATCTATGTGAAAGTCATCAAAAAACTGTTTGACCGCTTCCGACTTAAGACACTTGGGGTCCGCATCCAACACCCATTTGTCATTGGGACAGACGGTACCGGGATCAGACTCCGTTTCCTTCGTACCGCCTTCTTTGGGAACGCAATTGGACTCTTCCGGCGGTATCTTTTTCTCAAAGAACGCAAAGGGCAGGGTACGGTCTTCCCCGTCTAAATTCCGGATATACCGCTCCATCACTTCCCTCAGCCGTTTCGTCTCCCGGCGCTCTTCCTCATTTAATTCCCGGTATCGCACCGGCTCACAGGCCGGTTTCAGACTGCCCAGCTTAATATCCAGGAAATCGTCCTCCTTCAGAATATAGGCCAGCTGTTCGGCATCCCAGTCCAAGAGCTTTAACAGCTGTTCATAGGGCAGCAGATACCAGGCGCTGCGGATGATGGTAATATACCCCTTTTCCATCCACTCCCCGGTGTTTTTCTGGGGCGGTAGCGCCATATCCTGCGCCAGCTGCCGGATGTGGGCCTCATCGGTCTCCAGAACTTCTGCAAGCCTTGCGGCCGGCACCATCTCCCAGAGTCTGAATATGACAGCCTGCATCCTCGTGGGGAAATGGGGAAGTTCAAGTTCTATGTCTTCCCTGATTTTAGGTAATGTATCTGTCAGCATATTTTTCCTCCCTGTCATTAAAGTAAGGCATAGGCAATATTCCGAAGCTTCCGGATAAATGCGGGATTGCAGTAGCCGCAGCGCTGTGTCATAAAGAGCAGGACGAAATCCTCTTCCCGGTTTACCGCCATATAGGGGCCGGTCCAGCCGTCCCAGCCGAACTCGCCGGGCGAACCGCTGCTGGCCGCCTCGTTGGCCTCCTTGTAAAATCTCATAAAGTTCCCGTAACTGTATCCCTTCAGATGTTCAAAATAGATGGTTTTTTCCTGCTCCTTTGTCAGCTGCGGCCTTAACATAAGCTCCAGCGTTTTCCGCCCCAAGATTTCCGTTCCTTTTCTCTCTTTATTTCCCGACAGCATTACGGCAAATTTGGCATAATCGCGAATCGTGGATAACAGGCCCGCTCCGGCGGATTCATAAGCCGGTGGCGAGAGGCAGTCTGTCAGCCCCAAGGTCCGCTCTCTCTCAATCACCAGCCTCTGGCTATGGTCTTCGTTCTCTTCCACGGAGTACAGCTGTGCCAGCCGGTCCGTTTTTTCCTTCGGGACATAGAAACCGGTATCCTTCATTCCCAGAGGTTCAAATATCTCATTCCGGTAGAATTCTCCCAGTCTCATCCCTGCTGTCACCTCGATGATCCTGCCCATCACATCCGTACCGGTTCCATACCTCCACTGTTCTCCCGGTTGGAAGGCAAGAGGTTTTTCAGCCATCGCGTCAATCACCTCCGCCGTAGTCATGGAATTCCCATTTTGGCTCCTGATTCCCGCTCTGGTGAATACCTCCCGCATATACTCGCCCGCCGGGTCGGGATCCGGATAGACTAACCCGGATGTCATGCTCAATAATTCCCTGACCAGGATAGGCCTTTTAGCAGGGACCAGGCCTTTTACCGTATAAACCTGCATCTTTGCAAATGCCGGAAGATATCTGGCAACCGGATCTTCCAGATCCAGAAGTCCGCGCTCTATTTGTATGTAAGCGGCTGCCGCAGCGATAGGCTTACTCAGCGAATAGAGCCTGAATATCGTATCATCCCGGACTACACTGCCGGCTTCCCGGTCCGCATACCCATAGTTTCCGCAAAAAATCGGTACGCCTTTGTGCAGGATCCGGATGGATGCACCGGCGAACTGCTGCTGTTTCATTTCTTCCTGGACAATTCTGTGTATTCCTGCTTCCGCAGTGACTAAAAAATTACGGCCGGTCATTTTTTTTACTCCTTAGGCAATTTAGGTAATGATTTTATCCTACATGGGTTCCACGTCAATAACAACCATCTGATGGCAGTCCACCTTTGGCACCTGATAGGTGATCCGTTCACCTTCTCTTTGGAAATGAAGTCTTGTCTTCTGTGGAGCCAGATAGAGGCTTTTTACCCTTTCCGGCAGGTTCAGGGACACATTTACCCCATACAGCGGAACGATATCTTCGATCACTTCCATGGGATTCTCCCGGCCTTCCCAGGTAAAGGTCCCGCGGTTCGTGGTGTGAGCGAACAGCAGATGCTGGATATAGCGGCTTTCTCCCGGCTGCTTTGTCAGTGTGGTGATACCCCGGTCCGCCAGATCCGTTACAAGTGTCTTCTCCCGGCCCAGCAACTGATCGACCGCGTACCGCACCGTCTCCTTGTGGTGCAGCGATCCTAATTTTCCATAGTCCGTAAAAATATCCTAGCCGATATAGGCAATATTCCCGTCCAGCACCGCAGCCGGCAGGGTGACCCGGTCGTCGTTAGGGGTATGCTGATGGGAACTGTAGTGAAGCAGATCTCTGTTAAAATATGGATTCTGCCGTCCGGCAAATACCTTTGCCGAAGGGCCGGGCTCGATAAGATATCCCCGTTCATACATCACATGGGCGCTGCCTCCGGTGCTCAATGCAAAACCAGGGATCATATAATCCGGCTTATAAGGGTTCTCTCCCCTGTATACGGTATCAAAATCGAGAGCAAAACACTCCCGCTCCTTCTCAAGACCGCTCTGCCCGCTCATCAGCAGCTTTCCGCCGCCGTTCAGATAATCCGCAAGGCGTTTGGCCAGCTTATCATCCAGCCTTATGGTATCCGGCAGAATCAGCAATTTATACGAATGAAACTCCTCCTCAAGGTCAATAAAACGGTACAGGTAATGCCCTTCCAGCATGATCCGGTTGGCTCCGATATCTGCAAACGACCGGACACTTTTGTCGGAAACCCGGCAGTTCACCGCCTCATCCCCCAGAATCCCTATATCATAACAATTCCGCGCGTCCCGGCACCATGGTTCCTTCTCTTCTACCTCCCCGTAAGCTTTACCGAGCAGTTCATAGGTAGCCATATCCATCTCCCCGGAAGGATGAAGCTGGTCTCCCACGGAACATTTTGCCCCCAGGGCCAGGCATAGAGCGGTCTCATACCGCAGTGCATTCGGGTGCTTGAAACCGCCGAATTCTCCCCATGTGGTATGAAACTTCCCGGTCATGCCCAGATAGTCCATGCCCAGATTCGCCACATAGGATGCTGACATCGGAAAGTGATCATATCCCCAGCCGCCGGTCGGCAGGCTTTCCAGTTCCAGGTGGGTGTTATAAGCCGCCAGATCCCTCCGGCCTCGGATCAGATGCCCGGCGTTGTGAAAGATCTCACAGGTACTGCTGTACCGGCGCACAGTCTCCCGGACCCTTTGGGCATACTTTTGGAATACTTCCTCCGCCTGCTCCATCGCCGCCTGCCCATCCCGTGGATCTTTTCCTTTATTTATCATATCATTTCTGCAGGCGGCACAATAACAGGGGTGAACGGAGGCAATATCCAGAAACAGCGCATCCGGGCTGTAGTTCTGCATAACCTCACCGATCTGGTCCAGCAGAAGTTCCAGATATCCCGTATTAAAACAGAGCAGATGCACGCCGGCGTCCCCTGTGAAATTCCCCGTCCAGCTGCAGCTCTCATCCCGGTTTCTGACCAGCCATTCAGGATGCCGGACCGCTTCCTTCTCATCCAGGCCGGCACATAGATATACCGGGGCATTTACACCGATTTCCCTGCACGCCTTTAATTCCTCCCCCAACAGGTCAAACTGCAGATGCGGATGCATCTGATTCACCTTTGTCGGGTGGTAGGACCAACCGTGCTGGCATTTGGAAAATACCGTGACGGAATCCACATGCCCTGTTTTTAG
This sequence comes from Diplocloster agilis, assembly GCF_019042275.1. GTDB lineage: Bacteria > Bacillota > Clostridia > Lachnospirales > Lachnospiraceae > Diplocloster > Diplocloster agilis. The sequence goes on from NZ_JAHQCW010000011.1 coordinate 116,863, forward strand.
TGCCTGCTGGAACTGCTTTTTATCAAATCTCTCCCCTATATGTTCTAACTGTTCCGAAGTATGGAAATCCAAATGTACCTGACGAAACCGCATATCCATTTTTCCCTCCTGCGGCGCATGCAGCCGCGCATTTACCGTGCCAATTGCTCTTCTGTACTTAACCTTTCACCGCGCCCGCCGTCTGTCCTGAGATTACGTATTTCTGACAGCACAGATACAGAATCGCGATCGGCAGAGCAGTCAGTACCAGATCCGCAAACACATAATTCCAGTTGCTGGCGTACTGTCCGAAGAAATTATAGACGGTCAGGGGCATGGTCCATTTCGATGAGGAATTAAAGAAATACATGGGAATCATGAACTCATTCCACGCATACATGGCCGTCGTAACCAGCGCGGTAGCCAGGATCGGTTTCATCAGCGGCATAATGATCGTGAAAAACATCCTGGCCGGAGAAGCCCCGTCGATGAAGGCGGCCTCGTCCAGATCCCTTGGCACATTCTTGATAAAGCCCGACAGGGTAAATATCGTCCAGGGCAGCTGCAAAGCAGATTCCACCGCCATAACGCCCAGGAACGTACCCACCAGATTCAGGCTTTTTAACACGCCGAAGGTGGTAACGATCTGGATAGGGCAGATCATCCCCAGTAAAAACAGATTGTACACAAAATTCGTATATCTGGTGTTTTTCCTGGAAACCACAAAGGCGCAGAGGCTTCCACTGATCAGGACAAATACCGTCACGACCACGGTAATAATCAAACTGTTGATAAATGCGAGGCCGATCCCGCCCTTTTGTATCACATAGCTGTAGTTCTCAAAATGCCATTCCGTAGGCAGGTGCAGATTAAATAGCTGCGCTTCCGTGGGGTTCTTAAAAGATCCCAGTATCATCACCAGCAGAGGAATGATAATTACAAGGCTGATCACCGCCATAAGTAACGTCAGGATACCGGAGCTCATTATTTTTTTGGTCTTTGCATTCATTACAGATCTACCTCCCTCTTACGCAGCATACGGTTGATAATCTCCGAGATCACCGCGATCATCAGGAACAGCACCAGGCCCATAGCCGTCGATCTTCCCAGCGTCCCTTTTGAGAAGGCTTTATAAATGTAGGTGCTTAAAACCTGTGTGGCATTACCCGGGCCGCCGCCTGTCATAACGTACACCTGCTCAAACACTTTGAAACCGCCGATCGTGTTCATCGTAACGACTACGGTGAATGCCGGCGCCAGCAGCGGAAATGTGATCGATTTGAACTGCTGCCATTTGTTCGCTCCGTCGATCAGAGCCGCTTCGTAATAATCTTTGGAGATTCCCTGCAGACCCGCCAGGAAGATCGCCATGGCAAAACCACTCCATTTCCAGACCTGTACAAAGATAATGCAGCCCATGGCCGTGGTCTTATTTCCCAGCCAGTCATTTACCAGCCCTTCCATCCCCAGCATAGTCAGAAACTGGTTGAACACTCCGTTATTCATTTTAAATACAGACGTAAACATAATACCAATAACAATAAAACTCAGCACAGCCGGCAGATAAAACAGCGTTCTAAAAAAGCTCTTTCCCTTTACCGCGTTATTCAAAACCAACGCTAACAGTAACCCCAGCACCACAATCAGTACCGTGGTAAGGATCGCAAAGATAAACGTGTTCTTTAAAGCCAGCAGGAAATACTCATCCTGAAACAGATATGTAAAATTCTTCAGCCCATTAAAATGGGGTTCATACAGACGTTTCATATTCCAGTCCGTAAAGCTTAAGACAAACCCGGCAATAATCGGCAGCGCAAAAAATATAGTAAATATAAGAATAGCCGGAAATGTAAAATAATTAGGATAAAACTTATTCTTTCTTTTCTCCATTCAGATTCCTCCTTACTGTGGCCCACTAGCTGGGGCCGGGAGCGTGGAGCGGGAAGTACGGGACAGGGCAAAAGAAACGGCGGCAAATCGCTTCGGCCGGACCCAAGAACGGGTAACTCCGACGGCGTGAGAACCTCTTATTCGCAGAGCCCGGGGCAAACTCGCCATTCGGCTCAGACACGCCCCGGGCTCTGCAAGGTTCTCACACCATCTCCGTAACCCGTTCTAGGGCCCGGCCTCAAGCGATTTGCCCCCGTTTCTTTTGCCCTGTCCCGTACTTCCCGCTCCACGCTCCCTCTCCTGGTGAAAGCGAAGCGCCATGTTCTAAATGTTTTGTATGGCTTCTGCGTTGTTGACGATATTATTTGTATGGTTCTTTTATGGTTTGCATGGTTTGCATGTTCTGTGGATTCTATGGGTTTTATTCAGAAGATGCAGTAGATGCGGTATGTTCAGAACCGTGTTCTCATCGTTATATTTTATATTTTCATCATTGTAATGGCATGTTCAGATTCATTTGACACTTACTTATGATTGGATTATGGGACAATATTTCTTATATATGATATGTGTTTCTTGTTTTTAATGGAACGGTAATGCTTTCTTTTGTCTGAATTGTTGTAATGGGATCAGATCATTTGTTTCGTTTTTTTATCTAAAATTTGTATGAAAGGAGCGGGTATGGGCTGGCTGATGCGGTTTTTATTCTGCTGCTTTTGGCGCCGCGCCGCCAGCCCTTGTGACAGACCGCTCCGGTCTTTATTCAGATAGGGGGGCTGATATTAGAAGCCTTCCGCTCCCTGTTGTTCCATGTAGTCTACATAGTCGGTCTGGACTGCTTTAAATACTTCATCCGGTGTCTTGTCGCCCTGAAGCGCTTCGATGTAATAGTTCCAGACATCTACGTTGATTCCGCTGGATGCAGCCATCAGGCTGTTCATTTCAAATACATAGTTTCCTGTGGTGATGTACTGGTCTACAAGGCTTTGTACAACGGGTACCACATCGCCGCCGTCCACGTCGCTGTAGGCGGGGAAGCCGGGATTTTCTTCATAGTACAGATTCTGGTATTTGGGCATGGACCATACCTGAAGGAAGGCTTTGACTGCGTCTACCTGCTTGCCGGCCTTCGGTACGAACAGGCCCTGTACGTAATTTCCGGTGGGAAGCAGCGCATGGTCTGCATGAGGGATTACGAAGGATCCCATTTCACAGTCGGGATATTTTTTCATGGCGTCCGCCGCCCACTGCTCGATGGTCAGATACATGGCCGCCTTGCCGGTGCAGATGGCTTCAGCCGCTGTGTCATAGCCTACAGACATCATATCGTTGTTCATATATCCGTCTTTGTACAGATCTACGTAATTCTGAAGTACCTGGGAGGTCTCGGGAATGTCGGTCCATTTGATTTCATTTTTCAGTAATTTATCCGTGGTCTCGACCGCTTTATCTCCTAATGCGCAGGCGATTCCTCCTGTCATGAAGATCTGGGTGGTCCAGGTGTCCGCGTTGGTCTGATAGAAAGGTACCACACCGTTTCCTTTTTCCTTAACTGTCTTTAAGAGGTCCAGGAATTCCTGGTAGGTCTTAGGCTGGGGATCGGTGATTCCACAGTCCGCCAGTACTTTTTTGTTGTAGTATACGGCCTGGTATCCCGAAGAAGATTCTTTCGGCATGCCGTAGATCTTCCCGTCTACGATATCTTTGATCAGGCCCGGATTCACAAGTCTTGCCACCCACGGTTCATTGCTCAGATCCTCACAGTACTGGGGAGCTCCGTACGCCTCGTTTAAGCTTGGCAGGTTCGCCTCGTACACATCGGGTACTTCGGAAGTGGATAATTTTACTTTAATCAAAGAGTCGTATTCTTCATCCGGGATTACCTGGAATTCTACTTCACAGCCATAATCCGCTTTGATCGCTTCCGCCATGGTGTTATAGGCGTCAAAGAATTTCGCCTGGCTGGTCATAAAGGAAATGGTCTTTCCCTCCAGAATGGAGAAGTCTTCCTCTCCTGCCTGTTCACTGTCCGATCCGCCGGCGTCCGCTGCCGGCGCTTCCGACTCGGCCGGTTTTGCCGCCGGTGTATCCGCGGGCGCGGGTTCTTCCCCTTTTCCGCCGCATGCTGTCATACCTGCAGTCATGGCCAGCGCCATAGAAACTGCCAAGATTTTTTTTAAAACTTTACTTTTCATACGAAATCCTCCTTTAAATTCTTCCCTCTTTCCGGTTACTGAAAATCCGGGGCTGCCGTTGCCTGCATATCCCCTGCGCTGCGTGTTCTTACAGCGCGCTTGAAATCGTGTAAATTTACATTTCTTTCATGTCCTTTATTATAGGGGCTCTTTTCAAAAATCGAAATGGAAAATCACAGCCTAAAATATGGAAATATTTTGTATCGAGTATCTTTTTCCATCTCCATATTCTATAATAATGCTGATATACAGCAGCAAAATCCTTGTGCTTACGGAGGTTATTGTATCATGAAGAGTAGTTTCCAAAAAAAGTTATTCCTGAAAAGTTCTATCATTATCATATCCATGGTATTGATTTTCCTGATCTTTTTCTCCAACTACGTATACCGGGAGATATCCAAAACATCCCGGAATAATCTAAATGAGCTGGCTGCCAAGACAGGCAATGAACTGACGCTTCTTTTTGATGATATGGACAAAATTTCTCTGTATGTGTCCACGAACCCGGACATTATCAGAGCCTTCCACGATACCCGGATGCGAGAGGTCTCAAACCAGGAACTTTCCATGTCTATTTACAATATTATTACCTCCATCACGGTTCCCAACTCTTCCTCCCGGTTCCGTATAAACCTGTTTAACGACAAACGGAACTTTATATCCACCGGTATCCCCTACAGCAAATCTATGGTAAATGATAAACTCAGTTCCGAAGATTATCTGCAGTGGTACCAATCGCTCCCGATTATACACAGCAATTCCAATATCACCCCCTTGTCTTCGGACACCTGGAATTCAAAACCGACCCAATTCATATCTTTGTACCGGGAAATCTTTGATTCCATTGTCATTGATCTGCCTACCGGAATCGTGGAGATCCAGTGTCCCTCCAAGTTTATCGAACAGATTATGGTTTTGGACGTCCCCAATGTGGACAGTTACCTGTATGCGGCCGACGGAACGGCGATTTATGGTACGTCGGATAAGATTCCTGCTCTGGCCGGCCTCCCCTTTGACCGGAAGGGAAGCCCCCCGGATCTGACGCCGTCCTATACCATAGCGGATAATCATGTCTACAGCGCCGTTCGCTTGGAGAACGGATGGTTCCTGTTACTGGCCCAGCACCAGAATCAGGTCTTCCAGATCGTCTTCCGGCTATGCGTATCCGTACTCCTCATCAGTGTCTGCATCCTTTTAATCTGTCTGGCAGTCCTGTTTAAAATCATGAAGAACACGACGGAGCCCCTCCGCCAGCTGACCGCTTCCGTCAACATGATCACCTTAAACTCTCCGTACCTGAATGTGGACACCAGCCAGTATTCCAACGAACTTGCCGGTCTCACCATGGCCTTTGACGAAATGATGAAACGTCTGAAAAATTCCATGGAGGAGAACGTAAAGGCCAAAGCCTATGAAGCCAGGGCCAATATGATCGCACTCCAATCCCAGGTAAATCCGCATTTCATCTGCAATATCCTGACCATCATCAAAGCCATGAGCAGGGAACAGGATACGGAAAAAATAGGGCAGATCTGCGACTATCTGGCCCGTATGCTCCGGTATATCTCAGCCTACGACCAGGAAGGCGTTCCCATGCGCGAAGAGATCAACGACGCGGAAACCTATCTGAATCTGATGAAAATCCGTTACGAGGGGCTGTTTGACTACGATCTGTACATAAATTCCAAGCTGGACATCGATGCGTTCCGGGTTCCCAAGCTCTTCCTGCAGCCGCTTCTGGAGAACAGTTTCCAGCACGGATTTAAAAAAGTGGTGCCTCCCTGGCACTTAAAGATCGCCTGCACGATTAAAAACGATTATTACTGGTCCATTACGGTTCAGGACAACGGAGTCGGGATTAACGATGAAGAAGCGGAAAAAATTCAGAAAAAGTTATCGGAATTCATGGATAATTCATCCAACACCATAGCCTCCCTGAAAATCGGCGGCATGGGCTTAATCAACACAATCGCCCGGCTGAAAATGCGCTATCCGGACAGCCTGACCTTCCATATCCGGTCCCTCGCAGAAGGCGGCACCCTAATCGAAATAGGAGGAAAATTAGATGATGAATATTTTACTTGTTGAGGACGAGCCTTTGATCCTCAGAAGCCTGGCAGGTACCATCAAATCCTTTCAGCAAAATTATCAAATCGTAGGCAGCGCTTACAACGGCCAGGAAGCCATCGACCTCTTGTCAAAAAAGGGGAATCAGATCGACGTGGTCATCACCGACATCCACATACCGGTCATAGACGGCCTGGAGCTGATCGAACATATCAATCAGCACTTTCCTCATATCCTTTGTATGATCCTTACCGGATTCAGTGACTTTTCCTATGCCAAACGCGCCATACAGCTTCGGGTTTTTGCCTACCTGCTAAAACCCATTGATGAAAATGAGATCCAGGAACATCTGAAAAAGGCTTATGAACAAAAATGTCTGGAGGGCATGCAGAACACCAATCCCGCACCGCCCCTCCCCCCGGTTAAGGAAGACGGGAGAAATCCGGAATACTGTCTGGCAATTCTATGCATGGGTAATTTTCCGTTTCTCCCCACCGCTTTTGACGCGGTACCAAAGAATTACTGCGACTCCTTTGATCTCAACGCGTTGTTTGAACAGAATACGGACATGGTGCAGGATTATTGGATTATCCCCGGAAAGTCCATCTTTGAAAAAAACATGATGTTTTCCCTAAAACCCGGTCAGAACCTCAGCCGTGAGGAGCAGATCCGCAGCATTTTTAAACCGGTTCTCACGCATCCCACCCCGCTGACCGTCATCGTCAGCGCCGATGCCCCCAGCATCCGCTCCGTAGGCAAGTCGATCCAGAACCTGCGTTTCCAGTTAAGCCGGGGAATCGTCATCGGCAAATCCCAGCTGCTATTCTATCAGAAAAAGCAGCCGGATTACCGGCTTCCCTACGATGAACTGCTCAGCAACTACTTAAATCAGCTGGCCGATCTATTTACACAGCGCAACATTTCGCTGTTTAAAACTGTGCTACGGCATTTCCTGCAAGCCCTGCAGCAGCAGAAAATGACACAGTTCGGTGTGACCGAATACTTAAATGTCCTGATGAGCAACTGTCTGAACAGCCAGCAGCTGACAACCAACAGCGCCTCCTCCATGGAGCTGGTCAACGACGCCGTCATATTCTCCGAATCCTACGAGGCGCTCTATGTAAATATCATCTCCGTTTTTTACGACTTTTTCTGCGAGATGAGCAATTCCCAGGGAAACAGCCATGACAAAAATGAAATTCTGCTTCGCATTGACAGTTATATCCATCAGCACTACACCGAACCGATCAGCATCAAACAGATCTCCGATCACTTTGGCTTCACCCCGGCTTATCTAAGCAAGCTTTACCGTGAAAACAAAAATACCAATCTGTTGGATGATATTGTAAAGCTTCGGATCGCCAAGGCAAAAAAACTATTCGCCTCGAATCCGAAGCTGATGATCAAAGATGTGGCGGCCTTCGTGGGTTATGACGATCCGCTGTATTTCAGTAAAGTCTTTAAAAAAGAAACCGGACTGTCCCCAAAACAGTTTTTGCGGGAGATCTGAGAATTACATCTGCCTTGCTATCGAAAAATAACTTTGTCTTTTTAGGTAAATATCTTTGTCTTTTAAAGGTTTACATCGTCTGCGAAATGAGTTAGAATAAAATAATAAAAATATTTTATTAATCAGGAGTAATTGTTCATGAAAAAGTCAGGATTAAATCTTATCGGTGTTAAGGAATTTAACCGCGCTTTGATCTTGCAGCTGATATCGACCAGCAGCAAGACTACCAGAAATAATCTGGCTAAGGCATCGAAACTGACCTCTATGACCCTGACCAACATCACATCGGAGTTGCTGCAGCAGAATATTATCGTAGAATCTGATATGGAAAATGATGTGAAGAATGTGGGACGTAACCCCAAATATCTGACCATCTCTCCAAACTCTCCGTTAGTTGCCGGAATATGGGTATCCAAAGATTTTTTATTTGGAATACTGAGTGATTTCAGCCTGAACCTGATTGCGGCCAAGCGGGAAGAATTCCGGCCGGATGAAACCCCGGATACGATTTTGCAAAGGATCTGGCATCTGGCGGATCATCTGCTGCACTTAAGCGAAAGGCTGGTTCTGGGGATAGGGATCTCCACCATCGGCGTCGTCGACACGCTTCACGGCATTATTAAAAATGTAACGAACTTCTTCGATATCAAAGAACTGGACATCCTGGGATACTTACAGCCCAGGCTTCCGATTCCCGTTTACGTAAAAAACGATATGCAAGCCGCCGCGCTGTGCGAAATGTACTACGGCATCGGCCGGGAAAAAGAGAATTTCCTATATATCGGGCTCACAAACGGAATCGCCTCCGCCATCGTATCCAACCGGCAGCTGGTCAACAACCTCACCGGCTCCTGCGGAGAGCTGGGCCATACCACGATCAACTTCGACGGCCCCAAGTGCAACTGCGGAAACCGGGGCTGTCTGGAACTGTACGCCAGTGTGCCCGTGATCCTATCCAAAATAAACGAGGCCTGCGGAACAGAATTTACGGTTTTCCGGGAAGCCATGGAATATTGCAAGACCTCTCCCAAGGCCTACAGCATCCTTGAGAATGTCTCCGAGCAATTCGCCTATGCACTGAACAACCTGATCAACATCATAGATATCAGCACCGTGGTTTTCGGCCATTCAGCCTTCTATCTCCCCGATGAGATCCTGGCCTCCATAGCCTACACGGTCAATCAGATCAGCATCTTCAAAAACAACCGCACGATCCGCATCTTCAAGACCCGTTTCGAGGATAACAGCGCCCTATACGGATCTGTCTGCATCGTCCTGGATCAGCTGTTCACCGGAAAGATTACTATATAAATGTAATCCTCCAAAAGTAAATACCACAGCAAACGAATCACAGAATTCCAGGCTACATATGTTGGTTATTAAGCAACTGAATACTACGTAAATTAACTGCTAAGCATACTAACCACTAAGCATACTAACTATAAAGCAAACCGATAATTTAACACACTAATAATTAAGCAAAGGCAGATGCTAAAAATAAACATCTGCCTTTTATATTAAATCTTTAAGTGTTCATTAGAACTTGCTTATGCCCCTTCATATCTGGGTCCTATGTATACGCCACACATTATCGCATCCTGCACCTTTTGCCATCATCTTCGTCTCTTCTACGTCTTTATAACCTCTATTACACATATGAACTCCACATTTAAATAAGCCTACTCTTTTATAAATATATTTTACATTTAAATACAAATAAATAGATACATTTTCATCTTATATGTGTCTTACTATTTCTTAACATTAAGATATATAACTCAAAACGAAAAAAGTAATCCAAATTTTATAAAATACTCCCCTCCCCCATCTCCCGCTTATGCAAGCGCAAATGCCTAGCAAGCCATTCCCACCAGTACAACCATTGGATATCTGTTTTCCTCTGTTCCCTTCTGTTTTTCTCTGTTTCTCTCTGCCGTCAATAGCCACTCCATTACTGACCTGCCAGAACACACCCCCCATTATAAAATCATCCGATCAAAATAACTTTCCTCACAACCACCGAAAGTTCTAAATCCGGAGGGAAAAGAAACTCCATGCCGGACTCGGGTCTTCCACGGGGTGGGGTATGCACGTTGCTTTAGGCTGGAGAGGGGACGGTATCTGGGGGCTGCCGGCCGCCGGGGCCTTTTGTGTCTCCCCAGGAGCGCATACAATGTTGTCAACTTAAGATAAAAAAAGTACTTGACAAGGTGGTGAAAATGTGCAGCGAAGCAATTAATTATAAAATAATTGATTGCGAGGGAGTATTA
>NZ_JAHQCW010000110.1 GCF_019042275.1 Diplocloster agilis
TGCGGGATACGGTGGCCCTGGCCGGGAGAGAAAAGCTGAAAATCACAGAGATGCGTATTCCATCCAAAGGGGAAATTGTTCGGACAGACACCGCTTATCCGGGCGAAATTGTTATCCTTCCCAGCGACAGCGTGAGGTTAAACGATGTATTAGGGGATCAAACCCGGCTCCCTCGTAAAAGGTGGCGCGAGGCCCCCCTCCCCATGCTGCGGACGACGATTGCGCCGAAAACGGCAGCGCAAAGAGAACGGCTGCTGGACGCTCTTACGCAACTTGCGGATACTGACCCGCT
>NZ_JAHQCW010000111.1 GCF_019042275.1 Diplocloster agilis
AAAATAGCCGCGGAGGCGGACCGCCGGAGGCTCGGAACTTGGGGGCGGCTCTTCTTTGAAGGGGGAGCGGTCCGGTTCCGGGGGCTTGCGGAGGGTCTGCGCGGCATGGGAGGACTCCCCCGCGCCGGCCGGCTGCCCGGATGTCCGGTTCGGACGGGCGGAGGGCTAGCGCTGGTATCCGCTAAGTGAAATCGAAAAGCCGGGTTCAGGAACCGAGCCTATTCACCAGGAACACGTGATGTGTTCCCGGTTCAGAGGCTCTTGCCCGT
>NZ_JAHQCW010000112.1 GCF_019042275.1 Diplocloster agilis
CTGAAATACCTTAATACCGAGCTTCTCTGTCAAATAATCGAAAACCTTTATGACCTGGTCCTGAGATTTCTCTTGTAGTACAAAAATAAGCATAAGAGAACAGTTACGGAAAAAGAGGGTAAGGAAAGCCTGAGTGCTGTTATCCCGTCCGCCTTCTACCGTGTCAAGTTCGATCACTGGAATATCAGGATTCTCTTGTATGAACTTTTGAAAATCCTCGTAAGTTCGTCCTATACGGAATTCTTTTGCAGCCAGACTTACT
>NZ_JAHQCW010000113.1 GCF_019042275.1 Diplocloster agilis
ATTTCTTGGATCTTCCTCGGGGTTGGGTATGCCCGCTGCTTAAGGACAAAGGACAGGGATGCTATATGGGAGGGCTCCCGGCCCGCCGGGTTCTTTTGCATCTCTGCGGGAGCGCGGAGGGCTTGCGCTGGCAGTCGCTAAGTGGAATAGAAAAACCGGGTTCAGGAACCGAGCCTATTCACCAGGAACACATGAGGTGTTCCCGGTTCAGAGGCTCTTGCCCGTCGGACGTGAAGTCCGCCGGTCATCCTGAA
>NZ_JAHQCW010000114.1 GCF_019042275.1 Diplocloster agilis
GGAACCGAGCCTATTCACCAGGAACACATGAGGTGTTCCCGGTTCAGAGGCTCTTGCCCGTCGGACGTGAAGTCCGCCGGTCATCCTGAACCCGGCTTTTCTATTCCACTAAGCGTCTGCACAGCCGCCCTATGCGCTCCCACAGAGACGCAAAAGAACCCGGCGGGCCGGGAGCCCTCCCATATAGCATCCCTGTCCTTTGTCCTTAAGCAGCGGGCATACCCAACCCCGAGGAAGATCCAAGAAAT
>NZ_JAHQCW010000115.1 GCF_019042275.1 Diplocloster agilis
AGACTGCTCATTTCCATGTATAAATGCGTCGGACAGCTTCAGCCATTTTTCTTCCCCGATCTCCTGGTCACCGTTATAAAATACGATGTAAACCGGCGTGGGCAAGGACACCAGCTTTGTGCCGTAGATATGCTTGCCGTGCAGGATCCCCCGGAACATATCCGCGAAATAAAGCAGGCCCCGGACCGGAAGATTCGGATTCATTGTGCTTTGATGCTCGTACAGTGAGAGGATATCACGGATCAG
>NZ_JAHQCW010000116.1 GCF_019042275.1 Diplocloster agilis
CGGGTTCAGGAACCGAGCCTATTCACCAGGAACACGTGATGTGTTCCCGGTTCAGAGGCTCTTGCCCGTCGGACGTGAAGTCCGCCGGTCATCCTGAACTCGGCTTTTCGATTCCCCTAAGCGGCTGCACAGCCGCCCTATGCGCTCCCAATGTTGTCAACTTAACAACAAATTTTTAGATATAGATTATTTTCGAAGAACCTGCTATACTTTTACTTGTCTCCGTATTAGTAATAGTATTCTT
>NZ_JAHQCW010000117.1 GCF_019042275.1 Diplocloster agilis
CTCTAATCACTGGTAAAACCAGCTTCTCTGTTCTGCATCAGGCTCCGGGACGCTTCCCGGCCTGTATGCTCCAGAATCTATATGCAACCTGGCCGGTTCCGACTTTTTCAAGTCTTCCCCTGCAGGAGTTTTTTTAAGAGAATCTGGCATCCACCTGCTCTCCCATACCGTCACCAGTATAGTACCATCGGCCGCCTAGGTCTTAACCATCGTGTTCGGGATGGGAACGGGTGTGTCCC
>NZ_JAHQCW010000118.1 GCF_019042275.1 Diplocloster agilis
GGGTTTGGATATGCCCGCTGCTCAGGGCCGGTGTGTGTGTCTGCCGGTGTCCCGGAATGCTTCGGGCAGCCTGATTCTTTTGTGTCTCCCCGGGAGCGCATAGGGCGGCTGAGCTCCCGCTTAGTGGAATCGGAAAGACGGGTTCAGGATGCCCGGCGGACTTCACGTCCGACGGGCAAGAGCCTCTGAACCGGGAACACATCACGTGTTCCTGGTGAATAGGCTCGGTTCCTGAAC
>NZ_JAHQCW010000119.1 GCF_019042275.1 Diplocloster agilis
GGCTAAGCTGGGCATGCCTGCCGCTTCAGACTGGAAATCAAGGGGGCGGTCTCCTGGGGTGTTCCAGGCAGCCGGGATCTTTGGTGTCTCCCCGGGAGCGCATAGGGCGGCTGTAGAGCCGCTTAGTGAAATCGGGAAGCCGGGTTCAGGATGACCGGCGGACTTCACGTCCGACGGGCAAGAGCCTCTGAACCGGGAACACATCACGTGTTCCTGGTGAATAGGCTCGGTTCCT
>NZ_JAHQCW010000012.1 GCF_019042275.1 Diplocloster agilis
TGTATGGTTATTGTAACTCTATTTTTGTCACTCGTAAACCGAAATGACGTGAATTAAGTGCTGCAAAATCAATGTTCTGTAGAAATCACGAATTCACTTTGTAATTTTACCTTTTATCTCCTGCTCCTGCTATTTCCTGCTCCAACCTTTACACGGAACCTTTCCCCGTCGGCGCATCTGTCCGCCAGTATTCCAGCTTCAACAAGCTGCCGCCCCTAAACTTCCGCTTCTCGAAATTATGAAAATGTGTTACTATAACAATTGTTTAAATCTAATTATAAAGGTTGTGATTCTTATGGCCCGCTGTATTATTATCACAGCGTATCATACCGGTAACATAAAAGATTCTTATGTCCCCATGCCGGGGGATTTTATCATCTGCGCGGACGCGGGATATCTGCTGGCCCGTCAGGAGGGTATCACGCCTGATGCGGTGCTGGGCGATTTTGATTCCATGGAACGTTCCCAGGTAACCTGCCCGGATATTATCCATGTTCCGGTGGAAAAGGACGACACCGATACGCTGCTCTGCCTGAAATACGGCATGGAACTGGGGTATCGGGAATTTCTCATGATAGGCGGGATCGGAGGACGTCTGGACCACACCATGGCTAACATACAGACCTTGCTCTATGCCCACAACCGGGGAATCGATATCGAGATGGCGGATGCCGGAAATACGGCCCGCATCTTATCTCCCGGAACCTATCACCTGAAAGAAAAGGAAGGATATCAGCTCTCTTTGTTCGCCCTCACGCAAACCTGTACCGGTATTTATTATACCGGTTTGAAATATCCCCTGAACAACGCCACTTTGACAAATGATTTTCCGTTAGGCGTCAGCAATTCTTTTGTTTCCAGTGAGGCCGAGATTACCTTTGCCACCGGCACAGCGCTCCTGATCCTGTCCAAAGACTGAAAACCCGCGTACCTTGTCATTCATAGTCGTAGGTTTCCAGATCCCATCCGGTCGTAAAACCTGTGTGAAGTCCGTCGATCAGCTTCATATCCTCTTCCTCCAACTCGAAATCAAAGATATCCGCATTCTCAATTATCCGGTCTTTGTGCACTGATTTCGGGATGACCACATAACCGCTCTGTACGTCCCAGCGCAGGATGATTTGAGCCCCTGTTTTCTTATATTTCGCCGCCAGCTCCTGAATCTGCGGTATATCAAAGCTTCCCCGGATCAGGGGCGCCCACGCCTCAGGCTGGATTCCCCGCTCCTTACACCATGCGAACAATTCCGTCGGGTTCCACAGCGGATGCCGCTCGATCTGATTCAGCGCCGGAACCACTTCGCATTCCTCCATGATCCAGTTCAGGTGGCGGGGCAGGCAGTTGCACACGCCGATCGCCCTGGCCTTCCCCTCTTTGTAGAATTCCTCAAGCGCGCGCCAGGACTCGATCAGCCGCTCTTTGCGCTGTCCGGGCCAATGAATCAGGAACAGGTCAAAGTAATCGGTCTTAAGCTTCTTAAGGCTCTCCTGAAAGGTGCGTCTGGTATTTTCATAGCCCATATTGCAGGTGTCCACCTTGCTGGTCAGGAAATATTCTTTTCTGGGTACCCCGCTCAGTTCAAGCGCCTCTCCCAGCAGCTCCTCATTATGATACATCTGAGCCGTGTCAAAGCTCCTGTACCCGGCCTCCATGGCATAGCGGACGGCATTCTGCATCTCCTCTGCATCCGTCGCCAGATATACGCCCAGGCCAAGTACCGGCATTTTCACTCCATTATTCAATGTCACCGTCTGGTTTATCATACTTCTAATCCCCTTTCTGTTTTACGCTGTCCGTATCTGAATTTACATATAACGATTATATCATTATTTTACCCCATGCGGCCGGACTTGTCGATGAGTGAATAGGAATGACCGGGAGGGCTTTTATTCCATAGGCGCACTTTCCTCAGGAATAAAAAAAGCTGCCGCGCCGGCTCACTATTTTAACCGGCACGACAGCCCAACCTTCTCACCGCTATCTCAAGGACAGCACTTCTTTCTCATAACGCTGCACATCTTTCATCCACTCCGTACCCAACGGTACATTGTTCTTATAACAGTAATAATCCCACACAGCCGCATACGGATAGGTCTTCAGCTCTTCCAGCCAGGACAGCCGTCCTGTGTAATCGCCCTGATCCTCCAGCCCCTGCAGCATCGCGGTCGGCTCCAGCAGCGCCTTAAGCAGCGCTTTCATGGTGTTTCGCATACCGATCACGCAGGCGGAGATCCTATTAATGCTGCCGTCGAAATAATCCGTCCCGATATGTATCCGGTCCAGCCATCCCCCGCGCACTACCTGGGACAGCATCGCCTGGGTCGCGTCATCGAAGGATACCACATGGTCGCTGTCCCAACGCATGGGCCTGGTCACATGCAGCGCCATTTCCTTGGAGAACAGCATGACGGAACTGATCTTGTTGGCCACGTCCTCGGTCGGATGAAAATGCCCGGCGTCCAGACACAGGCTTCTGTCCCGCTTCGCCGCGTACATCATGTAGAATTCATGGGAACCCACCGTATAAGCCTCCACTCCGATTCCGAAGAGCTTGCTCTCCAGGGTGTCCAGATTCAACGTCTGATCCACCGGCGTGGCAAATACCTGATCCAGGCTTTCCATCAGCCTGCGTCTCGGGGCCTCCTGGTCCACGGGATAATCTTTGTATCCGTCGCAGATCCAGTGATTGGTCACCGCCTGGATACCCAATTCTTTTCCAAAATAAGCGCCAACCTGACTGGAACGCTTACAGTGCTCGATCCAGAAATCGCGGATGTCCGCTTCCCGGCTGGACAGGGTAAACCCATTCTCCGAGTTGGGATGGGAATAACAGCTTGGATTAAAGTCCAGGCCGATTCCCCGTTCCTTCGCCCAGTCCACATAAGCCTGGTAATGCTTTGGCTCGATCTCATCCAGATCGATCTGTTCCGCCGTATCCACCTGGGTCGCCTGCAGGCTTAATTTATGTTTCCCCGGCAGCAGGGAGAATGCCATATCGGCATCCTGGCGCAGCTGGTCCGGATTCGTGGCCACTCCGGGATAGCCGCCCGTGGACAGAATCCCGCCGCTCATAGCCGTATCTTTTTTCAGGAAACCTTTTACATCATCCAATTGCCATGCGTTAAAGGAGATCCGGGTTCTCCCCAGAATGTCCAATGCTTTTTGCGTATCC
This sequence comes from Diplocloster agilis, assembly GCF_019042275.1. Classification (GTDB taxonomy): domain Bacteria; phylum Bacillota; class Clostridia; order Lachnospirales; family Lachnospiraceae; genus Diplocloster; species Diplocloster agilis. The sequence continues at coordinate 3,173 of NZ_JAHQCW010000012.1, forward strand.
AGGCCAATTTGCGCGTAGCGCTCTTTGGCCGCTTCATAAGCCAATTCTACTGCGTTCATATTTACCTCCAGAGGCGCTATTTCAACCCTTTACACCGTTTACGCATTCACAGCTGTTCACCTGATCCCGGAAAATATTGCACATAGCGTCGGCCTCGATCCGTTCCAGCATACTGTACGCCATGAACAGATCCGATCCCGATACCACCACGCCGTGTAATGGCATGATCGCCCCGATGGGATATTTTTCCGCCAGTTCCCGGCGCGCGTCAAAATACCGGTAGACTTCTTCGTGCAGATTCGTGGTATAGGCCTGTGTATATGGGATACATTCCACCGGCCCCCGCTTCATGGTGGCCTCCGTGATATTGGGAATCGGCTTGCTTTGAGCCACAAAAGCCATACAATACTGGGGATGCGCGTGAATGGTAGCGCCGATATTTTTAAAATTCTTAAGCAGAAGAACATGCATATATCCTTCCCGGGACAATTTTCCGGTGCCTTCCAGTACGTTCATATCATAATCGATCAGCAGAAAATCCTCCGGTCTCATCTCACAGAAATGCCGCTCCGACATCAGGGAGGGAGAAATCAGGACGCGGTTTTCTTCCGCCAGGACTGCAAAATTCCCTCCGGCCGCGTTTGTAAGCCTCCTGTCCCACATATAGTGGGCTACCTTCGCCATCTGTTCTCTTTGTTCCATATAGGATAGATGTTCCATGTTCTCAACCTTACCTTTCCATACCATCTTTGTCTCGTTCTCCGGGGCTTTTTTCAGTTCCTTTTCCCGTTTTGTCAGATTCCTTCGATTTCCCCGGTCGTCTCGATCTGGGAGATCTCCCGGACTCTCACCGCATGTCTTCCGCCTTCATATTCTCCGTTGAGCCAGCATTCCAGGATCATCAGTGCCAGATCCTTTCCCACCACCCGGGAACCCATGGCCAGCATATTCGAATCGTTATGCTGCCGTGAGAGAAGCGCGGAATACGGATCGCTGCAAACCACACAGCGGATGCCCTTTACCTTGTTGGCCGCTATGGAGATGCCCACTCCGGTCCCGCAGCAGAGGATTCCCCGGTCGCATTCTTGGTTCGCCACTGCGTTGGCCGCTTTCAGCGCGTATTCCGGATAATTACAGCGGACCGTATCATATGTTCCATAATCCACGTAGGCATATCCCTTCTCATCCAGATATTCCATGATGGACCGTTTTAATTCTATACCCACATGGTCACTCGCCAGTGCGATCATCTGAACGCCTCCTTTTTGTTATTCGATCCCATATTCCCGGCTCAGCGCTTTGCGCATCACCTCTGCCCGGCATGTGCGGCCGGTCCAGAACCGGAAGCTGATGATCGCCTGATTGACCAGCATACCCAACCCGTCGATGCTCTTGGCTCCCCGCTTTTCTGCTTCCTTCAGGAACAGCGTGTGGGGATGGTTGGGGATCACGTCGCACACGGTCATCCGGGGGGAAACCGTGTTATAGTCCACATCCGGCTTCTGGTCCGTATCGGGATACAGACCGATATTCGTGGTGTTCACCAGGATATCCACCTCCTGCGGTATCGCCAGGGTGTGATCCCAGCAGATATATTCCGCTTCGGCCTTTGTCTTTTCCCGAATCAGATCGGTCAGCACTTCTCCCCGTCCCGATGCGGGCCGGTTTGCAATCAGCAGTTTTTTGGCTCCTGCGTTGGCCAGCTCTACGGCGATCGCTCTTGACGCCCCGCCCGCTCCCAAAAGCATGGCGGTTTTTCCTTCTATTGTTATGCCTTCCTCTTTCAGGGAAGTGATAAATCCTTTTCCATCCGTATTTTCCCCGTACAGCTCCCCGTCTTTTACATAGACCGTATTGACTGCGCCCATAATCTGCGCGTCACAAGCCACATGATCCAGATATTTTAAAACTTCTACTTTATGAGGTATGGTCAGATGGATTCCTTTCATGTTCAGCGCTTTCAGCGCGCTCATCGCGGTTCCCAGATCCTCCGGATACACCAGGACCGTCAGATACCGGTACGGAATTCCCAGATCCTCAAAGGCCGCCTGAGCCACCACCACGGTCGGATTTTCATCGATCGGACATCCGAACACGCCGACTAATTCTTCCCGATAACAAGTTCCCATATTCTCCTCCAACGGTATATTTACCGCTCCATAAATTCCTCTGTTTTCACTTACCGGACCAGAATATCAGGCCTTAAGATGGTTCTGCCGCCGCATGTAACCTCCCGGTAGACCCAGCCTCCGGTATGGGATATGATCTCCTGGCCGTCCTCCGTAACCAGGAAGGTATCCTCCGACTTGACTCCCGCGATCGTGGGATTCCAGGAAAACGCCTGTCTCTCCAGCACCACTTCCTGATTCCGGAAGGTGGTGCAGAAATCACGGGTCGGATATCCCAGCGGGCCTCCCTGATGGTGAAGATGAAAGTCTTCCTCGTAGCCCAGTCTTTGATAAGCATCATATCCGGCCTGCAGCACATCCTTGACCGGAACACCCGGCTCTGTGCCGCAGATATAAGCCGCATCAATTTTTGCCACCGCATCCATGCGCTTCTCTTTGTCCGCATCCGGCGCTCCGAATGAAATAATCCGGCTCATGGATACGGTCAGCCCGTACTTCTGGGCGCATACGGCTACCATGGCGTATTGGCCGACTCTGTGCAGGGTCGGGATCGGGTGGCGGTATTTCTTAAGCCTCTCATCCGCCGCCACCAGGCAGACCGGAACCTGATATCCGGCCGCCATCAGCATTCCCGTTGTGCGTCCCGCGATTTCTAATTCGGTCTCGCCCTTTTGGATACGCCGGCAGGATTCCTCCAACAGCCCGGCGCTCTCCGGCCCGATCATCCGATACCGCTCCAGCTCTTCCCTGGTCAGTGTGTAGCGCAGCTTCTGAAGCTCCGCCCCTCTGTTCAAAGTGCCAAACGCGCCGCTGTCGCTGACGATATTCTTCTGTTCCAGGTAAGGCTTCAGCACTTCTTCTTCCGACTCATGCCACAGAAAGGAGATTAACTCGAATTCCTGCTGCGGCAATTCTTCTTGTGTAACCCGGTATTGCTCGCTGGAATTACAGATCACGTACTGATGGTCCATCGTAATCAGGAGTTTGGACGCCGCCGCGCCGGTTCCTTTATCCACATACGCGTATTTGCCGCCGCTCATCCAGCAGAAATTATCATTGGTGGTAAATAATACGCCGTCGTAAGCCTGATCTTCCAGGTACTGCCGCACCCGAGCCAGCTTTTCCTGTATCTCCATTCTCAAAGCTACCACTCTCCTTATTTGAATATCGCTTCCCGAATCAATCCGAATACTTTCGTAGCGTCCGTGCCGTTGATGCATTCCGTCAGTTTCTCATAACCGATCAGATCCACCGCCCGGTCGAAGGTCTGCATCATGCGGATGCTCTCCGCCGCAGCCGCGTAGCCATTCTCACGGAACGGGAAGATATCCACGGAAGTCCAGCCGTCATATCCGATCTTTCTCAGGGAATAGCACAGCTCGATATATTCCGTATAGCGGACGCTTCCAAGCATCATATCGTCATCCCATGCGCTGTAATTGTCATTGATATGCAGATTATAAAGCATTCCGTGATTCGCGCACATTTCCACTACCTGCGCCACATTTCCCTGCGCCTGGAATACATGGCCCAGATCCACGGTAAGCCCTACATTTTTGCGGTCCACATCTTTTGCAAGCAGAAGTGTGCTTCCGGCCGTGTCCAGCGTACAGCGGTTTCTCGGCTCACGAAGCTTGAATTCCAGCGCGATCTTCATATCCGGCGCATAATCACAGATCTCCCGCACCGCTTCCACCATCAGATTCCACTGTCTGGTGTAGTCGGTCTGGAACACATAGTCAAAACCGTCTTCTCCCATCCAGATATTTACGAATTCCGCGTTAACCTTTTTGGCAAAATCCACGGTGTCCTTGCAATATTGAACAGCCAGCGCCCGGTATTCCGGGTTCGTGTTCGTAAGAGATCCGTAACCAAAGCGCTTATCCCCGTTAAGCGGCGCGTTGACACCGGATATTTTGAAACCGTATTTGTCCGCAAGAGCCTGAATCTCAACCGGGTCTTTCTCATCGCCGTCCGGATCGTAGCAAAGCTCAAGCGCTTCCACCACGCCGGTTTTGGCCAGTCCTTCGATTCTCTCGGCCGCTGTGTTATCTTCCTTGTAACCTCCCGCCATGAAGCGGTCTACCCTGTTTCCTAATGATCCTGTAATACATGCATATTTTAGCGCCATAATCTTTTCCTCCTGAATTTTAATGTTTTATGGTTTTGTTACTGTTCCTTTATCCTAATTGGACCTTTTGTACCTTTTGGACATGTCCCAAACTGAATTGGACATGTCCCAAACCGGAATGGACATGTCCCCTTTCGTCTCTTCCGTTTGGTTTACATAACATTTCAAAACAGCGTACAGCTACCCGACCTGTCACCCTCTATCTCTCTATTCCGATCGTGGCAGGAGTGTCAAAAAATATTCATATGCTTCGTCCCACGCCTTCTGTTCCTGAGGCTCATATACCCCGATCTGCGTGGACCTTGCTATAACTTCCCGGCCCTGTTCCAGATTACCAATCGCTCCGGCCGCCTTAAGCTGCATCAGGAAATTTCCGGTCAGCGCCGCTTCCTGAGGTCCCACATAGACCGTCCGGCCGCACGCATTGGCGGTGAGCTGGTTAAGCAGCGTATCCTTGCCGCCTCCGCCCAGGATGTAAATGGACTCGATCCGGTATCCCAGTATCTTTTCCAGTGTTTCCATCACCCACCGGTATTTAAGCGCCAGGCTGTCCTCGATCACACGGATGAACTGGCCCGGTGTCTCCGGCGCCGGCTGTCCGGTTCCGGTACAGTAATCCCGGATCTTGCGCAGCATATCCCCGGGCATATAGAAGGCTTCATCGTCCGGGTCGATGAGGGATACAAAAGACTTCTCCCTCCGGGCCAGATCCACCAGCTCCGCAAACTCATATTCCATCCCCATCTTGCGGTATTTAAGCCTGCATTCCTGGATCAGCCAGAGGCCCATCACATTCTTTAACATCCGGTACCGGCCTCCCACGCCGCCTTCGATGGCGATGTTGTACCGGTAGGTCTGTTCATTGATTATCGGCTTCGGGATCTCGACTCCCATCAGGGACCAGGTTCCGCTGCTTATGTATGCCGCATGAGGTTCGTTGGTGGGAAGCGCCGCCACCGCCGACGCCGTATCGTGCCCGCCTACCGCCGTCACCTTCATCCGGGGTACTCCGATCTCCTCCGCCGTAGCTTTGGTCATTTCACCGGCTACCGTTCCCGGCATAATAATTGGCGCCAGCAGCTTCGCGGGTATCTCAAACCGGCTCAGAATCTCCGGGTTCCAGTCCGACGTTTCCCAGCGGAACATCTGGCTCACACTGGCCAGCGTGTATTCCGAATGCCGCTGTCCCGTCAGAAAATAAGTGAGCAGATCCGGAATGTGAAGCAGGGTTTCGCACTGGTCCAGCAGAAAACCGTCTCCTTCCAGACGCATAGCCGCCAGTTGGATCAGCGTGTTGAACAGCGCATTTTGGTTCCCGTTTTGAAAATGAAGCTCCCGCTTGGACATGATGCGGTAAATCTCAGCCTCATTTCTGGCCATCCTTAAATCACGATAGCATCTGACCTGAGTGATGAGATCCCCGTTTCTGCCGATCAGGCCAAAATCGTTGCAGTACGCGTCGATTCCGATACTCACCGGCGTCCCTCCGGCTGCGGCGCAGCCCTTTCGGATTCCTTCCGTAAGGTTCTGATAGATCCCCAGGAAATTCCAGTACAGGTGATCGCTTACGCAGATCTGACGGTTCGGAAACCGATGTATCACCTCTGTGGTGAGACAGGTTCCATCAAATTCTCCCAGCATCACTTTACCGCTGCTGGCACCCAAATCAAATGCTATCTGTTTCATATCATTCCTCCGCACACATCGATGCGGCTGCTGTCTAATTCTCCCTGGCCACCACGATTCTGGTTCCCTGGGATTCGATAAGCCTGGCTTTATCCGGCGAAAGCTCCCTGTCTGTGACGATGTAATCCACCTTCGAAAAATCGGAAAGGAACACCACTCCCTTTTTCCCGAACTTGGTGGAATCCGCCAGCATATATACCTTCTGGGCCTTCTCCATCATAAGCCTTTTCACATCGATCTCATAGATACTGCTGTCTGTGAATCCCTCTCCCTCGTATACACCATAGCAGGAGAGAAATACTTTATTAGGTCTGAAATTATTGATCCATTCATTGGCCATGATACCGGTCAGCGAGAAATTCTTCGCCCGGAACACACCCCCCAGGGAAATCAGCGTCAGATTGGAATTCTCGATTAACGAGGCATCCAGCAACAGACGGATGGAGTTGGTGATCACCGTCACCTGGTAGTCCTTATGGATATGGTGGATCATATTCAAGGTAGAGGAACTGTTATCGATAAATACCGTGTCCCCGTCCAAAATCGTCTTGGCAGCCTCCCTGCAGATGCGGTCTTTTTCCATATAATTCTGGACTTCCCGCATCAGGTACGGATATTCCTTCACTCCCTTGGAAGTGTCGGACAGTACCGCGCCGCCGTGGGTACGGCGGATCAGGCCGGAATCTTCCATTTCCTTCAGATCCCTGCGGATCGTCTCTTTGGATACGTTTAATAAATCCGACAGCTGATTGACATTTACCTTTCCCTGTTCCTCTAATAAATTCAAGACTTCAGATTTTCGTTCAATGTTATACTTTCTCTCTAACATCCTGCAACACCTTCCGCGCTTTTTCTTTCAGCATAGCATAAAACGAATACTTTGTCCTACCGAATTTCACCGCTGAACTTAATACTGTCCATCATAACCGCGATAAAAATGATAATCCCTCTGAATATCGTAAATGCGTAAGCGGAAGCGCCTGTAATCGTCAGGCCGTTGGTAATTACCTGTACCATAACAATACCGATAATGGCTCCCGGCAATATTTTCCCTTTTCCGCCAAACAGGCTGGCTCCGCCGATAACCGCCGAGGAAATAACTACGAATTCGTCATTGATCGCGAAGTTCGGATTGATTACGCTCAGGATGCAGGCATTCATCATTCCGGCGATACCGGCCAGTCCGCCGCAGAACAGGTAAGCCATAAACACGGTTTTTGTCCCGTTGATCCCCAGCTTATTCGCTCCGACCAGGTTGTTTCCGCAGGCAAACAGCTGCCGCCCGTACTGGGTTCTTGTCAGTATGAAATGTCCCAGCAGTACAACGATCAGGAATATATAGACAATCAGCGGGATTCCAAACAGTTTTGCCCCTGAGAATTTCATGACCACGCTGTCCAGGAACAGCATCTGCTGGTTGGTAAACATAAGGCCTAAGCCTCTGGCCACACTGTAGGTCGCCAGTGTCGTGATAAACGGAACCATCTTAAGCTTCGCCACGAAGAATCCGTTGATCGACCCGATCAGCAGGCCGCTGGCGCAGGCTCCCACAAAACATAACGGGAGCGGCACTCCCAGGTTATTCAGCAGCGTGGTTCCCACCACGGCTGAAAAATACATATTGGCGGAAACCGAAATATCAATTCCGCCGGTAATCAGCACGAAGAACATACCGACTACCGCGACGCCCAGTGTGGAGGACAATCTAAGGACATTGACCGCATTGCTGATCGTCAGGAATTTGGGCGACTGAATTGCAAAATAAGCCAGCAGTATAATAAAGATGATCCACAAGCCGTAGGAGCAAAACAGATTCAAAAGCTTTCCTCTTAATACTTTTCCTTTTCTTGACTGTGAATTTTCCATCAGTTAACACCTCCGATTGCGGCTTCCATGATCCGTTCCTGCGTATATTCCTCTTTGTGAAGCTCGCCGGTAAGCACATTATGGCTCATGACCAGAATCCGGTCACACATTCCCATCAGTTCCTCCATCTCGGAGGATACTAACAGTACGGTTGATTTGTTTTTCGCCAGATCATTGATAATACTGTAAATCTCATATTTCGCACCTACGTCCACGCCTCTGGTAGGTTCATCCAGCAGGAAAATCTGCGGTTTTCTCAACACCCATTTTCCAAATACCACTTTCTGCTGATTGCCGCCGGAGAGATTGATCACCGCCTGACGGGCCGGATCGAAGGTCTTGATATTCAGTTCCTTCACCATCTCATCCGTCTCCCGCTGCTCTTCTTTCCGGTTGATAAAGCTTAAGGACGCCGCGATCTCTTTTAAGTTCGCCAGCACGATATTCTCTTTCACGGTCTTGGTCATCAGAAGCCCCTCTTCTCTCCGGTTCTCCGTGATAAACGCCATCCCGTTCTTAATACAGTTCTCCGGTGTTACCGGTTTGATCTCCTGCCCCTTATAGATAAGGCTGCCGTCCGTAACCGGATCGATGCCGAACAGGCAGCGCAGCAGTTCCGTACGCCCCGCTCCCATCAGCCCGAATAGTCCTACAATCTCACCCTCCCTTATCTGAAGGTTGATATTTTCAAACCGTCCTTCCTGACAGATATTCTTAACCTCAAAAGCCACCTCGCCGATTTCCTTTTCCACGGTCGGATAGATCTTATTCAGCTCCCGACCCACCATCTGCTTAATAACCTCGTTGGTGCTGATGTCCGAAGTCCGGTTCTGGGAGATAATCTCCCCGTCACGCAGCACGGAGATTTCATCACAGTGCTCAAACACATCCTCCAGAATATGGGAAATAAAGATAATGGATTTGTTCTGTTTCTGGAGCAGATGCATGATATCAAACAGCTTCACCTTCTCCTTGTTAGACAAGGAGGTGGTGGGTTCATCCAGGATAATAATCTGCGCGTCTTTCATAATCGCCTTGGTGATCTCGATCAGCTGCCGCTGACCCATGGGCAGATTCCCGACGATCTCATCCACGCCGAAATCTTCAATTCCCAGTTCCTTAAGCTTCTCCGCCGCGATCTTTTTCATGGCCTTTTTGTCGATGGTATGCACCTTGCTCTTGACCATGTCGGTAATAAACAGATTCTCAAATACCGTAAGATTCGTAAAAAGATTCAATTCCTGATGTACAAAAGCGATACCCGCATTCTGAGAGACCTTCGGGTTGACCGGTTCGAATTTTGCTCCATTTAAGTATATCTCTCCGCTGTCCCGTTGATAGATTCCGCCCAGAATATTCATCAGTGTGGATTTTCCCGCTCCGTTTTCACCGACCAGCCCCAGGATTTCCCCCTGTCTCAGGTTAATGGTGATGTCTTTTAACACCTGTACCGAAGCAAAAGATTTGGTAACCTGCTTCAACTGCAGTATGTAGTTCTGGTTTTCAGCCAACTTGTTCACTTCCAATCTATGATATACTTGTTTACGCCTTTTCGTTCCGCTTCTTTAATATCGCCACACCGCCGGCCACCAGGATAATCGCGCCTTTTATTATCGTAATGATAAAGTATGGAGTATTTAACAAGTTTAAAGTCACATTAATTAAAATAATCAGAAACGCACCCATTACCGTATTCGGAATCTTGCCCACGCCGCCGGCCGGACTGGTACCGCCCACAATAATGCTGCCCATGATATCAATAAACAGCGTACTTCCGTAACTGGACGCGCCGGATTCCATCTGAGCCATCATGATAATTCCGGCAACCGCGGAACAGACGCCGCTGAAAATAAAAATCTTAAAAATGGTTTTCTTCACAGGCACGCCCGATATAACGGAAGCCTTCGGATTCGTTCCCGTCGCATAGAGCTGTCTGCCATATAAAGTCTTGCTGCACACCAGGTGCGTCACCACCGCTACCAGCAAAGCCAGTATCAACGCGAAGGGGATCACAAATATTTTACCGTTCCCCAGTATGGTAAAACTTTCCGGCAGTCCGGAGATCGTACTTCCCCCGGTATAGACTACCGCCAGTCCGCTGCCGATCATCTGTGTCGCCATCGTCACAATAAAAGACGGCATCTTAAATCTGGTTACCGCAAATCCGTTAATAATACCAAAAACCAGGCCAATCAATAACATTGCCAGCAAAGCCACCGGTATCGCGTACCATTTACCGGCCAACAGGCCGGAAGTAGTGCTCATAATAGAAGCGCCCACCACACAGGTCAAAGCGATAATAGAGGTAGAAGAAAAATCCACTCCTCCGTTCAGCACAGAGAAATGAACACCGCAGGCAACGGTCAGCAAAACGCAGGCCTGGCTGAATATATTCGTAATATTACTCTCGGTAGCAAAATTCGGTACAAAGATCAATGCCACAATGACAAAAACCAAAATGAACCAGACAATCGCATCTACCGATTCATAAATCTTTTTCACCCGTTCCATAATCAAACCTCGCTATCTGACTTAGGATTTCTCGTCCACTTTCTACGGCTTAGAATAGAGTCTTCTTAGAATGAAGTCTTCTTGCGGAACTCTCCGCCTGCGGCAGGTTTTTTATCCGATATTTCCCTTTTGAATAAAAAACCTGCTGCGGGGAGCTTCCCACGCACTTGTCGGAGGAAAGCCTCCCCGCAGCAGCCCTTTTCTATCTAATATCCGTGTCTAAAAGGAGGAAATTAATAACCTGCAAATCCTACGGTGTCTACATTTTCGGGAGTAACTTCAAATCCGGGATCTACCAGACCTTCTACCGGCTCACCCTTGGCAGCCGCTACAGCAGCTTCCACACACAGAGTACCCTGGTTCGTGGCGTCCTGAACGGAGACGATATCCACATAGCCTGCTTTAATCTGATCCACTGCGTCTTTCGCACCGTCGAAGGTAACGATCGTCACGTGTTTCTCATCGCCGATCGGATAGAATTTATCGATCTGCTGTAAAGCGGAGATGATCGAAGGAAGAAGAGCGTCCGAAGGGCTGAATATCATATTGATGTCGGGGTTTGCTTCAAATGCGCTTAAGACTCCTGACAGGGCCAGTTCGCCTTTCCACTCCGTGGGAACTTCGGATACCACGTCGAAGATGTCCTTATTCGCGTCCGCTACATTTTTGAATCCGGTGTCACGTGCGATGGCATTTACGTCGGTAAGGCTTCCTACCAGTTTGATTACCTTATAGGTCTTGCCGTCTTTTTTCGCCTGATCCATGACATAGTTCATTTCTCTTTCTACCATAGCGATGTTATCAGAGGTAACCGTTCCGGCCACTTCCGCGCCTTCACCGGCTGCCCGGTTTGCCATGATAACCGGTACGTTTGCTTCGTTACATTTCTTGATCGCAGATACTACGGCCTCGCCGTCTGCCGGAGCAATGATGATCGCGTTAGCGCCGCTGGAAATCAGGTTTTCAATCTGCTGATTCTGTTTCTGAACGTCGTTTTCCGCAATAACTTCGGTGTATTTCACACCCAGCTCGTCACATTTTTTGTGCATGGCAGTCTGGTATTCCGCCCACATCTGAGATTCGATCGCACACATGGAAATACCGATCATAATGTCTTCGCCGCCCCCCGCAGCATCCGTCGCTGCCTGTGCGTCATCTTCCGCCGCTTTCGCGGGAGCCTCGCTGGCCGCCGGTTTCGCTTCCGGTTCCGAAGCCGCTTCCTTCGTGCCACATCCCACCATAGTCAGTACCATCGTACATGCCAATAAGATACTTAACATTCTCTTTCTCATACCTATTTCTCCTTTTCCTGATTTTTATAAAAAAGAACGTAATTGTTCTTTTCCATCGTTTCTGTGTACCGTAAGCCGTTTCATTTTGACCTGCTCTTTAAGCTCCATGGCCCTCTCATAGTCAAATCCCACGGTCAGCTCGGATTCCGCGGTGGCCGCGGAGATTCCCGTGGCTAACTTTAATATCTCTTCAAATTCCATTTCCCGGGAGAACCCGTACACCATACCGCTTAAGAAAGCGTCCCCGCAGCCGATGGTATTCTTAACATCCACCTGAAGAGCCTCTACCTGATAGATGAGTTCCCGGTACTTTACAATAGAGCCGTCCCCGCCTCTGGATACGGCGACACATTCGATCCCCTTCGAAGCGATCTGAAATATCCCATCCAGAATATCCGCTTCCGATGTTATAGCCTTTCCAACGACCTGAGACAGTTCATCTACATTTGGTTTTACCAGAAATGGTTTCTTCTCGATTCCCCGGATCAGATTCCCCGAACTGGTATCCAGATAAATCCGGATTTTCTTTCCGGCTAAAGCCAGCCGTTCCATAATCACATTATATATGTACGGTATCTCTGTGTTCGAAGCATCCCCGGATAAAACCAGATCATCACCGTCCTTTAAGGATTCCTCCAGAATATCCAAAAGCTTTTCGCATATCCCGGAACTGATCATATCTCCCCGTTCCGTGATGAGGCTGCACTTATGGTTCTCCTCAATCAGTGCATAATTGGTTCTGGATTCTCCGGTTTCATAGTGCAGGAAGCGCACATCCACACCCTGACTCTTTAACATCTCCTCAATTTTACGGCCGGTTTTCCCAAAACCAATCCCATAAGCCCGGTTATCACAGTTCAGAATACGAAGGTTGGTCGAAACATGGGTACCTTTACCGCCCAGAACATCCATGGAACGCACGATTCTGTTCGTATTATCCCGTTGAAACCTGGAAACAAACAGAAGCTTATCAATAGCCGGGTTAATTGTTAATGTACAAATCACGGTTGCGCCCTCTCCTTACCAAACAACTAAATCCACATTTTTGTTTTTTGTTTGTGTGGTTATTGTAGCGCATTTCCGGTTAAAAATCAATATTTATTTTGTATTTTCTGTTGACTCGGTCATTTTACGCAAATTTAAGCCCGTTTTTTGCGTTGTGTCGTGACCGTTTTTGTGCACTTTTAATAAATTTGTTATTTCCACGATCTTTGCGTTAACGTTTACGCTTTTCTTAAATTTAACATATTTCACGAACTTTGTCAAATGCATTTGATTCCATTGTTTTTCGGATTTTTACGTGCTATGCTTCAAATCAAACGTTACCTTAAAAGGAGGTATTTCTAATGAAAATTTCTTCATTTTCCAGTTTTGATTATGTCATCGGCATCGACATCGGCGGCACAAATTTCCGGATCGGAACGATTACGCAAGATTTAAAGTTAAGCAACTGCAGACGGGAAAGCAGCCGGAAATTATTCGAATCCGACCGGCCCTCCGATACGATTTCTACCTTTCTCTCCTCTTATATGGAAACGATACCGGCCGGAAAATGCAGAGGGATCTGCCTTGGTTTTCCCGGAACGGTGGACAAGACGAAGCAGACTGTTTTCTCCTGTCCGAATCTGCCGGTGATCACCAATCAGAACATCGGCGCGGAGCTAAAAAAACAATTTCTGATTCCCGTCATCGTGGAGCACGATGTCATCCTGCTGCTGGCAAACGACATGCAGGCGTTCGACCTCTTTGGCTCTGACTGCGTGATCGCGCTCTATGTGGGCACGGGTCTTGGAAACGCCCTCTATATCCACGGCCGTTTTCTCGACGGAAAAAACGGCGTGTCCGGAGAGCTGGGCCACATTCCCGTCATAGGCAAAAAAGATCCCTGCCCCTGCGGGAACCAGGGATGCATGGAACTCTACTGCGCCGGTAAAAGGCTGGAACAGATACACAGGGATAATTATTCCGAAACCGGCATGGAAGATATCTTCGGATACTATCCGGATTCCGCCGTACTAAAGGAATATGTGGACAACATCGCCATCGCCGCCGCCACAGAAATCAATATTTTGGACCCCGATCACATCCTGCTGTCCGGCGGCGTCATCCGCATGAAAAATTTTCCATACGAGGATCTTTTGGACCGGATTCATTTCCACACCCGCAAGCCTTACCCGGAACAAAACCTTAACTTCATCCGAGGAACCGACGACCCGTTCAGCGGTGTTTCCGGCGCCGGAATTTATATGTGGAATCTTATTTCTTGATTTTTGTATTTGCACATATTCGGTCACATTTTTTGTTGTTTTTAACGTAATTCGGTCATTTATTTCTTGACACCCGTATTCTTCTATGCCATAATGAGGTGGAAATTTCCAGTAATAAAAGAACTCTCTTAGAAAGGACTGTTTTTTATGAACAAAGTATCCCCCTCCGTTATGTGCATTGACATGATGGACTTAAAGCACCAGCTCGAGGCGTTAGACCAGGCGCATGTGGATCTCTATCACATCGACATTATGGATGGCCATTTCGTTCCGAATTATTGCCTGAACGGTGATCTGATGGCAGCCATCCGCAAAGTATCCGACACCCCTATGGATGTCCACCTGATGGTCACCAATCCGACAGAATTCATTGAGTACTGTGCGGACCGCGGCGCGGACATTATCACCTTGCACCTGGAAACGCTGGATCATCCGATCCGCGCTCTGAAGCAGATCCGCGCTCTGGGTAAAAAAGCAGGTATCGCGATCAACCCCGCCACCGATATCGGACAGCTCAAATATATGCTGGAATTTATCGATCTGGTCTGTGTCATGACGGTAGATCCCGGTTTTGCCGGCCAGACCCTGATCCCCTCCAGCTATGAGAAGATTACGGCCATCCGCAGTATGTTCACAGAGGCCGGTTACGACGTAGACATCATGGTGGACGGCCAGGTAAAAGAAGAGACCGCTCCCAAACTGGTGGCAGCCGGCGCCAATGTTCTCGTCCTCGGCTCCTCCGGTCTGTTCTGCCATGATCCGTCCGAGTATCCCGAAGTCATCTCAAAATATCAGAACTTATAGAAGGGGGAGAAATCCATGAATGAATTAAAAATGTTCGGCATGCCCATCCAGTTCTGCGAGGAAAGCCAGAAGCTGGTTCCGGCGAACGACAACATCCACTACGAGGACTATTCCCGCAAATATTCCAAAGGAATGTTCGGGCTTTTAGCCGACGCTACATACAACATAGAAGACAATCCCTACTATGATTTTTACAAAGCGATTGTCGAGGACGATACAAAAGGAATATTCCAGTCAACCGATCTGCGCTATGACAGCACGGTAATTATCGAAGGAACCGCCGGAGGGGAATTCAAAAAAACCGCCGGCCACTTCCACATGCCGATTCCCGGCCAGTCCGTCAGTTATCCGGAATTATACCAGGTAATCAAAGGCACCGCGCTGTTCGTCATGCAAAAGGTAGACGACTACCGGAAAGAAGACGGCAGCATGCAGGTTCAGGATGTCATACTGACCAAAGTCGAGGCAGGCGAATCTGTAGTCATCCCCCCCGATTACGGACACTGCACAATCAACATCGGCGCAGAAACCATGGTATTCGTAAACCTGGTATCCTGTCACAGCACCAACTACTACGACAGCGTAAAACGCCATGCCGGTATGTGCTGCTACGCCTTCCGGACCCCGGACGGCGGCTTCCGGATCGAGAAAAATCCCCGGTACGATTTTGCCTGTGAGCCCCGTCTCACGACGCCGACGGATTCCCCGGTATGCGGACTTGAAAAGAACGTACCCGTCTACCGCTCCTTCCTTCAGGACCCTAAAAAATACGCTTACTTAAACGATCCGGCTCCCGCAGTGGAAGCCATGTTCTCCCTTCTCAAGACACTGTAGGCTCCGGCAAAGGTTTCCGTTCATCCAGGCAAACCCAAAGCCGGGTTCAGGATGCACGGCGGACTTCACGTCCGACGGGCAAGAGCCTCTGAACCGGGAACACATCACGTGTTCCTGGTGAATAGGCTCGGTTCCTGAACCCGGCTTTTCGATTTCACTTAGCGTATTCCAGCGCAAGCCCTCCGCGCTCCCAGGGAGATACAAAAGAACCCGGCCGCCCGGAGTGTCCCCGGATACCGCCGTCATCCCCGGCCTTAAACGGCGGGCATACCCAAACCTGGGGATGAAGCTTTCCCGCAGCAAACAAAAAACTTATCATTTACCGCTTGCCAAGCCTCCCGGGGCATATTACAATCTATAGAGAGACTAGCAGAGGAATTGGGTATGAAAAAAGTAACTTTGAAACAGATTGCGGAATTAGCGGATACTTCGATAGGTACGGTGGACCGCGCGCTGAATGGCCGGGGCAGAATTAACGAGTTGACGAAGCAGAGAATTCTACAGATCGCGGATGATCTGGGATACCGGCCGAACAAACTGGCCAGTAACCTGAGCAGGAACAAACAGCTCCACTTGGGAATATTGTATCCGAAATATCCCACCTATTTTTTCGATGAGATGACGGCGGGAGTGGAACAGGCGGCTCATGCACTGACGGATTATAATGTAGATATCCGGGCCTTTCGCTGCGATTACCTGAATCCGGCCAGCCAACTGCCGCTATTGGATGAATTAAAGCCCGAGGATTACGACGGGTTTGTTTTAAACGCCGGGGGCAGCGCTTTGATCCCCTCGATTAACCGTCTGGCGGATGCCGGCGTAACCGTGGCTACATTTAATTCGGATGTCCGGGGGAGTAAAAGGCTATTTCATGTCGGGGTAGATCCCTATCTGGCCGGCAGAATTTCCGGCGAACTGATGGGGAAGATCATGGGGAACCAAGGGTCGGTATGCTGCCTGTCCGGTTTTCACTCCGTAGATGCCCATACGGAACGTATGCGGGGATTTATTGACAAAATTTCCGAGGATTATCCGGGGATTACGGTGGCCGGGGAATTTGAGTATCTGGACAGCGACCAGATGGCAGAGGAGATTTCCGAAAAAATGTTCCGGGAGAATCCGGGCATCGGGGGTGTCTATACAACCAGTTCCCCCGGCGCAATCGGCGTGGGCTGGTATCTGGATAAGCATCCGGATGTCCCGCGTCCCGTCGTCAGCGGTTTTGATGTGACACAGCAGCTTTGTACACTGACCAAAAAAGATCTGTGTACTTTTGTCATTTATCAGAATCCCTCCGCCCAGGCCTACCACAGTCTGATGCTCCTGGCGGATTATCTGCTCCAGGGCGTCCTGCCCGGCAAAAAGCATCTGATGCTTCAGCCCCGCATTGTTTTAAAGGAAACCATCGACGATTATATTTTTGATCCTACACTGTCTTATCAGTTTTTAAAATAAAAGCGACGCAGTCAAAATCCGTTTATTATAATGAGAATAGACGGATTTTTTTATTTGCCATGTCACAAATTCCGAATCAGCTGCGTTATAAATGTGTAACGAATCAGCGGTACCGCATATAAAGGATGTGCAACTATGGATATATTACAGGAAAAAGATTTACTGGACCAGACTTTTGCCGACGGCGGCGAAGCGGAATTAGGCCTTGCCATAGAATTCTATGGGCAGCCGCTTTTGCGCTACTGTCACAATATTCTGTGTGATTATCACGAAGCGCAGGACGCTGTGCAGGTAACTTTTCTCAAAGCATACGAAAACCGAACGAAGTACCGGAACGGGACATCGCTGTCCGCCTGGCTGTATCGGATCGCCTATCACACCTGCATCGATACGATCCGCCGGAAAACACTCTTTTTCTTCACACCTGCCTCCGGCGCGCCCAAAACCCATACCGGGATCAGTGATGAGCTGTTCGAGGCTCTCAGCCGTCTGTCCGCCATGGAGCGATCCCTAATTTATGGGCGGATTATGGAAGAGAGAAGTTACCGGGAACTGGCTGAAATTCATCGTATCACAGAAGCTGCCGCCCGAAAACGGTATGAACGCGCCAGAAAAAAACTGGCGGGGCTGCTCAGAAAGGACAACCGGCAGGAAGAAAGCAGTATCGTAGATTGGAGGAATCAACATGAAATTTGAACAGGATGAACGAATTATAAAAGAACATTTGGGCAAGGTGCGCACACCGGAATATGACATTCAGCTAGCCCTTGCGGACCGAATCCGGCATCCCCGGCGTTTCGCCGGAAAATCAGTTCTTATATTGGCCGCCGTCATGATCGGAATATTCGGACTGATAGGCGCCGGCACTTACTACGAATGGAAATCTTTCGGTTTCGACGGTTCCGTGAGTGATGGAAGCGCTGCCCCGACAGATACCTCGCTCAGTGAAGATACGGAATTCAGCAGCACCGTCACGCAGGAGCTGTCTCTCGATCCGTCAGAGCTGCAGCCAGGGGAGGTGCTCATCGTCACCCATCTGCAGGATGGAAGTCAGAGCAGCGCCAACGCGGCCTGCGGCGTATTCCGAACGGACAGCGAGCAGGCTCTTCAGGATATGCTGCTTCTATGCTCCATCCCCTACGCCATCCCTACCCAGTTACCGGACGGTTATGTGTTTGACGAGGCCGTGGTCCAGTTCTATGCGGATGCGGATATGCTGAATACACCCTCGGAAAGTCTGACGGTAGAGGGGGAACAGGAAAAAACCATTCGGCAGGCGATAAAGCTGCCGGACGGTTACCAGAAAAATATTCAGGATATCTATGTGGGATATGTCAACAGCTCCGGGGAATTTATAAGAATGACCATAAGTCTGGCCGCCGCCAGCTGGAACGTATCTTTTGGGGCTCCCGACACTGCTTACAGCGAGAAGCTGAATTTAGACGGTTATAACCAGGCTCTGCTGATCTGTGATGAAAGCAGGAAGAATGGTTCTTACTATTCTTTGGCAATGAACAGTGATATTCCTGTTGTCACTGCCGTAAACCTCATGGACCTGGGGCGGACGGAACGCAATGCGGCGGCTGGAATCGAAGACAACCGGGAGCCTTTTGAGGAGACATATGACCAGCTTGCTTATTATATCGAAAGTTCCGCTATCGAAAAGGAGGAGCTCTTGAGATTTGTCGACGGCCTGCAAAGGCCGTAATGCAAAAGGGGACATGTCCATTTCGGTTTGGGACATGTCCATTCCAGTTTGGGACATGTCCATTCCGGTTTGGGACATGTGCATTCCGGTTTGGGACATGTCCCAAATACTAGCCTAAAATTGTATAAGGACTTTTCAAAGCTTCCGCAGCCGCCCCCACCGCTTCTCCGTAGTTTGCTGCCCGCAGCTCCTGCTTTATACGGGGGGTGCTGGGCGCAGACATACTGAATTCATCCAGTCCCAATCCCAGCAACAGGCGAGCCGCCTCAATATTCCCAGCCAGCTCCCCGCACATCCCCACCGGTATATGCCGTTCATGACCCGCACGGATTACATGGTGTATGCTTCTGAGCACCGCCGGATGGAAAGGATTATACAGCGGGGCCACCTCCGGATTGCCGCGGTCCGCGGCCAGCATATATTGTGTCAGGTCGTTGGTCCCAATGCTAAAGAAGTCCACCCGCGAAGCCAGCTCTTGGGCCAGAATCACCGCCGCTGGTGTCTCAATCATTATTCCCGTCTCCACTCCTTCATCAAACAGCTTCCCTTCTTCTCTTAACTCCTTTTTGCAGACGTTCAGGATTTCCAGGGCCTTTTCCAGCTCCTCTACCCATGCGATCATCGGGAACATGATTCTCACCCGTCCAAACGCGCTGGCTCTGAGTATGGCGCGCAGCTGTGTTTTAAAAATATCCGGCCGTTTTAAGCAGATCCGGATGGCGCGGCAGCCCAGAAAAGGATTTTCTTCCTTCGGCAGCTGAAAATAATCCAGGCCCTTATCGCCGCCGATATCCAAGGTCCGAATCGTCACCTCTCTGCCTCCCATCGATCGGACGGCGCTTCGATAGGCTTCAAACTGCTCTTCTTCCGTGGGGAAACGCCTTTGCCGCATATAGAGAAATTCACTGCGGAACAGGCCGATTCCGTCCACAGAATAGGCCGCCGCCTGTTCGGCTTCCTCCGGACTGCCTGCATTTGCACAGACGGAAAGCTTTCTTCCATCTACGGTGATACAGGGCAGATCCGCATTCTCTTTTGCTTTTTTACACAAATCACGATATGCGGCTGCGTTCCGGCAGAACTTTTCCTGTGTCTCCCGATCCGGTGAGGTTATTATGCTCCCCCTCTCTGCGTCCAATAGGACCTGCTCCCGGTTCCTGATTTTAGAAAGGATGGGGCCAACACATACCAGACTGGGGATTCCACTGTTTCTGGCTATAATACCCACATGTCCTGTGACACCGCCTTTTTCGGTTATGATACCCGCCACCAGATCCATGTTCATCCGGACGGTATCCGAAGGAGTCAGGTCCGCTGCCACTACCACGGATGTCTCCCGCAACGTATGAAAAGCGGTTTCCTCCACGCCTTGAAGAATCAGCATAAGCCGGCGTTCCACATCCCTGACATCATCAGCCCGCTCCCTCATATAGGCATCGTCCATCGCCTCAAACGCCGCGGCAAAGTGATCGGCGGAAAGCTGCAGCGCCATCTGGACATTCTCCAGATCCCGGCGGATTCTCCCCGTAACTTCTTCATAAAGGGTACAATCCGTCAGTATTTCCAGATGCCCGGCAAAAATATCAGCATTACCCGCCTGGCCAACGGGCAAACTCTGCGTTTCTTCCAGCAGTTTCCTCAACTGTTCCACGCCAGTTTCCACCGCCTGGTCAAATCGCAGGATTTCTTCCTCGATCTCTTCCTCCCGGATCTTATCCGTACAGGCCGGCCTCTCGTCCCGCTGCACAATAAAGGCCGGTCCCGACGCATATCCTTCCGAAGCTATCTTTCCATCATTCCATATGTTCACGCCGTTTCGTCCACCCCTTCGCCAAGGCCGGAGGCAATCGCATGAAGGATCGTCTCCAAATCCTGTTCCTCCGTCTCTCCGGAACACTCCACGGTCACAACCGTGCCTTTTTTGATTGCCGCGCTCATGAGAACCAGGATACTTTTGGGATTCACCAGTTTTTCCCCCGACCGGATGATAATGTTGGATCTGCATTGTCTCGCGATCCTGGATAATTCGGACGCGGGCCTCATATGCAGCCCTGACTTATTTCTGACTTCTATCGTTGCGCTAACCATACTTACCTCCATGTTCAGCCTTTTCTTTCGGAACCCGCTGTCTGCCCATATACCTCTTCCGCTTTATCTATAACCTGCTTGATATGACGGATGGCCTGATCGATGGGAACCTTCACCACCGGTTTTCCCTCAAACCGTTCTTTCCTGGCAACTGCTATGGCGTAAGCGATCAGGATCACATCTGCGGACTGGCAGATCTCCTTTGGAAGCATATCCGAGAGATTGGAACCGCCCTGCATTTCCACACGTACCGAATGCCCCCGGGCTGTCGCTTCTTTTTTCAGCGCGGCCGCGCACATTTCACTGTGTGCCACTCCCGCCACGCAGGAAGTTATTATGACCAATTTCATATACATACCCTTCTTTCGCGGAATCGCGGGTTACAGGCTCATGACCTCATCGTCGCTGTCCGGATCGAAATTTTTCCTGGGCCAGATTTTTCGAAGGAAAATCAGCGCCGCCGCCGTCACCGCGGCGCCCGCCACTACGCACAGCGCATACACAGGCACGGAACTGATAAAGAACCAGGACGCCAATCCCAGCGCCGGGACGCTTAACTCCAGGCCGAAGAACCCAGCCAGAAAACCACTGACCAGACAGCCCAGGAAACTTGCAATGGTGCACCGGATAATATCGTTGATTACCAGCGGAAGCGCCAACTCCGTAAAGCCGCCGATCAGAACAATGGGCCAGGATGTCCTGGCATATCTCCTCTCAGACTTGGTAAACAGTTTCGGGGCGATAAACGCTGCGGCTGTGAATCCAAAAGGCGGTACCATAGCGATGGCGATCGCAATGCCCACAAACAGATAGATGCCTTTGTCAAATCCCGCGAACATGATTGCCGTCCCGATCTTACTGATGGGGCCGCCATAATCAACCCCGCCAAGAGCGCCCAGAATCAGCCCTGCGATCCCTCCCTGGGCAGCATCCATGCCGGAGAGCTTCGCCACCATAAAATCCGTAAAACGGGCGACCGGCGCGTTAATTACATAAATAATAAACAGGCCGACGGCCAGGGTCGAGAAAGCGGGGACAAAATAATCCCATACTCCCTGCAGGATCTTATTGGGCTTAATCAGCTTCTTTAAAAGCGCCACCACATATCCGACCAGAAACCCGGCCAGCAGCGCCCCGATATATCCGGACCCATTGGTATTGGCCAGATAGGCGCAGATAAATCCAGGCGCGATACCCGCCTTGTCCGCGATAGAAAATGCTATGTAAGCGCCGAAGATCGGTATAAAAAAGGTCATGCCCACCTGCCCGATCGACGCAACCATTGACCATATGGGAGCGTCTGAAATATTGCTGATCGAACTGACTGCGGTTATAATCCCCCCGATCAGTATAAACGGCAGCATATAAGATATTCCGGAACGTAAATGGTCAAACGGTTTGGAAAATATTTCTTTTACAATCTGCTTCCTGGATTTTTCCACATTATCAAATTCAAACGTAAGATCATTGCCTGCCATAGTTCTAACCCCTTCCATCCGCTGTTTCCAGCGTGGCTAAAAACTCTTCTGCATCCTTCACTTTACCCCATTTTTCCAAATTATCTTCCTGCAGCGCCGAAACCGCGATAGAGGAAATCATCTCCAGATGACGGTTAATAACCGCCTCATCTTCCGCCTGGGGTATCGCGATCAGAAAGACATATCTTACCGGTGTCTCCTGATCCCCGTCCCAGTCAATGGCGGAAGTCAAGCGGCCGAAGCACAGTCCGGCCTTTCTTACCGATGGACTGATCCCGTGAGGCACCGCCAGCTCCGAGGTGCTGTAGGTGGAACAGATTTTTTCCCGTTCCAACACACTTTGTATAAAACATTCCAGGTCCTGGATCAATCCGTTATGATTTAACATTTTAGCCAGTTCCCAGATTACGCTGTCCCTGTCATTGGCTTCCAGTTCCAGATTTACTGTATTTTCGTCGATTACCTCACGTATCTTCATTGAAGTCCTCCTTATGTGCTTCGGCTCAACTGTCCGGTCCCTACTGCAGGTGATACTTCTCAGAGAGCTGATCCAGGATTTCCCGGAATTCTTTCACTGCATAGGTGATTCCCTTTTCGTTTCTGAAAATAGCGGTGGAAAGAATTACCACGTCCGGATTACACTCGATCAGCGGCTCCACATTATCGGTCCGGATTCCGCCATCGACCGCCAGTTCGCACTTCGGATTTTTCTCATCGATCATCTTTCTGGCCCGATGCACCAGATCCAGCACGGAATCTCTCCAGTACCAATTGTCTTTTCCATCGGTATTCGATGTTCCGTGTGTGACGATATGGAGCCGGTCGATGTCGTAGATGGCCTCATCCAGAAAACAAAGAGGCGTATAGCAGCCGATGGTTAGTCCGATCTTCATTCCCAGCCGTTTGCACCATTCTATCCGGTAAGCCAGAGTAGCCCCGATAAACCTCTCCGCCGGGAGAATCAGCATATTGCATCCCACTTCCGCGATTCTGTCTATAAATATCTTATCGCATTCCGAAGTGTAGAAATGACACTCGATGGGTTTATCCGTCACCTTGCGGAATCCCTCGATGATCTGGGGACCGCCCATCAGCTGCAGATTAATCGGAAGCTCCACCATATCGGCCGCATCGGCATGGACAATGTCCGCACCGGCGTCCATGGCTTCCTTCATGTTCTCGCCTAACTTTGAGTAGTCAAAATGGGCAATACCTGCTGAGATTTTAATATGTTTCATGAATACATCCTCCTTCCAGAACGGTTCTTTTTAATGTTTGCATTCAAATCATAACATTTGGGATTGTGCATAGTTTCTAAGATAATAGTAAAATTTTTAAATAAATTTACACTTTACCTTTTTATTTGGAGCTTTAACGTCTTATCCGTCAAATATTTCGTTAAATTGTATAATATTTGTAGATTTTCCCGTGCTTTTTTCATTTTTACATGCAGATGAATGATTGAAATCCAAATATAAACAGGTTATGATTGGATTATCAACTACCTGCTTCAAAAATAGCGATTCTTATTTACAAAACATCTGTATAACCTGCATCCATGTAACCCGCATTTAGCAATTGTCTGAACAGGAAAGGGGCATCCGCTCATGAACCTGACAACACGCCAGCAGCGGCTTCTGAAACATTTCGTAACCCGGGAAGCAGCTCTGTCTTATCTGGAAATCGCTGAAACCTATAACATCTCCTTGAGTACCGCGCGCAATGACATGCGCTATATCGGCAATTATCTGGCCGAGCAGTATCAGATCAGCTTTCACAGAGACTCTTCCAACCAGTTTTTTCTGGAAAAAGAGGACATCCGTACTTTGATAAAAGCGCAGCTGCCCTTCAGCTTCTCCACAGATCCCAATATAAAGTCCCGGCTTCTCCTGCTCATTTACCTCCTGCTCTTTTCCCCTCCGCAGACCTTAAGCATGCAGAAACTGGCGGATCTGCTTTTTGTCAGCCGTCCCACTGCCTATCATCTGCTGAATACGGCAGAAAATGTACTGGCGGAGTACGATATAACCATTCAAAAGGGGTCCCCCAGCGGACTTTCGCTGTCCTACTGCGAGTATTCGTGGAGAACTGCCGCAGCTACCTTATATCATCAATTAAAAAAACACGGCTATCAGATCAACGCTTCCCGGATCAAAGCCACCCCCATATCAACTGCTGATGTGGTCTCCGTCGAAATCCTGGAGGGGTTATTTCCGGGCCCCGGCATTCGTAAAATTATAAACCTTATGCTGCGTTTTGAAAAAGAACAGGGAATCCGTTTTATTGATTATTCATTTGAACGAATGTGCATCTTCCTGGCCATATCCATGTATCGAATGCGGCAGCATCACCTTTTGGAATACCGGGAGCCTCATACCGTGACTGTTTCGGAGCATAATCCCGCTTACGCATTGAGTCAGGAATTTACCGCTCTTTTCGCAGAAAACCTCCAATTGAAACTGCCGCCTCAGGAATCCGCCCTGATCTCATCCTTATTTTTGTGCAGCAACCTGGAATATCTCAATTCGGATTACCGTTACAGCATTGTTCCCTCCTTGCTGCGGGATTTTCTGGATGAACTGCTGGAGAGGACAGGCAACATGCTGAACAGGCGCATCGCCCAAGACCGTAAACTTTACGATGACCTGGTACACTACATCCCATCCGCCGTGTGCCGTCTGCAGTTTCATCACACTTCCTTCAAAGGTTCCTATGATACCATAAGAAAACAATATTCCAGATTATTCGCGATTATCTGGTCCACTAATCTTCTGTTCAATCACTATTTTCACGTGGAACTCAACAAAGAGGAGAGCTGCTGCCTGGTCTTGTTTTTTGCCGCCGCCCTTGAACGGGCAGCCAACCACCTCCGGGCCATAGCGGTCTGGAAGACCGGCACCGGACTGGGCGAAATCGCATTGTTAAACGCCGTCATCGAAAAAAACATACCAAACCTCTCCCTGATCGATGTACTTCCCCTGCACCAACTGGACACGAATCCCTATCACCACAGCGCCTACGATTTCGTCATCTCCAACTGCGCCATTGCACATTCCGGTAAAACCGTGGTACAGGTGAACTCCATCCTGACTCCCGATGACATTGACGCCATCCAGAAAGTTATGCTGGACATCACAGAACGCGAGAAACAGACCGCCAGGACCAGAGCGGCCATACATTACCTGCTTCGCCCTTCCGGTATTCTCACAGGTGTGCATTCCTGCAGCAAAAATGAGATACTCAAAAAACTTTGTACCCTTATGGAAACATCCGGAAACGTCACAAACGCTTTTTATAATACCGTGCTCTACCGGGAATCTCTATGCAGCACTTACATCGGAAACGGTCTGGTCTTCACTCACGGCGACAGTGAGCAAGTTCACCAATCCGCGCTCTCCATCGCCCTTCTCGATACCCCGATTCCCTGGGACGACGCGGAAGTCGATTTGATTTTCGTCTATGCCTTTAATTTAGAGGATTTAGAAAGAAATAGCATTAAGATGGATGACTTTTTTTCGATCTTTATAGACATTACCAATGAAAATGACAGGATGAACGAACTTAGAAAACAGCAGGACCCGGATGCCTTTTATAATACCTTCCTATCATATTTCTAGCAGACAAAACTTCGAAAGGGGACATGTCCATTCCGGTTTGGGACATGTCCAAATCAGTTTGGGACATGTCCATTTCAATTTGGACATGTCCCCTTTTGCACCTTTTATTCTATAATCCTTTTAACGATTACATTTACCCATTTTGTATTTCTCTCGCTGCGCACATCATTGGACTTCCAGATCTCCAGCGTCTCCACATCATCAGACTTCTGAAGTACCTTCGCCAGCGAGGCGATCGTATAGTCATAATAGTATCTGCCGTTGTCAAATCCATGGGAATCCCCGAAACGGAAGGACATATACAATACACCGTCCGGCTTCAGCGCCCGGAACACCCGGTTCAGCACGCCTTCCATTTTGTCCTTCTCCACATGCACCAGGGAAGCGCAAGCCCAGATCCCGTCAAATACACCGTCGAAATCCAGTTCCTCAAACCGTATATTCAGAACTTCTTTTCCAAGATTGATCTCCGCCAGCTTACACATTTCTTCCGATCCGTCTACCGCGGTTACATAAAAGCCTGCTTCCTCCAGGTACAACGAGTCCCGTCCTGATCCGCATCCCAGATCCATCACCTCTGCGTTTTCAGGCAGATACTTGATGAAGCGGTCCAGCGCCTCCGACATGTCCAGATCAACTGTGCTTTCGTAATAGGCCGCAGCGTACTTATTGTAATAATCAATAGAATCCAATGTAATCTCCTACACCCTTCCTTTATATGCTATAACAGAAAAACTTAGATAGAATCATTATAACAAGCCTGTTATAAAAATGCAATCGCTATCGAAGAGCGTATCCGCGTGCGACAACCGCTCTATTATTATATTTCCACATTCTCCACACGAATGTCCTTATACATTATGGCCAAGATATCATCCATTCCGGTTAAAGCGATATCGCTCTTTTTCGTCTCCCATTGGTAGTAGTCGATATTCATGCCGCTGTATATGTCATCTGTCTTAGCATCTCCGTATAATTTTTCCAAATCCTTCCGCGTGGTACGCATGGCCTCATCATAATCCATATCAGAGCCTCCGACATTGAGAATCACATATACCGCAACGAGCCTTCCCTCCTGAAAAATGTATTGCGCGCCGCCTTCCATTGTTTTCAAGCTCTCAAATCCCGTGAAATATTCAACGACAGTATTGCCGTCCTTGCCCAACTCATACTTTCCTTCAATTTTATCCATAACGTCATCCATGGATGTTCCCCATTTAACCCCATTGTAATATCCGTCTTTTTTACCCCCGGACAGCAATAAGGCCGCGATGATGATCAGAATAACAACCGCGGCCCCTGCCGCTCCCAATATAAGACCCAGTTTCTTCTTATTCGGGGATGGAGCCGGTTCCTGAGCCGGATATCCGCCCGTCAAGCCTTCCGATGCGGGATTATCCTGCCGGTATACATCCTGACCAGCTTCTGCTCCCGAGTAAGATGTATCTGCACCACAATTTTGACAGACGCTGCTGCCCTCCGTAATCTCTGCTCCGCATTTCGTACAATACATAAAAATCCTCCCCTTTTCTATTTATTATATTTTCATTGTAGTCTATTTTTAACCTGCAGTCCACCGCCAAATCCCAGATCCGAATCCCCCTTCAAAAGCTGCTTCCCCATCTGTGCGTTACGCTTCTTCTTAAGCAATTTATCTTTGCACAGAGATACACTTCAATGGATTTCCATGATATTCTCAAGCGTTTTTCAGTTTCGTGAAGTAGAGCATGAAACCGTCTGTACGAAATAAAATTTTACATTTAATGGAGATTTTCAACAAAAATGCATTGCAAATTCATAAATATACTATTTATTTTACCAATTTATTCATTTTCTATAAAAAAATATTTCATAATTTTATTGACAGATGGCTTTACCGTGAATATACTTTTTATATACCATCAATTCAAAAATAAGGGAATCACCTGAAAATGGAGAAAAAAATGGCTTATCTTGATGCTTATGAAACGTATCTGAGACAAATCGAAGAAGACATCGCAAATATCGATACTCTGCGGAAGCATTTGGTATTCGGTTATACAAGTAATCTGGACGTTATTTTTAAATGGGATATCGAAAAGTTTAACCGGATTCTGGATGAATTTCTGCCGGAGAAGCCCACCGGGGACACCGAAGATATCATCAACAGTATGGAAGACTTCGCGCGCATCACCAGCGGGTATCTGATAAAAGGGATGGGCGGAAGCATCGAGGTGGCTGATATCGCTGTCTGTGAATACCTGGAGAACGCCTTTGACCTGGAATACGGTCTGGGCGGAAACGGGGCGCAGGGAGCGGCAGCCCTGGGAGCGCTGGGAATTCCGGTAGTCGTTCAGTTGACCGACCGTTCCCCCGAGGTCTGCCAAAAACTGGAACATGGGGATATCCGGCTCGTCGATGAACAGGGGCAGCTGGTATCCGTAAAAGGGCATGCGCAGAAGGAACCGCCGCTCTACCATATGATTCTCCAGTTTACCAAAGGAGATAAATTAAAGATCCGCGGAAAGGAATATGATATCCCGGTATCAAACCGGCTGATCCTGTTCTGCGACTCCGTACATAAATCGGTTCCGGTCCCTGATTATTTTCTCAGGTATCTGGAAGAGCATCCCTGTGATATCTCCGCCTACCTGGTCGCCGGGTTTGACGCGGTGGTAGACAAACAGATTATGCAGGAGCGGCTGGATACGCTGTGCCCTCATTATGAGAGACTCAAAAAAGCGAACCCGGATTTCGTCCTCTATTTCGAAGGCGCGGATTATATGAACTTGGATGTAAAGGAACTGCTGTACCGTTCCATCAGCCGATACGTAGACATCCTGGGTATGAATGAGGAAGAACTGGACACTCAGCTTCGAAGATTCGGAAAGGTACTGGACAAGGAGAGCCTGCCCAGCGTACTGGATGGACTTCGGGCTATGCTGCACAGATTTCCGGTATGTGGGATCGTTCTCCATACGAAGGATTACGCCATGTATTTTGGTTCCCGGCTTCCGGGCATCGATATAGAAAAAGGGCTGACCATAGGGAACCTGATGTCGGCGACCAGAGCGCGCCTTGGAAGCTACGGAAGCCTAAAGATGTGTTCGGACAGTCTGAAGATGGATTTAAGCCGGGCCGGCCTCCGGTTCTTCGAAGAACTGTCACAGATGCAGCTTGACGAGTATGTCTGCCTTGTGCCGTCTCGCTATCTGGAAAAGCCAAAGTATACGATAGGGTTGGGAGATACCTTTGTAGCAGGGGTACATACCAGCTTTCTGAAATAAGCAAAGGAGGTGCCTTCCATGTCTTATCTGATGGGAATTGATCTGGGAACATCCAGCTTAAAGACGCTCATCATGGATGTATCCGGTCATGTAAAGGCAATCAGCGCCAGATCATATCAGTTTGCTTCTCCCCATAACGGCTACGCGGAACAGAATCCCGGCCAATGGTGGCAGGCCTGCTGCGAAACCACGGCGGAGGCGCTCAGAATATCCGGGATACCGCCTCACGCAGTCCGTGGAATCAGTTTTTCCGGTCAGATGCACGGCGTCGTAATGCTGGACAGCTCTTACCGGCCGGTGCGGCCGGCGATCCTCCACTGCGACGCCCGTTCCTCCAGGCAAGTGGAAGAGATCAAGGATCAGCTGGGAATGGAGAAGATCCGGGAGTGGTTCATGAATCCGGTCTATACGGGATTTCTGCTCCCCTCCCTGCTGTGGGTGCGGGAGGAAGAACCCGGTAATTATGAAAAGATACGCTACGTGATGCTCCCCAAAGACTACATCCGTTTTCGGATGACAGGGGTGATCGCCTCCGATTATTCGGACGCATCTGCGACCCTGGCCTTCGATATCAAAAAAGGCTGCTGGTCCGCAAACATCTTGAATTCTCTGGATGTGCCGGTTGATTATTTTCCCGAATGTTTCGGCACAGCGGATACCGCCGGAACCGTAACGGAACAGGCAGCC
Organism: Diplocloster agilis; assembly: GCF_019042275.1. Taxonomy (GTDB): domain Bacteria; phylum Bacillota; class Clostridia; order Lachnospirales; family Lachnospiraceae; genus Diplocloster; species Diplocloster agilis. The sequence continues at coordinate 32,992 of NZ_JAHQCW010000012.1, forward strand.
GGAGAGACCGGATTATGCGCGGGCACAAGAGTCGTCGCCGGAGGCAGCGACCAGGTCATGCAGGCGATCGGAAACGGAAGCATAGGGCCGGGCTTTGCTACGGTAAATGTGGGAAGCAGCGGCCAAGTCTGTTTCCAAAGTGCTCACCCGGTATCCAACCCGGACCTAAATACGAATACCTTCTGCGGGTACTCCAAAGACCGGTGGATCACCATGGGCGCCATTATGAGCGCAGGCCTTTCCCTTAAATGGATCAACGGAGTCCTCCGGCAGACCGATTACCGGCAGGTGAACGAAGAGGCCTCCGCGGTTCTGCCGGGGAGCGGCGGCTTGTTGTTCCTGCCTTATCTGACCGGCGAGAGAACCCCTCACATTAATCCGAACCTGACGGGCCTGTTTCTGGGGTTACACCTGAACACCGGACGGGCCGAGATGACGAGGGCCGTAATGGAGGGAGTGGCATTTGCCCTCCGGGACTGCATGGAGGTCTGCAGAGGGCTGGGGCTTCAGGCGGACCACATCATCGCGTCCGGCGGAGGCGCCAGAAGCATCCCCTGGCTTCAGATACAGTCCGACATCTACGGTCTCCCCCTGAAAGTGGCGGACACGGAAGAACAGGCCTGCCTGGGCGCGGCAATCGCCGCCGGGACCGGAACCGGGATATACCAAAGCATAGAGGATGGCTGCAGGCAGGCGGTAAGGTACCGGGATCTGACGGTCACTCCCAGTGAGAGTAACCACCGCATCTATGAGGAATATTACCGGCTGTTCAAAGAAGCCTACCGGGAAAGCCGGAACATCATAGAGCAGGTGACATTATTAGGAAGAAACCTGAATTAACGAATACGATATAGGAGTGAACAGGTATGGAGAAAAAAGAGGACTACATTTTGGAATGCGAGGGGATATCCAAGGCATTCGGCGGTACCCAGGCGCTTTCCAACGTACAGCTGCACGTGCGCAGGGGCGAGGTGCACGCGCTCCTGGGTGAAAACGGAGCCGGAAAATCCACACTGATGAAAACCATCATAGGCCTGTATAAGGCGGACGCCGGATCGATTACGTTCGAGGGAAAACCCTATTCGGTAAAAGGCCCTGTGGAGGCAATCGCCGCCGGCATATCCATGATTCATCAGGAACTGAACCCGGAACCCTTTCTCAGTATTGCCGAAAGTATCTTTCTGAAAAGGGAAAATACAGTTGGCGGCGTTCTTCTGAACAAAAAGGAGCAGAACCGCAGGGCTGCGGAAATCCTGAACAAGTTCGATTTTCCCTATGGCCCCAAAACGCTGATGCAGGAATTGACCCTGGCCCAGGTACAGATGATCGAGATCATCAAGGCCGTCTCCTGCGACGCACATTTGATTATCATGGATGAGCCCACCTCTTCCCTGGACAGCGAGGAGACCGAGCATCTGTTCCGCACCATCCGGGAATTAAAGGACAAGGGAGTGGCTATTATCTATATCTCCCACCGGATGGATGAGATCTTTGAGATTTGCGACCGGGTCTCCGTATTCCGCGACGGCACCTTCGTAAACAGCTGCAATCTGGGGGAAGTAACAAAGGATGAGCTGATATCCATGATGGTCGGCCGCAATGTGGCCAATGTATTCCCAAAGACAGACTGCGAGATAGGGGAGACAGTTTTCAAAGTTGAGAATCTGACCGGAAACGGTTTTGAAAATATCAGTTTCGAGGTACATAAAGGGGAGATCCTGGGCATCTCCGGCCTGGTCGGTTCCGGGCGGAGTGAGACGATGCGTGCTATCTTCGGGCTTGACAAGATCAAAAGCGGCTCCATGTATTTAGACGGCAAAAAAATAACGAATAAAAGCCCCAGGGCAGCCATCAAAAAAGGGATCTGCATGGTTAACGAGGACAGAAAGGAATACGGCCTTTGCCTGTTCCGTTCTATCCGGGAAAATATCTCCCTGCCAAATCTGCCGGCCAGGCAGCGGGGCCTGCTGATCAACCAGAAGCGCGAAAAAAAAGAGTGCGGCGAAGTGGCTAAAATGCTGACGGTAAAGGCCGCCAGCATCGAACATGACGGATTCTCCCTGAGCGGCGGGAACCAGCAGAAGGTCGTCATCGCCAAATGGTTTATGGCGAACCCCAAAGTTCTGATTCTGGATGAGCCGACCCGGGGCGTGGATGTAGGCGCAAAAGCAGAGATACACTCCCTTATGTGCGAATTCGCAGCAAAGGGCATGGCGGTGATCATGATTTCTTCAGAGCTTCCCGAAGTCATGGGAATGAGTGACCGGATCCTCATTTATCATGAGGGAAAGCTGAACGGGGAAGTTTTGAGGGAAGAGATCGTAAGCGGTGTCATGGGACAGGAAAAAATTCTGGCCAAGGAATTTGGCGGTAAATAGGAGGAGAAAGCAATGGCGGTTAAAGAAGAAAAGAAAGTGTTGGGAGTAGACAGGGATAAGTTCCGAATGTTCATGGGTAAATATGGAATCGGCGTAGTCCTGTTCATTATGATTATCGTTATTTCAATTATGGAACCTGCCTTCCGCAGCGCAAAGAACTTTATCAATGTGGCGACCCAGGTGTCCATCAACGGTATGATTTCCTACGGTATGTGCCTGGTAATCACTACCGGCGGTATCGACCTGTCGGTGGGCGCCCAGTTAGCTCTGGTCAGCTGTATTCTCGGCCAGTTTATTACGAACTTCGGCGTAAACCCGTTTCTGGCCTGTCTGATTGCCCTGCTGGCTTCCACCGCCTTTGGGTTCCTGAACGGATTTTTCGTAGCCAGATTTAACATGTTCCCCTTCGTCGTCACCCTGTCCACCCAGTTGATCATCCGGGGCCTGGCGCAGGTAATCAGCGGCGGCAATGCGATACCGCTGACCAGCGAGACCTTTCAGCATATCTATTCGTCCAAGGTGGGACCGATCCCATTGCCCATTGTGATTTTATTTGTCGTGACCGTCATCGTATATATTATGCTCCACTGGACCAAATTCGGCCGCTATATCTTCGCAGTGGGCGGTAATGTCCATGCGGCCATCGCATCCGGCGTCAGTGAGTTCTGGACCAAGGTCGGGGCCTACACCATCAGCGGCCTGCTGGCCGGTATCGCAGGCATCATCTTTACCGCTAAAACCTCATCAGCCCAGTCCAATATCGGGATCGGCTATGAGACCGATGCGGTGGCTGCCTGTGTATTGGGCGGCACATCCTTTGCCGGAGGCGTCGCTACCATTCCGGGCGTTGTCATGGGTATCTTTATTATCGGCTTTATTTACAACGGCATGAACCTGATCGGAATCGAATCCTATTACCAATCCATGACCAAAGGCGCAGTTATTATCGGCGCGGTCTTACTGGATATGGTGCTGAACCGGAAAAAAGGGTAGATGTCCGACGCAAGAAGTAAAGGCCCCAAAAACGGGGATTTACGATAAAACCATTCCAAAAGGAGGAAAAGAAATGAAAAACATGAAAAAGGGTTTGGCACTATTGTTAGCAGGTATTATGGTACTCGGTATGACCGCCTGCGGCGCGAAGGAAGAAACCCCGGCAGCCGCGCCCGAACCTGCCAAGACAGAGGCCCCGGCAAAAGCTGAGACCCCCGCTCCTGCGGCAACCGACGCAGCGGCTCCCGCCGATTCAGCCATACCGGCAGATGTCAACGGGGACGGCAAGATAACGATCGGCTACATTTCCAAGAACCTGGTGGACCCGTTCCATGCCCCCATCAATGCCGCAGCTCAGGAAATCTTTGACCAAATGAAGAAAGACGGCAAGATCGACGACTGGACCGGTATTCTGGATGGTGAGACCGATCCCAACAAGCAGATCGACCGCGCCGACGAATGTATCACAAAAAACTGTGATATGGTCATTATTCTTCCGGCCGAAGCAACCGCTTCCGATCCGGCCGTAACCAAAATGGCGGATGCCGGCATCCATGTGATCGTTGTAAACTCCAAGACAGACAGCACCGATAAAGTCGCCGTGTCCTACTGCGGTTCCGACGACGTATACGCAGGCGAGCTTCTAGCGAAGTGGGTGATCGAGCAGGTTCCCGACGGCGGAAAATACGCACACTGCCAGGGTATCATCGGCAACTCCGCACAGATCCAGCGTGGCGAGGGTCTTGCCAACACCATGAAGGACCATCCCGAATTCGAATCCGTTGGCGATTTCCCCTGTGACTGGGCAGCCGACAAAGCGGCTAACGTGGCGACAGATATGATGAATAAATACGGCGACGACCTCAAAGCCATCATCTGTGACAACGACGATATGTCCTCCGCAGCACAAAGAGCATGCAACGATGCCGGCAGAAAAGATATCGTATGCGTTGGTGTTGACGGAAACCAGAAGCCTTTGGAAATGGTAAAAGCCGGTGAAATGGGCGCAACCGTTCTCCAGGACGGTGTCGGACAGGTAAAGGCAGCCGTCAGCGTTATCGATGCAATTATCGCCGGACAGTCCTTTGAGAAAGAAAATATCGTTCCGTTCGTACTGGTCACAAAAGATAATGTAGACCAATACCTGAAATAAAAACGATTAAGTTTCTGATCGGCTTCTAAAAATCTAAAGAAGGACCAGGCGCCAAAAGAGGGTACCGCGAAATCATTATTACAGATGATTGGACGGTACCCTCTTTTTCAAGTCATTCATTTCTGATCATTCATTCCTGATTATTCATTCCTGCTTGAGCATCTTTATCATAGAACGGGCCATGGTATCCAGGATCAGATAGCAGCTGGTTGCCCCCGCGTCCAGAACTCCGCGGCTGCGCTCTCCCAACCGGCTGGCGCGCCCGATTCTGGCCACCATATCCTCTGTGGACCTCCATCCGTCCTTCGCCGCCTGCCGCATATCCTCCAGGGCTTCGGCAAAGCTTTTCCCCTCCGCGCAGGCCGCGTTATACGCGTCCAGGGCGGGCAGCAGCGTATCCATCAGGGTTTTATCCCCCACCTGGGCGTCCCCAATCTCCTGGACGGCGTCGGCTGCGTTTTGGAGCATATTGCCGAAGACTTTTTCGTCGATCCTTACCTTTTTACCGCTGGCCAATGAAAGCTCTTCAAAGAATACGCCGTAGAGCGGGCCCATCGAACCGCCGATATCCTCCATCAGCGTCTCTCCCAGCACCCGGAACCCATCTGACATGGAGAAAGCGCGGTTACCCAGCTTCTCTTCGGTAATGGTAAATCCTTTGTTCATATTAATGCCGTGATCGCCGTCCCCCATTTTCCCGTCAACCTCGCTTAAATAATCCTTATTCGACTGTATGGTCCGGATCAGGTCCAGGATAACCGTCCCGGCAGTTTCATTGCGAAATGTCATGTCACATCTCCTTTTCTAAAATTGTTTCAGGCCGACCGCATTTACCGGCAGATCTATGCACTCCTTTAATTCCTCATCCAGCTTCATCAGCGTCAGCGTAACCCCCATCATGTCCAGAGAGGTAAAATAATTTCCCACATAGGATTTGTAGACCGAGATACCGCGGTCCTCCAGGATCTGCGCTGCCTTCTTGTAGACAATATACTGCTCCATGACCGGGGTAGCGCCCAGGCCTGACAGCAGCACCACGACTTCGTCCCCGGAGACGTACGGAAGATCAGGCAGGATCAGGTCCAGCATTTCCTCCGCGATCCCGTCGGCGGATTTAAGCGGTTCTATCTTGATGCCCGGTTCCCCGTGATGGCCGATCCCCACTTCCATGGTCCCGTCCTCGATGATAAAATTCGGATGGCCCACGGCCGGAATCGTGCAGGGGGCAGTGCCGATCCCCACGGAGCGGGTGTTGTCTATGGCCTTCTGGGCAGCGGCTATGACCTGGTCCAGGTCCGCCCCCATTGCGGCTTTGGCTCCCCCCACCTTCCACATCAGTATTTCCCCGGCTACACCGCGGCGTTTCTCCGCCTGGTCTTTAGGCGCCGAAGCACAGTCGTCGTTGGCCACTACCGTTTTTACCGTAATACCGAGTGCTTTCGCTTTGCGCACGGCGATCCTTACATTCATATTATCTCCCGCATAATTGCCATAGAGGCAGGCTACCCCATTCCCTGCGTCGGCCGCTTTGAAGGCATCCAGAAACGCAGCGGCGGTGGGAGATGAGAAAATCTCTCCTGCCGCAACCGCGTCACAGAGGTTCATGCCGATGTATCCGATAAAGGCCGGTTTGTGTCCGGAACCCCCGCCGGTTACGACGCCTGTTTTACCGGGAATAGGCGCCTGTTTATATTTGAGGACCCTGGGGTTTTCCGTAGGCGCTACGATATCCTTATTCGCCTCCAGGAACCCTTTTAACATGTCCTCCACCATATAGTCCGCCTTGTTAAAGATCCGGTTCATTGGAATCATCACTCCCCTTTTTCATCTTTATTTTGTTCATTTTTATTTTGTTCATAATAAGTGTGCTCAATCTCCTTGATCCGTTCCACCTTCGGGGTACTGCCTCCCCCCGAAAAGTCGCATTGAAGCCAGATATCCACCAGGTATTGGGCCAGCTCGGGACCGATTATCCGTTCTCCCATACAAAGGATCTGGGCATCGTTGCTTTTTCTCGCGCGCTCCGTACTGAAAGGGTCGTGGCAGACAGCCGCGCGGATTCCCGGAACCTTGTTGGCGGTAATACACATCCCGATCCCTGTGCCGCAAAACAGAATTCCCCGGTCATAGTCCCCCCGGGCCACCGCCTCCGCGACCGCTTTCGCCACATCCGGGTACAGCACGGTTTCACCCGCCTGGGCCCCGAAGTCCGTCACCGCAACCCCGGGCTTGGTTTTTAAATGGCGGATCATCACCATTTTTAACTGATAGGCCGCTTCATCGCAGCCAATAGCAATATTCATGACAGCCTCCTTGACTATGTATAATTGATTCTATTAAGACTACAGCCCGGCGGCGATCGCCTTTAAGTTGGCAAGTCCTTTCACCGCCAGTTCCTCCCCGGTATCGGCAAATTTCCGCCAGATCGCACAGTTGCCCGCCAGTTCCTCGAAGCTTGGATCAAAGGATTCTATGACCAGCGGGCCTTCATACCCCACTTCAGCCAACGCCAGGAAAAACTCCCGGAAGGGCACCAGCCCGGTTCCGGGAATACCGCGGTCATTTTCATTCACATGGATGTAACCCAGGTATTCCTTTCCGCATGTATGCACAGCGCCGGCAAAGCTTTTCTCCTCCCGGATCATATGGAAGCAGTCCAGGTGGACTTTCACGTTGCCGGTTCCAACCTCTTTGCAGAAACGCACAGCATCTTCCGCGATGTTGAGGAAATGGGTTTCAAACCGGTTCACACATTCCACACAGATTGTCACATCTGTGGTTTCCTTTGCATAGGCGGCCGCCTTGCGCATGTTTTCCACGCCCCACTCCCACTCCTGCTGCGTCCGGGGTTTTTTGGTCAGATATCCCCACCCGGCATAGTTAACGCCTCCTAAGATCGGGGCCGACAGCCTTCTGCAGATATCGACCGCCTTCTTCATCGCTTTTAACGCATTCTCCCTGACGGCCGCATCCGGCGAAATCGGATTCGTCTCAAGGGTCAGAGTGGTCGTACATACGCAGTCGATCCCCACACGTTCCAGTTCTTTTTCAACAGCATCAACCGGAAATGTAAAGGGATTAGCTATCGCAAAATCAATCACCTGAAAGCCTAGATCCTTAGCCTTTTGGATAATCCACAAGTCTTTTTCGCTGAAGTTTTCAGCCCATATAAAGCTGTCCACGCCAAATTTAAAATACATAAGAATCCTCCGTTCTGAATGATAGGAAATTCCGCCTTCACACACTCAGGCAAACACTTGCCGGGTTAAACGGACGCGGGAACCTCCGGATTGTTATTCGCGAAATTCTGCAGGATCACCAACGGTTCATAACTGCTGGTGTTGGTAATCACCACACCGTCATTTGCCGTCTTCTCGGATATAAAAAATTCATCCCCCGAGATATCATCGAAACGCAGCAGTCCGGGAGCCTCGCACTCAAAATTGCCGAACCTTCCATGCCCCTGGACAACCAGCGCGCAGTAACAGGCCTTATCCCGAAGCTCATAGGTCTGACCCGGAAGTATGGTAGTCTCTTTCGCGGCTATCCACTCATTGGCGTAAGCAACCCATTTTTCAACTCCTGCGGTTGTTTCGCATTTAGTCTTCGGAGCCCGGAAATACGTCTCTTTATAATCCGGCCGGGTACTTTCTTCCCAGTCGATCTGTGCGAAGATCGCGTCAAGATCTTCTTTTTCTTCTTTCGGGGCGCAGTCGGTCAGAAGATGATGCGGATTTACCTCCCCCATGGTCACGTTTTCCATTATGGTATTTACATCGCTGTTCCACTGGGGCTCATAGGTCACCAGAGACGCAGGGGCATGGATTACCCCCGCAGGTGTATACCATCCGGTCCCCAGCCGGATGCGGTACGCCCTGGAAAGTTCGGTGATCCGGTTATCGCGGACATCGTAGTTACGCAGGCATTCCATGACCTCTTCCTTTGTAGTGGAGGGATCAAACCCGAAATAGGTCAGAGGAAACCGGCCCAGATAGGCGTTATACTGCACCGGAAAATAATAGGCTTCCGGCTTCCCGTGCATACCGATCCGGTTTGCCTGCTCTTCCTTAAGATGAAGGTGATGAAACAAAGGCTTTTCATAATCATAAATCTTAGCGAAAGTCGGCCACGTCCCATAGGCCTTTTGGAGGTCTGCCCCAATCAGGTCGGCCCCCAGTTCTTTGACAAAGTCGGCAAACAGGATCCTGGAACCGGATGCCCGGTCGGCCAGTACAAAGCTCATCCCCTCCGTGGGTCCGGTCTTGGGTCCGTTAAGCGCCACGGTGACGCTTCCCAGCCAGCGTTCGCAGATACCTCCCCGATCCATACCGAATGCATAGTAGTCATCCGGATGCAGCCTAAGCCTGTGCCCCGGTTCATTGAATCCCCGGGGGACCCAGGTTGGGGTCAACTGTAATATTCCACCACCGTTATGAAATACCTTTTTAATTTCGGACATATCAAATTACCTCCTGATTATATTTGCGTACCGTCTGTTCCAATTTCCGCTTCTATTTGAATACCATGTTGAAAAAATAAAATTTCACGAAATGGGGATTTCTGCTTTGATATTAGCATGATATACAGGGAAAGTAAACAGGATATAAAATAAATTTTCACGAAATCATTGACAAAGATAGAGTATATCCGCTAATATAGAGCTATAAGGGTGGCAAAAGGTTACTTATACTTAGAAATGGGGGTTTCTAAGAAAAAATATTTCAGAGAAAATTTATTTCAGGAGGAAAGAGTTATTATGTTAATGAACATGAAAGAGCTTTTAGCGGTGGCAAACCAGCACAATTTTGCAGTTCCGGCCTTCAACATCGGTACTGGACAAATATTAAATGCTGTTGTAGAATGTTGTGAGGAGAAAAAAGCGCCTGTAATATTAGCCCTCCATCCCGATGAGCTGTCCTTTCAGGGTGACAGCTTTGTTTCAATGTGTATCGACCGGGCCAACAAATCCCATGTCCCCATGGTAATTCATCTGGATCACGGGAGCACGGTCGGACAGATCCAAAGAGCGATCCGGGATGGATTTACTTCGGTTATGATAGATGCTTCCCATCTGCCTTTCGAAGAAAACATCGAAATCACTAAAAAAGTCGTGGCCATCGCCCATCCTCTCGGCGTATCTGTGGAGGCTGAGTTAGGCACCATCGGCACGACCCAGGGTGATACGGAAGGCGGTACGGACCATATTATCTATACGAACCCGGCTGACGCGGTGCAATTTGTAGAGAGGACAGGATGCGATACCCTGGCTGTGGCGATCGGAACCGCCCATGGCATATATCCTCCTGGTTTCAAACCCGAATTAAAACAGGAATTATTATCCGAAATAAAGAGTAAGGTTTCGGTACCGCTCGTTCTTCACGGCGGGTCCGCGAATAAAGATTCTGAGATTGCGGAGTCGGTCAAGCGCGGAATAAACAAAATCAACATATCTTCCGATATTAAAGACGCTTTCTATCAGCAGCTTAGGATAACGCTTAACAATGATTCAAAAATCAGAGAGCCTTTTGAACTTTATCCGGATAGTGTTGCCGCTATGAAGAAGATCATTTATCATAAAATCGAACTTTTCAATGATGACGATAAGATGAAGTATTATACGCTGTAAGCCAGACTGTACAGATGACTGCGGATACCGGGCCGATGGAGGCTGCATGGAAGAACATAGAACAGTGTTAGAGAATATCGATCTCTATTATGACCAGCTTTTTATCGCAGAAAAAAAGGTGGCCGACTGTATCCGGAAAAATCCGCAGAAAGCGGTTATGCTGAACGTAACCGGAATGGCCACCGAAAGCGGCGCCAGCGAAGCGACCGTGATCCGGATGTGCAAACATATCGGCTATCAGGGATATTACCAGATGCGCCTGATCCTGTCGGGGGATCTGGGAAGGGACGGCCGGTTCAAGGACGGCAATACAAGCCCTGACATGGATTCCGTAAAGCAGGTATTTGAACAGAGCGCCCGAAATATCAGCGCCATGATTCCCCGGCTGGAGTCCGGGCTGCTGCTGGAATGCGCCTCTATCATCAGCAAGAGCAGACTGGTCTACGTGGTCGCAGTCGGCAACACCATTCCGATAGCCCTGGATCTGAGCTTCCGGCTGGAACGTTTCGGAATCGCTTCCTACTGTACCGCCATTTCGGAACATTTTCTCAATCACATCAGCCTGGGAAAGCAGGACGATGTGTTGATCGCCATATCCCGATCCGGAATATCTAAGCAGGTTCTGCAGGCTGTTAACGTAGCCACAAAAATCGGAATGAAAATCATCGCCATTACAGCGGAAGAACATTCCCTCTTATCCAAAGATGCGGACTATGTTCTGCTTTCTGCCGCAGAAAACAGTCTGTTCGGAACAAAAGGGCCGGACTCGCCCCTTTGTGAGATTGCGGTCAGCGATGCGCTCTTGTATTTTATCAAACACCGGGAAAAGATTCGGATGGACAGTCTGCCGGAGGGTTTGGATTCCCATTTAGACGAAATCGAACTGATACTCGCAGAAACAAAATTATAGGTATACTTAACAGTATCCCATTAACACATGCCCTTCGGGCAGGTTCGCAGCATTCGCTGCTCAATCATGTATACTTAACAGTATCCCATTAATACATGCCCTTCGGGCAGGTTCGCAGCATTCGCTGCTCAATAATGTATAAAAAAATGCCGTGATCCCTTTCAATGAAACTTGGGTTCACGGCATTTTCTCAACCATTGATCATGAATGCTACCAATTTATCAATGTCTTCCTTTTCGTAAGCGATGATCTCTAATTCCGGGATCTCTCCGTTAGAAAAGATATTTGCCATCGATACATACTGGGAAAGCTTGGATTTCAGGTTCAGTCTGTCGCCTTCGCCTGTTACTAACTCTACTTTACCTTTACAACTGTCCACTACCTGGAAGAATTTATCAATATCAGTTATGTTTTGGACTTTCATTCAATTCTCCTCCTCTCTTTTTATTCTACCTACAGTATAGCTGAAATCAGCGGGAATGCAACTATTTTTTGCAACTTTGTGAATCTTTGTTGATATTTGTTACTTTAATAGAATCTCATTATCGGTTATTTCCACTTTCCCGGCTTTTAAAAGTCTGCCCACCGCCCGTTTAAAGGCATTTTTACTTAAATGGAATTCCTTTTTGATCACTTCCGGCGACACTTTGTCGTTAAACGGGAGCTTTCCGCCATAACCCTCCATCACTTTCAGGACGGTTTCCACATCCGCGTCCATCTGCAGATAGGCCTTCTGGCGCACGCTTAAGTCCATCTTGCCGTCTTCCTTCACCGCGGTCACACGGGCGCGCACCCGGTCCCCCACATGGAATTCCCCGAAGCATTCCTTCGCCGGTATCAGCGCGGAGTACCGGTCGTCCACCGCCACAAACGCGCCGAACCGGTCGCTCAGCTCGTAGACCGTGCCTTCCACCGTATCGCCGATGGTATAAGGCGTATGCTTCGACAAGTATTCATAGATCTTCATTGTGGCGCACAGACGGCTGCTTTTATCCTCATACAGGGTCACCAGCACTTCGTCGCCCTCGCTGACCTTCGCCGTCTGCTCCTTAAACGGAAGCAGCAGATCTTTTTCCAGCCCCCAGTCTAAAAAAGCGCCGATCTTACCGGTCTCGGCCACCTTAAGCCTGGCAACCTCCCCGATCTGCAGCAGGGGCCGGCTGGTCGTGGCGATCAGCCTGTCCTTGGAATCCTTATAGAGAAATACTTCAATCGCATCTCCATGCTCCAAGTCTTCCGGCACCTGCCGGACCGGCAGCAATACCCGGTCTTCCGCATTTTCCTGTTCTCCCAGGTAGGCGCCGAAATCCACTCTTTTTACCATCTTCAGCGTCTGCCTCTTACCTAATTCAAACATCGTCTTCCTCCGTCCCGTGCATCTCATGCACAAAACCATCCGCTAATGCGGCGCAAGGCCACATTACGGTTACTTCACGTTTCCTTCCTCTATCTCATCAGTTGAACCACTGCGTACGGATTCTTCTGTCCGTCACACAACAGGACCGTATCGCTTTCGTCCCCTCTGTGAATCTCAGGAAATATCATATCGCCCAGGACCGCCGCTTTTCGGTATTCCGCGCGCATTTCATGAACCGGATAGATCTGCGGAATGCATTCTCTCGCCATCTGGATGTACTGCGCATTATTTACATGCTGATTCGTATCAATATGGTACTTGCGCACCGGGAATTCCTCCACCGGAACACAATCCTTCGGCACAGTCACCTTCCTGGGCGCGTAATTCATCTCAAGCTTCGGATCCTCTCCGTAAGCCGCCACGTCCGCCTCCCCGATCTTCGTGGGATGCCCGGTCGATGTATCGATAAATGCCCAGATGGAATTGGCATACGAAAGCCGCTCCCCATCCTGTCCGAACAGGGCGAAATTACGGTATCCGTAGAACAGTTTAAAATCATAAGGCCAGGTCGCCACCACAATCCTCTCCCCAAGCCCCGGATACCGTTCTACCACTACCTGCCAGGAGCTTAACAGCCAGGCCCTGTGCTTTTCCTTTAAGTGCTCCACTCCAAGCCCCACATCTTCCGAATGAAACGTACTGCAGTCCTGGAAATAATTCAACACCCCATTTAAGGTCAACAGCCCATCGGCCCCTACTTCACTGTATCGCACTCTGCTCTCAAACTGATACATTCTTACGCCCTCTTTCCGGCCATTTCGCCTATAGGTCACTTATATCTGTAAAAAAATCGGTCTTCAAATGTTTTCCTATATAGAAAAAAGATTGTCCTAATTGATTAAGACAACCTTTTCTTAACCTGGGCTACAAGGATTCGAACCTTGAAATGACGGAGTCAGAGTCCGTTGCCTTACCATTTGGCGATAGCCCATTAACGCTCAACAACGTGTATTATACATGATCCTTTTTTGAATTTCAAGCCCTTTTTTTAAAAAATTTCCAAAAAAATATTTTTTTTGGGTTTTTTACTTTTCCTTTTACTTTTCGGAGTCTTTTTCCGTACCCGGTTGTTTGACGGGGTTTGTGGAAATGGGGATTGTGAATGCGCAGGGAGGCTCTTTGGGCCGGCATCCGGGGACAGGCACCTTTCTCCCGTTGTTTCTTACGGGTTTGCTTTTCTGCCGAAAGGAGCCAGTCCCCTCTCTGATCCGTTAAGCTGCTTGGGGCGGGGTTATTTTGCCATGTTGGCGAACTTGGTGTACTGGGGCAGCCAGGCCAGGTTGACCGTACCGATCGGGCCGTTTCTTTGTTTCGCTATGATAATCTCCGCCATGTTGGGCGTTTCTGTGTCTTTGTTGTAATAGTCGTCCCGGTAAATGAACATGACGACGTCGGCATCCTGCTCGATGGCCCCGGACTCACGCAAATCGGAGAGCATCGGCCTGTGGTCGGGCCGCTGTTCCACGGCACGGCTTAACTGGGAGAGGGCGATGAGCGGGACGTTTAGCTCCCTGGCCAGTTTCTTCAGGGACCGGGAGATATCGGAGATCTCCTGCTGGCGGGAATCCGTGCCCCGACCGCTGCCGGACATCAGCTGCAGGTAGTCGATGATAATCAGGCCCAGATCCTGCTCCAGCTTGAATTTCCGGCATTTGCTGCGCAGCTCGGCTATGGTGATACCGGGGGTATCATCGATCATCAGCTTTGATTTTCCGATCACATCCACGCCTTCGATTAGTTTTTCCCAGTCCGCGTCGGACAAATTACCGGTACGGATCGACTGGGAATCCACCCTGGATTCCAGGGCGAACAGACGGTTCACCAGCTGTTCCCGGGACATCTCCAGGCTGAAGATAGCAGTGGGTACGTTGGCCCGGAAAGCCACGTGCTGGGCGATATTCAGGACGAACGCGGTTTTTCCCATGGAAGGGCGGGCCGCTACCAGAATCAGGTCGGAGTTCTGAAGGCCGGACATCTTGTAATCCAGATCCAGGAAGCCGGTGGGGATGCCGGTTACGGTTCCCTTTGTCTTGGAGGCCAGATTGATCTTCTCCAACGCGTCCAGAACCACCTGGCGGATCGGGACAAAATCTCCGGAATTCCGGGTCTGAAGCAGCTCGAATATCTTCTTTTCCGTATCCTCCATGATGTCTTCCACTTTATCCTTCGCCAAAAAACAGGCGTTGGTGATCTCTTCCGTGGTCTTGATCATCCGGCGGAGAAGGGATTTCTCACTGACGATATTGGCGTAGTATTTGACATTGGCCGAAGTGGGCACTGCCGTGATCAGATCCCTGACGAATTCCAGGCTGCTGACCTCCGGCGGCACGTCCTTGGCCTTTAAGCGGTCCTGTAGGGTGACCAGGTCCACCGGTTTTCCTTCATTGTACAGCTCCACCATTGTCTCAAAGAGGATACCATATTGGCTCTGATAGAAATCGTCACCGCATATCAATTCCGATGCGATGACGATAGCTTCTTTGTCCATAATCATAGAGCCGATCACTGACTGCTCTGCCTCGATGCTGTGGGGCGGTACTCTTTTTATGAGTGCTTCATCCATAAAGGATTCCTCCTAAGCTTCTTCCACGATCACTTTCAACTCAGCGGTTACTTTCGGATGCAGCTTGATGGGCACTTCGTGGGTGCCGACGGTCTTGATCGGATTCGGCAGCTGCATCTTTTTCTTGTCGATATCCAGTCCGATCTGTTCTTTCGCGGCCTGCGCAATCTCTTTGGAGGAGACGCTTCCAAAGGTCTTTCCGCCTTCTCCGGTCTTAACGGAAAGCTTAATCTGTGCTTTTTCGATCTGGGCCTTCAAAAGCACCGCTTCGTCATATATCTCCTGCGCCTGCTTTTCCTCGTGGGCTTTTTGTAATTTCAGATCGTTCATATTTTTAGTGGTTGCTTCCACACCCAGTTTCTTCGGTAAAATAAAATTCCGGGCGTAGCCGTCATTGACATTGACTGTGTCGCCTTTCTTTCCCAGTGACTTTACATCCTGCAATAAAATTACTTTCATTTATAACGCTCCTTCTTCTATCATTTGATCCAGTGTATTTTTCAAATATTCGATCGCCTGCTCCATGGTATAACCCGTAAGCTGCGCGCCTGCGATGTTCATATGGCCGCCGCCTCCCAACCGTTCCATGATCAGCTGGACGTTCACCTCGTCGATGGACCGGGCGCTCAGGTATATTTTGTTGTTGTATTCCGTCAGCACGAAGGAAGCCTTGATCCCTATGATGTTCAGCAGCTCATTGGCCGCCTGGGCGCCTACGATGGTAGGGCTCTCTATGTTCTCATTGGGACAGACCGCGATCGCAAAGGCATCCCTGTAAACCTGGGAATGACGCACCGCTTCCGCCCTGGCCTTATAAGCTCCCATGTCGTTCCGGAACAGCTTGCGCACTCTGGTGACATCCGCGCCGCAGCGTCTTAAGAACGCCGCAGCCTCAAAGGTGCGCACGCCCGTCTTGCTCATAAAGTTGTTCGTATCAATGATAATCCCCGCATAAATGCAGTCCGCTTCCAGGTTCTTGATCTTAATTCCCTCTTCAAAATACTGAAGGATCTCAGCTACCATCTCACAGGTGGAGGAAGCATACGGTTCGATGTACGACAGGATCGCGTTGGATATCACCTCAGCCCCCTGCCGGTGGTGATCCAATACCGCGATGGTCTTGGTCATATTTAACAGGCGCGGGCATTCCGTAAAGCTGGGTTTGTTCGTGTCCACCACCACCAGCACCGTATTATTATCCACCAGTTCCTCGGCACGCTCGCCGGGGATAAACATATCCTCTTCATATTCCGTGGGATTTACGATAAACCCTTCCATCATAGGCCGGATGGAAGTGGTCACCTCATTGATGACAATATAAGCGCGCTTGTTTAGCACCCTGGCCGCGCGGTAGATACCCACAGCGGCTCCGAAGGAATCCACATCGGTGATCTGATGGCCCATGATGACCACCTTATCCTTGCTCTCCATAACCTCCCGCAGGGCATGGGCCTTCACTCTGGCCTTGACGCGGGTGCTCTTCTCCACCTGCTTGGTCTTTCCTCCGTAGTATTCTAGCTTCTCGCCCTTCTTCACCACGGCCTGATCTCCGCCGCGGCCCAGGGCCAGATCTATGGCAATACGGGCATACTCATAATTTTTGTTGTAGCTGTCGCCGTCCATGCCAAGGCCGATACTTAACGTAATAGCCATTTCATTTCCTATATTAACCGTCTTCACTTCATCCAGCAGATCGAACTTATTCTCCTGGAGCTGGGCCACATATTTGTGTTTGAATACCACGAAATATTTATCCTTCTCCAGCTTTTTCACCAGTCCGTCATAGCCGGAGAAATATTTATTCACCCGCCGGTCCACCAGCGCGATCAGCAGGGATCTTCTGACTTCCTCCACGCTTTCCAGCGCTTCTTCAAAATTATCAATGTAGATCAGGCCGCACACCAGCCTCTGTTCTTCATTTTCCTGAATATAGCGGTTAATCTCCGTCTCGTCATAGAGATACAGGGCAACCAGATAACCCTCATAATCCGGGGCGTCCACCAGTGTGTTGGACTCCGCCATCTCTTCCATTCCCACGTATTTTAAGTCCGCCCGGAAATCCCTTTCCTCCAGATGCACGTGCATGGTTTTCATCTCGTCCTGAGCCGGAAGCTGCTGCTGGGTAATCTCCGAAAAAATATTCGTCACAGACCGCCGGTAGGTCCGCTCCCGCTCCGTCACTTCGCTGAAGGCGTGATTCATCCATATAACCTTCCCCTTCTCGTCCAGAAGCGCATAGGGAATCGCCAGCTCCTTCAACAGTTTCTTCTGAACCTGTCCGTACTGGGTGGCAAATGAAATAAGTTCATTGACGATCAGCGGCTTGTTGTATATATAAAGGACGAATACGACCAGAACATAGACGATAACAAAAGCCGTCATCAACGCGCCGGCCCGTAGATCGATCACATAGATCCATATATTCATCAGTACAAGCAGAATCGTCAGCAGCAACGGCCATCGCATATAGGATTTCAATTGTCCCTTTAATCGGATTTTCTCGTTCATGCTGTTTCTCCTATAAAACACAGGCGGAACTTCTCAAATCTCCGCCCTCCATATATAAAATATTTATCAGTCTGCACAATGCGAATTCTGATAAACTGTATTATATCATTTTTTGAAAGATTATGGAACCCTTAAGATTTTCTTTAGCCGCCTTAAGGTTTACTTATAATAATGATTTAGAGAGGGACCGGCACCTTTCGGCCGCAAAGCAGAACCTTCAGGAGCCGCATAGAGAAAGGACCTGTCCCCTCCCATTAGGCGCGTTTTTTCATGGGGCAAAAAGGGCCGCCCATCGGGCAGCCCATCCTTTTTAATCAACCGTATACGGCATCAGAGCGATATGTCTTGCTCTCTTGATCGCAACCGTCAGCGCACGCTGATGCTTTGCACAGTTGCCGGTAATTCTTCTGGGAAGAATTTTACCTCTTTCAGAGACATATCTTTTTAATTTGTTTACATCCTTGTAATCGATCTCGTTGTTCTCTTTACCACAGAACACGCAGACTTTTTTCCTTCTGCGGCCGCCGCGTCTCTTCATCGGACCACCCTGGCCATCAGGTCTGTTATATGCCATTGTTCATTACCTCCTATCAGATTAAAAACCGCTCAATTTCATCAGTTAAACGGCAGCTCTTCATCGATTCCATCCGGAATATTCATGAAGCCGTCACCAACCGCCTGGCTGGGTTCCGGTCTGCCCGCATCCTGAAATCCACCTGCATTAAAGCCCCCTGCATTATTTGCACTGGAGTTTTTGCTTTCAGCGAATTCAATGTCATCCGCAATGATCTGTACGGAATAGACTTTCTCGCCGTTTCTGTTCGTATAATTGTCATTCTGGACACGGCCGCTCAGCAGCATCCGCATTCCTTTGTGGAAATAACGCTCTACGAACTCGGCCTGTTTGCCGAATGCAGTACAATTAAAGAAATCCGTATCGGTATCGCTGTTACGGCTGAACCGGCGGCTGACAGCCAGTGAAAATCTGGCGATCGCCATGGAGTTTTCTCCACCGGAATACCGAACTTCAGGATCTCTGGTCAAATTCCCCATTAAAATAACTTTGTTCATACTGACTCCTCCTATATGTGCACAGTCGTCTTATTCACCCTGTTTTACGCACAAATAGCGGATTACATTTTCCATGATCCGGATACGTCTCTCGATCTCTGCCGGAGCATCAGAATCCGCCTCAAACTGGATAAAGTAATAGAAGCCTTCTCTCATCTTCTGGATCTCGTAGGCCAGTCTCTTCTTGCCCCATTCGTCCACTTTGGTGATGGTTCCGCCGAAGCGTTCCACGTACCCTTTGATCTTTTCGATGGTAGCGACTCTCTCTTCGTCTTCAATCTTTGCAGTTAAGACGACTGCCAATTCGTACTTGTTCATGTGTTCTTACACCTCCTTATGGTCTTTGGCCCCCTGTCAGCGCAGGGAACAAGGATTAAATCATCGGTTCCTTGCGGAACGAATAATATATCACGAGCTACTATAATAGCACAGATTGTCCGTGATTTCAAGGTTTTTTGCGAAGATCTTTCGTGTTTTTTTCCACTATTTTCCTGGCGATCATGATCTGATGTCCGCATCCCATGCATTTCAGACGAAAGTCTGCTCCCACCCGGAGTATTTCCCACTCCTGGCTGCCGCAGGGATGCTGCTTTTTCAGTTTTACGATATCTCCCACTTCATAGTCCATCTATCTGCCTCCATGTACCTGTATCTGGCTCATAATTTCTCCGATACTGCCCTGTACCAGCAGGTCCGCCTTATAATCCATGCCGGTGGGCGCCTTATTAATCAGGACCAGTTTGCCGCCTCTGTAATAATCGATCAGTCCGGCCGCCGGATATACGACCAGAGACGTGCCTCCGATGATCAGAATGTCCGCTTTTTCTATATATCTTACGGCTTTGGAAAGGATCTTCTGATCCAGTCCCTCTTCATATAATACTACATCCGGCTTAATCTTGCCGCCGCACTCGCAATGAGGCACCCCCCGGGATTCCGTAATAGCCTCAACCGGGTAGAATCGGCCGCAGCGGGAGCAGTAATTGCGCAGCACGCTTCCGTGCAGCTCCAGCACCTCCCGGCTGCCCGCTTTCTGGTGAAGGCCGTCGATATTCTGGGTAATCACCGCCCGCAGCCTGCCCGCCTGCTCCAGTTGGGCCAGTTTCTTATGGGCCTCATTGGGCACGGCATCCAGGTAGAGCATCTTGTTCCGGTAGAACCGGTAGAATTCTTCCGGCTTTCTCTCATAAAAGGTACGGCTCAGCATCGTTTCGGGCGGATAGTCATACTCCTGATGGTACAGTCCGTCCACGCTTCTGAAATCGGGAATGCCGCTTTCCGTCGACACCCCCGCGCCTCCGAAAAATACGATGTTATCGCTGCTGTCGATCCACTCCTGTAATATTTTGATGCTATCCACTATCTTCACCTCTTATTCAGGCCGTTTCTGTTACAGCCTCTTGGCGTGAACCACAAAACGCACGCCCTTGTCTTTGGTACAGGTGGACAGACTGACAATCTTATCATCGGAAGTCACCGCCACCCCGGTATCATACAGAGATAAATCTTTGATCGTCTGAAGGTACGACGCATAGCTTTCCTTGGAGCCAAACCCGTTGGTGTAGGTCTCAGACTCCGGCTCCGCCTCATGGCAGGAGAAGATCTGATACATGTAATCCCCCTGAGGAGTGTAGATCCAGAAGAACTGGTTCGCCTCATAGTAGGACTGGTCCTTATATTTTTTCAGCAGTCCGAACATGGAACCGTTTTTCATGTTATGTCCGTAGATGAAGGTGTTATCATCCTGGAAATCCGGGTTGTTTGTGTATTCCACAAAGATAGCGCCCACGCTGTTTCTGGTGTTTTTCACCGTATGGGTCAGGTAATAATCATTGTCCCCGGTCTGAACCACCGGATAGTTGATATCGATATTTTCAAACTCGATCCAGCCCACGATATCTGAATTAATGGCCTTCAGCTCGTCAAAACTGGCTCGGGATATGGTCTCGGTCAACGGCTTCTCGTCCTCTGTCTCCGCCGCGATTCCCCCCGACGCTTCGATCTTTTGGGGTTCCGGTTCTTCTTCCGAAATATATTGTTCCAGTTCTTTGTATTCATCGGTACCCTGTTTGTACCCCACAAAGATGGAGACCAGCTGCCAGGCGGCAAACAAAAATACCAACACAGCGATCACAAGCACTGCCTTGCTGGCTGCCGACCACCCCTTTCCGCTCTTTTTCCCCTGCGAGTGTTTTTGCGGCTTATGCTCCTCTTCGCGTTTTTCTCTTTCTTCCTTTATATCATCATCAAGATCCAGAATGTCCATTAGGCTCTCCTTTCTTGCCGTTACTCATTAGTTTCTGCGCAGCCGTAGTAAATCTTTTCTTATCAAATATACCACATCTTCTTCCATATTAAAATAGCTTACCGCTTACTATCAAGAATTTTCCATATAAAAAAAACAGCCTGTTCATAGGCTGTTCTATAGTAGCGGGGGTAGGATTTGAACCTACGACCTTCGGGTTATGAGCCCGACGAGCTTCCAGACTGCTCCACCCCGCGTCGCTTGATGCTTTATTAGTATAGTACGTTTCATTGGTAATGTCAAGTTTATATCTTATTATATGCCGGAATTTCAGGAATTATTCCTGATTTTCCGGCTTGCGATGGAATACATCAGGGACAGGCGCAAGCCATTCCTGGTTGACAGAAAGCCCCATTCCATGGGGCTTTCCGCCGTTTCGAATCGATTTGCGCCTGTCCCTTTTTATACTCTTTTCGTTTTATGTTAACTTATTTCGGAGCTCAATCTTTTTAATTCATTCTCAATTATTCAGCCTCTGTAATTCACCCTCAATCATTCAGCCTCTGTAATAATTGATCAGGCAGCCTTTGAGAATGATACTGCGCTCGTCGTCGGTTAGCTCGCCTAATTTTAATTCGAATTCTTTCAGACCGCCGCTTACTACGTAGGCCTTGAGCTGTCCCTTCTTCTGCTCGATCACTTCACGGATGCCCGGGATGAACAGATAGTCCCCGTTTTTGAAGGGGAGATCCCCTTTTTCGATCAGGAAGGGCAGCATACCCCAGTTGATCAGGTTGGAACGGTATCTCTTGGTCGCGTATTCGTTGGCGATGTTAGCCCATCCGCCCAGTACCTTCTGACAGGATGCCGCCTGCTCTCTGGCGGAGCCGTCGCCGGGTTTCACGGCAAAGATGGTGCTTCCGATCCCCACATTTCCTTCGCCCACTTCCGGATATTGGGTGTGGATCGCCTGGAAGACGGGTTTTAACTCTTCCAGAACGTCCAGCGGACAGGTGCCGGCTTCGATGGCTTTTTGCGCCTTCTGAACTTCCTTGGCGCGTCCCACGTAGGCGGGATCTTTTCTGGAAAGCGTGAACTCAGCCAGACCCAGAGGGTTGGAACGGTAGGATGAGGTCTCTCCGGAGGGGATCAGCTCATCGGTGGTTGTTACGGGATCGTGGATTTCGGAAACCACTTTTAAAACCATATTCTCAGGCAGCGCGGACATGGCCGGCCAGTCCTTAATGTTGGGGCCGAACTTGATCTCTACGGACGGATCTGCCACTCCATGGCTGTCAAAGATTCTGTTTTGGTAAATTGTCTTGTCAAAATGATATTTCGGGCCGCGGTATTCCACATCCAGATCGGTGGCCGCGGTCAGGTAACCCTGATTGGCCGCCGTGGCGGCGATGGAACGGGCATCCATCAGCGCTACGGAAGAGATCTGTCCGCTCTGCAGCTTGGAACCCTCCCTGTTAGGGAAGTTCCGGGTGGTATGGCGAATGGAAAATCCGTTGTTGCAGGGCGTGTCGCCCGCACCGAAGCAGGGCCCGCAGAACGCGGTTTTCACTATGGCGCCGGTCTCCATCAGGTCGGCTATACAGCCGTTTCTCACCAGCTCCATATAGATCGGGGTGCTGGCCGGATATACGCTCAGCGTAAATTCATCGGCCCCAATGCTTCTGCCCCGGACAATGTCCGCTGCGTCACAGATATTCTCAAAGCCTCCGCCGGCGCATCCCGCGATGATACCCTGGTCCACATACAGTTTTCCGTTTCTTACCTTATCCCTTAATTTGAAATCCACAGCGCCGTCCAGGCTGACCAGCGCCTTCTTCTCACATTCCTCCAGGATATCCATCAGGTTCGCGTTTAATTCCTCTATCGTATAGGTGTTGCTCGGATGGAACGGCATGGCGATCATCGGCTTCACCTGGCTCAAATCCACATAGACGCACCCATCGTAGTAAGTTACGGCTCCGGGATTCAGCTCCTTGTATTCCTCCACCCGTCCATGGATGTCATAATATTCTTTTACCTTCTCATCCGTCTTCCAGATCGAGGACAGGCAGGTCGTTTCCGTGGTCATCACATCGATGCCGATCCGGAAGTCCACGCTCAGCTGATCCACGCCGGGCCCGACGAATTCCATCACCTTGTTATTCACATAGCCGTTGCCGAACACTTCCCCGATGATGGCCAGCGCCACGTCCTGGGGACCGACGCCTTTATCCGGCGTCCCCGTCAGATATACCGCCACGACTCCCGGCATATTGATATCATAAGTCTTGTTCAAAAGCTGTTTCACAAGCTCCGGTCCGCCTTCTCCCATAGCCATGGTGCCAAGCGCGCCATAACGGGTATGGCTGTCCGAACCCAGAATCATCTTTCCGCCGCCGGAAAGCATCTCTCTGGCATACTGATGGATAACCGCCTGGTGAGGGGGTACATAGACGCCGCCGTATTTCTTAGCGCAGGTCAGGCCAAACATGTGGTCATCCTCATTAATCGTACCGCCCACCGCGCACAGGCTGTTATGGCAGTTGGTCAGCACGTAAGGCACCGGGAACTTCTCAAGACCGGAAGCTCTCGCCGTCTGAATGATTCCCACAAAAGTAATATCATGTGAAGTCAGCTTATCAAACTTAACCTGCAGCTTTTCCATATTTCCCGAAGTATTATGATCCTTCAAAATACCATAAGCCATGGTGTTTTTGGCCGCTTCTTCCCTGGTCGCCGTCTGTCCGTACTTATTCTGCAGAACCGCTGCGGCCTGCGGGCCGTCCTCAACCAGTTCCGTCCCGTGAACCAGATATACTCCGCTGTCATAAAGTTTTACCATAAAAACATATCCTCCTTCAACACGTTAATAAACGCTTAGTTTCAAAATGCTAAAAACAGCTTAAGGCATGCCTTATCGCCATTTTGGCTCCACAGCCATCTAACATTATACATCATTCTCCTTTAAAACGCATCAAAAAAATAATCCCGGCCTTCCTCCAAGCCTTAAGCCTCGAATTTAATCACAAAGTAAACTTCATTATATTGCGCCGAAAGGATGGGCTGATGACGGCATTCCAGCGGAAGCGGAAATCTTCGTGTCTCGTTTCTTACGCTTAAGATTAATTCTTCCTCGCTTTGTTTCAGATCCAGATCCCCTTTGTCCGCAAAAGGCAGGAAGATTTTTATGGTTAGACAGCCCGGCTCTTTTTGAAGATGAAAGATTTCTTTTTTAAAAAGAATAGCGGAGGGATCGGTGTCCCTGAACAACTGACGGCCAAGGGCCAGAAGCTGGGGAACGGCGCGGGCCTCCTGAGTCTGCAGCTCCAGATAGAAGCGGGGGATTTCCGAGAAGCTTTCCCGGATTTCCCGCAGCCCGTCTTCCTGGCGTTCGATCCATTTGCTGAAGTAACCTTCCATAGCCCTGGCGGGATAGATTCTGTTGATGATGACGGCATCTACATTGTAGCCGAACAGGTACAGGCAGGTGAAGGTCCGCCTGGTCTCCTGAATGACTATCTTTTCGGGCGTGGTTACCAGGCGGATGCTGAGCGTGTCTTTGTCCGACAGCAGAGCCTGAAGACGCTGCATTTTGTCCATCACATATTCGATATCGTCAAATACATTGTCCGCGGGCATTGGAATTTTCGTTATTTTTTCTATAGCCGGTCCGGCGATTTTGGCGCTTTTACGCTTAAAGGGGAGGATTTTTTCCATAAAGCCGGACAGCATCTCGGGATATTTGAGAAGGGAAAGGGTCTCTCCTGTAGGCGCGCAGTCTACGATCAGGACATCCCAGCTTTTTTGTTCGTAAATATCCAGGATTTTGAACATGGCAAATAGTTCTTCCAGCCCCGGGAATACCAACAATTCTTCTACCTCGATCCCGCCATTTCCCTTTATGGTAAGCATTTCCTTCAGATAGCTTTTCAGATGTCCCCAGCTTTTTTCGTTTTCGGACAGCGTATCGATTTCCAGGGCGTCCAGATTTTCCTGTATCTTGGTTATTTCTCCGCCTATTTTTTTATCAAACGCGTCTCCCAGACTATGCGCCTGGTCCGTACTCATGATCAGTACCTTTTTTCCTGATTCCGAAAGCCTCAGGGCGGTGGCCGCCGCCGCCGTGGTCTTTCCCACTCCGCCTTTTCCCGTATAAATGATAATCCTCATCTTCGGAACCTCCTTCTATTTCAATTTTCGTCTATATGAATCTTTCTCGCACCGCCGGACACATCTCCCGCCTCTCCCTTTCCGTCAGGTTCTTCCTGCCGGAAGGAATGAATCAGCTGCGCCCCCCATGAAGCCAGGCTCTCCGCCGCCAGTGCTTGAAACTCCCTGCCGATGATTTCCAGATGGGGAACCGCCTGTTCCGGAAAGAGAGCCTTTATTGCCAGCCATTCATAGTGTTTTGCTTCTTTTATACGGTCTGCATTGCTTTTATTCATCGTTTACCTCCATGGCGCGTTATTTTACACGTAAAGCTGCGGGTGATTATTTCCATCATTGCGTACCGGCATCTGATTCCTGCCGGAAGCTAAGGCGGAGCTTTCCTTCTTCTAATCTGGCCGAAGTGATCAGATAGCTTTTCAGCGTATTGGGCAGCGGAATATTCCTCTTATAGTTTCCCAGACGGATTGCCACGTCTGTCTCGGTCTGATAGACTTCCAGGTCCTCCTTTTGGGCATTCGGCATGAATACGGTCAGGATATATCCGTCCTCCACCTGCTCAAACTGTTCCCTTCCGCCCTGTATCGCGGATCGAAACACTTCTTTCCCTGACAGCGCGTCTTCACAGATCCGCTCCACCGCCTTCACACCCCTGACTTCTTCCTCATACCAGGGAATGCAGCATACGGGCAGCTCCGCGAAGCTCTCTTTCAGCTGGGCAATATATTTTTTCTGGATGTTCAGCCACTCGTCAAAGAAGGGGTTGCCGATGTTCTCCGGAATCACCCGGTTGATATACAGTCCGTCTACGTTAAAATTATACAGGTTCATGTACATATAATTTCGCTTTGTCTCCTCCACCACCATTTTTTCAGGCATCGCCACCAGCCGTATGCTGGTCGTATTCCGGTCTTTTAAAAGTTCCTGGAGCCGGATCAGCTTCAGATACATCCGCTCGATATCGCTCATGGCCTGCCGGTTCGGAAGCTCCAGTTGAAACAGCCGCTTTGAGACCGGCGACAGTACCCGCATTGCCACCTTTCCTAGCGGAAACAGCTTCTCCATGTACCAGGAAAGCAGCTCTGGAAATTTTAGCAGCGACAGGGTCTCTCCCGTCGGCGCGCAGTCTACAATAATCCTCTCATAAACGCCGCTGTCCCAGATATCCGCGATCTTCAACAGGGAAAACAATTCTTCCATTCCGGGAACCATACCGAAATCCTCCATATTCTTACCGCTGCTGTCCGGCAGCATTTTACCGATACATGAAAGAATATCCCGGAAATCCTGTTCCATCACATAATTGGGGTCGATCTCATAGAGATCCAGGTTCTCCTGCTGACGCACAGGTTCTTTTCCCAGCTTCCGCTCAAATACGTCTCCCAGATTATGCGCCATGTCCGTACTGACCAGCAGCGTACGCTTTCCCTCCCCGGAGCTTAATACCGCGTGGGCGGCCGCCACACTGGTTTTCCCCACGCCGCCTTTTCCTGTAAAAATATAAATTCTGCTCATCCTGTACCTCCTGCTCTTATACCAAACATTTTCGGTTCTCAGATCTTTTTCATTCCATTAATTCAATAGCTGAATATTTCGATTCTCGAAGTATATGTCCCGGCAAAAGGGCCATATACGCAGCCCCTTTTAACTGATCGGTATTTTCCTCACTTTGCGCCTTTGCGTCTTCTTCTCTTTTTCTTCCTTCATGACCACCTTTAACTTATCCATCATGCGGAAGAAGAGTTCCATCTCTTCCCGGCTGAAGTTTTCCAGGACTTTCCTGCCATAATACACCATCTCGCTTATGATGGACTGAATCTGTTCCGTTCCTTTTTCGCTGAGCCGGATCGTCACGACTCGTTTGTCTTCCGCGCTGCGGACTCTCAGAACGAGGTCCCGTTTCTCCATCCTTCCGACGATACCCGTTGCCGTGTTCAGCGGCACATTCATATATTCCGCCGCCCTCGTCATGTTCACTTCCTTCTCCCGATACAAAAGCCACAACAAAAACAGCTCATTCTTGGAACAGTCCAGCAGGATATTCTGCCAGATCTCCGGAGCCAGCAGCTCCTTCACCTCATCCACATATGCCGCGATATTCTGTTCTATTTCCAGTCCTATCTGATTATTCTTCATCTGCCCCACCATTTACTTCATCATTCGAACTAATTTAATTCTACGCCCGAACTATTTATTTGTCAACCTTTCCCGCGCATAAATTCCTGAATTTTTCCACTTACTGTCAGATAAAATCGCAGTTTCGCACTGTACAAGCCCTCCGTCTTATAGTATGCTTCTCTTAATCAAATGATAAAGAAGGAAACAGAATGGCTTCAATCATACAGGAATCTATCGAAAATCTTATGAATAATCTGGACACCTGCGGCTGTCTGCATATCGAATGCAACCAGGAGATTATGGAAGAATTATTTCTATATATAAAGGAATATATGCGGGGCAGAAACGCGGCGTACATTACCCTTCAGGAGAAGGGCTATGAGCGGGATACGGTCCGCCATTATCTGCGCTTTTTCCACGAGCTGTTCGGGGAGACCCGGGACCTGGATACCGTGATGGACGCCTTCGGCCTGCTGCCTTTATCCCGGCGGCGGATGAGGGACTTAAAACCAGGGGAATGCATGAAGACTCAGCTGGCCCGCATCAGTATGCAGCAGGCGGAGTTTTGTTTTCTGGAAGAGCCGCTGCTGAATCTGGACGAGGACGGAACCAGGAGGGTTCTGCACTGGATGGAAGAACAATGCGGCAATGGCGTCCGCTTTATTACCGCCCATTCCTCCCTACGCCACACCCTGCTGATGCCCGGAACCGCCTTTTACTATGAAAACGGCGCTTTTCACCAGGCAGAGCACGAGGAGGAGGATTCTGAAAGCCTTGAGGAAGGCACCTTCGAAGTATTAAAGATTCCGGCCAAGTCCGGCAGCCGTGTCCTGTTGTTTGACCCAAAAGACATTGATTATGTGGAAAGCTCCAACAAAAATAATTACATATCTGTCCGGGGAGAACTTTTTCTGGTGCAGCGCACCATGGACCAGCTGGAAGAAAATCTGAAAAAATCCGGATTTTTCCGCTGCCACCGTTCTTATCTGGTAAATCTGCAGAAGGTGGAGCGGTTTGAAAAATGGACAAAGAACAGTTATGTCCTGGTTCTGAATAATCAGGACAACAGCCAGATTCCACTGTCCAAGGGACGGCTGGCGGAGTTAAAAGAAACCTTCCAATGGTAGTTTTGGGTCTCATATTTCTTCTCAATCCGTCCGGCCGCATGCTCCATTCGTCGGAAAACAGGCTCTTTCGGTCTTTGAAAACCGCCGTCTGTTCGGAAACGCTTGAAATCATTTCCCGATATGGCATAATGGTGAAAAACTTAGAAAAGGAGACCTGCTATATGGACGAAATGATTTTTTTAGAAAATGTCTGCCTTCGTTTTGGCCCCGCATTTTCTCTGGATCATATCAGTTTCTGTGTAAAGCCCGGCGAAGTATTTGGATTCCTTGGGCCAAGCGGAGCCGGAAAAACTACCACCATCAAATTATTGACAAGACAGCTGCAAAAAGAGGAAGGGACAATCCGCGTACTGGGAAAAGACATCGGTTCGGTCACCCGGGAGGATTATGACCGGATCGGCATACTGTCCGATACGAACGGACTCTACGAGCGGATGTCCATTGAAGAAAACCTGTTGTTTTTCGCCAGAATCCGGAATGTATCCAGACAGGAAGTAGATACCATATTAAAAAGGATGAATCTGTCGGCTTCCCGCAAGACCCTGATCAAGAAATGTTCCAGGGGAATGCGTCAGCGCACCGTACTGGCTGCCGCGATCTTACATAAACCGGAGCTTTTATTCCTGGATGAGCCTACCAGCGGCCTGGACCCGGCCAACATCCACGAGGTCCACATGATGCTTCAGGAGTTAAACCAAAGCGGTACCACGGTCTTTTTAACCACCCATAATATGGAAGAAGCCGACAAACTCTGTAATCGGATCGGGATTCTGAACGAAGGGAAACTGATCATCACCGGATCACCCGAAGAGTTGAAGCTTGCGTTCGCTAAGGATCAGATCCAGGTTCTCACGAAAGCCAAAGAACTTCTGACCTTTTCCAAGGACCGCGAGGGAGCGGAAAAAATTATGGAACTCATTGCGTCCGGCCAATGCCTGACGATCCATTCCCAGGAGCCGAACCTGGAAGAAATATTTTTACAATTGACGGGGAGGGGACTCTGATGAATATCTCACTACGCAAATGGAAAGCTTTATTTAAAAAAGATCTCTCTGACTATCTGAAAAACCCGGCGATGTTTATAAGCAATCTGATACCGTTAATGTTCGTCGTATTGTATAACATACTGCCTCTCGATGTAGGCGGGGACAAGTCCCTGTTTATCCTGACCGTCGGTATGCTCTTAAACTCCTGTATGTGCGCCATCCTGGTTCCATCCACGTCAATCGCGGAGGAAAAGGAAAAGTTCACCCTGCGCACCTTGATTTTATCCAATGTCAGCGCGGCCGAATTCTTTTTGTCCAAGATCAGCACGGGTATCGTTATCACTATGGTGGGCAACCTCTTGGTATTCCTGCTTACCAAAACAGCGCTTGCCAATCTGCCAGCTTATCTGTTGTTTACCCTCCTGGGAACCATTTGCCTGGTCATGGTAAGCGCGGTCATAGGCGCTGTCTGCAGAGACCAGATGAGCACCAGTATTCTGCAGGTTCCTATCATGCTGTTGCTGCTGATTCCTTCCATGTTCTCCGGGGCAGTCAAACTGTTTCGCTATATCTCTTACCTTTCGCCTATCGACGCCTCGTTGCATCTCTACTATAATACGGTGAACGGCGAGCTTTTTACGGGAAAATCAGCGCTTCGGTTCTGTATCATTGTGGTCTGGATCGTAGGGGCCTCCTTATTATTCAGCTTTATTTACAAGAAAAGGGGCTTCGATAACTAGAGGGTTTTTCCTCAGGTTTGGGTATGCCTGCTGCTTCCGGCTGGGTATCCGCTTAGCGGAATCAAAAAGCCGGGTTCAGGATGCACGGCGGACTTCACGTCCGACGGGCAAGAGCCTATTCACCGGGAACACATCAGGTGTTCCCGGTGAATAGGCTCGGTTCCTGAACCCGGCTTTTCGATTCCACTTAGCAGATACCGCCCACGGTTCCCAGCCGCCCCCGGTTAAGGCCAAATCTTATTCCGGTTTATCCATCAGGGAGAGTTCCACATCTCCCATCCGCTTCACTTCAAATCCATTTTTCTTAAACTCTTCATAGTCGAAGGCATCCAACTCGTCACAGGCCAGTTTGTGGAATTCATAGAAATTCGGCCACCACTCATAGCCATCCCCCAAATTATGGGTCAAAAACGCCTCCGCGATCTCTTTCCCCATCTGCGGAGCCACATAAAACGCTCCCATAGCCAGCACGTTGACGCCGTTGCCGGTGATCGCCCGCAATGCGGCCGGTACGCTCTCCACAACCCCCGAGAACACGCCCGGGCATTTGCTGGCGGCGATATGGATACCCATGCCGGTCCCGCAGAAGAGCAGCGCGCGCTCAAATTCGCCTTCCGTAATCTTTGCTCCGACTTTGAGGCCGATCCGGTGGAACATTTCCGGATCCTCTTCGTCCGCCGATTTTACGCCGATGTCGGTGACTTTCCAACCCTTGCTTTTTAAATACTCCACAACCGCTTCCTTCAAAGGAAATCCTGCAAAATCCGCTCCTACCAATACATACTTATCTTTTACTGTTTTCATACTCAATCTCTCCTTTTTTATTTTATTTAGCTTTCATTCAAACGTTTTAACGACCCGAATACCTTCTCTTCTCTTTTTCCCTCCTTTTCTTTCCATCATTTTTTCGTTAAAACGTTTTAACAATTACCATAATAAACTTTAGCAGGATTCCCTGATGATCAGCTCCTGCTGCAGAGTGACATTCACCACAGTACCGTCCTCGATTTTAGCTCTGGTCATCCGCCACAGCTCTTTACCCAGCAGCTCTCTGTCCTGATTCACAGTAGTCAGCCTGGGTTGCACAAACCCTGCAATGGGCAGATTATCATAGCCCACCACGCCAAAGTCTCCCGGCACCTGATAACCGGCTTCCGAAAACGCCCGCAGCATTCCGATCGCCAGCAGATCAGAGGAGGCCAGGAAAGCCTCCGGCAGTTCTTCTTTCTTATAATTCCGCAGTAAATCTATCGTAAACTGATATCCGGCCCGCATATTATCCAGACAAAGCTTTTCCGAGATAAACACATGCTCCTGCCGGAATTCATATCCATAAGTATCAAGCGCTTCCTTGTAACCCTCAAAACGGTCCTGCAAATTCGTCAGATCCAGCTTTTCCGAAATAAAACCAATGGACCGGTAACCTTTCTCCTTCAGCATGGATACCACCTGATTCATAATCCTTCTATTATCATACTGAATATAAGGAATATGACAGCCTTCTATCCGCCGGTCCGCCAATATCACCGATACCCCCTGCCGGCCCAGCATGCCGATCGCCGCCTCATCATCATGGCCATTCACAACCACTACGGCATCCACATTATTCTGCACCAGGCTCTCCAGTTCCTTCTTCTCCCGTTCCGTCGAATATTCATAACCCAGAATAAGAACCGTATAGCCGTCCGCGTCCGCGCTCTCCATAAATGTACTGGCCACCTGAGAATGGAAACTGTTATTCAGGTTCGGTATCATCAGCCCAATCATCCGGCTCTTCTTAGATCTCATATACCTGGCCATAGGATTCGGTTTATAATCAAGCTCCCGTACAGCCTCCCGCACCCGCTGCGTCGTCTCCGGCGATATGGGCGCCGTGCCATTAATCACATGGGATACCGTACCGATCGTAACTCCCGCTCTTTCAGCCACTTCTTTAATTGTAGTCCGTCTCCCTGTCTTAGCCATCTTTCCCGTATCCTCTGCGCGTCATCCGTTCATCCCGAGTTAAAACGTTTTCATATCTTAAATATATACTTTTTTACTATAAAAGTCAAGAATTTCCGCCCCTTACTTGACGAAAGAACTCGCACCGGCAATACCGTCTTTTTGAAAAATTCCCCAATAATCTTTCCCCTTGTCATAAAACCCTTCTATGATAGCAGCATTACATTCTTCTGCCGGGCGGCCTGTGCCTCTAGTTCTGGCGTAAACCCGTTAACGCTGAACAAAACATAATATTCTTTGCGCTCCGGGCCTTTCCACTCCACCATTTTCGCCTTTTGCATCAGCATTTCCAACACGTTGACTCCCACCGGGCCTTTCCAGTATTTGCACTCGCCGAAGATGATGTTGCCGCCTTCCTCGTCAGTCGCTACTACGTCGATCTTTGCGTCTTTGTTATTCCACCAGCGCCCGACGTTCTGAGCCTGGAACGGCCAGCACCCCCCTGCGCTCAACTGCCATATTTTTTCCCGACAGATATCCTCGTAAACAAAGCTCACATGACTGTCGATAAAATTCTGCTCGATCTTATTCATCACCAGCTCGCTGTGCCCGGATTCTATATATCCCATGTTTGGGAAAATAAATTTGAACCAAAACAACAGAAAGTTATCCCGCAACCGGTATAACCCTTTTTTGCTCTTGTCCGGTGATTTCTCCGTCACCGGCACATCCCGATACAGAATATCCAAATCCATGAGCGTTTTCAAGTAACGTGTAATCTTTGACTGCGCAATCTCCAGAGAACCCGCGATTTTTGACAGCTTCTGATTGCCTGCAGCGATGGTTTTGATGATGGAAAAGTAACTCCCCACCTCGGACACTTCCTTTTGCAAAAGAAAGTTCGGCTCGTCATACAGGAAACTGGAAGTGTTTACGATATGTTCCCGGATCGCTTCATAAATATTGTCGTTGCTCTCGAACACTTCCACATACTTTGGCACCCCGCCCGTGATGCTGTAAAGGGGGATCAGTTCCTTTTCTCCCCGCTCCGGATAAAATTCTCCATAATACCGGAACGGAATCTGTTTTAATTTAATCTGCGCGGTGCGACGTCCATACAGTGGACTGCCATAGTTTAGGGTTTGCTCCTCCATCATATGAATCAGAGAGCCGCACAAAATCACCATGACGTTTTCCTGCTTCAATACCTTCTCCCAAATCTTTTGAAAGATAGACGGGAACGCTGGGTTGGCTTTCCCCAAGTATTGAAACTCGTCCAGGATCAGCACTTTTTTCCGCTCGGTCTTGGTTTTGACAATGGTTTGAAAGATAATCTCCCACTCGTCCACAACCGCATTTTTCAAAAGCGCATCCTCCAGATAATCCGCAACCAAATTTTTGAATTGGTTGCGGTTCTGTACCTCGCTTTCCTCCGTTGCCAGAAAATACAGCGCGTTCTTGCCTTTCATAAATTCGATGCAAAGGGAGGTTTTCCCTACTCTGCGCCGTCCATAAAGCACGACCAGGCTGGATTCCTTTTTTTCATACTGCTTTTCCAATGTCCGCAATTCATCTTCGCGGTCAACAAATTTTTGCATCCGATTCGCCCTCGCTTCCTATCTCATCTCAATAGGATTTCCTCGTCTTATATTAATTTTAAAGTATAATAATTTCAAGTATATCTTTTCAGTAAATCATAGACTATCTTAATCATCCCCTCGACCGCCATCGTCTCCTTGGTCACAACCAGACGCACTCCGGATAGGCTTTCGCTAATTCTGTCTCAAACGCGGGGCCCTTCATTTGATTTTGCGGTGAACCTTTGCGGATACTCAAGCACCGTTAGCAAAAAAAAGCAAAAACGGCCGGGCGCGCATCCAAATTGCTGAATACGCGCCCGGCCGTTGCTTAGAACAAATGAAGATGACTTATATCTTCTAAATGTGTCATCTTATTTTCATGCCCATCTTTTCTTCATTAATAATCCAGGCTGTCCATATAATTCATATAGCTGACCACCATCAGGGCGATCTTGAACGTCAGCGCGTCATCGAACACCCTGATATCCAATCCGGTGCTCTTCTGAAGCTTCTCCAGCCTGTAGACCAGCGTATTCCGGTGAACATAGAGCTGGCGCGCCGTCTCAGACACATTCAGATTATTCTCAAAGAATTTGTAAATGGTGAACAAAGTTTCATCATCAAATGTATCCGGCAGCTCGTCGCCGAACACCTCTTTCATAAACATCTCACACAGCGGCAGCGGCAGCTGATAGATCAACCGGCCGATTCCCAGCGTGCTGTACGCGACGATGCTGCGTTCCGCATAAAAGATGCGTCCCACGTCCAGCGCCATTTTCGCTTCTTTATAAGACTTGGATAATTCTTTGATATCCGTGACGATCGTTCCGTAGGAAACCCGCACCTGGGTCATAGCCTCCGTATTCAGCATATCCACCAGGATTTTCGCGGTATTGTTCAACTCATCCGCGCCGTCATTTTCTTTTAATTCTTTGACCAGAATGATATTCTTCTCATCCACGGCCGTTATAAAATCCTTTGTATTGACCGCGAACAGGTTTTTGACCGTCTCCAATGCGTTGTTATCCTTCTCGTATTTGGTCTCAATCATAAACACCACCCGGCGGGCTTCTATAGCAATATGAAGCTTTTTGGCGCGGTTATAGATATCCACCAGCAAAAGATTATCCAGCAGCAGATTCTGAATAAAATTATTTTTGTCAAAACGCTCTTTATATGCCACGATCAGATTCTGAATCTCGCTGACCGCGATCTTTCCGATCATATACACATCCTCGCCGGCTCCTCTGGCGATCAGGGTATAGCTGGCCTGTCTGTCATCCATTACTTTAAAGAAATGATACCCCTGAATCTCCTGACTGTCCGCCTGCGACTCCGCAAAGCTTTCAGCCGCCTCTTTTAAAAAGTCCTCTAATTCACAAGTGGCTGCCACCGGCAGGCCGTCCAGATCCATCACACATAAATCAACTCTTGTTATTGCCTTCAATTCGTCTATCGCCGATTGTACTATTTGATTCGATATCATAGTTAGCTCCTTTCCCTGCGATTACCCGGCTCTCCCGCCCTGGGACTGCTTTCGGAGAGTATTTCGCAATACCGTTGCTAGCCCCATTCTAAATGTTCTTTTCCAAAAACGCAAGTCCCCCCTCTGAAAAAGTCACCAATTTTACAAAAACTTGATCCTGTTTTGGCATTGCTGTTACATTGTTATCCGATTCCAATATTCCGCCGCAGGGCGATCCCCCGGAGGGCTTTTTAGTCCATAGGAGCACTTTCCCATGGACTAAAAAGCCCCGGCAGGCAAGCCCTGCCGGGGCAATATTCTGATCTTAGTTGGTGATCGTCAGCTCGGTTTCTTTGTCGAATACGTGGATTCTCTCTACATCCAGAGCAAATTTCACGGTATCGCCGGTTCTTGCTGTGGTACGGGGATCCACTCTGGCGGTCATCGGGAAGCCTTCTACATCGAAGTATAAGTAAACTTCCGCGCCGAGCAGCTCATACACTTTGATGGTGGATTCCACAACGCTGTTCGGAGATGCTTCGATGAACATCTGGCTGTCGTTTACATCTTCCGGACGGATTCCGAGTACAACGGTCTTTCCGTCATATCCGCCGGAGATTAATTTCTTCGCCTTTGCAGGAGGAAGCTGAATCGCGTGCGGTCCGATCTGAAGGGTAACTTTATCTCCATTTACCTTGCAGACTGCATCCAGGAAGTTCATCTGAGGAGATCCGATGAATCCGGCAACGAACAGATTGCAGGGAGCTGCATATAAGTTCTGAGGAGTATCTACCTGCTGGATGATACCGTCTTTCATAACGACGATTCTGGTACCCAGCGTCATAGCCTCTGTCTGGTCATGAGTTACATAGATGATGGTGGTTCCCAGTCTCTGATGCAGTTTGGAGATCTCAATACGCATCTGAACTCTTAACTTGGCATCCAGGTTGGACAGAGGTTCGTCCATCAGGAATACTTTGGGATCACGAACGATGGCACGTCCCATAGCAACACGCTGTCTCTGGCCGCCGGACAGAGCCTTCGGTTTACGGTCTAACAGGGGTTCCAGATCCAGGATTCTGGCTGCCTCTTTTACCATTTTATCTATCTGATCTTTGGGAACTTTTCTTAATTTAAGACCGAATGCCATGTTATCGTATACGGTCATATGAGGATACAGAGCGTAGTTCTGGAATACCATAGCGATATCTCTGTCTTTGGGTTCCACATCGTTTACTACTCTGTCACCAATCTTTAATTCACCGGAAGAGATCTCTTCCAGACCTGCGATCATACGAAGGGTTGTAGATTTACCACATCCGGAGGGACCTACGAAGATGATGAACTCTTTGTCTTCGATCTCCAGATTGAAATTCTTAACGGCCTCGAAACCGTTGGGATACACTTTACAAATGTCTTTTAATGATAAACTTGCCATGTGTGAATTCCTCCTAAACTATTTTCTGTTTTATGTTCTGAGATGGCGTCTCAATTACTGCATTTAGTATAACGTAATCTGCCATTTCCGACCATGCCACTATCCACCAAAGATTCCAGAAATCCTTTGGCACATTCGACAAAGGGATTTTAAAGAAAATGGGGCCGCCGTCAATCTGCCGAAGATTTTTATGATTTCATAGACAAGTTGACGAATCTTCCTTTTCGATTGATTTATGACTGCTCATTCGCTATAATCTATTATAAATGCAAACGTAAAATTGCCGAATCAGGGGCGTATCTCGCCGCTTCCTGATTTCCTAATTCATATCACGAGAGAAAGGTCGATTCTATGAGTAACTTTTTTAACATGGACAATAAGTTCTTCACAGCGCTGGGACGTATCGCGGACATGATCATCCTGAACGTCATCTTTGTAATCTGCTGCATTCCCATCGTCACCATCGGGGCCGCCTGGACCGCCATGTATTACGTAGCCCTTAAGATGGTAAAAAATGAGGAATCCTATATTATCCGGAGCTTTTTAAAATCCTTCAAGGAAAACTTCAAGCAGGCCACCATCATCTGGGTGATCTTCCTGATCGCGGGAATTATCCTGGGCGTGGACTTCTGGGTCATGACCGGCGTAACCGCATCCTGGGGCAAAATTTTCCTCTACGCGCTGGGCGTTGTGGCGCTGATGTACGCATTTACTCTGGCTTACGTATTTCCGGTATTATCCAGATTCTATAATACCACGAAGAATACGGTGAAGAACGCGTTTCTGATGAGTCTGCGGCATTTGCCCTGGACCATATTGCTTGTGCTGATCACGTATCTCCCGCTGATTATTTTCTTCTTTTTGACACAGATTTTCTTCGTCATTCTTCCATTCTGGATTATCGCAGGTTTCGGAGTGCAGGCTTTTGTCAGCTCTTATATTTTCGTCCGGGTATTTAAGCACTACATGCCGGAAGAGACCGAAGTGGAAGAGACGGAGTTCCATGTGCCGAGCGCCGATGAGGCTTCTGAAGCAGATAGCGAATAAGCGGTAAGAAACCCTAAGGAAGTACGCATTATACAGCAGGAGAGCGAAACTCCTCTTAATCTCAAAGGGACCGGAGCACAATATGCCATATGGCTCAAATTGTGCTCCGGTCCCTTTAACCGTTTATTATATAGACAGCCTAAAACCAGTGACTGCCCATCATCTGTACGGTAATCAGAAGCAGCAGCAGTCCGCATATAATAAGCAGCGCCGGAATTACCGCCCTATTCTTCCTCATGCTTTGCCTCTTGCCTCTGCTCTTGGTGGCTCTCCTCCGTTTTTACAAAGGATATGGTCACGCGGAAAAGGTCCCCATCCAAATAAATCTCAAAATGTCCGTTCTGAAGCTCAGTCAGGTTTTTGGCAATAGACAGTCCCAGCCCGCTGCCTTCCGTGCTCCTGGACACGTCTCCGCGGATGAACCGTTCGGTCAGCTCGTCAGCCCGGATGTTTAGTGGGTGCTCGGATATATTTTTGATCGAGAAACGGATATATCCGTCTTCCTCCGCCAGATCCACATACACCCGGGTATGGGGCAGCGCATATTTCGCCACATTGTTGAACAGGTTATCCAGCACCCGGTACAACCGGCGGCCGTCGGCCCGCACCACCGCCGCAGCGTTTGGCACATTCTCGATCAGTTCCAGGTCCTTGGCCTCGAATTTCTCGGTAAATTCAGCAGTCGTCTGATTGATCAGTTCCACGAAGTTCAAGTGCTCGAAGTTTAATGTAATGTTCCCTGAGCTTACCTTGGAAGCCTCCACCAGATCTTCCGTCAGCTGTTTTAATCTCTGGGATTTTTCATCCAGGATACGGATATAACCGCTGATCTTCTCATCCTGGATATGCTCTCTTTTTAACAGGTCCACATAGTTAATGATGGATGTCAGGGGCGTTTTGATATCGTGGGACACATTCGTGATCAGGTCGGTTTTCAGCCTCTCATTTTTCATGCTGTCTGCCACCGCGTTCTGCAGCCCTTCCCCGATGTTGTTCACCGCCTGGGCGATTTTAAGGTTATCATCCTTTAATGATTCTGTTTTTAACTTATATTCCAGATCGCCGTCCCTGATCTTCTGAATGCCTTCCATAATCTCGCTGCGCTGCCCCTCTTCCCGTAAAAGCAGGGCTCCGACAAAGGCGTTGAAGCCCAGGGCCAGCAGGCCGAATAACAGCAGCGTGAGTCTCGATCTGGCCTGAATCATAAATAACGCCAGCAAAAAGTCAATCAGCAGGAAGCCCAGAAAGCTGACCAGCACCTTGACATTGGAACGAATCCCTTTCGCTCCGCCGTACAGCGTCCCAAAAAACCAGCCGAGAATACTTTTTTTCCAGAAGATTCCCCCTTTGATTTTTCTGGCCAGGCACAGATATCCGGCCATCAGCAGAAGATCTGCCAGAATAGATACGACTATGGCCGATATAATAACCAGAGATTTTACGCTGTACAGGGTATTTAACACCATAACCGCGGAAAAAACCACTAAGATTCCCAGGGCCACGATACAGGCCAGGACAAATTCTGTCGGTATGTTATCTACGGAAGACAGATGGATTTCCTCATCATCCGTCCGCCTGCCGGACACGACGGTCAGGGCCACCAGCACGACGATGTAAAGGAAAAGGGAGATCAATCCACCGTACATCAACGCCTGGAACCAGGGCCTGGTCTGTTCATATTCTATTTTGGCATCATAGAATCCATCGTGTATCGGATAGGTAGTGTCTATGCCCGCCGCAATCGTATAATCTCCGCCCGCAAGCGCCGACAGCTGATTCAGGTTCCGGTAAATATTTTCCATAGTCACTTTGGAATCCATATAGCTCCAGCCATTTACCGCCTGATTGATCGCTTTATTAAACGAATCGATACTGGACTTCGGACTTTTTTCAAAATTTAAAGAAGCGGAGTCCAGATAGATGTAAGCTCCCAGCCCCCGGATGCTTTTTATCGCCTCCTCCGCGTCGGCGGCGCTTTGGATACCGTCCAGGTTACTGTAAGCTTTTCCGGTGGTCCGGTTTACTATGGCATAGCGGAAATTGCTTTTATCCTCCTGGTATTTTGCCAGATTCCATTTGTACTGCTCTACTCCGTTATACGCGTTGTCGATGGCATTGGACAGATAGCCGTACATTTTAGACGGATTCACGTCCGGATGCTGTTCCAGGTATTCTTCCAGGCTGACGTCTCCTACCGGGGCGTAGCTTTCATCAAATCTATAATTCTCCTGCCCTGCCTGCACAGACACGGAACTATCATCTGCCGTTACAGACGCCGTCACACCGGAATCACCGGCCCAGTCATCGGTTGCCACTTCCTTTACGGAATAGCTTTCATTTTCTTTTCCCTGCCTGCCCCAATTTACCAGGTCCTCCAGATAATAGCCGATGCTGCGCGTGACTTCCCCTGTAATCCGTCCATTCAGCGCGTAGTCTTCGATATCCACGATTTTTTTCGGGTTATACACCCCGTCGGTTTCAAAATTATATTTGTAATCGGTCAGCCAGATCGTATCATAGACACCACTCATAAAGGCGTCGTCAAATTGCGCCGACTGCTCATATTTGCCCTGTCCGGCAAACAGGCTGTCTCCGCCCTTCATCAGCATCAGCGTGCCAAAGCAGACGGAGAGCACCATGATGCCCACCAGCACCTGCTGCAGGACCAACAGGGCCGCTTTTCCCCCCGGGGAATATAAAAATCTTTTCATAGTTTCCTCCACACGTGCGCTTTTTTGCACTTATAAGTTCAGGACAGCTTTTCGACCTTGTATCCGATCCCCCACACCACCTTCAGATAGCGGGGTTCCTTCGGATTAATCTCGATCTTTTCCCGGATATGCCGGATATGGACCGCCACCGTATTATCCGCCGCGATGGCCTCCTCATTCCAGATATTTTCATAGATCTGGTCGATCGAAAATACTTTCCCCTGATTCTTAACCAGCAGCAGCAAAATCTTATACTCGATGGGCGTCAGCTTCACCTGTTCGCCGTCCACCGTCACTTCCTTCAGCTCGTCATTTACCTTAAGCCCTCCGGTCTGAAAGACCTGGCTGCCGGATTCCTGTATATTTCCCAACTGGGTATACCGCCTTAACTGTGATTTTACCCTGGCTATGAGTTCCAGCGGGTTAAACGGCTTCGTCACATAATCGTCCGCCCCGATGTTCAGGCCCAGGATCTTATCCGCGTCCTCGGATTTGGCGGATAAGATGATGATCGGAAGGCTGTTATTTTCCCGGATCTTTAAGGTCGCACGGATACCGTCCAGCTTCGGCATCATGACATCGATCACCAGCAGATGGACGTCGTTCTCCTTCAGCA
Source organism: Diplocloster agilis (assembly GCF_019042275.1). Taxonomy (GTDB): domain Bacteria; phylum Bacillota; class Clostridia; order Lachnospirales; family Lachnospiraceae; genus Diplocloster; species Diplocloster agilis. The sequence continues at coordinate 73,795 of NZ_JAHQCW010000012.1, forward strand.
TATCCAAGGCCTGCTGGCCGTCATACGCTTTTAATATGTGATAGCCTTCCTGGGTCAGGTAAATGTCGATCGCTTCTACTATTTCTTTATCATCGTCACACACTAATATATTCTGCATTTTTTCCTCCATCGTGCGTTTTTTCGCACATACAGGTGTGGGTGAACATCTTTTGGTTCAACCGTTCCTCCATTGTGCGTATTTTTTTCGCACCAATTAGTATGGGTGAAAAAACGGAATCACCCTGTCCTCTATTATACCTCAACCCCTTTCGCCGGTCATCTTTTTTCCTTCTTTTGTATATTCTGTTTTCCAGACAGATACCGGTTCTCATGTCATATCATTACCGGATTCTTATATTTTAAGTTATAACATTTGAATATTAAGTCCAGTTCAAAGGAATTATGAAGAATTTCTTAATATATGAAAATGAAGGATAACAAACGGATCTTGCAAACGGAGCAAGCAAACGAGCAAACGGGACATGTCCCAAATCAATTTGGACATGTCCCGTTTTGTCGTTTTGTTCTTTTATATTCTGTTATTTATCTCTTTATTTGCCGAACAGGGATGCGAAAAAGTTCTTGATCGCATTCCAGATGTTTGAGAAGAAAGCGCCGATACCGGAGTTGTCAAAATGCAGATCCAGATCCAATCCGCTTAATTTGTCATAGATATCCTTTGCCTGATTCAGCAGGGTATCCACATCAATATCCAGTTCGCTGAACTTCTTCATCAGAGCCAGCAGCTGCTCTTTGTCATGATCGGAAAGGGTGATTTCCAGTTTATCGGAGGCTTTGTCGATAACCTCCATAATGTCCTCGTCGCTGTCCAGGCCGTTCTCGGCTACATACTGCTTGATGAGGGCGATCAGCTCTTCCACCTTTTGGGGATCTCCGATGGTCTTGGCCAGTTCACCGGTCAGGGCCAGCTCATTATTGGCCACGGCCAGAGAGTCTTTGGGTAGTTCTTTTCCGGTCATCTGCTCATAGGCTTTTGCCACGCCTACCAGCGCCGCTGTTCCGGCGATGGGCTTGGGGCCCGCCACAACTACGTTGGCGTCTTCGATGCCCGCGGTAACCAGAGCATTCCGGTACATATTTTCCGTACAGTAATTAATGTTGAAGCAGCTGACGTTGATTCCGGAGCCTTTGTCCAGTTTATTAATCAGTACGGAGGACCAGGACTTGGAGCCGATCAGCTTGGAATCTACAAATTCATCCAGATATGCATGCTCTTCCGCGTTGGTGACCTGAACCACATCAAATTCACTCAGATCGCGGCCTTCCAGGCCCAGAAGTCTGAGAACCGTAGCCTTCTGGCTGTCATCCAGATCGGCTCCCAATGCCAGATAAGGTTTGGACGTGGGCGCCGGCGCCTGGGTCGGGGTTTCCGTCGGGACGGGCGTCTGGGACGGCGTCACCTCGGGAGTCGGGGTCGGATTATTAATCTCATTGGAAGCCCCATTCTGCGCAGGCGTCGGAGTCGGTTCCGGGGTGGGGGTAGGGGTCGCAGCCGGAGCCTCATCCGGGGTAGGTGTGGGAGTCGCTTCCGGGGTGGGCGTGGGAGTTGTCTGCGCTCCGCCTTCCGCCGACGCAGCTTCCGCGCCCTGCTGCGCGCCATCCGCAGGCTGTTCCGTTGCAAAAGCCGTCATAGTTGACATCATAAGCGTGACCACCGCTAAAAATATGGCCAGCATCCTTTTCTTTTTCATGTTCTTTCCTCCTATAATCAGGTTCAGAATGATTGGCTGCGGCTATCCGCCGCAGTTAAATACCTGACCATTATAGCACACTCTTCCCAAATATGTTTTAATAAAATCTGAAAATTATATTAAATATCCGATTCACCGCAGGATAATATAGATCATATAGCCCGCGTAACAGGCCACCATGATGACGCCTTCCATGCGGTTCACCTTCCGGTTCGACGCCACAAAGAAATAGGACATGATGCTGACCACGATTAAGAACACCATGTCATACAGGGATTCCTGGCTTACCATTACCGGGTGGATAGCGGAGGAAGCTCCCAGTACAAGGAGGATGTTAAATATATTGGAGCCTACCACATTTCCCATAGCGATGTCGCTCTCGCCCTTCCTGGCGGCCACCACCGAAGTCGCCAGCTCGGGAAGGGATGTGCCGATCGCTACGATCGTCAGTCCGATCAGGGTCTGGCTCAGTCCGAACGCCGTGGCGATCTGCGTCGCGGCGTTGACAACCAGATTCCCGCCGATGACGATTCCCAGCATGCCGGCGATAATATAGACAATGCTGACTGCGGGAGACTTAAGCGGTTTGTGATCCTCGGGAAAATCCTGGAATTCTTTTCTGGCCTTCAGCGCATCCTTCAGCGTATAGGCCAGGAATACGGCGAACAGCACCAGCAGCACCATTCCGTCATATCTGGACACAAAAGCCGCCGCCTGCCCGAACAGCACTTTATCCAGACACATCACCAGAAGAACGATGGTAATCAGAATGGAATAAGGAAATTCCCTGCGGATCACCGACCGTTTTACGGCAATGGGCGTCATAACCGCGCTGAGCCCCGCCACCACCAGCAGGTTAAAAATGTTGGAGCCGATTACATTGCTGACCGCCAGCTCGTTGGCTCCTGTCAGCGCCGCGTTGATGCTTACGGAAGCTTCCGGCAGACTGGTTCCCATCGCCACGATCGTAAGCCCGATGATAATGCTTGGGACTTTCAGCAGTTTCGCTATATTAGAGCTTCCTTCCACGAAATAATCCGCGCCCTTAACCAGCAAAACAAAGCCAACCGCCAATAACAGATACTTTAACATTTACCATTCCTCCAGCTTTTTCTAATAGTATGCGCGCTTTTGTGCCTGCACAAACGCTTCCTTTTCCCGCTTTGCTTTTACCAACAAAAAAAAGACTGTTTATTGCACCACAAAGCTGCAATAAAAGTCTCGCCACAACGATAAGAAGTATGCGGCCCGGATTATTCCCATAATCGTGATGACGGATCCGCATAACATTATTGCTAATGCCAGCTACTCCCCTTTATCTTTGCTAAGTATAAACAATGCAAAAGGGCCTTGTCAAGCACGGATAGCAAAAACAAGAGAAGATATAAGATTTATTGCCTAAATATTTTTTAGCTATACTAAAAGTTTTTGTATTTATCAACAAATAATCTTATCTGCTCCCTCCGATTATCGTCAATCTGCGAATAGCCATTTTTATATATTTTGCTATAATAAAACTATCAAAGGAAAGAGAGGTGTTTTATATGTTCCTTGTCGCTTATATTTTAGTATTTTCATTGTTGGCAGCGGAGGCTTATCCCGTTCTTCGCAACAGTTGGAAAAAATCCCGCTAGTACCCGGATCCGGCTGAAGTATAGATCCTTCCGGGCGATTGGCCCTTACTATCGTTTCCGTTCATAAATTCTGTTTTCTAAATTCTCAGAACCAGGCCGGCACACAGGTTTCCCGTATAAGCCGGGAACCCTGGTTCTCATAGATTTTATCTTCCTTTTCCATTATATTGTGATACAATAAATGAAAACATTTTGCAGGAGGTTCCCATGAACCCGAATATTTTGTATGAAGATGACCAGCTCCTGGTCTGCAGGAAACCGGCCGGCGTTCCGGTTCAGAGCAGGCAGATCGGCGTGATGGATCTGGAGAGTTCCCTGAAGAATTATCTGGCGTTAAAGGAAAAATCGGGGCAGGCTCCCTATCTGGGTCTGATCCACCGCCTGGACCAGCCGGTGGAAGGTATCCTGTGTTTTGCCAGAACGCCGTCCGCGGCGGCCTTCCTTAGCGGGCAGCTCACAGACGGAACCATGCGGAAATACTATCTAGCCGTAACCACGGCCGTACCCGCGCATCCTGCGGGCACGCTGACCGATTATCTGATAAAAGACGGCCGAAAGAATCTCTCGGCCGTAGTATCTCCCACCGCAAAGGGCGCAAAAAAATCAATCCTTTCCTATCAGGTCCTGGCGGTACAGGATTCCAACGCCCTGCTGGAAATCCAGCTGAAAACCGGCCGTCATCACCAGATCCGGGTGCAGCTCTCCCACGCGGGCTTTCCTCTCTGGGGCGATACGAAATATAATCCAATGGCCGAGGCCGCCGGCGAATGGCTGCAAATCGCGCTGTGCGCCTATCGGCTGGAGTTCCGGCATCCGGACACCGGTAAGGATATGGCTTTTAAAATCACACCGGACAATGAAGTGTTCCGGCTGTTCCAGGTTCGGCATACCATATGAGGTGAAAACTATGCTTACCATCGAATACTGCGGCTATCACACGCACAATCCGGATCACGACCTGATATACCGGCCTTCCGGAACACTCAGTTACCTGTTTTTGCTGGTGCTCTCCCCCATGACCTTTTATTTCCCGGACGGGACCTGTCAGGCCGCCCGGCCGGGCGCCTGCATTTTATACGCTCCGGGGGTATACCAGCATTATCAGGCCGAAAAAGAATTTTTCAACAGTTACGTCCATTTTTTTTCGAACGGTACGAATCTTTCCAACGAAGCCGTTTCTTCCAACGAAAATATTCTTTCCGGCAAAACACTGCGCATCAACCGGCTGTTTTACCCCGACAGCGCCGACCGGCTGAACTGGCTGATCAAGCAGATTTATCATGAATACCTGAATCACACGGCGGATTCGGAGGAAATGACCGATCTGTACCTGCGCCAGCTGCTGATCCTGCTGCAGCGCGACCAGCGAAGGGAAAGCATCCCGGCCGAACAGCGGTCCGGCATCTATCCGGAGCTGCTGGCCTTAAGGGAGCAGATGCTCAGTTCCTGTGAGCGGCCCTGGGCGGTGGAACAGCTCTGTGATATCTTAAACATCGGCAAAAGCCAGCTTTATCAGTATTACCGGCGTTTCTTCCACAGCTCTCCCAAGGAGGATCTGATACAGGCCAGGCTGCAGAAGGCCCGCTATCTGATGACCAACAGCAACGTGACGATCCAGCAGGCCGCCTTCGATTCGGGATTCCAGAATATCTGTCATTTTAACCGGCAGTTTAAGCTACACTGCGGCTGTACGCCGGGAGAGTACCGGAACAGCCTGCAGGGCCGCTGAAAAGCCGGAAAGCCTTGATATTACAGGGTTTTCCGGCTTTTCAGCTTTCGCCTCCGCAGGTGCTTTTTCTTGAAATGGTGCCCACTTTTTATGCCGCTCCATACGGGGTCTTGAAATGTTGCGAGAAGAAACGCCGTCAAAGGGTTAATTCCCGGCCAGGAGTTTCCCACTCCGTCCCGGCCACGCGCTCCATAAGGGCCCGTACCTGTTCGGGGGTGTAGGGGGCGGGGGATAGGGCACGATGTAATTATGTCTTTATTTCAAAAACTGTAATTGTAATCCTTTCATCGTAATGCTCTCCTGTCTCAGAGCTTCGGCTCAATTTGGCCCGAGGTTTTTGCGGATTTTATCGACCTTGGTGTTGGCATTTGAGACAAAACAATGGCAATGAACATAAGTACACAGCCAAACGCCTCTTTGAACTTTAATGACTCGCCCAAAATAAGCCAACCGGACAGGACAGAAAAGACTGATTCTAAACTCAAAATTAGCGATGTTGCCACGGGTGAAACCTCTTTTTGTCCCAACGCTTGCAAGGTATAAGCAATTCCACAGGAGAAAATTCCGGTGTATAGGATAGGTGCACCAGCTTCAATAATTGATTGCAGACTGGGCCGTTCAATCAACGCCGCCGCGATTGCGCTTAATACTCCACACACGAAAAATTGTAAACACGAAAGTCTTACACAATCTACACGCGACGCGTAGTAGTCTACCGTGAGAATATGAATGGCGGTGGAAAGCGCGCAGAATAGAACAAAGGTATCCCCGACCCCCAAGTTGAATTTTTCGTTCATACAAAGCAGATACATGCCAACAATTCCAAGAAGTATGCAAAAACAAATATGTAAAGGCACACGTTTGCCGAAAAACAGCCCCAAGATCGGAACAATTACAATATATAGGGCTGTGATAAATCCGGCCTTTCCAACGGTTGTGTATGCAATACCAATTTGCTGTAATGAGGCAGTAACAAACACAATACAGCCGCAAATTATTCCACCTTGAAAAAATTTGTTATCTTTGGTTTTATGGCAAGCAGTGCTTGTTTGTTGCCGACTTTTGTGGTAACTTGTAAAAAGGATAAAAGGCAGCAATATGATTGCTCCAATAAAAAACCGTGCGGCATTAAAAGTAAATGGCCCCACATGATTTGTTCCCAAACTTTGAGCGACCAGCGATGTTCCCCATATTAGCGTTGCAAAAAGCAGCAATATTCCACCATATACTTTCGTTTTCAAAAATGGCGCCCCCCTTTTGTAACCTTCATTTTCTGAAATGAGAGTTACTTATAACCATATAATACGCCCGTAATATGTAACTGTCAATATCATTATTGAACGTTACATTGTAACAACAAACCATCGGAGGGTCTGAAATGGATTTTTTATGTCTGGACTTTATAAATAGTCGTTGGTATATTACCCACAAGCCTTTTCATGATCCATTGGACAGTCGTGATTGGCTGGAGAAAATAAGCACACGTTATAGCTTGCCTGAAATATGTTTAGTCAAAAATATTGGTGAACTCAAGACCTTCCGTGAATTGTTGTTTCATGCACTTTTGGAGCTTTGTATTGAATGCAAAATACAAGGGATTTACATTCAAAAGGTAAATGATATATTAGCAAATGGTCATGTTCAATCAGTCCTTATTCCCAAGGGTGGCGGCTATTGTCTACAGGTGCAACATCATTGTGATGATTTGACCTGGGTAATGTATCAAATCGCATTATCCTTTTCGGAATTGATAACTGAATATCCTATCGACAACTTAAAAAAATGTGGAAATCCTGATTGCGATTGGATTTTTTATGATGACAGTAAAAGTCACACGAGGAAGTGGTGTGACAATAGGTGTGCTAGTTTAATGAAAGTTCGTAAGTTTAGAGCAAAGGGCGCAGAAAAAAAGTAAGCGTCAAATTTGACGCTTACACTGCGTTGGCTACATCTGGCCATACTGGTTAGAAGTCCGTCCGCTTCGTTGCGCCTCCTCTCCCCACAAAACAAGTTTTGCGGGCCCCCTTTTCCAAAAGTCTGAGGCGCATCGCGCCCCTTGTCGACGGCCCGACGCTATCGCTCCTGGGCCTTATTTTCCCGCCCGTCCGTCAGGCCGAGCAGGTGATTCACGTTGCCTTTGACGGCCACCAGCTCCCGCATCTGCCGCTGGGCCTCCCGGCAAGTAGCAAAATCCACGTCGAAATGTTAGCTTTTAGGGCGGCTCATAGCTATAAAAATAGAATCGATAGAATCAACTCTTAGCCAGGCGGATGACATGGAAGCTTTTATCACAGAGGATGGCGCTCAGTATTCCGCCTTCTATCTTTGCGTTTCCGCCGGCTGACGGTTTAACCAGGTCGGGGGCGGACTGGGTGTTGGCGGCTTTTAGGTCCGGGTGGGTCAGGACGATATGTTCTTTTACCTGATACCCCTCGAACTGGCGCAGATCACAGCTCAATTCCATAGATTCTTTCAGGTCCTTATTTACCGCGAATATGGTCAGCTCCGCCGTCTCCGACGCCTCATTTTCATTCAGGACACATACGCTGTCCAGGTAGGGGGCGTCGCCGTACCGGCATTCGTACACCGGGGTATCTGCCACCGTGTGCAGTACCGTGCCCCGGCCGTATTTGCTGATCAGGGCAAACGGATAATAGATGGTCTGTTTCCATGCCCCGGTATCGGAAGTCATGATCGGCGCGATTACATTTACCAATTGCGCCAGGCACGCGATTCGTACCCGGTCGGCATGGCGCAGCATGGTAATCAGCATGCCGGCTACCAGCAAAGCGTCCTCAAAATTATAGATGTCCTCTAACTGATGGGGCGCTTTACACCAGGGCTCCAGCTTTTTGTCCTGCTCTTTGGAATGATACCATACGTTCCATTCGTCAAAAGAGAGATGAATAGACTTTTTTTTGCGCTTCTTGGCTTTTACCGCGTCGCAAATTGAAATTACGGAACTTATGAACTGATCCATAGCCACCGTATTGGCCAGGAAACCGGGGGTATCGTCCGCGCAATTATCGTAATATTGGTGCAGCGAAATGTAGTCTGCCTGGTCATAGCATTCGGACAGAACCGTGTCCTCCCAGTCCCCAAACGTATCCATATAAAGAGAAGAACTTCCGCAGGCTACCAGTTCTACGTCCGGGTCTATCATTTTCATCACGCGGCCGGTCTCCGCAGCGATTCTGCCGTATTCATACGCCGTTTTATGTCCCATCTGCCAGGGGCCGTCCATCTCGTTTCCAAGACACCACAGCTTAATATCATGGGGCTTCTGATAACCGTGCGCGATTCGCAGGTCGCTGTAATAGCTGCCGCCTTTCAGATTACAATATTCCAGAATATTCTTGGCGTCTTCGGGACCGCGGGTTCCCAGATTGACAGCCATCATCGGCGCGGTACCCGCAAGCGATGTCCAGTCCATGAATTCATTCAACCCGAACTGATTGGTCTCGATCACATTCCAGGCCGGTTCGATTCTTTGAGGGCGCAGCTCTTTCGGCCCGGTCCCATCCTCCCAGTGATAGCCGGACACAAAGTTCCCTCCCGGATAACGGACCACAGGCACCCCCAGTTCCCGGACCAGACCCATGACATCCCGCCGAAAGCCATTTTCATCCGAGAGCGGGCTGTCCGGCTGGTAGATCCCTTCATAGACGGCGCGTCCCAGATGTTCGATGAAGGAACCGTAAATTCTTTCGTCCACCTCTCCCACTTTCATATAACGGTCCACGTGTAATACTGATTTTTTCATACTGAAAACCCATCCTCCTTATTCACATCAAACTTTGCGTAGTTTCCATATTTCCCATTCAAATTATCCCATTTCGCGTCAAAAAGAAACTGTCTTTTCTCTTTTTATATTGACTTTTCTTCCGGTTTTCATCGTGATTCATCTAAGAAACCCGTCCCAAATAAGGGTTATAAAAAAACGGAATACAGATATACTAATCAGGAAAGTCAAGAAAACGAAACTGCCGCAGAGGAACCGGGTGAACACATGAATTGGAAACTGACGAATAGAAAAAAAGCAACCCTAGTCATGATCGCGGTAACCATCGCGGTCTATCTGGGTATGAAATACCTGCTCCCCCTGGTTATCCCCTTTTTGGCCGCACTTTTTCTGGCGCGGTTCATGCAGCCCCTCATCCGGAAAATAAGAAAAAAGATAAAAATCAACAGCGGCCTCCTGGCCGGAATCTTCCTGCTGATCGCCGGCGGCCTTCTCTTCTTTTTGCTGTTCCTCCTTACAGAAAAGCTGATATCCCAGATCGTCTACCTGCTGAACCACCTGAGCCTATACGAAAGCCGTCTGCGGAACATCCTCTACGGCTGCTGCTGCAGCCTGGAAGACTGGATCAAGATACCGGCGGAACAGCTCCAAAACATCATACTGGAAAACATCACGGTCTTCATCGAAAACCTACAAGTAAACCTGATCCCCAGAATTATGAATCAGTCGGTAAATTACATCCGCATATTCGTAGAAATACTGGGTGTAGTCCTGATCACGGTCATTTCCACCATATTGATCGCCAAAGACTTCGATAAACTAAAAGAATGCAACAGCAAATACATCTATTACCGATACATCCAGAACCTGGGGCACCACCTCATGGCCGCCGGCGGCTCCTACCTGAAAGCCCAGCTTCTGATCATGACCATCATCGCCGTCATCTGTACCCTGGGCCTTTTGCTCCTCAGGAACCCCTACGCCCTGTTAGCCGGCATCGGCATCGGCCTTCTGGACGCCCTGCCCGTCTTCGGCACCGGCTCCGTACTCATCCCCTGGGTCATCATAGAGCTTCTGCGGGGCAACTTCTTCCAGGCAGCCATCCTCTTCACCATCTACATCATATGCAGCTGCACCCGGGAATTCCTGGAACCCAAACTAATCGGCGACAAACTGGGCTTCCCCCCCATCGTCATCATCATAACCATTTACATCGGCCTGAAGCTCTTCGGCATCACCGGCGTCTTCCTGGGCCCCATCTCCCTGCTCCTGATCGGAGAAATCGTCCGTGAGATCTTCATCCATTACAACCTAAGCCTTAAGAAATAAACGAATAACATCCCAAACCTCAAAGCGTACCGCCTCCCAGACACAGAAAAACACTTCATACCAAGACGCAACATGCCAACGCCAAAAAACCCAGCTCCAAAAATCCCAGCTCCAAAAATCCATAAACACTAAGCCCAATTTAGAGTAGGAGCAGAGACGCCGGAACCGGGGTTCGTGGGACAGGGTATGCCGCCGTCTTTTGGCTGCCGCTGAAACCGGGGCCCCGCCCCATGGCAGCGCCGCTTTGTGTCCGCTTCCGGCGGGCATAGGGCGGCTGAGTAACAGCTTAGTGAAATCCAAAAGCCGGATTCAGGATGCCCGGCGGACTTCACGTCCGACGGGCAAGGGCCTCTGAACCGGGAACACATCACGTGTTCCTGGTGAATAGGCCCGGTTCCTGAATCCGGCTTTTGGATTTCACTTAGCTGTTACCAGCGCAAGCCCTCAGCCCGCCGGAAGCGGACACAAAGCGGCGCTGCCATGGGGCGGGGCCCCGGTTTCGGCGGCAGCCAAAGGACGGCTGCAGACCCTGTCCCACGAACCCCGGTTCCGGTGTCTCTGCTCCGGCCCCCTCTAAATTTCATACCACCGAATCTCGTTGGCTTCCAGATCCAGCTGGAAGCTGTTCTTATCTCCTGTATAAATTGTAGTGCTCTGAGGCTCATAAGTATTATTCACCACGCAGTATTTCCCGCTGTCCACGTAAGCGTGAACCTCCACATTAAAGTTACTGCTGAACCATTTATACAGATTCTCCTCATCATGGGTGCTCCACAGAATGGAGCGGTACAAAAGACGGTTGTTCTCAAAGCTGTAGGGCAGCCCGCTTAAGTACACGGCCCTTCCCCGGCCAAAATCATTTACGGCCATCTGGACTTCCTGATCCCGCTGCACCAGGACAGCCGCGCCTTCCAGGGCGAAAATGTTTTTCTTGCCCTCTCCGAAATCTACCGGTCCTGTGCAGTCCTCTAAAATAAAGTGGCTGTGCTCTTCCCAGTTGTATTTGTCATACCCAAGCGTAAAGCCTCGCTCTTCCTCCACACCAAACACGTTGGCCAGCTGGATGAACCTGCCGTTGGCCTGATGGCCGGTAGGCTCTCCGACGCCGATCAGTCCGCCGCCCTGATGGACGAATTCTTTTACCGCCTGGACGATCACAGGATCGCACCACCATTCCCCGCCGGTATAAGCGGTGTCAGCGTCTCCCACATTTAACAGGACATCGATATCCTTCAGAACCGACGGGTCCTCCTTAATATCCTCGAAGCTGATAAAACGCACATCAAAGGGCGCGCCCGACAGCGCTTCTATGACTCCCGCATAGGAATAGTTCTGCTTGTGGTAAATGGCGTGATGAACCATGTGATTGCCCCAGGCCCTCATCCTGCCCCAGCAGTTTAAGACCGCCACGGTTTTGATACAGTAGGGCGTCGTGCCTTTGATGTTTTTATACAGTTCCCGGAATTCGTCGCATACGGATTCCACGTAATCCACAAAGTCGGGGAACTGGGTCGCTAATTTCAGGTATCCGCCGTAGCCGATCCGGTCCACCGGTTTTCTGAGGATCGCCCGCCTGGCGGTGACCCAGCCTTCCTTGGCCAGTTTAACCGGATTGCCCCCCTCGTGGAAGGTGTCCGGGAAGAAATAGGGCAGAAGGCGGCCTTCCGTATATTTTACGCCCTGGATATCGCTGATCAGCCGCAGCGTCGCGCCGTTTCCGACACTCCCCACCACAGCGTCCAGGCCCAGTGTTTTGAATTCGTCCATAAACGGTTCGGTTCCGATCCAGTGGTCCCCAAGGAACATCATGGCTTCCCGCCCGCACTCATGGGTGATGTCCACCATCTCCCGCACGATCTTCGCCACCTCCCGGCGCTGGAACGCCTGGAAATCCCGGAATTCCTTCGTGGGAATCCGGTAGTTATTGTTATAATAGCCCTGGTCGATGATGTATTCCGGCCGGAAGGGATAACCCGCTTCTCTTTCAAACTGTTCCAGGATATACGGGCTCACCGATGCGGAGTAACCGTACCAGTCCACGTATTTCTCCCGCGCCAGCTCGTCGAAAATCAGCGTAAACTGGTGGAAAAACGTGGTAAACCGCAGCACATTGACATAAGGATGCTCCTCGATAAATTTCCTGAGCCGCTTCATGGTATATGCGTGGGTCTTAGGCTGGCGGACGTCAAAGGTAATCTGATGTTCCACATTTTCCCAGCTGTTGGTAACCGCGTTGTACATGTGAACCGGGTCCCACATGATGTAAGCCAGGAAGCTTACGGTATAATCGTGGAACGGCTCTGTCTGTACCGTCACGTCGCCGTCCTTTTCGTCGTAGCTCCATTTGTCTGTGGAAACCACCTCGCCGGTTGTCCGGTCTGTCACTTCCCACCAGCGTTTGATGTCATCCCTGCTGTTCGGGGTCAGCATATCAGGGTAAAGCCCTTTCATCAGATGGATCTTAAGGCTTCTGCCCGTGGCTGTGTAAAAAGGCGTCATTACATACATCTGCTGTATTTCATCCGGATTGGCCATCGCCCATGCGTTATCTTTTCGTGTAGTATAATAAGTCGAATATATTTTAGCGTCCACTTCCCGAAGCTCTTTGGGAAAGTCAGTACCGTCACAGTCTCTGACTGCATCTGCCCCCCAGCGCTCCATCAACGTCAGTGTTTCCGGGATAACGTCAATGTCGGTCGGTATGGTGACACGGCCTTTCGTATGTTCCATATGAAAAGTCCTCCTGATCATTCCGGATCTTATAATTCCGGGTTATTTATATTTGCGGTTGTAGAACCACAGCAGCGCTACCAGGCCGGCCAGGCCCAAAAACATAACTCCCAGTCCGGCTGCGCCCACGTTCTTTTGTCCGATCACCACCAGGGAAAGGCTGATGATAAATACAACCAGTACCACCAGTGCAGTTACGATTTTCTTTGCGGTTTCACTCATAATGTCAACCCCCTTATCCTTTCAAACCGCCGAGGGTCATACCCTGGGTCAGCTTCTTCTGAACACAGATATAGAGTATCAGGGTGGGTACCATAACGATAACCAGGCCGGCATACAGCTGTCCGTACTGCACCGCGGACTTCTGCGCCGCCATCAGATTCATCAGGCCCACCGGCAGGGTCTTCAGCTCCGGTTTCGTCAGCAGGGTCATGGAAATGATATATTCATTCCAGAACGCCAGGAAGTTGAACAAAATGACGGTTACCACGCTGGGTTTGGCCATGGGCATGATCACCTGTATCATCGTTCTGGCGTAACCTGCGCCGTCCACATAGGCCGCTTCCTCATAATCCTTGGCCAGCGATTTAAAATAGCCGGACAGCAGATATATGGTAAACGGCAGGGCCGTCGACGCGTACACCAGCGCCAGTATGAACAGGTTGTTCAGGAAAAACGGATGCCCCGTCCACTGCCGCAGCACTTTATCCCCGTTATTTAACATCAGGAAAATGGGTACCACGATGTAGTTTACGTTAATGAACAGACCGGCCATGAACAGCACGTTCCACAGGCCGCTGCTTTTAAACTTAAACCGGGCCAGTACATAGGCGGCCGGCAGCGCGATCACGATCAGCAGCGCGATACCGATAGCCACGACGATCACAGAGTTTAACATATAGGAACCCATGTTGGCCTTCTGCCAGGCGTCGGCAAAGTTGGCCAGGTGAATCCCCTGGGGAAGCGCCCATGGATTTCCGTAGAACTCGGAATTTTGTTTGATGGAAGCAATGAAAACCCAGGCGACCGGTACGATAATCATGACGGCCAGAAGGCTTAACACGATATAGATCACAGCTTTATACGCTTTCGGACTGCCATTCTTTAAAGCATTTTTATTTTCTTTCACTCCGATTCACCTCCCTTAGAATTCAAGCTCTTCACGCTTGGTTACCGCATTCAGAATGCCCGCCAGCGCGAATGAGAACAGGAACACCATAACGCCGATGGCCATACCGTATCCGTAGGAGGAGTTCGTATAAGCCTCCTGGTACATATAACTTAAGAATACGCTGGAAGCTCCGTCCGGCCCGCCGTTGGTCATAGCTTTGACGAACAGGAAGCTCATGTTGATCGTACTGATGATGAAGAACGTCAAGGTGGTCCGTATATTGGTCCAGATCAGCGGAATGGTGATGGTAAAGAACTGCTTGATTCTTCCGGCCCCTTCCATGCTGGCCGCTTCATAGAGGCTTTCCGGTATATTCGCCATGCTGGCCATATACATGACCATATAGTAGCCGATAGCCTGCCATATCATGGCGATTACGATACTGTAGATGACGATCTTCTGGCTTCCCAGCCACAGGATCGGGTTATCCACGCCGTTCTGCCCCCGGAACAGGTTCAAAAACGAATTGAGAAGCCCCTGGTTCGGATCGTAGATTGCCGAGAAGATGGCGCTGATGACAACTACGGACAGTATGTTGGGGATATAAAATATAACTCTGAAAAAATTCTGGCCTTTGATTTTTTCACGGGTCAGCATCGCCGCGAAGAGAAGGGCCAGCCCGAAGGTCACGATGGTCACGATTACGATGAGCAGTATGGAATTCTGGAATGCCTGATAAAATTTGTCACTTTGGAAAAGCTTCTGAAAGTTCTGTAATCCTACAAAGGTTTTATCATCCGTATACCCGCCCCATTTGAACATGGACATGCGGAAAACGTCGATCGTGGGAATTATCATAAAGATAAAAAACAGGATGACGGCCGGAGCAAGGCAGAAAAAAATGAACCTGCCTCTCCCTTTTTGTTTATTCATTGCTTCATCTCCTAATCTTTGGGCTCTGCGCGCAGGAACTTTATTCCTGCCGAATAAATAAGGGCCGCCGCACTAAGATTTTTTCTGCCTCCTGATCCGGCAGGCTTGAATATTCTTAGTACGGCAGCCCCACGATTGTTTACAGGGTTATTATTTCAGGGCTGCACGGAGTGCATCGCTGTCTTTCTTCACCTGTTCCACCCACTGTTCTTCGGTCTTGTCACCGCTTACCAGAGAGTTGATCGGATCGAAGAAGGTCGTACGGACGGTAACTCCCTCTACCGGATCTGTAGTTGCGAACGCGTCCATAACCGCGATTGCGCCGGTATCATAGATGGAGTAGTAGATCTTATTGTCGCCTTCCAGTTTGTCTGCCATGCCTTTGATGGGCTGTACGGCAGGGGTCTCGCCGGATGCGAAGATTTCAGCCGCTTCATCGCTGTACAGATAAGCGATAAACTGTTTTCCAAGATCCTGGTTCACAGCGCCCTTGGGCATCCAGATCTGCTCGAAGAAGGTATAGGAAGCGCGGTCTCCGCCTTCGGTTACTGCGGGAAGAGCCGTGAAGCCCCATTTGAAGCCTTCCGCGCGGGGCGCGTCTGCCATTTCACCGATGACCCAGTTGCCGTTCGGCATAAACAGTGCTTTGTCGTCCAGAACTAACTGCTGGTTCTTACGGAAATCATTGTCGTTGGCGTTGGCCGGAGTGGTTTTCTCTGTATAGGAAGCAAGTTTCGCGATGATATCGAAGGTCTGCTGTGCTTCCGGGGTATCCCAGGCGCCCTCGCCGTAGCGCAGCGCTTCCTGGAATTTGTCGTTTCCTGCCGTCTCACGAAGCAGGGCGTAGAAGAATGCGTCAAAGTATCCGGCTGTCGGATAGGTAAACAATGCGATTCCTTCCGCTTTGGCTTTGTCGCCTAATTCCCACATCTCATCCCAGGTCGTCGGTACGGTCCAGCCTTTTGCTTCAAAGAGTCCGGCGTCGTAGAACAGGCCGCAGGGTCCGTAGAACATGGGCATCAGGTAGGTTTTTCCATCGCCGTAGGGGTTTGTGATGGAGTTGTCAACGAAACCGGGCAGGATCTTTTCGCCTACCGTAACGTCCTCGCCGGGAACGGTCATGGCCAGTACGTCTGTCATTTCCACCACGTTGTTATCTTTGATGAAGGTTTCGGTCAGGGCGGATTCCGCGCCTACCGCACGCATGATCACATCCGGGTAATCTCCGGCTTTCATGGCGGGGGTGATGATGTCTTCCAGTTTTTTATCAATGGTCAGTTCCACTTTCACGCCAGGGTTTGCTTTCTCAAATGCGGCGCATACATCCTGCCACATCTGGGCGCCATAAGCGGTCTCAACTGCTGCTACTTTCAGCGTCTGTTCTCCTGCTGCGGGCTCTTTTGCTTCTTCAGAACCATTGTCTGCCGGTGCGGAGCTTTCAGGCGCCGGAGTGTTGTTCTCTTCTTCCTTACTGTTGCCGCATGCTACGAGGCTCAGTGTCATGGCTGCTGCCAGGACCAGGCTTAGAACTTTCTTCGCTTTCATAGTATTTCCTCCTTAATCTTTCTCTATGGCTGTCTATCAGCTTAGAGATCCTCGTTCCTGTGTATCACAGGTCTGTAATTAAAGGATAGTCTGAATTGTCAGTGAATTCAACACAGATATTGCGCTTAATTTTATATATCTTGCTGTTTTCCTCAAAATCAAGATCCGATTATATTTATATAGTTTCACACGCTAAAACACTGTATTGGAGAATCAGCATTTGGGATTTTGTATATATTATAACTATTTCTTCCATTTTTTCTCGTTTTATTGTCTTATTTTCGTTTGTTTGTTATAATCAGAATATAAATAATTGTAGATCAATAAAGCGCAAGAATCATAATATTATTTGACTAATTCATGAACATTTTGTAAACGGAGGGATCTCATGGGCAATACCAGATATCAGCTGACCGACACAAATCATGATAAAATAGCGGCAAAGCTTCTGTTCGTCAGTTCTTCCGTATATGAAGGGGACTGGCCCAGTATTCAGCATACCCATTACTTCACGGAGCTATTCTACGTACGGGGCGGCAGCGGCAAATTTATCGTTGAAGACAAGACATTTTCCGTAACCCAGGACGACCTGGTGATCATAAACCCCAATGTGGAGCACACGGAAGTCTCTCTTGGCACTGTCCCCTTGGAATATGTGGTGCTGGGGGTGGAGGGGTTGTGCTTCTCCTTTAATGAAAACGCGGATTATACCGTTTTTAATTACCGGAACCGCCGGGAGAACCTTATGTTCTATTTTAACTCCATGGTGGCGGAAATGGAACAGAAAGAGAAAAATTATGAGCTGGTCTGCCAGGATCTGCTGGAAGTCCTTCTGGTAAATGTGGTCCGCCACGCAGGCTTTACCTTTGAAGTAGTCCCGGCCCAGAAGACTACCAGGGAATGCGGCCGCGCCAAGCGGTATATCGATTCGAATTATATGGAAGACATCACTCTGGACACACTGGCTGAAATCGCTCACCTGAACAAATTTTATTTTGTTCACGCCTTTACAAATTGTTACGGACTGTCTCCGATCAATTATCTGAACGACAAACGGATCCGCTGCAGCAAAGAATTGTTACAGTCTACGGATCACAGCATCGCCGAGATCGCCCAGCTGTCCGGATTTTCTTCGCAGAGTTATTTTGCCCAAAGTTTTAAAAAAGCATGCGGCGTCACGGCCGGTTCTTATCGCAAAATGATGAAGAGGGGGCAGGAGGCTGCCGGTTAGGGGATGAATTTTGAGCTGAATTTTGGCGAGAATTTTGACGAGAATTTTCTAAAAACGTGTTGACAAATCAGGGGCTTATCTGTATAATAACTTATGCTGACCCGATGGGGTTCAGTATCGAAGCGTGGCTCAGCTTGGTAGAGCGCTACGTTAGGGACGTAGAGGTCGCAGGTTCAAATCCTGTCGCTTCGACTCAGGGGTTTATCCCCTTTCATATAAATTTAATATCGAAGCGTGGCTCAGCTTGGTAGAGCGCTGCGTTCGGGACGCAGAGGTCGCAGGTTCAAATCCTGTCGCTTCGATACTGTTTTCAGAGATAATGCGGAAGTCGTTTCATACGAATTCCGCATTTATTTTTTTCTAAGTTTATTTCTAAGAACCTGCGTTGGCGGAAGCAGTTTTTTAAGCGTCAAGCGCCTTTATCAAAGCTTCCTGTAAAACTTTAGAAAAATTCACCCCTGCCCTTTCTGCCTTTTTGTTAAGCCAACTGGGTATTGTCAAATTTTTTCTTACCATTTTGTTATCAAGTTCTGATCGATATGACATAAAATCAACATCCACCAATGTTACAATATCTCTGTCACCATGTTCAACTTCTGATAAATCCGAAGGCTCAGGTAGCATTTTTCCCATATCTTCCAATGTAATACCCTTAAGTCCAATCGCATCTCTAGCCATTTCTATCGCATCTGTAAGATCATTTCCTTGTGTATCAATATCCATGTCCGGGACTCTTATCATGTATATTCCATCCGTCGGCGTTATAAGATGGAAAGCATATAAACTTAATGAACATGCTAATATAGAAAATTCGGGACGGTCAACAATCCTCATCCGATACAGTTGCAAAATAAGGAGCCCCGCCTTATAATGATCAAAACAAGGGACGAAAGGCGAAGATAATTTTGAGCTATGATATTATGATGTACGAACGGGTTTTCCAAATTCTCAAGAACAGGATTGAAAGCGGCCTGCTGCCAATAGGTTCCAGTCTCCCCTCCCGCAGCAACTTGTGTGAAGAATTTGGAACCTCGGATAAGACAATTCGGCGCGCATTGAAGATGCTGAAGGAAAAAGGCCTGATCGATACCCAGCAGAGAAAGCGTCCCGTCGTGTGCTATAATCACAATTCCGTTCACCGCACCACCAGGCTGGCGCTGGAGAAAATAGACGCCATGGTCACAGACGACGTACTTCAAACGGGCGTGCTGTTGTGCTATCCCGTGATTAAAAACGGGATTACTCTCTGTAAACAGGAGGATCTTCAAATACCGCGCACGATTTTAAAAAACATGTCAATTGAGAATCCGGGGGAGTTTTGGAGACTATCCAAATGTTTCTGGAGATTTTTTGTTGCCAGAAATGAGAATGATCTGATTCTTCGTGTAGTAGACAGCCTGGGGCTTTCCGACCTAAAGCCATTGCAGGATGACGCGACCAGCCGGGCCAGATATAGCGGGCAGCTGCAGGGATTTATGCAGATTATAGAAAGCGGCGGGGCACCGGAAAGCGCGCATTTTGACGACATGTCCGTACTATATGGCTTTACTTCCGGAAACCATCCTGCATTCCATGTTTCTCCCGACTCGGTGGTGGTTCTTGGAAGAAAACAACTGGAAAAACTTTTATCCGGCTCCGACGTGAGAAACGCGGCGGTGTATATGGATCTTTTGGGGCTTATCGCCGTTGGGCGGTATAAACGGGGCGATAAGCTGCCCTCGCACAAAGAGCTGCAGGAAATATATGGCGTCTGTGTGGATACGACAATCAAAGCGATTCAAATGATGCAGGAGTGGGGCGTCGTAAAAACGGTCCGCGGGAACGGCATCTTTGTGGATATGGACCCGGAGGAACTGAAAAAAATACAAATTCCCGTTCATTTAGTCGCGAATCAGGTCCGCCGCTATCTGGACAGCTTGGAATTGCTGGCTTTAACCATTAATGGGACGGCCTGCTGCGCCGCGCCGCATATTACGGGGGAAGATATTCAGGAAGTAAAAAGCAGAATCGATCTCCTCTGGAATGAAGAGTACCTATACGGGCGTACCCCCGCAGTTCTTCTGGATTTTATTATCGAGCATACCGGAATCGACGCATTGAACGGTGTTTACACACTCCTGCAAAAGAATCTGCGGATCGGCCGCAGCATTCCTTCCTTGCTTAATACGGCTAAAACGGCTGTAAACTGTGAAATTCATGAGCAATGCGTAGAAGCCATTGAGTTGCTCTCTGCGGGCAATCACACCGCCTTCGCCGAAAAGACCGCGGAGGCATTTCAGAATATCTATCGCCTGGTGACCGGGGAGTGCAAGCGGCTGGGCTACTATGAGGCCGCCATGGGGGCCTATGACGGAAGCGCATTGTGGAAATAACGTATCCTATCTTTTCCTTATATCTTCCCGAATTCCTTCGCGGCCGCTTCTACAAGAGACCTTGCGTCACTGCCGTCTTTCGGATATGTAACTGTGCAATAACGCGGAGTAATGAAAATCTTTTGATCGTCCAGCCTTCTTTTCCAATGCAGCTGTAAGACGAACTCCGAGATCATACGGCCGGGATCCTGGCCGTCCGTAAATATCGCGAGCAGGAAACTGTCATCGCTTAGCCGGGTTGCGACCGTGTCCTCCGGAAAACAGTCCAGAACGCTTTGCCGGAACCGCATCAAAAACATTACAAGTTCCTCACGCTCCATATTTTTTGTAAATCTGCGGAAATTCCCTAACTGCAGTTCCAGAACGCAAAGTTTGGAATCCGGCTCTTTCGTTAAACGCTTATTCACAAAGTAGAAAAAGCCTTCCATGGTTGCGAGTCCGCTGTCCGCATTCGTATATTTTTCGACTTGCAGCCTCCCCCGCAAACGGATCGTGCTGCACAGCAGCATTCCTAAAAGAAACAGAACAAGTCCGAGAGTAAAGAAAGCAGCGTCGATGAGAGCATGCTCCGCCTGCGTGATCCAGCCTCCTTTGGGCATGATACTGATATTCCACGTGGCAGGCAGGCTGAATTCATGCTTCACAGCGTCCGAATAGTCAACCGAGGGGTCCGAAGTCGAGATGACCGTCTTCGTCTGCCCAAGAAAATCCAGCCGCCAGAGCTCATAGTCGTAATTTCCGTCCTCCAGCTCCTTCAACCCAAGCGCGGAGAGTACATAGCCGCTGTCCATGGCGACTACGATCTCGCCGATATAGTCCGCGCCCAGATAGATGGGCTGCAGAAATAAGAACACGTCCATCTCTTCACCAAACAGGCTGGACGGTCCTTCCACCACGGGCACTTTTGCAAACTTTGCCAGAGTGACGCTGTAGGCAAAATCCGCCATATTCTTTCCGGCCAAGGCGCCGAAGCGGTCCTCCGGATAGATGTAGTTCAGCGTATCTTCCTTAAAATAGGCGGCATAGGCAACATGCTCGTTGTCTTCCATGAGTTTTCTCACGCTTTTCTGAAACAGCTCCAAGTTATCGGCATCATCCGGATCAATGGTGTAGGACAGCTTTGCCGCGTCATTCAAATTTCCAAAAGTCTCGGCAAGGCCTCTGCGGAAACCAACCTCCACCGTCCGGGCCGCCGCCACGCGCTCCTGGCGCAGCGCATATTTTACAGAGGTATCCAACGCAAACATCGCTCCCGCCAACGCCAACACAAGAACGCCAAATATCAGAACCTGACTTTTTCTAAATTTCATCGCGCTCACCATACATAAAAATGGAATAATTTGCCTTACCATGGCATTTCACATCATAAAGCGCTTTATCCGCATTTGAGATCAGCATACCCAGCGTAAGCTCCTGATGCCATATGCTGGCACCGATACTGCAGTGGGTCGCAATATTCTTATCCTCGCAGCACACGTCAAACGACAGTCTGCCGACCAGCTCTTTTAAGACGGCGTCCAGCTCCTGGCGGCTGTCGATGTCCCGCAGGATCAGAATGAATTCATCACCGCCGTACCGTCCCACAAGCCCGTCATACTTCGCGCCGTATTCCCGCAGGAGGGCGCCGATCTTTTGCAGAACCATATCGCCGGCCAGGTGGCCGTTCTGATCGTTCAGCGTCTTCAAATCATCCAGGTCGATAAAACAGAGGGCCAGGAGCTGATCGTCCTGTTTCTTCCGCTTCTCCCGCAGCATCGCCTCCGCCCTGTCCAGGAAGATAACCCTGGTGAAGGTTCCTGTCAAGTCGTCGTTCAAGCCCCTGCTGGACAGCTGGATAATATTTTCATAATCGAACAGTTCCGATGGGTCGCTGCCTTGATAGACCTTCTTTTTGATCTCCTGCACGGATTTGACCATATGCTCCATGCTCTTGGCCTGGAGCCGGGCGTGGCGGTATACAAAATAATATACGCCCAGCAGCAGCAGGACCATCCCGAACAGGACAAAGACCGCGGAGGGCAGCATGGAGAGAAACTCCGGCCAGAACGCGACGGTGACCACCACATCCCAGTTGGCATTTTCTACAGGTCCGTAATCCGTGTACATAAGTTCGGCGCCGGCTCTGCTCAGAAATGAGCCGGCCTTCCGGTTCAGCATCTGCTCCTCGACCTGGTCGTCGGTCGCCCCGTAGAGCGTATAGCCGCCCAGGATATCCAGAATCGAAGCGCCATACGCCGTGTCGTTGGTGGAGCACATCACCTGTCCCTTCGAACCGACCAGCACCGCATCCGCCGTCGTGGTAGAGGTAATCTCTTTTAAAAGGGCCGAGGTATCGTCCAAAACAATTGTGGCAAACAGGCTGCCGGTCATGACTCCGTCTTTCATCAGCGGAACAATGACGGTATAGTTCAATGTCTTGCCGTCGGCTCCGGCCACAAAGCTGTCCGTTACATAGGGCTGCTTGGAGGCGTATACCTTCTGCATATGCTCCCGGCTGGCCAGACTGGCCGGTTCTTCGCCCAGGGTATACACAACGATATCCTTATCCACATAACAAATAAACATATATCCATAATATTCGTTGATTTTATCCAGTTTTTCAACTTTTTCCTCCCAGTCAACGCCGGGATCGTAAAAAATCGGAAGCGACGCCAGGGATTTCAGCAGCTTGAGCGACTCGTTCACCTTTTCAGACACCTGTGCGGAGGCGCTCTGCTGGATCGTCCAGGCTATCTGTTTCATATTTTTATAAGCAAGGAACGCATTTTGAAACACAAAAATCAACATGCCTAAAATCAGGCAGCAGACAAAAGCCCTGCGCACATGGGCGAAGGCTAATGCTTCCGTAGTTTTTCCAGCTTGCTTTTCGTTTTTCGATTTCATATCTATTTTTCCACCCGCGAATTTCTTTATTATAAGGTTGTTGTTCACCTGGCACAGTGGCATGATCCGTTTTTGATTGTCTTTCCTTTATCCGAACGCAAAATTCTTGGACCCTCACCCATATTATCATACACCAGATCTCCCTACTTTGCAACAATCCTAACATCACATTCGTTTTGTAAAAGCCCGGGAATTACTGCTGTAATGATTGATTTGTCGCAGCCGCGGTGTTATAGTAATAATACATTATACTGTTTAGGTCCCAAGATATGTATTTGTTTAAAAATACAAGAAAGCGCCTCCGCCCGGACAGATGGAGGGGCGCTTCATGTCCTGCTGCAAGGAGAAAGCTATGCGCACACGAACAAAAAAGAGATTGTATGGTCTTTACACCATATTGGGATTCCTTTTGGGCATCGCCATCTTATCCGGTTTGGTTTTTCAATCTGTATACAGCGCCCAGTCATACGGCCAGCTCATCAACTATCTGGGTCTTGTCCGGGGCACCACGCAGCGCCTTGTCAAACTGGAATTAAGCGGGACGCCCAATGACGAACTGATCGAATATCTGGACAGCATCCTCTCCAATTTGGAGTCCGGCGAAGGTGAATTTGGCCTGGATCTTGTAGAAGACGAGGATTATCTGGAATGCCTGTACACGTTACAGGAACAATGGGAGGATCTGAAAGCGGATATCCGTGCGTATCGCCTGGACCCGTCTTTTGAACACGCCCTGCTGGCCTCCAGCGAGACGTATTTTGACGCCTCCAACGAAACCGTGTTTACGGCGGAGGCGTACATGCACGGAGAGCTGCACCGATTATTGGTGGTAACGGGCGTTTTGATCGCGGGGATCGTCCTGGTGTGGCTGCTTCTTTTCATGCTGAATTTCAAACGGGTCCTCCATCTGGAGGGTCTCAACCGGGACCTGAACGACAAGGCCGGGCGGGACAGCCTCACTCACGCCTATACGCTCGACCGCTTCAAAGACGTTGCCCAAAAGCTGCTGGAGCAGCGACGCGGCAGGCAGTATGCGGTATTTTACATGGATTTTGCAGACTTTAACTATATCAACGACGTGTTTGGATATTCCTGGGGCGACAAGATCTTGGCGCAATATGCGTCCGTTCTGTCCGAAGATATGGCGGAGGACGAGGCCTTTGGCCGCGTCAATGCGGATAACTTCGTGGCGCTTCGAAGTTATCATACAAAAGAGGAACTGTACGAGCGCCAGGCGGATGTGGACCGGAAAATCACAGAGTTTATGCTCAGTTCCCGGGATAAGCATGCGCTGGTAGTCCGCTGCGGCATCTGCTGCGCGGAGGATGTGACCGAACCGCTTACCATCGATAGTCTGATAGACAGGGCCAACTATGCACGCAAGAGCGTTAAGGCGGGAACGCGCGAGGGATACTGCTTCTATGACGAGGGGATCCGCCTTCAATTGCGGGCGGAAAAGGCCATCGAGCACGACATGGAAGCCGCCCTGCGCAAGCATGAATTTATCGTGTATTACCAGCCAAAGGTCAGTCCTGAGTCGGACCGGATCACCTGCTCGGAGGCTCTGGTACGCTGGCGCAAGCCGGACGGGCAGATGATTCAGCCGGGCCAGTTTATTCCCGTATTTGAAAAAAACCACTCCATTCCCCTGCTGGACCGGTATGTATTCGAATCTGTCTGTATATGGCTGCGCCGTATGCTGGACGAGGGGAAGCCCGCGCTCCCCGTGTCGGTGAACGTATCCTGCCTGCAGTTTTACAGCAGCGACTTTGTAAAGACCTACCGTGAGATCCGGGACCGTTACCGGATACCCCGGGGGCTGCTGGAAATCGAGTTCACGGAGACGATCCTCTTTGACGACTGGCATGTGATGAACCGGACCGTGAAGCAGTTAAAGGACGCCGGTTTCATCTGTTCCATAGATGATTTTGGAAAGGGATATTCTTCCCTCAGCACAGTGAAGAACCTGGACATCGACGTGCTGAAGCTGGACGCGGTCTTTTTCCAGGACACCGGCACGTTAGAAAAAGACAGGCAGCTGGTGGCCGGGATCATCCACATGGTCCGGCAGCTCGGCATCACCACGGTGGCTGAGGGAATCGAGACCTGGGAGCAGGTGGAATTTTTGCGGGGCATCCGCTGCGATCTGATCCAGGGCTATGTATATTACAAGCCGATGCCGCAGGAGGAATACGAAGCACTCCTCATAAACGAGTCCGGGGAATACGGCCGGGACGCCGGCGTAAGGCAGCCCGAGGGGAGCGCAAAGAGATATCTAGAAACATGTCCGGCCGGGTGAAGACGCTTCCGGTCCCTCTTCGGCTTTCTCTTTTCGCTGTTTCTTTTCAAGCTTCACCCGTTTACGCAGTTCCTTGAAAAAGCTCTTTAACAGCCCGCTGCACTCTTCTTCCAGTACTCCGTAGGTGATTTCTACCTGATGATTGAATTCTTTCATCTGTAATATATTCAGGATCGATCCCGCGCACCCGGCTTTGGGATTCATACATCCGATCACCGCCCGGTCCATTCGGGATTGCACGATAGCTCCCGAACACATCTGACACGGTTCCAGCGTAATATAGATGGTGCAGCCTTCCAGACGCCAGTCCCCTAATTTTTTACTGGCTTTCCTGATTGCGGTTATCTCCGCGTGATTCAGCGTATTTTTATCGGTGTTTCTCCGGTTATAGCCCCTGCCGATCACCTTTCCTTCGCAGACAATCACGCAGCCGATAGGGACCTCGCCCAGGTCATAAGCTTTTTTGGCCTGGCGCAGCGCCTCTTTCATATATTTTTCATCCGTTGTTAGCATTTTTTAGTTCCCGTTTCCTATTTTCTTAGTTCTGTGTTATGATGATTAAAATTTGATTTTTATATCGTTTGTATGAAATATTATTAATTTTAATCTTAACACAGGCAGGTGCTGATATGCAAATACATGGACTCAACAAGACAACTTTATTGGATTATCCCGGCCACGTGGCTGCCACGCTTTTTCTGGGAAGCTGTAACTTCCGCTGCCCTTTCTGCCATAACGCCGGTCTGGTTCTGAATCCGGCTTCGGAACCGGTTATTCCGCTGATCGATGTCTTCGGTTTTCTGAAAAAACGCCGGGGAATCCTGGACGGGGTCTGTATCACCGGGGGGGAGCCGACTCTTCAGGAGGAGCTACCGGATCTGATCCATACCATCAGGGATCTGGGATACAAGATTAAGCTGGATACAAATGGCTCCAGGCCAGAGGTCCTGCGAAATCTTCTGGAGGAACAATTGCTGGATTGTGTCGCTATGGATATTAAGTCCTCCCGGGAAAACTATGCAAGGGTTGCAGGGGTACCCGGACTGGACATAAAAAAAATCGAAGAATCCGTCCGGTTATTGAAAGATTCTCCGATTTCCTATGAATTCCGCACTACGGTGGCGGAGGAACTGCATAGCGACGAGGATATGTATTCCATCCGCGACTGGTTAGATGGTTCCCGGGCTTATTTTCTGCAGCCCTATAAGGATTCCGACTCCGTGATTCAGGAAGGATTTCACGCGCCCTCACGGGAAACGCTGCTAAGGTGGCGCGGTATCTGCGCGGAAAAGATCGGTATCGTTGAAATTCGGGGGCTGGACTAATCGGTCAGCCTCACCCGTTTGTACCAGAATCCAAATTGGCCTATTTTGGATTCTATTTTTTTTGCTGGTTTGAAATTCGGGAAACCGAACATCACCGCCATCATCTTTTCTCTGTTATCGTAGATACCCGGAATCCCAAGCACATAGAACGTCTCGCCGTCTTTCTTCATTTTGCCCAGCAGCAGGTAGCGGTAATAGTAATATCCGTGCAGCAGAAAACTGTTGTTGCCAAGAATCCATTCCTCTTTGGGCAGCTGTACCAGATCTTTTGGCTCTATGCGAATGCACTCGATCGTCTCTTTGTCTTCGAAGGGTACTATGACGGGGAAGGCGCTCTTTAGATTCTCCCACTTTTGCGAGGGCTGGATATAGCGGTCGGATATATCGCAGCCGGGGCGGGGAGGTTCCGTATCCGCTGTTGGGGTCTCGTATGACGCCGAGGCGGATTCCGTCGTATCCGGGGAGGCTTCGGAAGGCGATGGGGCGGAGGTGAGCATCGGAGCTGCCGCCGGCCTTTCCGGAGTGGCAGTCGGAATATTTGTGCCGGAGCTTGGTATTTCAGCTCCTGGGCCCGGCATTTCTATTCCTGCGCTTGGCTTTTCCATTCCTGCGCTTGGCATTCCTGCTTCAAAACTCGGTATTTCCCGATTAGAACTCGGCATTCCTGCTTCAGGACTCTGTATGTCCGCTATAGGGCTTGGTGTTTCCACTCCTGCGTATGGTATTCCTGATTCAGCATTCGGCATCCCTGCTCCAGAACTTGGTATCCCTGCTCCGGGGTTTAGCGTCTCCGTATTGAATCGAGGCGCTGTCCCATTTACTTTTAGCCTGCTCTCGTCCATCCTTGTCTCACCGCCATTTGGATATGCGGCGGCCGCCTCATCCGGCAGTCCTCCAAGCGCTTCTCTTGCTCCTCTTTGCTCAAACGGAATATAGGGTTCTTCCCTGCCGGAGATCGTATCGTCAGGCATCCGGTCCGGTATGTCCGCTTCGGACTCAGGGATATAATCCGGCATCTGATCTTGCGTCTGATCTTGCATCTGATCCGGCATCCGGAACCGATGTTCCGCATGTTCCGGTGCGTTCCACTGCAGCCGTTCATCCTCCTGGTCCCAGGGCGCTGACGGTCCTATATTTTCATCTTGGTCATCTGCAGGCGGATACCATTGTCCCGCTATATCTATCTCCGTGTTCGCAGGCAGGGCTCCCTGAACGTCCGCCAGGCCCCCACGATCGTCCATGCAGTTCTCTTCCTGATCTCCCACCCGCGTATCCGTCTTATATTTTTGCTCTTCTTCCGCATAGATATTTTCTTCATACTCTTCCATCTCATATGCGTCGGAATAAACGTCGGGATAAACTGTTTCCGCTTCGCTTTGAAGCGCTTCCGGGGAATGTTCCGCCCCTGTCTGGCCCTGGATTTGTTCCTCCTCAAGCAGCGCTTCCTCGGAGAATAGTTCTCCGCTATGCTCAAACTCCGCCGTCGCCAATATGTCCATCTCATCTTCCAAAGGCAGGTCCGCCTGGGCGGCTTTTAACAGAATATCGGCATCCTCCCGTTGGGCAGACGCCTCCCTTTTTTCCAGCTCACTGTATAGATAGAACTGCGCCGGTTGGATCGGCCGGTCATCCCATTCCGTCGCGTAATTTTTCGTTCCCTCCGACCAGATATAGAGCCCTCCGATATCATCCAGGTTGATTCCGGTATCCATCAGATTCTCCGCTTCCGTTACCGTCTTAAAGTCCCCGACGCCGTTTACTATCCGCATTTCTCCCAATAAAATTCCGTAGATGCCGCTGCCCCGGCGGATAAACGCAAAAGCCTTCAGCGGGGTCTGCGTCCCGGTATAGATCCCTCTCAGATGAATGCCGATTCTGCACTCTCCGTTCCGGGCCTCTATCTTGGCAAAACCCACGTTATTTCCCTTCTGCTCTTTTTCATAGGCATATATGTATGCAACCAGCCTCTTATAATCAGACAAATCGGTCTCTCCTTTTTGTACTTGGTTTCTATAACTATTCTATTCAGAAATATGCAAATCCATGACAATGAATTCCTTTTACAGCTCATAAATGCAAAAGAAATATGCAAAATTTTGGAACGGGAGGGAAAAATTGCTTGACATATATAGACCATCGATATATATTTTATATAGATCATCGATACATATTTCATATACAGTCTTTAAAAGGAGGCGCATTAGATGAACATCGACAAGTCACTGCTGGCCGGCAGTACCGGTATGCTGATTTTGAAACTGCTGGAAGAAAAAGATATGTACGGATACGAAATGATTGAGGAACTGCGCAGGCGTTCGGACCATACTTTTGATTTCAAAGCCGGGACGCTCTATCCATTGCTGCATTCCCTGGAAGACAAATGCCTGTTATCCTCCTACGAAAACACCCAGGCTCCCAAAAAACGGAAATATTATACGATTACGAAGAAAGGACTCCGCTATCTGTCAGACAAGAAAGCGGAGTGGAAACTGTACACTTCGGCGGTCAATCAGGTCCTGGGAGGTGTCAGCTATGGAATCCTTTAACAAAATCGACGCGTATGTAGCCACAGTCCAGGACCAGATCCGCTGCGGCAAGATCCGTTCTTATGTAACCGAGGAAATCCGGGTTCATCTGGAGGAAGAGCGCAGTTTTCTGCTGGAAGCCGGTATTTCCGATCCGGAAGCCACGGATACCGCCATCGAAGAGATGGGGGACCCGGTGGACATCGGAGTAAAATTAGACCGGATCCACCGTCCGCGCATGAATTGGGTATTGTATTTCGGTGTGATCGCGTTCTGCCTGGCAGGCCTGCTGATCCAGTTCGTGATCCGTTCGGGCGGCGCCGGCCAACAGTTCACTCCCCTTTCCCGGCATCTCACGGGTATATTGATCGGAATAGCGGCCATGACGCTGATCTGCCGCCTGGATTTTACTCTGCTGGCCAAACATCCCTATATTATCTGGACCGTTTATTGGGCAGGTTTATTTATCTGTACCGATTTTGCACCCAAGTATAACGGCAGATGTGTCACACTCCTGCCTTATATGCTGCTGTTCATCCCCCTGTACGCAGGGCTTGTCTACAGCACCCGGGGCTGCGGCTATAGGGGGCTATTGAAGAATTTATTATTTTTACTGCTTCCGGGCCTCCTATGCCTCGCTATCCCAAGCGCCTCCACCTTTATGCTGGTACTCGGCGGCTGCCTGCTGTTGATGAGCGTCGCCATCTGTAAGAATTGGTTTCGCGTAAAGCACGGATGGGCTCTCCTGTGTACCTGGGGGATCAGCGTGATTCCTCCGCTGGTTCTGCTGCTGTTCAACAGCGGAGGCTACCGTCTCCGCCGTATCCAGGTGTTGCTGCACCCGTCGGCCTACGCGGACAATGAAGGTTACATGATTATGAAGCTCCGCAGTCTGCTGGGCCAGGCCAGTTTGGTGGGAGGTCTGTCCAACACAGAAATCGCAAAAAACCTGCCGGAAATCAGTACCGACTATCTGCTTTCCTATGTCATCCTCCACTTTGGCTGGGTGCCTGCTGTCCTTCTGATCGCTTTGCTGGCTGCTTTCCTGATCTATCTGTTCCGTTTAAGTGTACGCCAGACAAACGCGCTGGGCTTTCTGGTATCGCTGGCCTGCAGCTTCACTTTAACTTTTGAAATCCTGCTGTATCTGACCGTTAATCTGGGCATTTTCTATATGGCCCCGCTTGCGCTGCCATTTTTCTCCTATGGCGGACGGTGGATGGTACTAAACCTGTGTATTGTCGGGCTGCTGCTGTCGGTTCACCGGACCCGTACGATCCTGCCCGCAGGCCGGCTGCCCCAGTCCTCCATGGGCCATCGGTTTTTTACCTTTGAAAATGGAAAAATGACCATCGATTTTAACCGATAGCCATTTCTTTCAGAATATTTGATAACTGAGCGAATTGTTTAAGCGTCAGGGCTTCTCCCCGTACCGCTGGCGGGAAGCCCGCTTTTTTGATTGCCGCTTCAATCTGCTCCTTGGAGTAACCAAGCTCCTGCGAATTATTCAACCCATTGGCCAGCGTTTTCCGCCTCTGGTTAAAAGAAGCCCGGATCATGCCAAACAGCAGCTTCTCATCCGCCGCCTCCACCGGAGGCTGCTCGTGCTTCGTCAGCCGGATCACCGCGGAACCCACATTGGGCCTTGGCATAAAGCAGTTCGGAGGAACATTGGCCGCGATATAAGGCTTGGCATAATACTGCACCGCCAGCGACAGTGCCCCGTAGTCCTTGGAACCCGGTCCCGCCTGCATCCGGTCCGCCACCTCTTTTTGCACCATAATCGTCAGGCTGTGCAGCGGCATGTGGCTCTCGAAAATGCCCATGATGATCGGGGTCGTAATGTAATAGGGCAGATTCGCCACCACCTTGACGGGCTTCCCCGCATTTTCCTTTTGAACCAATTCCGGCAAATCCAGTTTCAGGACGTCTTCATTTACCACCGTCACATTATCATAACCGGCCAGCGTATCCTCCAGAATCGGAATCAGATTCCGGTCGATCTCCACAGCCATAACCTTCCGGGCGTTCTCCGCCAGGTACTGAGTCATAGTTCCGATACCCGGGCCGATCTCCAGCACGAAGTCATCCTTCGTGATATCCGCGGCCCGGATGATCTTCTCCAGCACATGCGTATCGATCAGAAAGTTCTGTCCGAATTTCTTTTGGAACACAAACTTATATTTATTCAGAATCTCAATGGTATTCCTGGGATTTCCTAGTGTGGCCATAAAGCCTCCTTCACTTCTATAAAATGCAAAGGTGCAAAAGGGGACATGTCCAAATCAGTTTGGGACATGTCCATTCCAGTTTGGGACATGTCCATTTCAGTCTGGACATGTCCCAAACCGATTTGGACATGTCCCCTTTTGTACCTTAGTTCCGGAAGAATAAGTTTCGGGCGTTCCGGTTCGTGATCTCTACTACCTGTTCGTAAGAGATTCCTTTGAGCTGAGCGATCTGCCGGGCTATGTACGGCAGGTTCAGGGAGGAATTCCTCTTTCCCCGGTTGGGCGCCGGGGAAAGGTACGGACTGTCGGTCTCCAGCAGGATCTTATCCATAGGCAGGAATTCCACCGCCTCTTTTAATTTTTTTGCGTTGTTAAAGGTAACCACTCCGCCAACCCCGATGTAGAAGCCCATCTTCAGATACTCTTCCGCCATCTCTTTGGAGTAGGAGAAGCAGTGAACCACGCCGCCGGTCTCTTCCGCGTGCATTTCCTTCATGATCGTCAGCGTGTCCTTTGCCGCATCCCTGCTGTGAATGACCACCGGAAGCTTTACCTCCCGGGCCAGTTCCAGCTGGCGGCAAAACCACTTGCGCTGCACCGGCCGCTCAGGCTCATCCCAGTAGTAGTCCAGGCCGATCTCTCCTACGGCTACGATTTTCGGCCTTTCGCACTGGGCTTTCAGCCAAGTGATCTTCTGTTCGTCCAGTTCCGCCGTGTCGCTGGGATGAACCCCCACCGCGCCGTATACAAACGGATATTTTTCCGTCAGTTCCACGGTCCTTTGGGAAGAGTCTATGTTGGCTCCGATATTAATAATGTATTCGATTCCCTGCTGCTGCATATTTCCCAGCAGTTCTTCCCGGTCTTCGTCAAACGCCTCATCATCATAGTGGGCGTGGCTTTCAAATATCTTCGTTGTTTCCATGAATCCTGCCTTTCCATTCGGTCTAACGGTCTAACTCCCTCGCGCTACTCCAGATTGGCATGCCGCTTAAACATGGTATCCGAATCAAGGCCCAGCGCTTCCATCACTTCCATGCTGATGGCGTCCAGGCAGATCAAAAACGACTGCTCATACAGGTTTGCCATGGGCTGGAAGGATGTAAATTTACTGGCTTTGTCCGATTTCGGCGTGGGCGCGGGTATCTGAAGCACATGGTCCGCCGCCCTGGCCAGGCTGGAGTCGGCGAAGCTGGTGATCGTAATCACGCTAAGCCCCAGCCGCTTCGCTTTGTCCACATAGGCCTTCAGGCTCTCCGTTTCCCCGGAGCCGCTGCCGACGATCAGCAGATCCCCCGCCTGGGCTCCCGGCGTCGCGGTATCGCCCACCACATAGGCGTTTAATCCCGCGTGCATCATTCTCATGGCAAAGGTCCGGATCAGGTTGCCGGAACGGCCGACCCCTGCAAAATATATGTGGGGCGCCTTCACAATGCGCTCTACCATACCCGCAACCTGCTCCTCGCTGACCTCGCTCAGCGTCATCTTCAGTTCTTCTAATATGCGTTCAAATTTTGGCTGTATCATGAATCTATCCTTCCTTTTTAAGGGCCGTGAATCGTTGGTGTCACAAAGTCCTGAGAACTTTAACTGATCTTGGCTCCGGAGGGCATGGGTTTTTCCGGGGCTACTATGGCCAGTTTTCCGTCCGCGTCTTCCGCGCACAGGATCATGCCTTCGGAGAGTACTCCCGCTAACTTGGCCGGTTTCAGGTTTACGAGGACCATGACTTTTTTGCCTACCATTTCCTCCGGTTTATAATAGGCTTTGATTCCGGACACGATCTGCTTTACCTGGCTGCCGATGCGAACCTGGGAGCATAATAATTTTTTGGACTTGGGCACTTCCTCGCAGGCTATAATCTCGCCTACCTGGAACTGCATCTTCATGAAATCGTCGTAGGAGATCTCCTCCTTCGGCTCTATGTCGATACCCGGTTCTTCAGGCTTTTCTTCCTGAGGGGCCGCGTTCGCCGCCTGCATGGCCTCCACTTTTTCCATAACCTCTTTTAAGTCCAGACGGGCGAAGAGGATCTCCGGTTTTTCGATGACTTTGGTTCCGGAAGGGTAGGTTCCGAATGTATCCAGATCGTCGAAGGTTCTGGCCGGCGCGTTCAGCTGGGACAGGATCTTGCCTGAAGCGGCAGGCATGAAGGGCTCTAACAAGGTTGCCCCGATGCAGATGCCTTCCACCAGATTATAAAGTACGGTGGCAAGCCGGTCCTTTTTAGCCTCATCCTTTGCCAGTATCCAGGGCTCGGTTTCATCGATGTATTTATTGCAGCGCTTGAATATGGCGAAGATCTCGGTGATGGCGTCAGCCACCCGCAGGCCATCCATTTTATCCGCCACTTTTTTGGACGCTTCCAGAATGACGGATTTTAATTCTTCATCCACCGGCTCGGAGGCTCCGGCGTCCTTTACGATTCCGTCAAAGTATTTGTTTGACATGGAGATCGTCCGGTTGACCAGATTGCCCAGCGTGTTGGCCAGATCGGAATTCAGGCGCTCTACCATCAGCTCCCAGGAGATGACGCCGTCATTTTCAAAAGGCATCTCGTGGAGGACGAAGTAGCGTACCGCGTCTACGCCGAAGAAATCCGCCAGGTCGTCCGCATACAGGACATTTCCCTTGGATTTACTCATCTTGCCGTCGCCCTGCAGCAGCCAGGGATGGCCGAATATCTGCTTCGGCAGCGGCAGGTCCAGCGCCATCAGGAAGATGGGCCAGTAGATCGTATGGAAACGGATAATGTCTTTGCCGATCAGATGCAGATCCGCGGGCCAGTCTTTTTTGAACTGTTCGGTACAGCCGCCGTCGCAGTCATAGCCGATTCCCGTGATGTAGTTGGTCAGCGCGTCCAGCCACACATAGATCACATGCTTCGGATCAAAGTCCACGGGAATTCCCCATTTGAAGGAGGTCCGGGATACGCACAAATCCTGCAGGCCGGGAAGAAGGAAGTTGTTCATCATTTCATTTTTCCTGGATACCGGCTGGATGAATTCGGGGTGCTCATTTATGTGGCGGATCAGCCGGTCGGCGTATTTGCTCATACGGAAGAAATAGGCCTCTTCTTTGGCCGGCTGCACAGGTCTGCCGCAGTCGGGGCATTTTCCGTCCACCAGCTGGGATTCGGTAAAAAACGCCTCGCAGGGAGTGCAGTAAAGCCCCTCATAATAGCCCTTGTAGATATCTCCCTGGTCATATAATTTTTTAAATATCTTCTGCACCTGTTTTTCATGCTCCGCATCCGTGGTACGGATGAATTTGTCGTAGGAGGTATTCATCAGATCCCAGATCCGCCGGATCTCCCCGGCCACGCCGTCCACGAATTCCTTCGGCGTTACGCCGGCCTCCTCCGCTTTTAGCTCAATTTTCTGACCGTGCTCATCGGTCCCTGTCTGGAAAAACACGTCGTAGCCCTGCTGTCTTTTGAAGCGGGCGATGCTGTCCGCCAAAATAATCTCGTACGTATTGCCGATATGCGGCTTCCCTGATGTGTACGTGATTGCTGTGGTAATATAATATTTCTCTTTCGAATTACCCAATGTAATTTCCTCCTGTCGTTTTTGCTTTCTTTCTTCGAAAACGCGGCCTCTTCCTTTCCGCCGCTGCGCGGTCTTACGGGGTTTTATTTCCACAGAAGCCTTTCCCTGTAAAGTAAAATAAAAAAACCTGCCTTCTCTCTCAAGAAGACAGGCATCTGCCCGTGTTACCACTTCCATTCACCCGTTTCTCACGAAACAAGGCCTCTGCGAGTACAAAAATGTAACCATTCCCATACTTCCCGCTATAACAGGCGGACCTGTCGCAGCCTTACAGATCATCTCTGCTCGGTGCGCTGCTCAGAAGCCATCTTCAACCGGGTCCCGAATTTCCCTCTCAGCTCACGGGAATTCTCTGTAATTCAGGCGCGCAGGCTTACTCTCTTCATCATCGCGTTTTCGTACATGATTCATATAGTTCAGCCTAGCACACCGGTATCCGGTTGTCAAGGAGTCAATCCGCCTTTCCATTTGAACCGGCATACTTTCGTATTTCCCTCATAGAATATTATGAAATCATATGTGAACGGCGACAGTATGAAAAAATATCTTACACGGGTTCTGGCCCTCCTACTAACCGCAGCCCTTCTGCTTCCCGCTGCCGGCTGCCATTCTACCTCTCCCGAAAATACCCTTAAAAATAATTATACGTCTTTCCAGGAATATACGCATGATGTGTTTGTAAATGAGATTTCCAGCAATACGCTGAATCTGCACTATACGCTGGCCGACCCGGCCGCCTATGGGATTACGGACCCGAAAATAACGCTTGGTGATTTCAGTAAGGAATCCATGCAGGCCGCAGTCATGAGTATGGAAAATTATCAGGCTGTGCTGCACAGCTTTTCCTATGAAGACCTGTCCCCGGAGGATCAGCTTACGTACGATATACTGGACAGCTATTTTACCACGGAACTAACCTGCCCGGATCTGTATCTGTACGGGGAGCCTTTAAGCCCCACGATCGGCACCCAGGCCCAGCTGCCTGTTCTGTTCGCGGAGTATGAGTTCCGAAGCAGGCAGGATGTGGATAACTATCTGATGCTTCTGTCCCAGTTAGATGAATATTACGCAAGCCTGATGGATTTTGAAAAAGAAAAGGCTAAGGCAGGGCTGTTTATGCCCTCTTATGCCGCGGAGGACGTGATTTCCCAGTGCAGGGAATATATTTCCGGCGAAGACGGCAATTTCCTGCTGACCATATTCCCGGAAAAGCTGGAGACTGTCCCGGATCTGGATAATGACATGAAACAGTCTTACATAGAGCAGAACGCGGCGATCGTGGAGCAGGATGTGATCCCCGCATATCAGGCGATCATCGGGGGCCTGGAGACGCTGGAGAAAAAAAGCAAAAACGAATACGGGCTCTGCCATTTTAAAAACGGCAGGAAATACTATGAATATATCGTCCGTTCGGACACGGGTTCTGCCCGGACGATCCCGCAGATCCAGGAGATGCTGGACGAACAGATGAAGGCGGATTTCCAGTCCATGGCGGCCGTGATCGGACAGCACCCGGATATTCTGGATCAGCTGGACAGCTATGACGGCATTCAGACGGACCCCAACGAGATCCTCTCCGACCTCCAGAATAAAATGACCCCGTTTTTCCCCACGCCGCCCTCGGTATCCTGTACGGTTAAGTATGTGCATCCGTCCCTGGAGAAGCACTTAAGCCCGGCGTTTTACCTGACGCCGGCCATTGATGATATGAGCTCCAATGTGATCTATATCAATCAGGGCAGCAAGCCGGACCAGCTGGATCTGTATACCACTTTGGCCCACGAGGGATATCCGGGACATTTATACCAGACGGTCTATACGAATTCCACCTCCCCGGACTGCGTCCGCAGCCTGTTAAATTTCCCGGGCTATGTGGAGGGCTGGGCCACCTATGTGGAAATGATTTCCTATGGGTTCGCGGACATCGACCGGGCGCTGGCGAAGCTGCTGCAGTCGAACCAGTCGGTGACCCTGAATCTCTATGCCCATTTGGATATCGGCATCCACTATGACGGCTGGACCCCGGATGACGCCGCGGCCTACCTGAATGACTATGGCATCTCAAACCCCGATGTGGTGAGCGAGATTTACCACGCCATCGTGGAGGCTCCCGGCAACTATTTGAAATATTATGTGGGATGTCTGGAATTTATGGATCTGAGGAAACAGGCCCAGGAATACCTGGGAGATCAGTTTAAGCTGAAAGATTTTCATGAATTTCTACTAAAATGCGGACCCGCGCCGTTTGACATCGTGGAAAAATATATGATCCTCTGGCTAGAGTCCGTAAAAAAACCCTCTTAAATTCTGAAGCGCCTTTACCAGCACTTCCGTCTCTTGTTCATTGAGGCCTTCCAAAACCTTCCGTATCATGGCGTCATGGAATTTCTTATGGTGGAGGAAGGCTCTCTTTCCCTTTTCGGAAAGCGAAAGCAGCACGACCCTGCGGTCCTCCTCGCTGCGCTCCCGGCTCACATACCCCTTTTTCACAAGGCTGTTGATCGCGATGGTCAGCGTGCCCACCGTAACGGACAGTGCTTTGGCCACTGTGGACATACTTTTACAGCCATCTTCGCCGATGGCATCGATAATATGCATGTCATTGTTGCTGATGTCTTTGAACTCATCCGTGATGATCGCTTTCTGCTCCAAATCCATGATATCCCGAAACAGATTCACAAGGACATCGTTCAGTGTCTGGTACGTATCCACAACGCGGTCTCCCTTCCCGGAACTTATCCACATTATACATCGTAATTTGGGACATGTCCAGAACGGTTTGGGACATGTCTATTTCAGTCTGGGACATGTCCATTTCGGCCCGGACATGTCCCAAACTGAAATGGACATGTCCCAAACCGTTCTGGACATGTCCCAAATCGTCTCAAACCGTTTTATGAATTATATTCCGGATTTACCGTAATAATCGGAAGCACGATTTCGCATTGCGTCCCCACGCCGTAAGTGCTGTACAGCCGCACGCCGTAGGCTTCTCCGAACGTGATGCGGATCCGCTCATTCACATTCAGGAGGGCGCAGCGGTTTCCGGACCTTTTCTTCGGGGAGACGTCCAGCAGCTTTTTATCCGACAGCAGCAGCGCGTGATTGATCCGTTCCAGCTGGGCGGCTTCTATGCCAACCCCGTCGTCTTCCACGGTGATGATCAGACGGCTTTGGGAGGCGCATAGTTTGATCCGCACCATACCGGGGCCGGTTTTGGGTTCCAGCCCGTGGGCGATGGCATTCTCCACCAGGGGCTGCAGAGTAAGCCTGGGCAGATAGCAGGAGCGCAGAACCGCCTCCTGTTCCTCAAAATCCGTGGACAGGGTAAAACGGTTATGGAACCGGAACTGCTGGATGGAAAAATAGTTGGTCACATGCTGCAGCTCCTCCTGTACCCGGACTAGGTTATCCGGCGTATCAATGCAGTAGCGGAAGATGGAGGCCAGGGCCTTCGCCGTGTCGGCAATGGGCTTGGAGCCGCACATGAGGGCCTGTCCCCGGATGGAGTCGATGGTGTTATAGAGGAAATGCGGGTTGATCTGGCTCTGGAGCGCGTTTAGCTCCGCCCTCTTCTTTAACAGCTGGCTGTTATACTCATTATTGATGATCTGCCGGACGGATAGGAGAAAGGTATTGAATTCTCCGGCCATGCCCGACAGCTCCGTGATGCCCTCTTCCGAGAGAAGCTGTTCAAAATCCCCCTCCGCGATCTGCCGGAGCGCTGTGTTCAGGCGGCGGGCGGGCAGATAGATGGTGAAAATATAAAGGCCCAGCACCAGCAGGCAGATCCCGCAGGACAGAACCGCAAACAGCTTCAGGGGAAGGGCCGGCAGGGAAGCCGGCCGAAATGCGGCGTACAGAATAAAGGCTGCGTTTCCCACGATCAGGAGCAGCATAAGGGCCAGCAGCAGGACGCTGTTGATATGCAGATGAACCGTTCTTTTTCTGGAATAAGTCCGGTCGCTGGGTTTCTTTTTCATAGCGTCACCTGCCGGATTTCTTGCGGTAAGCAGAGGGTGTCATGCCCACCAGTTTTTGAAAGGTCTTGCTGAAATGACGCATATCGCAAAAACCTACGGCCTCGGCCACCCCGGCAATGGTCTGCTGCGTGTCCGTCAGATAGGTCTTGGCAATATTGATCCGATATGCGGCCAGGTATTCAGAGAAACTGGTCCCCGTATCCCGCTTGAAAATGTATCCGATATAGGAGGGGGTCCGGTAGAGCTGGTTCGCCACGTCGATCAGACGGATATTTTCCTGATAGTGCCGGGACACATACCGCTTCATCTGGGCTGATATGTTTGTCTCATTGCGGGCCTGTTCCTGATAATAGGTTCGAAGGGGAAGAACAAACAGCTCCCGCATGGCCTGCTTTAACTGCTTTATAGTATCGCACTCCTCCATCCGCTCCATATATTCCCGGGTGGTCAGAAGGCCGATCTGGGAGGCAATGCACATCTGCGCTGCCGTCTGGCAGTAAAGCTTGACGATTTGTTCCAGCACGGAAAAAAGATCGCTGCTTTTCCCGGAGATCTGAAGCATCTGGTCGGTGATATCATTCAGGTTCTGTTCCAGCTCCTCAATCTCAAAGGTTTCCATAAGCGTCGTAAGCTGCAGTTCCCTTCGGATAGGCAGCCGGATGTGCGGATTTTCATTTCCTGATTTCGGTTTGCTGAAGAAGTACAGGCGTCCCACCCCGTCAGTCAAACGATTGCGCAAAAGGCAGAAAGCCCCCTCGTAGGATTGGTGGAGCAACGGCCAGCTGTTAGATACCGGTCCCAGGGCAGCCGTTATCTGGATACCGGCAGGCCTGCACAGACCGTCCAGACATTGGAACAGCCCGCTTGCCAGCCGGGTATAGTCCTCCGTGGGCGAGAAGGGAGTATTGATAAGAAGAATGAGGCGGCGGCCGTCCCGCAGGGCATAGCGGTCATATACTCCGGTCTCCGGCAGGCGGAGCGAAGCGTCAAGCATCTGCTGCAGCAAATTTGCTTCCGGAATCCGCTCCATATGGATTATCATCACAAAAAAATGGCCGTCCCGGAAATGGCAGTCATATTTTTGATTGATCCCCTCCAGGGTCAGGGAAAAGTTCTCCTCCTCCCCGGCCCGGACCGTCCTGAGAAGGAATTCCCTGCGCAGCTCCTCCTGCTGGCTTCGGGCCTGGGATACCGTCTGCCGGATGATCTGCTCGCTGCTGAGCCGTTCCACAGCCTTTTGCAGCGCCTGCCGAAGCTCCTCTTCCTCCAGAGGCTTCAGTACGAAGCTGACGGCGTTGTACTTCATGGCGGCCTGGGCATAGGTAAAGCTGTCAAACCCGCTTAAAATAATGAATTCCACCTTCAGATCGGTCAGCCGGACCTTCTCCATTAGCTCGATTCCGCTCAGTCCCGGCATGCGGATGTCGGTGATGACGATATCCGGCCGCAGGCTTAGAATCATCTCATAGGCCTCGTCGCCGTTTTCCGCCTCCCCGGCCAGTTCCAGGTTCATATCCGTCCAGTCGATGCTGCCGCGTACCAGGGCGGTTACCCAGACTTCATCGTCCGCGATCAGGACTTTATACATCTTCTTATTCAACCTGTGCACCTCCTGTCAGATCAAAAGCATGGCAAGCATTTTATCATAGGAATAATCATTCTTCTCCATACAGCGGACCGTGGAGCCGTTTTTGACCAGGGTGGCCCTGTCCGTGTAGCGGACCAGCTCTTCGATGCGGTGCACCATGCAGACCACGGAAAGCCCCTTGTACTTCAGACAGGACAGGACTTTTTGGAAAATAATGGCGTCCTGCTCATTTAAGGATGAAGTGATCTCATCCAGGATGAACAGCTTCGCCCCGGCGATGATGGCGCCTGTCATGGAGACAATGCAGCTCTGCAGATCCGTGAGATTGTCCGCGTGCTCCTGAAGGGGGATGGAGACATCAAAGAAATCCAGGTACTGCCGGGCCAGCTCCGCAATCTGCCTGCGCCGGTACTGCCAGCCGAACTCCCTGCGGGCGATCAGATAGATGTTCTCCAGCACGGTCATATGACTCTGCAGGTTCTTTCCTTCCGAAATGGCATAGAGCCCTTTTTGCCTGGATTCCGCGAAGGACAGGCGGCCTACGGGCTGATCGCAGTAGTAGATCTGACCCCGGTCCGGCGCCAGAGTCCCTGTGCACAGGCTGCACAGCGTAGAATGCGTAACGCCGTAATCACCAATGATTCCGTGTACTTCACCCTCCTGCACACTGAAATTAAAATTACTCAATATATTACCGTTAGCGTCGCCAAACTGGACGTGGTCCAGGCGCAGTATCTCGTTCACTCTATCCCCCCTTGGATCCTTGTAAAAGCATCGTATCATAGAAGCAAAAGTGTGTCAATTTTTACCAGACGGCTCAAATATCAGAAAACAGGAGCAATAATAGTTCAATTTCAGACAATCCAAAGAGGTTGTCAGTAAACCGTATGAATTGTGTTCCTATCTTATACAATTCATCCGATATATCCAAATCCTCCCAGAATAGTGCGTCAATTCCCAATCTGCAAGCCATAATGTCAGAAAAAACCGTAATTTACACACATAATTGAGAGTTGGCGCAGTTGTTTGCCCCTCCTAAACCCGATAAAATTTAATTAACAAACATGTATTTACAAATGGGAAGGTGGTGTGACAGTGGAGCAGCCAAACAGAGGGCAGATCGTGGCGGAGCTGCAGGATATCAGTAAACGGTTCGGCGGGACCGTGGCGCTCAATCAGGTGAGCCTGACGCTGAAAAAAGGTGAGATTCTGGGCCTGATCGGTGAAAACGGCGCCGGAAAATCAACCCTGATGAACATCATGTCAGGGGCGCTCAGGCCCGATACGGGAACCATCCTTTTAAACGGAAAAAGCTTTTCTCATCTGACGCCGGCCCAGGCATCCCAATACGGCGTACAGATCGTACATCAGGAGCTTTCGCTTTTGCCGGACATGACTGTGGCGGAAAATATTTTCCTGGGCAAAGAGCTGCAAAAAGGCCCGGGCTTTATCCGAAAGCAGGAGTGCCGGGACAGAGCCCGGAAGATTCTGGAACAGTTTGAGATTGACATCGACGTGGATCAAAAGGTGGCGGAACTCTCCTCCGCGCAGAAGCAGCTGGTGGAGATCTGCAAAAGTCTGGCCGGAACCATCGAGGTGCTGATCCTGGATGAACCGACTTCCTCCCTCACGGAGCGCGAGATGGTCAGCCTCAAACGGATTCTTCCCATACTGCGGGAACAGGGCGCGGGGATCATTTTTATTTCCCACAAATTAGATGAGATTAAGGAGCTTTGCGACAGCATCGCGGTTTTGCGGGACGGAAATCTGGTCCGCCGGGAACAGACCGGGGACGTGACGATTGAAAATATGGTTCAGTTCATGGTAGGCCGGGATATTCACGACGAATACAGCCGCCCCCGGTTTCAGGGAGACCGGAAGCTGGTCCTGGAAATCCGGGATCTTAGCAGCAAACAGTACGGGGAGGTTGAGTTAAAAGGGCTGAATCTCAAGGTCTATGCCGGAGAAATCGTGGGAATCTTTGGGCTCATCGGCTCCGGGCGCACCGAAATGATCAAGGCGCTTCACGGCCTGCGCACGATCCAGCAGGGAACGGTGCTGGTGGGCGGCAAACAGATGGAAAAGCTGACGCCCAAGCGCATGATCTCCGAAGGGGTCGCCTGGGTCACCGAGGACCGGAGGCATGAGGGCGTCTGCCTGTCCATGTCCGTGAAA
The DNA here is from genome assembly GCF_019042275.1 of Diplocloster agilis. Classification (GTDB taxonomy): domain Bacteria; phylum Bacillota; class Clostridia; order Lachnospirales; family Lachnospiraceae; genus Diplocloster; species Diplocloster agilis. The sequence continues at coordinate 116,423 of NZ_JAHQCW010000012.1, forward strand.
AATAATATCGGAATGCCCATATACGGCCAGGTCAGCAAAATGGGCTTCATAAACAACAGACGGCTGAACGAGACGGTAGAGCGGTATATGAAGCATCTGTCCATCAAGACTTCCGGTGAAAATGCCTGGGCGGAGACCCTGTCGGGCGGAAACCAGCAGAAGGTAGTTCTGGCTAAATGGCTTGCTTTGGGGCCGCAGCTTCTGATCCTGGATGAACCTACCCGCGGCATCGATGTGGGATCTAAGTCTGAGATCCACCGGCTGATCCGGGAGCTGCGGGATGAAGGCATGGCGGTCCTGGCCATCTCCTCTGAGATGCCGGAGCTTTTTTCCCTGGCGGACCGGATTCTGGTCATGCGAAACGGCAGTATCACCGGGGAAATCCCGCGGCAGGCCGGAGAAAGCGTATCGGAAGAAGCGGTCATGAAGCTGGCGACGTTAGGCGCGTAAACGGTTGAACGGTTAAACAATAAGAGGTACGTCATACCTATAGGTGCGGGAAAACGCACGCATGGAGGAAATTATGAGAAATGGAACGAAATTGGCAAAACATTTTTCCATGAGCGATCATTTGTTGAAGTTCGGGGTTTTATATCTGCTGGTCCTGCTGATCGCCGTAGCGTCGATGATGAGCAGACAGTTTTTGACGGCGCAGAACGCCCTCAATGTCCTGCGGCAGGTCAGTCCCGTCATTATTCTGGCTCTGGGAGAGGGGATCGTGATCATTACCGCCGGGATTGACTTGTCCGTGGGGGCACTGGTCGCTATGTCCGGCATGATCGCGGCGGGCGCGGTCTCCTTTTGGAACCTGCCCACCTTCGCGGCGGTACTCTTGGCCGTCCTTTTCGGAATCGTATTCGGTTTACTGAATGGTATTATCATCGCAAAGTTTAATATCTCCGCCATGATTGTGACATTGGCCACCATGAACGCGGCCAGAGGAGCCGCCTATCTGTACAACGACGGCGCGCAGATCATCGGGCTTCCCGACAGCTTTACGGACATCGGACGGGGGTATCTGGGTCCCATTCCGATTCCGGCCATTATCATGATTATACTTGTAATCCTTATGGTCTTGCTGATGAACCAGACGGTTCTGGGGAAATATCTGTACGCCATCGGCGGAAATGAGGAGGTCGCCCGTCTGGCCGGCATCGGGGTGTTAAAGACGAAGATCACCGCCTACGCCATATGCAGCATGTTCGCAGCCCTCGCGGGAGTGATCTACGCCGCCCGGATGAACATGGGCGATCCGGCCATGGGCGAAGGCCTGGAGATGGATGCCATCGCGTCGGTTATCCTAGGTGGAATCAATCTGTACGGAGGGCAGGGAAGTATCCTGGGGGCCGTTATCGGGGCCATGTTCATTACGGTGCTTGGAAACGCCCTGAACCTGAACGGAGTCAGTTCATTCTGGCAGCTTGTAGTCAAAGCGGTGGCGCTGATTGTCGCGGCTCTGATTTATACAAAGAAAAAAGTATGAGCCTATGCTCACAACAATGAAAGGAGGAATCTGTATTATGAAGAAGAAAAGTTTTTGTTCCGTGCTCGCGCTGATTCTCGTACTGACCCTGCTCGCCGGCTGCGGCCAGGAGGAAAAGACGCCCCAGGAGGAACCTTCTAAGGCTTCCGCGGAACCGACCCAGGCGCCGGCCGCCCCTTCGGAGCAGAAAGATACACCTGCGCCGGAAGCGGCAGGAGATAACCCCATTATTGGCTTTGCCAATTATTCCACGATTTCTTATTTTATGGATATGGGCGCAGCCGCGCATAAGACGGCCGCGGACGCAGGCTGCGAATTCCATGAGCTCTATCACGGCGGCGACGCTTCCGTGATGGTGGATCAGGTTGAGGATCTGATCGCCATGGGCTGCAAAATTCTGATTACCGAGGAGACGGATGATACCAGCATGGTGAAGACCTTCAACGAACTGAAGGAAAAAGGAATTATCATTGTCAGCTGTGACATCCGCACCAAGGAGGGGGTAGACTATTGGATCGCCTCCGATAACAAACAGATCGGCAGAACCTCCGGGGAAAATGCAGTGGCTTACCTGACGGAAAAATACGGAGAGGCCAAGGGAACCATCGCGATTCTGTCGTCCAAGACGACCACCAGTATGATCGACCGGGCCGAGGGCTTCAAGGAAGTCGTCGCCGAATACCCCGGCATTGAGATTGTTGACGAGCAGTTCCCCACGGATTTCAGCGCGGTAAACATGATGACGCTGACCGATGATATCCTGCAGGTCTATGGAAAAGACAGCCTGGATGTGATCTTCGCGTCCAACCAGACCCAGGTGGAGGGAGCTAATTCCGCCATCGTTACGGCAAAAAGACAGGATGTGGCCCTCTTCGGCGTGGATGATTCCGACGCGATATACGAAGCCCTGAAAGATCCCAACTCCACGCTGCAAAGCACCGTTGTGCAGGATCCCATCGCCATGGGCGTGCAGGCGGTTACGGCCGGGCTCGCTCTGTACAGGGGCGAAACCTTTGAGTCCGACACCTACAACCCGGACGTGGTTCTGGTGACAAGAGATAACGTGGCGGATTACATGAGCGAGAAGGCAGCCCAGGTAGAGGCGCTGAAGGATTACTATAATTAAACCGGAAACAAATTAAAAGGTTCGGCGGGGGCGGCAATAGCCGTCCCTGTGCCAACTTTCCCATGAAAAGACAGGAGGGAAACTATGCTGATACCGGAACCAAAACAAATACGGAAACCGGAAGGAAAAACCAAGGTCTTTCAAAGCATACGGCTTACAGGCGGCGGGGACTATAAGGCCGAAGGACTTCTACGGCGCAAGCTGTGGGATCTTCCCGGACTCTTAATCGGAGACGGCTATGAAATACAAATTACTTCCTTCGCCTCCATCCCGGAGGAAGCGCCGGAACGCTTATTCCGGCTGCAGGGCTACCGGCTGGCGGTAGGCGGGGACAAGGCGTATCTGGAGTGCGGGACAAAAGAGGGGCTGGGGAACGGCCTGTCGACCCTAAAACAGCTGCTGGTCCGGGAACCGGAAGGCTACGCTCTGGAGCTGTGTGAGATTACAGACTGGCCGCTCATTGAAAAGCGCAGCCTGTCCAACTGTCTGACCTGGTATTCCGGCTACGGACGCATCGGCTTTGACATGCAGTTATTTGGCTATGATGAGTGGCTGGAGTATCTGAATGTCTGCGCGGATTTGAAAATCAATCAGTTCAACCTATGCATCTACGGCTACTGGCCCTTTACCATGCCGGGCTATCCGGAATCCGAATTCCGGGATGTGCGGGTGCAGCTATATAACCCGGAGGCGGACGCTTTTATATCCACCACCTTCACCCATCCGAACCTGGCGGACGAATTTCTCTCAAGGCTTATCGCGGAAGCCCATGAGCTGGGCGTCAAGGTTTACGCCTACATGGGCCTGAACAGCTATTCCGGCGGCTATCCCTGCGTTCATAAGGAGAAACGGATGGTTCTGCCCGAAGGAAGCCCGTATATCAACGATTTTGACCGGATGTGCTTCTCCAAGGAGGAGAACATGCGCTACATGAAGGACTGTATCCGCCGGGTGGTGCGGTTAGGATTTGATGGGATCGACTTCGAGGAGAGCGAGGAGGCTTCCTGGTTCTGCGGCTGCGACGACTGCAAAAAGAATTTCCTGAAAGACGGCCGGACCCCGTCGGAGGCCATGTTCCAGGCCAGCTTTTCCCTGTTCCGGGAAGTCTATGCGCTGGTTAAGGAGGAGAATCCGCACTGTGTGATCGGAATCCGGGCCTTCCGCCAGAATCCGCTGATCAAGTCCCCGGAAGATATGGAGCGCATCAAAGCCGCCGTCCCGGAGGATGTGGTCTTCTTCTGGTCCCCGGGCCTCTACGTGCCCAAAAGCGAATTCCTGAAATGGATCGACGCCTTCGGGCCGGAGCGCATCGTCGGACGAGACACGGAATCCAACGGCATATCCGCCTGCTTCGGCCGCCTGATCCGCACCTTCCGCAGCAACGGCCTTCGCTGCGACAGCGAGCCGCTGCAGCAGTACATCGAGGAGGACGTGCGCCAGCACAGGGAAGCGGCCGAGCTCATGGTCGGCGGCTCTAACGGCTTTATGTTTGAATGGTACGGCTTTTTCCTGCACTTGATGGTGCATGCGAATTATCCCTGGGGCGGGCAGATGGAGGAGGAAGCCTTCTACCGCGCCTGCTGTGAGCATTTATACGGAGAAGACGCCGGCCTGGTCCTCTTCGCGCTGACCCATATGCTGACCATCCACGAGAGCCAGTTAAACATCTTCCCCCAGTACCTGCCTTTTGCCGCCCATAAGGTGGAAGCGCAGGACGAGCCGCGAATCCGGGAAGCCATGGCTGATACGGAACGGATCATCCCCGGCCTGACGGCGCTTCTGGATAATCTCAAGAAAAACGGCGCCCGCAGATCCAATATAAACCATATACAGAAGCTCCTGTGCGCGAACCGCAGAAACGCGGTCATATACCGGATGGCGCTGGCGGATCTGGCGCTGCTATCCGAAGAAAATCCCGAAAAGCGGACTTCCCTTTTGGAAGAGTTAAAACAGCTGAACGAAGAAAACTTTGCCATTGTCAAACGCCATTATTTTGACGTCTGCCCCATGACGACCACGGGAATCAAGTCCTGTATGATTCCTTACCATGAATTGAAGCGGGTGATCGATAACCAGCTGCATCCGGAGACTGCGGATGAAGAAATGATTTACCTGGGTGTGGAGGCTCTGGGATGGATGTAGAAATGAGATAGACGCCGCTGCCGGTCGGGGAACTTAGACAGAATCGGGACATGTCCCAAACTGATTTGGACATGTCCCCTTTTGCATCTTTAGATCAGATTCCTGATTTCGGTACAGATTCTTTTTGCCACCTTCGGATTATTCATCGTAAATATGTGGATTCCATCCACATCATTCGCCAGCAGCTCTACGATCTGGCTCACCGCGTAGGCCATCCCCGCATCAAAGAGAGCTTCCTTCCGGTTTTCGTACTTGCTCATGATCCTTTGAAACTTCGCGGGCAGAGACGCTCCGCACAGGGAAACCATCCGTTCGATCTGCGCTTTGTTGATTACCGGCATGATACCGGCCTCGATGGGCACATCAATCCCGGCGATCCTTGCCTTCTCCTGGAACCCATAGAAGAATTCATTGTCAAAGAACAGTTGGGAAACCAGATGGGTGACTCCCTCATCTACCTTATGTTTTAAATTCCGTATATCCTGTATACGGTTCTTTGCTTCCGTATGCCCTTCCGGATAGCAGGCGCCGCTAATATGGAACCCGCCGTATTCCCGGATGAATTTTACCAGATCGCTTGCGTACTGAAAGTCCTGTTTCGGCTCCACATCCGGGTTCCGGTCCCCCCTCAGCGCGAGGATATTCTCAAGCCCCGCCGCTTCAAGCTCATTCAAAATCTCACAGATCTCCTGCTTCGTATAGTTCAGGCAGGTCAGATGTACCAACGGCTCCACGTGGTAGTCCCTGCGGATCTTCTTCGCCAGTTCCACCGTACGGCTGCTGATCCCTCTGCCTCCGGCTCCGAACGTCACACTGATAAAATCCGGTTCCAGTTCGCATAACACTTTTAACGTATCGTCGATCTCTTCCAGTTCCCTGTTCCGCTTGGGCGGAAAGATCTCGAACGAAAGCACCGGTTTTCCCGTCTTAAACATTTCCTCTATTCGCATGTGCTAACTTCTCCTTTGTCGTGATATCTGCTTACGAGCGCTGTATTTATTGTATCAGATTTACATACCCCATGAAAGTTCTTTGGTTATATCCTCTCATATTATAAGTGTTATTCCCATCACAACTGAGAAAAGTTTACTTGTTCTTGTATAGCACCGGAATGATTTTTATTGGTTCGGGGCGGCATTTTCAAAATCTATATAGAATTCGTTGACATCGACCTCTCCACTGATACCGGGAACCTTTCCGGATGAAGATTTCTGCCAGATGGCGCAGGAGCTCTTTTCCGAATCACTCAATGCGGATGTGTAACGGGCGTACCACAGATAAGCGTCGATCATCTTGAGGTCGAAATAATTCTCCAGATAGTCTTTATTGGAATACAGGATGGGGATATAGCCTGCGGATGCAACTTCTTTACAGAAAACGCGAGCCATTTCAGTAGCCTGGTTGCGGTCGATCTGTACCCCTTTCCCGGCAGCATATTTAATAGAATCATATTCCAAATCAAAGGCGATCGGACACCTGGACCTGTATTTACTAACGGCCTCGATCGCATAACGCGCCTCCAGGCGTGCCATTTCCGTATTCAACGGATACCCAAACCAATAAACTCCGAACGAAATATCATGATCGATACATGCCCGCGCATAACGTTCGAAACCCTGGTCTATGTTATTTTGCCCGAAACCTGCCCGCAGGATGACATACTTGATTCCCGCCTCCTTTAACTGGGAAAAATCAACCTCTCCATTGTGATAGCTCAAATCCACTCCTAAGTACATATTCTTTTATCCTCCTGTATTTTATTTTACGTTTCATATTCTTTTTACTTCCTTCACAGCAACGCCCTATTCAATAGAACGGCACACTATAAATCAAAAGAATAATACTAAAATTAATCCCTTTTATCTGGTTCTATTTTAACATATATATGGGGGATAAATGACAGTTATTTAAAAACTATATACTAAAATATTCGTTACGGATTTGATCATCATAAAAGGCATGGGGCAGTCATAATTACTCCAACCGTCAAAGCACCCTCACCGTCTGCTTACAAACATTCTGCCAGTGCGGCAGCTTTACTACAGCCGTCAGTCTTTTCAATATCTCCGACATTTAAAACGCCAGGTACCAAAACTTCACCAGCCATTTCCCATTTCATCAGAGAAGCGGAGCGTTCCATCGGAATCCGTACGCCATCGAATACCGACATATCATTTTCTTCACAACAAGCCATTAAAGCACATTTCTTACCAGAAATATCTTTCCCGCCAATCACAAAAGAAAACAGCTTATCAATGACGGCCTTGATTTGAGCAGGGATAGAATACCAATACACAGGCATTGAGAAAACTACCACATCGGCTTCTAAAATTGCGGGAGCCACTTTATTAAAATCATCATCAAAACTACAAGGTCTGCCTGTTTTATAGCATGTTTCACAAGCATGACATCCACCAACATTTGCAAACGCCGCATCAAACCTCGTGACAGAATATCCTTTCCCCTCAGCCGCTTTAACAAAAGCTTCCGTCATGGCAATACTATTTCCTTCTTTTCTTGGACTTCCGGTGATAACAACAATTTTCTTACTCATAATCACTTCTCCTATCTGTATCATTATAAATGAACCGCTATTGACTTTCCAAACCAGCCACACTATGATTATATCGTGAACTATACGTTAAGCAAGTACGCACTTTTATGTTATATACTAACCTTTAGGAGAGTGTAAAATGATCGATCGCTGTATTTCCCAAGAATGTTTAGGGACCACCGGATTTAGCTATACCTTGTCCCTAATAAACGGAAAATATAAAATGATAATACTCTATACCCTTATGGAATTCAAAATAGTACGGTTCAATGAGATGAAAAAATACATCGGCGGGATTTCCTACAAAACTTTAAGCTCCACATTAAAAGAGCTTGAATCGGACAAGCTAGTCCACAGAAAAGAATATCCGCAAATACCGCCCAAAGTAGAATATAGTCTAACAGAACGTGGTAAATCCTTAATTCCCATACTTGATGCAATGTGTGAGTGGGGAGAAAATAATCGTATTGAAAACTCAAAAACCGCAAAATGAAAAATTCCCCCATCCCCCTCAAAAACCAGGCCCAAACAACAAAAAGCAAAGCAACTAAACTGTTCACCAAAGCCGGGAAGAACCCTAGGGGACGGGATGGAGACTCCGGTTCCCGGGATACGCGGCGGGGCGGGCGTCTGTCCTTGGACGGGCATAGGGCGGCTGAGCTGCTGCTTAGTGAAATCCAGGCGGCAGGCTCAGGATGCACGGCGGACTTCACGTCCGACGGGCAAGGGCCACTGAACCGGGGGCTGTCGCACTCACTTAGCGCTTTTTCCGGGGGCTTCGGATGTCCGCTGCTTAGGGCTTGGAACCGCGGGCGCTATCCGGGGACGCTCCGGGCGGCCGGGTTCTTTTGTATCTCCCTGGGGGCGCATAGGGCGGCTGTGAATACGCTTAGTGAAATCGGAAAGCCGGGTTCAGGATG
>NZ_JAHQCW010000120.1 GCF_019042275.1 Diplocloster agilis
TGTACATTCAGATTGGGTTCTTCTTTGGGTTTGGGTATGCCCGCTGCTTAAGGGCCGGGATGCTCCGGACAGCCGGATTCCTTAGTGTCTCCCCGGGAGTGCATAGGGCGGCTGAGCTCCCGCTTAGTGTAATCGGAAAGCCGGGTTCAGGATGCCCGGCGGACTTCACGTCCGACGGGCAAGAGCCTCTGAACCGGGAACACATCACGTGTTCCTGGTGAATAGGCTC
>NZ_JAHQCW010000121.1 GCF_019042275.1 Diplocloster agilis
ACCTCCTTTCTAAGGAAGAAGAAGTAAGGGTTGTTTTACTGTTTAGTTATCAAGAATACGAAGCAAAAGTCCGCAGTAACAGAGAAATAAAAGGGGCTTAAGCAAGTAGGAAAGATAGCAAAAAAGATTTCTGGTGTCGATGCGCCTAGGGGACACACCCGTTCCCATCCCGAACACGATGGTTAAGACCTAGGCGGCCGATGGTACTATACTGGTGACGGTATG
>NZ_JAHQCW010000122.1 GCF_019042275.1 Diplocloster agilis
GAACACGTGATGTGTTCCCGGTTCAGAGGCTCTTGCCCGTCGGACGTGAAGTCCGCCGGTCATCCTGAACCCGGCTTTCCGATTCCACTAAGCGGGAGCACAGCCGCCCTATGCGCTCCCGGGGAGACACAAAAGAATCCGGCAGCCCGGAGCATTCCGGAACACCGACACATACACCGGCCCTGATCAGCGGGCATACCCAAACCCGAGGAAGAACC
>NZ_JAHQCW010000123.1 GCF_019042275.1 Diplocloster agilis
CCTCGGGTTTGGGTATGCCCGCTGATCAGGGCCGGTGTATGTGTCGGTGTTCCGGAATGCTCCGGGCTGCCGGATTCTTTTGTGTCTCCCCGGGAGCGCGGAGGGCTTTCGCTGGCACCCGCTAAGTGAAATCGAAAAGCCGGGTTCAGGAACCGAGCCTCTGAACCAGGAACACGTGATGTGTTCCCGGTTCAGAGGCTCTTGCCCGTCGGACGTGA
>NZ_JAHQCW010000124.1 GCF_019042275.1 Diplocloster agilis
CCTCGGGTTTGGGTATGCCCGCTGCTTAAGGGCCGGTGTGTGTCGGTGTCCCGGAAATGCTCCGGGCAGCCGGATTCCTTTGTGTCTCCCCGGGAGCGCATAGGGCGGCTGAGCTCCCGCTTAGTGGAATCGAAAAGCCGGGTTCAGGATGCCCGGCGGACTTCACGTCCGACGGGCAAGAGCCTCTGAACCGGGAACACATCACGTGTTCCTGG
>NZ_JAHQCW010000125.1 GCF_019042275.1 Diplocloster agilis
TTGGGCAGGCCGTATGTCCGCCGCTTAGGGCTTGGAACCGCGGGCAGTATCCGGAGACGCTCCGGGCGGCCGGGTTCTTTTGTATCTCCCTGGGGGCGCATAGGGCGGCTGTGAATCCGCTTAGTGGAATCGGAAAGCCGGGTTCAGGATGCACGGCGGACTTCACGTCCGACGGGCAAGAGCCTCTGAACCGGGAACACATCACGTGTTCCTG
>NZ_JAHQCW010000126.1 GCF_019042275.1 Diplocloster agilis
CGGCAACTTCAACCTGGACATGGGTAGATCACCCGGTTTCGGGTCTACGTTGACTGACTCTGGCCCTATTAAGACTTGGTTTCCCTTCGGCTCCGGACTCTCTCGTCCTTAACCTCGCCAGCCGACGTAACTCGCCGGACCGTTCTACAAAAAGTACGCGGTTGCACCAATAATGTGCTTCCACAGTTTGTAAACACAGGGT
>NZ_JAHQCW010000127.1 GCF_019042275.1 Diplocloster agilis
CGGCAACTTCAACCTGGACATGGGTAGATCACCCGGTTTCGGGTCTACGTTGACTGACTCTGGCCCTATTAAGACTTGGTTTCCCTTCGGCTCCGGACTTTGCGTCCTTAACCTCGCCAGCCGACGTAACTCGCCGGACCGTTCTACAAAAAGTACGCGGTTGCACCAATAATGTGCTTCCACAGTTTGTAAACACAGGGT
>NZ_JAHQCW010000128.1 GCF_019042275.1 Diplocloster agilis
CTGCCGAATTTAATCTTACATGAAAAATGCATGTGGAATTTAGTCTTGCACGCTTACCCAGATGCCTGTTTGTCATGCTTGCACACATGAAAACAGGCCCCTGTATGGTTATTGTAACTCTATTTTTGTCACTCGTAAACCGAAATGACGTGAATTAAGTGCTGCAAAATCAATGTTCTGTAGAAATCACGAATTCACTT
>NZ_JAHQCW010000129.1 GCF_019042275.1 Diplocloster agilis
TAGCAGCAAAAGACAGTCCATCGTTCAGGCCTTTTTCAATATGGATTCTTTGACTGGTGGTGAGGTGTTTTTGATCATATATTCTTTTCTTAGACATAAATAATCCTCCTACAATGGAGGAATCCACTAACCAATCAAACCATACCACAAATCGTGTAAGAGTAAAATCGTCAAACACGAATTTAAAGGGTGAAACAAGA
>NZ_JAHQCW010000013.1 GCF_019042275.1 Diplocloster agilis
CACGTCCGACGGGCAAGAGCCTCTGAACCGGGAACACATCACGTGTTCCTGGTGAATAGGCTCGGTTCCTGAACCCGGCTTTCCGATTTCACTTAGCGGGTGCCAGCGCAAGCCCTCCGCGCTCCCGGGGAGACACAAAGGAATCCGGCTGCCCGGAGCATCCCGGGACACCGGCACGCACCCCTGCCTTAAACAGCGGGCATACCCAAACCCGGGGAAGTACCAGCAAATACCTCTTCCAATTCCGCCATGCGCGTTTCCGGTAACGGTTGAACTTCCTCCATGGAATAGGCCATGCCGCAGGAACGGTATTTTCCGCTGCCGTACTGGTGAAACGGCAGCAGGCTTCTGGTCCCGATTCCCAGCCGATCCAGCATACCGGCCATTTTACGCAGAGTTTCGGGCTGATCGTTCATGCCTGGGATAACCGGGATACGGACATGGATATTGGCCCCCGCTGTTTTTAGCTGTTGTAGATTCTGAAGAATCCGTTTATTATCCACGCCGGTCCAGTCCCGATGAATATCCGGGTCCGGGCTTTTAAAATCATAAAGGAACAAATCCGTAAAGGGAAGGATGCCGGATATATTTTCCCAGGGCACATGGCCGGTCGTCTCGACCGCGGTGGAGAAACCCTCCTGACGGCAGGCTTTCAGCAGGCCTTTTGCAAAGTCCGGCTGCAGTAACGGCTCTCCCCCGGAGAGCGTAACCCCGCCCCCGCTCCTTTCATAAAACATGCGGTCCCTTCGGATCACCTGCATGACCTCCTCTATGGTCATCTCCCTGCCTTTGATGAGCAGGGCGTCCGCCGGACAGGCTTCGGCTAATTTTAAGGCTGTCTCCCCGCCGCATTTTAGCCAATGGATCACCGGCTCCCGGCCGTCTGCCGTAATCTCGCCGTCCGCCGAGGCTTTTACACAGGAGAGGCACCGGATGCACCGAGACTGGGAATAAAAGAGCTGCGGCCCGCCGCTCTGGGATTCCGGGTTGGAACACCAACGGCAGCGCAGCGGACATCCTTTCAAAAAGATTACGGTGCGGATGCCGTCCCCATCGTGAATGCTGTATCTTTGTATATCGAACACATTTCCTCTGCTCTCTTCCATCGCTCCTCCTAACATCCTCCATGCACGGTTCTGCTGATGATTTCATCCTGGATGTCTTTATCCAGCTCCACAAAGAACGCGCTGTATCCCGCTACCCGTAACACCAGGCTTCTGTGCCGGTCCGGATGCGCCTGGGCGTCCAGCAGTTTTTCCCTGGTCAGGATATTAAATTGAATATGCATCCCTCCCAGATCGAAATAGGTACGGATCAAATCGACCAGTTTCTGACGGTCTTCCTCCGTTTTCAATACGGACGGGAGAAATTTCATATTATAATTCACTCCGTTTAACGCCTGGGTATGCAGAACTTTTGCCACCGACCTGGCCGCGGCGGTAGGGCCGTGGGTATCCATGCCGTGTTTGGGTGAGATACCTCCGTCTCCCAGGGGAGTCCCCGACAGCCTGCCGCTTGGCAGCGCGCACACCTGCCGTCCCAGCGGCGTGTTAGAGGAAAGGCAGAACAGGCCAGCCCGGAACCGTCCGCCCCGCACCGTTGTTCTGCAGTTCACGCTGTCGCAATACAGCCTGCCCACATAGGCGGTCATGTCATCCGCCTCATCGATGTCGTTTCCATACTTCGGCGCACGGTTTAGCAGAATCTGCCGCAAAACCTCCTGATCCCGGAAATCATTCTGAAGCGCCTCCGCCAGTGTGCGGCGGTCAATCCGCTTCTCCTCATAGACCAGCTTCTTTATGGCGGCGAGGGAATCTCCCACATCGGCGATGCCCACGCCCTGCACGCCGATATAATTATACTTCGCCCCGCCTCTCGTACAGTCCCTTCCATTTTCCAGACAGCCGTCCAGCAGCAGGGAGCTGAAAATGTGAGGGCCATAGTCACCGATTAACTTCTCCGTGCAGTTCAGGGAACACACCAGCATGGATACAAAATAATCCAGCTGTGTCCGGAAAGCGTTCAACAGCTCATCAAAGCTTGCAAAATCCACAAGACTGCCGGTTTTCGGGCCCATCTGCACTCCTGACATCTGGCAGACCCCGTCGAACAGCGCCAGTTCAAAGCATTTGGCAATGTTAAAAAATCCCGCATTGGTGCTGCCCATGGTATTCCCGTAACCGGTGGGCTCCACACATCCAACGATCGCATAATCCAGAGCCTCTTCATGGGTAAGGCCGTCTTTTTCCAGGGCTTCGATAATCAGGTCGTCATTGAAAAACGGCATCTTCCCGCCTTCCTTTTTCACCAGAATTTCAATCACCCTTTTCACATATGCGTCCGGATTCTTGGAAGACAGGCGGATACTGGTATTTGGCTCCGAATTAAATACCGACTCTTCCGCGTCCAGACACACATAGGTAAAATCGCAGACCGCATTCTCTCCATTTTCATCCAGTCCGCCCACCACCACGTTGCAGGCGGTAGAGAACCCTCCGTTATTGCGCACGCTGGAATACGTCCCGGCCTTGATCACATCGCTGTGTTTTACCCAGAGGGCCTCCAGGATCTCCCTGGCTTCCTCCCGCGTCAGGGTCCCCTCCTGTATCTCCCGCTCATAGTAAGGCCGAAAAAGCTGGTCGATCCGGCCGCCCGAGATCGACGAGCCATTCTGATGGCAATAATCAATCAGCATCACGAACCAATAAGACTGTACCGCTTCGTGATAATTCCTGGCCGGATAATACGGAACCTGGCTGCAGACTCCCGCGATCAGTTCCAGTTCCCTTCTCCTCCTGTCATCCTTCTCCTGTTCCGCCATCTTCGATGCCAAAGCGGCAAAGCGAAGCTGAAAGCTCTTAACCCCTTCGATGCAGATCAGGGCCGCCTGATAAAACTGCATTTTTTCCGCATACTCCGGATCACAGTAATCCATCTGCTCCATATACTGCCGGATCTGCGTTTCCACCCGGCAGAACCCGAAGCGCACGATCATTCGTACATCCGGCAGATAATGGCCGTGTCCGCTGCGGGTACGGCTTAAGGGATTAAATACCCGGTATGGGGAATCCAGCACCTCCAGAATCCTGGGGTCAAAATAATACTTGGAACGCTCCCCCGTATTGATGGTTTTCCAATAAGGGAAAATCTCATTCAGCAGATACTCTTTATCTTCCTCCGTAATCTGAAGGGTATCCACCTTTCGCACCGGCATCAGATCCAGTTCCCTTCTGTCGAACATGCCAAATTCCGGAAATACAGGGGCGCACCTGGGCTTCGATGCATGATTTCCTACGATCAGCTCCTCCTGATCGATAAATATAGTCATCTGCTCCAGCAGGTACTTAAGCGCCTTTGCCCGCCGCAGAATATAAGGCTCTCCTTCTGTCCGCCGGTAGCTTTCCGTAACCAGCCTGGCCCGCTCCACGCAGATGGCAGGCTTCACTCCCCGCATTCTTCCATTTAAGAACTCCGTCCGCTCCGCCCGCGTCAGTCCTTTGGGCAGCCATTTTTTATCCATAAAAATTCCCCTTTCTACTATGAAACCAGACAGATCCCGATAAAACCAGATAGATCCTTTTTTTCTTCTATCCCGATCATAGCATCCGCCGGCTGCCCCCGCAATGCCGGCTCTCCTTGTATTTCCGTCAAATAAAAAGAAACCGAAAGTTATCCTCAGATTTCTTTCGGTTTCAGGAAATAATCACCGGTACCAATTCCCCCATACGGCCGCAGTACGCCCGATCTGCCGCCCCATCCGTAATAATCATATCCACCCCGGAAAGCGCGCACACCTCCGACAGATACCGCTTCCCAAGCTTCCCGCCGTCCGCCAGCAGAACCGTCCTCTTGGCGCACTTACGCATGGCCTTTTTCATCATCATCTGGGGATAGCCGATCACCGTAACCCCCGCATCCACATCCACCCCGTTTGCCCCCATAAACAGGATATCCGCGTGATAATCCAAAACTTCCCGCTCCCCGGTCTCACCGGCAGTAGCCGCCAGATTCCCGAACACCTCCCCGCCGATCATGAACAGCCTCACATGATCCAGATTCATCAATTCCCCAGCCGCGATCACAGAATTCGTAACCACCGTTAACGGAACCCCTTCTTCCTTCATCAGCTGTACCAGATACAGGCAGGTAGACGAATCGTCGATCAGAACCGTATCATGGGCCCGCAGCTCCCGGTAAGCCCTTCTCGCTATCGCGATCTTAGCCGCGGCGTTTCTGTACACCGTCTCCCTTGTATCCTTCCGGTAAATACTATCCCCGGCCTTAACCGCTCCCCCATGTACTCTCCTGACCAGCCCTTCCCCTTCCAGCATAGTCAGGTCCTGCCGGACCGTCACTTCCGACACATGCAGGCTCCTGGCCAGATTCGAGATTCTCACGCACTGTTTCTCATCCAATTCCCTTAAAATATAAACCAGCCGCTCCTGCCGGAAATTCCTCTCCGCAGTCACCGTTCATTCCCCCTCTCCTTATACCGGGCGATCTGAATCGCATCCTCAACCTCCAGATCCCTTTCCCCTGCCAGCGACTCCAGGTGATGTCTGAACTCGTGCAGCACCGTCTTACGCACCCTCTTACGAAGCGCCTCCTCCGTCATATATCCGTACACCTGCATAAAAGATCCATAATAAATCGTAATAAATCTTCCCAGATACTTGTCCCTATGATACTCCCCCAAAATGCACAATTCCTCATTCCTGCTCTGCGGATGCAGCTTACGCTCCTCCTTCAGCACAATACCCCCGTTCAACTCCTCAAAAAATTCTTTCGGCATCTCGCCGGCTATCTCATTCAGCATCTCCGAAAACCGATCTATCTCCAAGCAGAATTCCTCACTTTACACTAATCCAACCTCGGGTTACTATTTTCGTACAGTATAACACATAATGGAGGTGGAAAACCACCCGGCGCAGTCAGTCTGAACTGCGCTTCCTTTCCTTTGACAAATTACAGCATATCCAGTTTATAACGAAATATCAACACAAAAAGTTTAATTTTATCAGTTATAACTGATAAAATTCAAAACCCATGATTTATCAATTCCCAAGCAGAATCTTTTGAGCTTCTTGCAACACTGGCAGTGCGTTCGGGATTATGGTTCTTTTTATCTTTACCGGTGAGGACCTTATAAATAATGATGTTGCCGGCCTCGTATTTACCTTCGATACCTGCATTTTGATACAACGCCGAATCATCCGGCATAAGCTCAATAGAGACTACCCCCTCATAATATGGGGCGTCAACTGTGAAATAATTTCGGACAACATCCTCTGTTTGTGCAAGTTCTTCGGCACTAAGGCTCCGGCTATAATTTGCCTCTGCGGCTACTCGGGAAGAATCATCTGTACCGGAATAAACTACATGCTTTGCAAGTGATTCGTAAAGATCATCCGAAAGAACGCTATACCGTCCTTTTGCGCCTGTTTGCAGCACCGCGGTGCCATCGGGCAGACGATAGGCATAATAGTCATGCACCTCATCCGTTTCGGGGAAGCTCCGGCGGATAAGAAAGTATTCCTTCAGCGAGGCAACGTCTACGCCCTCCCATGTCTCCGATTTTACTAAGGCATTCATCAAGATGTCTCTCGCAAGTTTGGAATTTGCCGCCGTACTCCAGGAAAGCGCACTATTTTTATCAAGCATTGCAATGGAGTATTCGACGCTGGAAGCGTCCTGTCTCTCAAGTTCAAAGACAATCCACTTTCCATCTATATTCACTTGGACAAAACCATTCCCAACCGTATATTCACTGCCAACACATCCAAAGTTTGATTGCTCGTGTTCCGTCGGTTTTTTGTTTGGAGAAACATTGGTTTTAATGGTGCCGTCAACTTGATTCGCCGCTCCCATCGGGCCTTCCCTGCCTGTGTCCAGATACAAGTCTCCATGAATCATTACCATAGGGCGCAAAGCGACAATCTCACTCGCTTCACTTGGCTTTAGCTGAATACTGCCGGCAGTCGCCCTTGTGGGGTAAGTTTCTTCTACCTCGCCAATAAACAATACGACATAATCTCCAACTGAGAAATCATCCAAAGAGAGCTGCGTCGGCTTACTGTTTGTGGCAAGGGTAATCAAGGCATCTTTTTCCCATGTTATGATACACCTGTCACCGATCACGCTATTTTCATCTATACCTTCGACCGTCATGCTTTGATTATCTTTGTCTATTTCAAGAATGACAGCATTTACCCCCGCAAAGCCCGGTCTTTCCTCTTTCGGATTCGCCGTCAAGCCCACTCCGACCGATACGGCCGCAATTGCCGACAAAACAACTACCCAAAAGGCCGGCTTTTTATAGTTCAGCACATTTTTGATTCTGCCCCTTGTATCCCCCTCACCAAAGGCAAGAGGGGTGCCTCCTACGATTTTTCTGCCTGTAGCAAGACTCAAAAGCGAGGTGGAATAGTCTTTTTTTACACCATTGCCCAGCTTTTTCACTACCGCTTCATCACAGGACATCTCCATGTCTTTGCCGCTTGCATAAAAGGCAATCCACACAAGCGGATTAAACCAGTGCAGAAGAAGAACAAAGAATCCTGCCAGTTTCACGATATGGTCAAGCCGCCTGATATGGGTCTGCTCATGGAGCAGGATATAGTCACGCTGGGTATCGCCAAGATACGACGGCAAATAAATTTTAGGACGAAAAGCACCTAATACAAAGGCAGTGTCAATTTGATCCGAAAGATAAATATTGTCTCTGTCATGAACAGCGTTTTTCAGTTTCTTTGTTAGCTGTAAGAGCATAGCCAAGCTGTAAATGAGCAAAACTGCAATACCGGCGAGCCACAAAACCCGGCCTGCAAATATCCAAATCTGCACAGGATTAACGCTAGCTGCCGGCGTGGCGGCGGGCAAATTGGAGTTGACGGCGTTATTAAGCGCCGGCAATCCCGTGTTAATCTGGGGTACAGCCATCATTCCAATATCGCTGGGGATTGGGTTCGTATTGGCCGGCAACAGGCTCAATACACTTTCAAAAGAAAAAGGACAAACCAGTCGAAACAGCACCACCGACCAGAGAGCATAGGATAAGACCTTGGGCGATTTTTTCAGCAATATCCGCGCAAGCAGTACAAAGATAATGACAAAGCTTGCCGTAAAGCTCATATTGAGAATTTGTAAGAATAAGGCGTCAAGCATGGCTACCCCTCCTTGTGATTGTCAATAAGCCTCTGAATATCGGCAATCTCTTTTGCCGTCAGCTTTTTTCTGCGAGTAAATGCCGCTAAAAACTGTGGCAGAGAACCGTTAAAGGCATCCTTTAAAAACTGTTCACCCTGCGCGGCGCCAAACTCCGCCTTACTCATCAGCGCCGTAACCGTACCGCTGTTGTTTGCAAAAATCCCCCGGTCGCAAAGCCGTTTCAGCATAGTATAAGTCGTGGTACGCTTCCACGAAAACTCCGCCTCGCACAGCTCTGTGAGTGCACGGGAGCTAACCGGCTCGTTGGCCCAAATCATGTCGGCAAATTTCTGCTCCATTTCCCCCAGTTTATATTGTTCCATAGGATCATCCTCCTGTCGTATACCATTAGACTATAATTAGTCTAACACAAATAGACACTACTGTCCATATGTGGGTGCAGCCGCGGAAGACAAAGTGCGGGCGCAGCCGCCGGGGGGAGGGGGATGGTAAGAATGGGAATCGGAACTGCTTGGGGCTTGCTTGGGAACGGGACAGACGGCGGGAGTGCTTCGCAGAGTCTGGGCGATTCTTCCCTGGGTTTGGGTTGGCCGGCCGATTCAGATGGAGGGACCGTGGGTGGTTTCCGGGGAGGCTCCCGGCTTTGGGACTCTTTTGTGTCTCCTCGGGAGCGCATAGGGCGGCTGAGCACCCGCTTAGGGAAATCGGAAAGCCGAGTTCAGGATGACCGGCGGACTTCACGTCCGACGGGCAAGAGCCTCTGAACCGGGAACACCTCATGTGTTCCTGGTGAATAGGCTCGGTTCCTGAACCCGGCTTTCCGATTTCCCTTAGCGGGTGCCAGCGCAAGCCCTCCGCGCTCCCGGGGAGACACAAAAGAGCCCCAAAGCCGGGAGCCTCCCCGGAAACCGCCCACGGTCCCTCCGTCTGAAGCGGCCGGCCAACCCAAACTCAGGAAGAAGAACCGCCCAGACTCTGCGAAGCACTCCCGCCGTCTGCCCCGTTCCCAAGCAAGCCCCAAGCGGTTCCGATTCCCATTCTTATCATCCCCATCCCCCCGGCCGCCCTCGCGCCTGACCGCTCCGGCCCTTTAAAAAAATCGCCCTCTCCTCCCCCCTTGTATATTTCGGAAAAACAGGTTAAAATGAAGAAAATCCGGTATACTCTTAGATAAAAGTCCGGATTTTGTACTTTAAATTGAAAAGGGGGATTTCGATATGCAATCTGTATTGTGGGCTGCCGGCGGTACCGGGTTTACTTTTCTTATGACCAGTCTGGGCGCAGCTATGGTTTTCTTTTTTCGCAAAAAGTCGAATGTAAATATACAGCGCGTGTTTTTGGGGTTCGCTGCGGGCGTTATGATCGCCGCGTCGGTTTGGTCTTTATTGATTCCGGCTATTGAGGAGGCCGAGGCCTCCGGTATGATCGGTTGGATGCCGGCTGCGGGGGGATTCATTCTGGGGATCGCGTTCCTGATGCTGATGGATAATGTGCTGCCGCATCTGCATCCGGATTCGTCGTCTCCGGAGGGACCTTCCTCCACCTGGAAACGGACAACCCTGCTGGTCCTGGCGGTGACTCTGCATAATATTCCTGAGGGAATGGCGGTTGGCCTTTCTTTTGCACTGGCCGCACAGCACGGCAATGATCCCGCGATGTACGCGGCCGCTATGGCTCTGGCCATCGGCATCGGCATCCAGAACTTTCCGGAGGGCGCGGCGATCTCGCTGCCGCTTCGGCAGGAGGGCGTCTCCACGGGAAGAGCATTCGTATATGGCAGCTTGTCCGGTTTTGTGGAACCCGTGTTCGGTATCCTGACGGTACTGATCGCCGGCGGTATCCAGCCGCTGATGCCCTGGCTTCTGTCCTTCGCCGCCGGAGCCATGCTGTATGTGGTGGTGGAGGAACTGATTCCGGAAGCGCATCTGGGCGAACATTCCCATGTGGGTACCCTGGGCGTCATGGCCGGATTTCTGATTATGATGATTCTTGACGTGGCTTTGGGCTGAATGTAAGGGGCTGTTTTTCACAGCCCCTTTGCTTTGCTCTTTGTCATCAGGCGCCGGCCGATAGACTTCCCTCCGACAGATAGTAGATCTCATCGCTTAATTCTCTTAGAAAACCTTCGTTCCGGTCGCTTATTATAATCAGCGCGTCACGCTCTCTGGCTCTGCGGATCAGATCCATCAGCATATCCACACCTCCCGGATCCAGCTCGGAAGTAGCTCCGTCTAACAGCAGGATATCCGGCTGTTCCATAAATGCGGCGGCGATACCTAACCGCTGGGCCATCTGGGGGGTATACGCCCCATACCGCCTCCGTTCATTGCTTCCCAGTTTTACAAAATCCATCATCTTTCGGATGTGGGTGTTGGATATCTCCCGCCTGACAGCCGCCAGCAGCTGCAGATTTTGGAATCCGGTATATTCTTTTAAGAAGACAGGCCTGCCGATCATGATTCCTACGCTGTCCGGCTGCATAATATCGGTTCCCAGCAGCTTTTGATTAATCTGGATGCTGCCGGAAGTGGGCCGCACCAGGCCGCACAGCATGCTTAGAAATACGGTTTTTCCGGAACCGCTGTCCCCCTGTATTCCATATACTCTGCCGCCTTCAAAGTAGGCGTCTGTCTGGTCTATCACCTTCTGATTATGCAGCACTTTCGTCAGCTGCTCCGTCTCGATTTCCGTATGTTTAATTTTCATCCGCCCTGCTCCCTTCCTCCAGCACATCCAGGTGCTCTCCGCGATATACGCAGACCGGCAGTGTCACCGCAAAGAGAAGCAGGACCTCCCCCAGCAGTATGCCCTGGAAAACAAGCGCCGTACCATCCCCTGTTCCCGACGATGCCAGGTGGGAAAACAGCCCAGCGTTGGCCAGGCGGTACAGCAGACAGAACAGCCCCGGAATTCCTATGGCCGCCGCCATATGTTTGCAGAACATGGAGATCATCAGTCCAAAACCGGCCATCAAACCGCTCAGAATCCATTCTCCGATAAAATATAACAACACGCTCAGAACCGGATTATGTACAAATCCCGGAAGCTCCAGATCCAAATAGCGCCATCGGATCCCGTATTCAGCAGTCATCTGTAACGTTAACGGCACGGTGGCCGCAAACCCACTGGTTAAAAATATGACCGCATACTTGGCCAGTACGTAATTCTTTCTGCCCGTGCGCGTGATGATCTGCTTCCAATATCCGTGTCTGGTCTCCGCAAGATAGGACCAGCCGTAGGGACACATGACCAGCAGCGAACTGATTGCGCGTGTCATCGAAAGCCCTGTACTCCTTACCGAAAGATCTGATGCCCCGCTGCCCGCTACGGCCCCGTTCCCGAGGCTCCAGAGCAGATAAGCGCACTGTATGGCGCCAACCGCCAGTACAGCGCCAAAGGTTATCCACAGATATCTGTTTCTTACCGCTTTTAGAAGCTCTATCCGCATTAATTTTCCCAACCGGCTCCCCCCTTTTCAGGTTACGAACATGATTAAGAATAGTATAACAGAAACCTGTGTCTATTTTGTTTCCGATTTGTTATTATATTTTAGACGATTTCTTATAATTTCCTCTTTTCCTCTCCGGTATGATTTCTTTCACGCCTTTTCTTTCGTTTATTTACATATTGTAAATTGTCCGGCATCTGCTACAATAAATTCATGGACTCCAAATAACATGGAGAAAAGGAAGTGATTGAATTGGAACAGCTTTCCCTCTTTGATGACCGTCCAAAGTCCACCCCTCTGGCCAGCCGTCTGCGGCCGGAATCCCTGAAGGAATTCGTCGGTCAGCAGCACCTGCTGGGCAAGGGCCGGATTCTGCGTCAGCTGATCGAGCAGGATAATATTTCATCTATGATATTCTGGGGGCCTCCCGGTGTCGGGAAAACCACTTTGGCCAGAATCATCGCCGGTACCACCAGAAGTAATTTTGTGGATTTCAGCGCCGTCACCAGCGGAATTAAGGAGATCAAAACCGTGATGGCCCAGGCGGAAGCGAACCGGATGTCCGGGGAGCGTACGCTGCTTTTCGTAGACGAAATTCACCGCTTTAACAAGGCCCAGCAGGACGCCTTTCTCCCCTATGTGGAGAAGGGAAGCATCATTCTGATCGGAGCTACGACGGAGAACCCGTCTTTTGAGATCAACTCCGCTCTTCTGTCCCGCTGCAAGGTTTTCGTACTGCACGCGCTCTCCTCCGACGATCTGTATCTGCTGCTGCAGCACGCCCTGGAATCCGAGCGGGGGCTTGGCAGCCAGAAGATCCGCATCAGTGAAGACCTGCTGCGGATGATCGCCGGATTCGCCAACGGGGACGCCCGCACCGCCTTGAACACCCTGGAAATGGCCGTGATCAACGGGGATATTCAGGGTACGGAAACCGTGGTCACCCCGGAAATCCTGGAACAGTGCATCAGCCGTAAGTCGCTGCTCTATGATAAAAATGGAGAGGAACATTATAACCTGATCTCCGCCCTGCACAAATCCATGCGCAATTCCGACGTTCAGGCCGCGGTCTACTGGCTGGCCCGTATGCTGGAGGCTGGGGAGGACCCGCTCTACGTGGCGCGCCGTCTGATCCGTTTCGCCAGCGAGGATATCGGAATCGCGGACAGCCGCGCGTTAGAGATCGCCGTGGCTGCCTACCAGGCCTGCCACTTTAACGGGATGCCCGAGTGCAACGTGAATCTGACCCACGCAGTCACCTATCTGACGCTGGCTCCCAAATCCAACGCGCTGTATGTGGCCTACGAGGAAGCCAAAACGGACGCGCTGCAGATGCTGGCGGAGCCGGTACCCCTGCAGATCCGCAATGCCCCCACGAAGCTGATGCACGATCTGGATTATGGCAAGGGTTACCAGTACGCCCACGACACCGCTGAAAAACTGACCTCCATGCAGTGTCTGCCGGATTCCCTCTCAGGGCGGAACTATTACCGTCCTACCGGCCAGGGAATGGAGGCTGAGGCAAAAGAGAAAATGGAACGCATCGAGGAACTGAGGAAGCGGCTGTGACGCTGCGGACCAGGCGGCATACTTATCCTTTTACGGAGCCGATCATCATACCGGTCGCGAAATATTTCTGCATAAATGGATAAATACACATAATGGGAAGCACGGCAACCACCATAGTCGCCAGCTGCAGCGTTGTGGAGCTGACGCCGCTTACATTAGCCAGATCCGCCACCCCGGAGCTTGCGGCCATATTTTCCATGGTCTCCTGGGCCTTTATCATTTTCACGAACAGATAAGAGAGTGTGTTCAGACTCTCATTTTTGACATAGAGCATGTTATCGTACCACGCGTTCCAGTTGAATACCGCGGTAAACAGCCCTACTGCCGCCAGCACCGGTTTGGACAGCGGCAGCACGATGCGCGTATAGATGGTAAATTCCCTGGCGCCGTCTATACGCGCCGACTCAAACAGGCTCTCCGGCAGTCCTTTGAAAAAAGAAATAAATATCTGGGCATAAAACGCATTGAACACTCCCGGAAGGATGTACACCAAAAAGTTGTTGATGAGCCCATAGCTGCGGATAGCAAGGAAAACGGGAATGATGCCTCCATTGAAGAACATGGCGATCAGCAGCAGTATCATATAGAATTTACGAAGTTTCAGATAGGATTTGCTGGCCGCATACGCGAACATAGAGGTGACCAGCAGACTTAAGGCGGTGGACAGCGCCGTACGGGCCACCGAGACGCCAAAGGCCCGCCAGATAGACAAATTCTTGAATACCTGGGTGTAATTCGCCAGTGTGAATTTACGCGGCCAAAAGTAAACGCCTCCCATCATCGCGTCTTTTCCGTCGTTGAAGGATAGAACGACCGCGTTCCAGAACGGAAACAGCATCACAAAGGTAAGCAACGCAAGTATCAGGTATATCATCACATCCGGCAAACCAAATTTTTGCCAGCTCTTTCGATTATTCATATAGGCTCCCCCCTTAAAAATAGCTCTCGCCCGTGGTCAGCTTACTGATCGCGTTGGATGTCACCAGCAGGATAGACGCTACGATAGATTGGAGCAGGCCGATTGCCGTCGCGTAAGAAAACCGCCCCATAGAAACTCCCATTTTCAGCACATATGTGTCCAGGATCTCTGAGCGCGGCTGGTTTAAGGAATTCATCAGGTTGTAACTGATGTCAAAGTTGGAACCGCCCCGCAGCAGATTCCCTACGTTGATAATCAGCAATATCATCACCGTCGGCAAAATCGCAGGCATGGTGACATGCAGAATCCGCTTGAACCGGCCCGCTCCGTCTATTACCGCCGCCTCCGTAACTTCCTGGTCCACGTTAGCCATGGCCGCCAGGTAAATGATGGACGAATATCCCAGGTTTTTCCAGACGTCCAGCGTTATGGATATTCCCCAGAACGCTTCCGGCTTCCCCAGAAAAAAATAGGGGTCTTTTAAAATTCCGGCCGATACCAGCAATCCATTGATAAAGCCATTGGGCGACAGCCAGGTCGTGGCCATAAGCGCGACTACGGACCAGGCCAGGAAATATGGAAAGTAACTGATGGTCTGAACCGTTTTCTTGAACTTGGTATGTACCACCTCATTCAGCAGAAGGGCAAAAATAACCGGCAGGGGAATGGTGAAAAAGGCTTTGATAAAGGAGAGGCCCACCGTATTCCAGAGCACGGGAAGCACATTGGGGTCCGTAAAAAACATTTTAAAATGTTTCAATCCCACCCAGGCGCTTCCCCAGATACCGGAATTTAGTTTATAATCCTTGAATGCGATCTGCAGGCCAAACAGAGGGATAATCGCGAACAGAGCCAGCGCCAGCAGCGCGGGCACCACCATCAGCTGTAATTCCCATTGACGTCTCAGTTGATGCCAGAAGCTTTGTTTTTTAGCTTTCGGCAGGTTCTGCTTTTCTGCGGTCCGGCCTTCCTTCCCATTTTGATGTTTCATGTACGCTAACCTCCTACTTTCGTTCCCGGTCCGGTATTTTCGGGCCGGGAACGTTTTAAGTTATGATTATTGTCCGATACCAAGCGATACCCAGTGATCATAGTTCGCCTGGAAATATTCGCAAAGGGTGTCCACGCCGGAGTGCTTCATATCACTGATAAACTTATCATAGGCGGTCTCGAAATCCGCTTCTGTTTCCGCCACGCATACCGCGGCCGTCCCCGATGCCCAGGTGCTGTAGATCTGCTCCCGAAGCGCCAGCTCATCCGTGTTCGTCAACGCGTAGGTCAAATCAGAGAGCATTTCATTCTGCTGATGGGGAGTCATCACCTCAAAATCCTTCAGCATTCCCGGGTAAGCGCTGTAGGTATTATGAGCTCCATACACAATCGCCCAGTTAGAAGTAAGCCACGCGAAATTGTAGTTATAAACTCCCAGCTCCCGCTGCAGCTTCTCCATACTTTCCGCTTCGGTTTTTATTTTCAGTTCCGTCTCCTTCGGACGGCCGTGCTCATCCGGTTCCCAGGTAAGTCCTTCCGTGCCATAACGCTGCAGGATCTGTCCCTCGTCTCCCATAAGAAAATCGATATATTGGATACACCGGTCGGGATGTTCCGTATCCTTTGTGATAAAGACGCCCTGATAACCGGTACTGTAATAATCGTCGTGGATCTTAAGCTGATCGGCGGAACGCCCGTCCGGCATAGGATATTCGATCGTCTCAAAGTTCAGCTCATTGACCTTGCCCGTCCCTTGGAGCAATGCCCAGTAATAGCCCCAATAACTGAGCATATCCTGATCCGCGTATGCCGCCTTTTTCTGGTCGTTTTTGAATGCCCACTGCTCCGGATTAATCAGGCCCTTCCGGTACCATTCGTTATAAGTTCGGAGCGCTTCTTTATAATAGGGCTGCATAAACGTCATTTCCACCTTGCCGTTGGAGTACTCGAAATGGTCATTGGTAGCCCCGTACATACGGGCCAGCAGATTCAGCATGGAATTATGGCTCCAGGGCGTGGTCGGCGCGTAATCATAGATAGGATTGTTGATTTCGGGATGTTTATCCTTCATCTGCACAACTGCATCCGTATACTTGTCAAGCGTGCTTACATCGGGCCTGCCGATCTCATCGTAATACTTTTTATTCATGGACACACTGATAGATCCCCGGCTGTTCAGTATCTGGTCACCATATCTGTTCTCATCCCCGAAGAAACTGACGGTACAATAAAATTTCCCGTCGGGTTCCGTATATATTTTATCCATATTCTTAGGCATAATCTCGCCCAAATGGGGCGCGTACTGTTCGATCAGATCGTTGTACGGCAGCACAAATCCCTGATCCACCAGCAGCGGACGTACCGGCCCGTTCGCCGGTGTTATGATAAAATCCGGAAGCTTTTCGCCGGAGGCCAGCATCGTGTTCAGCTCCATATTATCTGTCGTGGTGGCGTACTGGATATCCAGCGTGACGCCGGTCAGCTCCGTAATCTTTTTGGAGGTGGGATCATCGCCCCATTTCCAGTCCGTAGGCATCATCACGCTATTTACAAACGCAGTAAGGGTGACCGGCTCCTTGCTGTACTCCGACGTGTCGGCGGCTGCAGACTGCTGGCCGGCGTCGCCGGCAGTTTCCTGCTCACCGGCAGCGGCCTCCGGTAAGTCCTTTCTTGCCGGTACATCGGTGTCGCTGCTCCCCCCGCAGCCGGCCAGGCTAAACGCCAATAAAACCAGAGATAGTGTACAGGCAACAACTCTTTTCATTTTCTTTTTCATCCAATAATCCTCCTTTTCACACATAAATCAGAATAAACAGCAACCCAATTCTTTAAAATACTCAATTTTCTTCCGGAGCTGCTCCTGCGTCACCCCATAAGCGCGGGCCAGGCAATTAAGGCACAGGCATTCTTGTGCGCCCCGGTTAACCAGCCGCCGGAACAATCCGATCTCATCATGAGTCAGCGGCTTTTGGCATTGATAACACCGGATTTGTCTATAGCCCCCCATAACCGCATTCCACCAGTTCCGCCCGATAGATCCGGCAGTCGTGGGCCGGTATCTGCTGCGTGTAGATCTCATGATATGTGCCGGCGTCTTCCCCGGTAAAAATATCCTTCAGCCGGAAACCATATCCGCATCTGCTGTCGATACCGATATCATAGAACCGCACACTGGCTTTTGTATCTTCATCCCCAAAGTTAAAGATCCCGATGGCGTAGGTTCCATCGCTCAAATGTTTAAACAGCACACGCATGTTTTCGTTCCCGAGGCCATCGTCATTGAACTGGAGCTTATGAATGTAAGGTGGCCTGGCTTCCTCATCCTGATCGATATCCAACAGTTCACGGTTTGTCAGCAGGCGGTATGTTTCATCTGACATCGACCGTATGTCCATCCCCAGCACCAACGGCGCGGATAGCATGCACCAGAATGCGAAGTGCTGCCGGTATTCCACATCGGTACACCCCTCGCCGAAACCAATGCTGCCCTTTCCGTAAAGCCCGGCCACCAGCATATCCAGATCATTAAAGCATCCCGGAGCGCTGTAGGGCAGATTATCAAGCTGGCTCAGCGCGATACTGCGGATCGATTCGTAGGTATCCGTGATATCCCTCGTAGAACGGAACATTCCCGCGCCTGTGGAACGTACCCATTGGGGCGTGTCATCCCTTCCCCAGTTACAGGCCGAAAGCACAATATCGCGGCCTGTAGCTTTAAGCGCCATGCTCATCCGGTTATACAGCATCGGCCCGTCCGCCTGAGAAGGTTTGTAACAGTAGTCGTACTTTAAAAAGTCGACTCCGATATCGGCAAAAAACTTGGCGTCCTGAAACTCATGTCCGAAGCTTCCGGGAAAATCCATGCAGGTGCGGATACCGGCGCTTGAATACATACCGAATTTAAACCCCTTGCTGTGGACATAGTCCGCCACCGATTTCATTCCATGGGGAAATTTGGCCAGGCACACCACCAGATTTCCCTTCTTGTCCCTTTCCCGCTCGAGCCACGCATCGTCGATGACGAGATAATTGTATCCTGCCTTGGCAAGCCCGCTCTCAACCATAGCATCCGCGGTCTCCCGGATGATTTCGTCATTGATTTTGTTCGTAAATGCATTCCAGGAATTCCAGCCCATTGGCGGCCGTTTTACGTACATGATATTCCTCCTTTTCTTACTGAGCGTTTGGCCCATTCCAGAGCAGTTGTCTATGCAACCGTTCATATTGTTCATAATAGCAAACAAACTCACCTTTTACAGTTGTTTTTTGATTCATTTTTTACACCATTTGTTTCAAGGGGCCCGGTATTCATTGTGCAACTTTATGATAAATGCTATACTGAAACTGAAAGGAGAGTACCTTCATGTCGAAATATTCCGCTCAAAAACCACCTTTAATCATCCATTATTGCGGCAGCGAAGTATGTTCGCCGAAGCATCAGTTTGGTCCGGCTGTTCGTAAACATTATCTGCTTCACTATATCAACTCCGGGCAGGGATGGTTTTCCCTGGGAGATAAATCTTATCACATGCAGGCCGGCTGGGGATTCCTGATATGTCCGAATACCATGGTGACCTATCTGGCTGATGAGACCGATCCCTGGGAGTATTCCTGGGTCGGCTTCAGCGGCCAGTACTGTGAGGATATATTAGAAAATATAGGCCTGTCCCCTTCTCTGCCGGTGTATACCACCATCGACCCGGAAAAATCCGCCGCTTATATGCGTCAAATTCTGGAGAGTAAATATTTGAATGCGGGACGGGAATTCGCTATCGCGGGAGCATTTCTCTCTTTCCTGTCCACGATCAAAGGTAATATCAGGCGTCCCGAAGATTCGGAGCTCAACGATACCGCGGCTCTGGCCACAGATTATATCTTCCGCAACTACTCGTACGATATCTCGGTGGACGATGTCGCTCATGCCGCCTGTGTCAGCCGGGCCACTTTGTACCGCGTTTTTAAGGAGTGCTTTGGGGTTTCCGTGCAGCAGTATTTGATGGACGTGCGTATCTCCACCGCTGCTGAGATGCTTTCCACAACGGAATATTCTATCAATGAAATCGTTTATTCCTGCGGGTTCAGCAATTATCAATATTTTATCCGGCTTTTCCAGAAGAAAAAGGGGATATCCCCTTCCCAGTACCGAAACCATTTCCGTATTCGGAATTTTGGATATGATTCCTGTCCGGACAGAGAATGAAAGAAACGAAGGGGCTTCGTATGTCCGCTGCTTAGGGCTTTGAAACGCAGACGGTATACGGGGACGCTGCGGGCGGCCGGATTCTTTTGTATCTCCCTGGAAGCGCGGAGGGCTAGCGCTGGAATACGCTAAGTGAAATCGAAAAGCCGGGTTCAGGAACCGAGCCTATTCACCGGGAACACCTGATGTGTTCCCGGTGAATAGGCTCTTGCCCGTCGGACGTGAAGTCCGCCGTGCATCCTGAATCCGGCTTTTCAGTTTCACTAAGCGTATTCTCAGCCGCCCTATACGCTTCCAGAGAGATACAAAAGAATCCGGCCGCCCGCAGCGTCCCCGTATACCGTCTGCGTTTCAAAGCCCTAAGCAGCGGACATACGAAGCCCCCAGGAAATACGAACCATATATATTAACACGTCTCCGGCCGCTGTTCAACGAGGTTGCGGTTTTTCGTACCGGGTGAGCCAGGAGCCCAGGAGGTAGTAGGCCAGCATCAGAGCCGCGCAGAGCACCCAGGTGATAATATAGCCCAGGAACACGACCATGATATCCTGCATAATGGGAGTCATAACCGTAAGCCAGACGACCCGGACGACACACATAGTCCCCACCATGATCAGCATAGGGATAACGGTCTGGCCGGAACCTCTGATGATACCACTGCATACATTGGCGAACGCCACGAAGAGGTAGAACGGGGCCAGGGTCTTCAGCATGTAACTTCCGTAGTGGATAACATCCTGTTCCTTGGTAAAGATCCGCAGGATGACAGGTCCGAACAGATAGACAAGGACGGACAGGGTCAGGGTGATAATGAGGGTAATGATAAAACTTGCGCGGGCGGTTTTTCGGACCCGGTCATATCTGCGGGCGCCGATGTTCTGCCCGACAAAGGTTGTGCCGGCCAGGCTCAGGCTCATAAAAGGCAGGATGACAAAAGCGTCCACTTTTGTGTAGGCCCCGCAGCCCGCCATGGCTGCCGCGCCGAAACCGTTGATCTTGGATTGGACGATAACGTTTGAGAACGCGATAATGGACTGCTGCAAGCCCGCGGGCAGGCCCACCCGCAGAATTTTCAACAGGTATATTTTATGTATTTTCAGATCTCTTAGAATCAGGTGGTAGGACTCCGTAGTCCGAATCAGGCGGATGATAATCAGAACCGCCGATACGGTCTGGGCTATGATGGTGGCGTATGCCACACCGGCCACTCCCATTTTGAAACATACCACAAAGATCAGGTCCAGGGCCACATTTACCAGACTGGAGGCGATCAGATAATATAGGGGGCGCTTGGAATCACCGATTGCGCGCAGGATTCCCGCTCCCATATTATAGATCATCAGGGACAGGATTCCTGCGAAATAGATTTTCAGATAACGGACCGAAAGTTCCATCACCTCCGCAGGAGTGCCCATCATCCTCAGTATAGCCGGGATGAAGAGTATCCCGCAGAAGGTCAGGAATACGCCGCTGATCAGAATCATGGCTATGGTGGTGTGCACGGCGTCGTGCAGTTCCTTTTTCGCATCCGCCCCGTAATATTGGGATATGATGACGCCTGCGCCTGTGGACAGCCCCAGGAAAAAACCGATCAGCATATTTATAATAGACATGCTGGAGCCGACGGCCGCCAGGGCATTCTTTCCCACATAGTTGCCGACGATAACCGAATCCACCGTATTATACAACTGCTGGAACAGGTTCCCGATCAGCAGGGGCAGGGCGAAAAGAAGCAGCTGTTTCCAGATTACCCCGCTTATAATCGCATTCTGCCTGTTTTCTCCATCCTGACGCTGTTCCACTCTCATCTCTCCCATAACCTTTTGATCCTTTCCCTCTCCTTTATTTTCCGGTGTGGGAGGGGACTGTCCCTTTCCGGCAGCGCAGCAGGCCTGCAAGAATGTCGAAAGAGGAAAGGGACTGTCCCCGGATGCCCGCCCGAATACGGAGCCTCGATTCGTGCCGGCATCCGGGGACAGGCACCTTCCTCGCTTTACTCTTTCCTATAGGTCAGTCGCCGTCCGGAATGAGCCAGTCCCCTCTCATCCGGCTAAAATGAGCCAGTCCCCTCTCATCAGTATGTGACTCTGCTGCCGTCTTTTACTTTGCTGTCATAGGGGTTTGTGATGACGGTCTCCCCTTCTTTAAGCCCGGAGCGGATCTCCACCCGGCCGGCGCTCTGCACGCCGGTTTCCACCGGTACCAGTACGGCTTTGTTCTTTCGGATTACATATATGGAGCTGCCCGCCCCGTCCGGGATCAGGCTTCCGATCGGGACGGATAACACGTCTTCGGCGGCGGTAAAGGTGAATGTGACATCCACTTCATACCCGGCTCCGATCGCGGCCGGAAGATTCCCGGCGGATAATTCCACCGTACAGCGGTTTTCGGTCAGGCCCACCGTAGATACCACATCGTCCGCCACGGGAGAAATGAAATCCACAGCCGCCTCAAAGGAGGTCCCGTCCGCCAGGGTGCACACCGCGGTATCCCCTGTCTTCAGAGCCAGCGCGTCCTCGGCAAGCAGGGACACCTGTATTAACATCCCCTCTTCGTCATAGATGACCGCCACCGGCTGGTTTTCCGTGACGAATCCCCCCACATCCGCCAGCAGGTTCCACAGAACCCCTGTCTCAGGCGCGGTCACCGGGCCCCGCTCCATCTTTTCTTCCAGATCGTCGATCGTGATCTGAAGCTGCTGTGCCGCCGCATAGGAACTGTTATCTGTGTTGGAGCCGCTCTTGCCCAGAGCTTTTAACTGCTCCTCACAGGAGGCGATCGTCTCTTCATAATAAGCCCGGGTGGTGTCGGAACTATTGTTCTGGGCAATGATCAGCTGATCCTCCGCCGCATTCATCTGGCTTTGCAGCGCCTGCACTTCCCCTTCCCCCGGAGTGTAGCTGCCAGGCATATCCTTGTAATAATCCCGGGCGTTTTCATAGGACTGGACCGCCTGCTCATAGTTGATCCGGGCGATGGAGAGCTGGGCGTTTGCCGTCCCTCCTTCTCCGAACAGGCGGTCATACTCCTGTCTGGCGGCCGACAGCTGCTGCTCCAGCTGGGCGCGCCTTACGGATATCTCCGCCTTCGCGTTCTTATTCTCGGAGTAAATAGCCGACTGCTGAAGCTTCAGGGAATCGATCTGGTTCTGAAGTTCCTTTTTCACAACCGACGTGTCGATCTCCAGAAGAGTATCCCCTTCCTGCACTTTCCGCCCCACTTTAACAGGCGCTTCCCTGACGGTTCCCGTCATGTTCGCGTTGATGGTGATGCTGTGTCCGGGCGCCAGATGCCCCTGCTCCGTAACTTTCTCCGCAAGGGGGCCCCGTACGGGAGCTTCCGCCTGCACCGGCAGGGACTGCAGCAGATAGAACGCGCCGGCGCCGGCGCAAAGTACCACTAAGACGACCGCAAGCAATATTTTATATCTTTTTTTCATGTTGAATCCCCCGTTTATTCTCGTTCACGCAGAAGTTCCACCGGCGTGATTTTTTTCATTTTCTTTAAGATCGCCCGGTTGCTCATCGCCACCGCCAGGAAAATAAGCCCCACGGATACCAGCAGGGAAGCGCCGTCCACAAAGTCCGGAATCGAGAACAGCTCCAGAGCCATCGTGCTGGAAATCAGCCTGCTGGCGCCCATGGTCATCGGAACGCCCAGTATCACTCCTCCGAAGGTGAGCAGCCATTGGCTGACCGATACGGTGTCCAGGCATTGCCGGTCGGACAGGCCCAGCATCCGCAAAGTGGCAAGCTCCCGCTTAAGCTCCTCGAAGCTGATCAGCGAGCTGGTGTAGATTACCGCCAGCCCCACCAGCACTCCCATGAACGCCATCACTCCCATGATACCGGTTAAGTTCCCCATCATGCCCCGGTATTGGTCCACCCGCTGCTGCCGGTTCTGAATCGTGGTTACCGATGTAGCGTCATCCAGCCGGTTTAGCAATTCCTGGCGCACCGGCTCCGGCGCCTTGATCAACATGGAAGTATAGGCATCCCGGTATTCGCTGATCTTTTCTACCCCTTGAAGGGACATATAGGCGCTGCTGCCCAGATATTGGGAGAACACTGCGGTCACCGGAACCCGGCTGATACGTTTTTCCGGGTAAGACACCTCCACTTCCAGCAGGTCGCCGGGCGACACGCCAAGCCTCCCGGCCATGTGGACCGACAGGACCAGTCCTTCCGGCTGTACCCGGACCTCCTGCCCGTCCTCGCCATAAAGGCGGCACAGCTCGGAGTCCTGGGGAATCCCCTGGATCACGGAGTCGATCTCATCGCCCGGCCCCCGCAGGACCGCCGGTACCTCCACGATCCCCTCGATCCGTTCGATACCGGGGCTTCGCACCGCGCGCCGTGCATCACCGGCTGCCACCGGGGCGCTGAAGGATACGGTTATGTCCTGCTGCTGGTTCTTTTCCAGATAATCAAACAAAAAGACGTCAAACAGCGAATTCATAGAGACCAGGGTCGCCGTAATCATATAGGCGCAGGCGATCCCGAACAGCGAGAGCGCCGAACGCCTGGGATTACGGGCGATACTGCGCACCGCCATGGTTCCCGGCACAGTAAACAGTCCGGTAAATCCCGGGATCTTCTCCAGGAACAGCTGCCTTGCATTCTTCGGCGGGGCGGGACGAAGCGCCTCCGCCGGCGCCAGCCTGGTTGCCGATTTCACGGACAAGCCTCCCACCACCGCACAAAAAAGGGTAGCGGCAAAAATACCGATGATCATATAGCGCGGCGAGACCGGCGACGACACTTTTGGAAGGCTGAAATATACCCGGTAAAAATCCGCCATCGGTCCCGCGGCCATACTCCCGCCTATCCCTCCGAAAAATCCGCCTGCCAGTCCAACCGCAGCTCCATAAGCGGTATAATGCCAGGCGATGGACCGGGCCGGAATGCCGAGCGCCATCAGCGTGCCGATCTGGGTCCGCTGCTGTTCGATCAGCCGGTGCAGCGTTATGTACAGGATGATCGACGACACCATCAGAAACAGGAAGGGAATGGCTGCCGTCACTTTATTAAGCTGTTCTAATTCCATTTCCAGAACCGAGACGGAAAGTTCCTCTTTATTTTCATAGACCCGGTAGCAGCCGTAGGGTTTCAGGGTTTCTTCCACATCCTTTCGGACCTGTTCCCAGTCCGCGTCCGGCCGGAGGGTCAGGACGAAATTATTGGCCCGTCCCTGCATGCCGTATAATCTCGCCATCATATCGTAATCCATAAACGCGGCGTCATAAGTATCCGGCGTAGGCAGCAGTTCGTTGATATTTTTCACCAGATAAATATTCTCCGGCGATATCCCGGCGCCCACTATGGTAAATGCGGTTTCCCGGCCCCCAACGGAGAGCTTCAGGGAATCGCCCGGCGACAGATCCCATGCCTTGCTGAAACCATCTCCCGGGATGATCTGCCTTTCTCCCGCCTGGGGCATCATTCCCCGTGATAACAGAGGCAGATTATAGCCGTCCCCGCTGACAGAGATAAGTTTTAACTCCGCTTCCGCCGGCAGCCCCGCCACCCGCGCTGTTTTCACCAGCCGGGCTTGTGCCCTGCTGATTCCCTCGATGCGCTCCAGCTCCTTCACGGCCGAGGCCGGTGCTTCCTGCACCTCCGCAAACGCGTCGCAGAAATTGGTCTTCTCAAAAAAATAATCCTTGGAATCTTCCAGCTGGTCCGCCGCGATCGACATCACCGAGTATCCTGCGAACCCCGTCATCACAATAACCGCTGCCACGATATAGGAAGCGGCTCCTTTGCGCATATCCCGAAGCATCTTCCGGAACAGATATCCTACCATGTCATCTCCTCCGCAGATACGGGAGCCGGGTTTACTTCCACCCGTTCGATGCGCCCGTCCCGCATATAGAACACCCGGTCGGCCACCTGGGCCATCCCCGCGTTATGAGTGATGGTGATCACCGCACAGCCCAGACGTTTCCGGACTTCCAGCAGCAGATTCACCACGGCGATACTGTTCTTGCTGTCCAGAGCGCCGGTGGGCTCGTCGCACAGCAGCAGGCCTGGATTCTTCACGATCGCCCGCGCGATGGATACCCGCTGCTGCTCCCCGCCTGAGAGCTGGGATGGAAAATGCCTGCTCCGCTCCTTAAGCCCCACCATCGAGAGCGCTTCGTCGGGATTCATGGGGGAGGAGACGATACTGGCGGCAAGGGCTACGTTTTCCCTTGCGGTCAGGGACGGGATCAGGTTAAAGAACTGGAACACAAAGCCTACGGTGTCTTTCCGGTATTCCGACAGCTGCACGTCATTTAACTGCGTAAGCTCCCTGTCCCGGTACCAGATATGTCCGGCGCTGGGACGGTCCATTCCCCCCAGCATATTAAGCAGCGTACTTTTTCCTGAGCCGGACGGCCCCAGCACCACGATAAATTCACCTGCCGCGATATCAAAAGCCGCTTCCGTCAAGGCGTTGACCTCAACGCCGGCACTGCCGTAGGTTTTACTTAAGGCTTCCCCCCGAAGTATGGTTTCCGGCATGCTGCACCCCCTTTTCTGCAATTCCGTATATCAGAATTTCGAAGACCTGCTTTATTTTTTCGAGAGCCTCTTCCCGCCCTCCCTTGCTGTAAAAATCCTGAAGAAGCGAAGTGGCCAGCGGTAAGATCATCTCGATCACCAGATCCAGATCCACGTCTTTTCGCACCAGGCCTTTTCGCTGATCCTGCCGCAGATACTCAAGCACCTCGCTCTGGGACCGGCCCATCTGTCCCACGATATGCCGGATGAACTCGCTGTCATCCTGCGCCATCAGCATTCCGATCTGATTGTACCTGGGACAAAGCTCGATCCATTCCAATATCCCCGGAATAGAGGCAAGCGCCGCTTCGAAAAAGGTGATGTCGCCGGAAGGTTTCGGGTACCTTGAAAATATTTCCAGCTTCTCATGGCCGATCTTATCTAGAATCAGCATATAGAGATCCTCTTTCCCTGAAAAATACTGGTAAAAGCTCCCCCTGGGGATACCGGCCGCTTTG
This sequence comes from Diplocloster agilis, assembly GCF_019042275.1. Taxonomy (GTDB): domain Bacteria; phylum Bacillota; class Clostridia; order Lachnospirales; family Lachnospiraceae; genus Diplocloster; species Diplocloster agilis. The sequence continues at coordinate 25,298 of NZ_JAHQCW010000013.1, forward strand.
ACAATCCGGTTGATGGACGCGTCTGAGTAACGGTACCTGGCAAATTCGTCGATGGCGGCTTCTATGATCCGTTCTTTTTTGGGCGGTGGGAGATTTTCGAATGTAGACGTGGGCATGGATGGTCCTCTCCTTTTTCAACATGACAAGGTTGTCACATCATTTTTATCAGTATAATACACTCTCTTGAAAATAGCAATACAGAATTAAGGAGGGACCGGCCTCCTCCGAATCTGCCGCCGCCCGGAAGAGCCAGTCCCTCCAATTTCGAAACTTACTGTTTGTATATGTAACGGCTTTATGCCACCTGGCCGCCATGTAAGGTAATCACCACATCCGCCTCTTTTGCCACTTCATTGGAATGGGATACCATCACCACACACCGTCCATAGGTTTTTGCCGCATCCTTGAACACCGCCGTGATCTCCCGGGCCGTCGCCTCATCCAGGTTACCGGTTGGCTCATCTGCCAGGATCACAGGGGCCTGAGACGCCAATGCCCGGGCGATCGCCACCCGCTGCTGCTGGCCGCCGGACAGCTTCAGTACATTACGCCTGGCCTCCTCCCCGGTCAGCCCCAGCCTGGCCAGCACCGGAAGCGGCTCCTCCTTCGCGGTCAGGCACACATTCTCTTCCGGCGTCATATAGTCGATCAAATTATAGTTCTGGAACACAAAGGAGACGCCTTCCCGCCGGTACCGTTCCAGCCCGATTTCCCGGATTTCTTTTCCGTTAAATATGACCTGGCCTGCGCTTGGAACGTCCATGCCTCCCAGCAAAGATAGCAGCGTGGTCTTTCCACAGCCGGACGGCCCCAATATCACATACATTTTTCCTTTTTCAAATCCCAGATCAATCCCGTTCAAAACCGGCCTGCCTTCCGTATAATAATAGAAAACCTGTCTCGCTTCCAATATGTTCATTCTAACCTCCCGTATCCCATAGCTCCCAAAGGACTATGATCCTGCCGATCTGCAAATTTTCTTATTCCATGACCGTTAAGAGTTCCTTCGGCTTCCTGCGTACGATCACAAGAAAAGATATTCCCACCGAAATACCGACAATCACGATCCCCATAACGCCGGACAAGGCAAGCGCCGGGAGCCGCAGCTCCGCCCCGAAGTTTACCTCCGGCGCTGCCGCATCCACGTCCACGGGATCATTCGTGAACGTGTAGGATACCGCTTCCGTATTCTCCTTTGCCTCCCCTGCGGCATCATGATAAAGCACCTTCCCGGCCTGCCGGGACAAAGGAAAGGAAACGGCGGCCGCCAGGCAAAAGGCCAGTGCAAAGATAAGACCGCACTCCAGAAAATGCTGCCACAGAATATTCCTCTTGGAAATCCCAAAAGCCATCAGCACCCCTGCCTCATGAATGCGGTCCCGCTCCCACAGGGTCAGCAGCAATGAGAGCAGGCTCACACTGATTACCGTGATCAGCCCCACCATCAGAAAAGTCATTCCGCTCAGCCTGTCCAGCGGTTCCACACTCTTTTGATAAGCCGTATTATTAACGGTCAGTTTCAGGGAATCCCAGTCCACCCCATCAAGCCTTTGAACCTCCTGCACAATCCGATCCAATTCTTTTGGGTCTCTGGCGAAAAATGCGGCTCCCCCGTTAAAATATCTCTGTACCGTCCCCTGCAGTTTCCGGCCAATTTCCTGACTGGTTGCGGCGTCTATGAAAATGAAGTTAGCCGGCAGGTCACATTCCGGTGTGTTCTGGTTTCCGGCCTCCGTGTGCATTTCATCAAAAATGCCTGCGATCTGCAGCCGGTAGCCGTCCTCCGAAGCGCCCGCGCCGGCAGCTTCACCTGCCACAGTGCCGTCTTCTGTTAGATATGCGGTAAAGGTATCGCCCGTCTTCAGCTGATTCATCTGCGCTAATTCCCGCGATATTAACGCCTGCCCCGTATCGTCCGGCTTCAGATGCCGGCCTTCTTCCAGGGTAAAAATATTCAGCACAAAATATTCATGCAGGCTGCTGTCGTTATTGCCCAGCAGGCGGGTCATCTGCGCTTTGCCGTCGCCTTCCCCGGTGAACTTTCCGGGCTTTAGGGTCAGCTCCGGCACGCTCAGATACCAGGTATCCATGGCGTTATACGCTTTTATCCCCTCTGTTTCCATCACCTGATCGATCAGCTGCCGGTCCGTGAACTGCCGGATATTCATCTTCTGGTAATCGGGCGCGATCTTAAAATATCCGCCTATGCTTTCCCGCAGCTGAGCCGCCGCTGTCTTAGCGGCCCGGTTGACCGCCATCCCTGCCAGCAGCAGGGTCATAATGACCAGAAATGTGACCAGCAGCAGCGCCGTTTTTCCTTTTTTCCGAATAACAAAAAGATACGCTCTGCGATATGCCGGCATAGCATCACCCTCCTCCCAGAATATCCCGCGGCTTCTGCCTGATCACCCGCATGGATGAGACGACCACAGATGTGACCGACACCAGCAGCATGGTCAGGAATACCCCCGATGCGGTTCCCGGCGTCAGATGATACGTAAGCGACACCTCAGCGTCCGGCATTTTATTAACCATCACATTGGATTGCTGGTCTATGACTACCTCGAAGGGCTGGGCGCTGCCCGGCGAGCTGACCATTCCCGCCAGCCCATTCCCGATCACATCGGTTACCGGCCCGGCCAGCAGACCGGCCAGCAGAAAGGCCGCTGCGGCCACTACACAGCATTCCAGAAGGAACTGGGCCAGGGTTGTCTGCTTTTTCACCCCGATGGAGGCCAGTATGCCGATCTCCCGCTTTCTGCTCCGCACCCACATAGTCAGAATCAGGGAAAGGACCGCCAGCGCTCCCGCGGCCATTATAACAGCCAGCACCGTGGACAGCTTTACCATCGTCCGCAGCGGGCCGGCCGCGGCCTGATAGTCGTGATCGTAGCGTTTCAAGCTATAGTAGCTCCAGTCCACCGTATCGTTTGCCAGGACCTGTTCCTTTACGGAATCCAGCAGCAGAGGGTCTTCCACGAACAGGGTCACTTCACTGATCACCCGGTCGCTTTCACGGGCCAGCACGTCATTGCCGTAATGGGTATTGTATTCAACCTGCGCCCAATGCCGCATGTTGGGGTCTGCGAAGATAATATTGGCAAAGATATTGTCCTCGGAAGTCCAGTTAGACAGATCCTGTTCGAAATTGATCCGGAAAATCCCGACGATCTCCGACTCAAACGCCGTCCCATATCGCTCCCCGGTGATAAAATCAAAATTATAAGAATTGATCCGGTCACCGATCTGAAGCCCGTTCATCTTTGCCAGCTCCTCTGAGATGACAGCCTTTCCATAATCTCCTGTTTCGATATGGCGGCCCTGTGTCAGCTCCAATGCGCCGTTAGCGAAAAATGGATGCCACCGGCCGTCTTCGATCAGATAAAAACCATTGGTATGGGAATAGGTCTCATCGGAAAGCCTGCTCTGCCGCAGGCTCTCGTCCAGCCCCTGCGGGTCCGTTTCTTCTATCTGCTGCAGCTCCTTCGAATACCCTCCCGGCCTTACCTCCAGGCCGGTATATAAGGTTTCATGCCCCATTTCGGAAAAAAATCCGCAGACTCCATCGATATCCAGCAGCTGTTCCAGCTTGGACTGGGTCAGCAGGGGCACCTTCAGCCTCCGCTCCATCTCCCCGTCCTCATTTTGAGCCAGTTCAAACAGATGCTCCCCCGATATCGGATTCATTTCCAATACGAGTCCGGTGTTCATGGTCTTTCGCACTTCATCCGCGGCCTTTTGGGCGCTGGCGCGGATCGAGAGTCCTACCAGCAGGAAAAGGCCCGTCACAAGCATGATCAGGAACAATAGAATACTTCTCACTTTTTTCCTGGTGACGTATAAATATGCCCTCTTAAAAACACCCATACAAAACCCCCTTTGCCACTTACTGCGCCTGTACCTATTTTATTGACCATATTATATCATAGCTATTTCTGCGGTTCAATTTGTAGTTTAGGCAGTTTTGGGGTTACTTCCGGGTACAAGCACCTGGCTATCCGGTTGCCTTATTCATACTTCGTATCATATTCCCATGGCTGCCCGCCTGCGATGCAGCCTCCGTCCACCCGGTATTCGCACCCGGTAATGTACGCGGAGGCATCCGACGCCAGCAGAATGCAGACCCCCACAATATCCTCCGGATAACCCGGTCTGCCCATAGCGATCCGCTCCAGCAGATATCCCCACTTCCGCGGATTTTCCCAGGTTGACGTGGTACACCAGAACATCGATCCTGCCATGAATCCCCGCAATCTCTTTTGCACACTTTTGAACCTGTTCCGGCTCGGTTATATTCAGGCAATGACAGGAAGCGATTCTCCCTTCTTCCTCTATCTGCGCCTGCAACTCCTTAAGCCCCTCTGCGTTCCTGTCACACAGGGCCATGGAAGCCCCCGCCCGGGCCAGTCCCAGAGCCAGCTCTCTTCCAATTCCCCCCGCGGCTCCCGTAAATGCTATGTGTTTTCCTTCTAATGAAAATACCTCTGTGAAAGCTGACCACATTTTCCCAAAGCTGACCACTTTTCCCGGATTTTTTAAATAAAACACACCCAATAGGTTGAAAATTATTGATATTAACAACCGAATTGCATATAATGAGAGTGTAAGGAGGTGTTGTTATGGCATTAGCAACTTTCAGTGTAAGAATGGACGAAAGCTTAAAACGACAGTTTGATGCCCTTTGCTCCGAGTTTGGAATGAATGCGACTACTGCGTTTAATGTGTTTGCCCGTGCTGTTGTTCGGGAAAAGAGAATCCCGTTTGAAATCCAGGCATCCAGCAATTTCACAAGACAGAGTGGTATGCAGGCATTTATGGCACTTCGGGCACAGGCAAAGGAAAACGGTGTGCAGGACTTGTCCCTTGATGAAATCAATGATGAGATTCGTAAATCCAGATATGAGGAGGCAACAGAGTGATTTGTTATGCGGTGATTGATACCAATGTGCTGGTATCTGCACTCTTGTCAAGTCACGATAATGCCGCTACTGTTCAAGTAGTGGGAAAACTGTTCTCCGGCGAAGTGATTCCACTATTGAGCGAGGAAATCTTACGAGAATATGCCGAGGTATTAAGACGAAAAAAATTTGGATTTTCGGAGGAAACAGTCAGCTCCTTAATTTATGTCATTGAAAAATATGGAGAGATGCTTGTTCCTACACCGGCATGTGAAATTTTATCCGATATAAAGGACCTTCCGTTTTATGAAGTCGTTCTGGAGAAAGGTGAAGATGAAGCCTACCTTGTAACCGGAAATCTGAAACATTTTCCCGCAAAACCTTTTATAGTGACTGCACGAGAGTTTTTGGACATTCTAAATGGAAACAAATAAGATACACTAAATTGTCAAGGGGGCTGTCGGTTAATACCGATTTTTACGCTCCCTTGTCTAAGTTGCCTTATTCATACTTCGTATCATATTCCCATGGCTGCCCGCCTGCGATACAGCCTCCGTCCACCCGGTATTCGCACCCGGTAATGTACACGGAGGCATCCGACGCCAGCAGAATGCAGACCCCCAGAATGTCCTCCGGGTAACCCGGTCTGCCCATAGCGATCCGCTCCAGCAGATATCCCGCCTTCCGCGGATTTTCCCAGGTTGACGTGGTCAGCTGGGTTTTTATATGTCCGGGGCTGATACAGTTGGCCCGGATATGATATTTCGCCCATTCCACCGCCTGGGATTTGGTGAGGGACATTACCCCCGCCTTGGTGGCCGCGTATACGCTGCAGCCTCCCAGAACCCAGCCGGTATTATGGGAACCGATATTGATAATACTACCCGAGTCCTGCTTTCTCATAATATGCGCCACCGCCTGGGACATCAGAAACGTCCCCTTAAGGTTTACCGCCATAATTTTGTCATAGGTACTCTCCTCCACATCCAGAAAGCCTTCCCTTTTATTAATCCCCGCGCAGTTCACCAGAACATCAATCCTGCCATGAATCCCCGCTATCTCTTTTGTACACTTTTGAACCTGCTCCGGCTCGGTTACATTCAGGCAATGGCAGGAAGCGTTTCCCCCTTCTTCCTCTATCTGCGCCTGCAATTCCTTAATCCCCTCTGCGTTCGTGTCACACAGGGCCATAAAAGCCCCCGCCCGGGCCAGTCCCAGAGCCAGCTCTCTTCCAATTCCCCCCGCGGCTCCCGTAAACGCTATGTGTTTTCCTTCTAATGAAAATAGCCCTTCCAAATATTCCGCTGCCTTCATATCATTTCTCCATTTTCTTCTGTTATCCGCCGGATCTTCGCGCCGCATAATTTTTCATAAAAGAGCGCCAGTCCGCTGTGGTCACACTGTCCGTGTCCATCCGCGTGCAGGGACTGCATCATTTCCATCACCATGGAAGTAAGCGGCAGAGGAGCTCCCAGCCCATGTCCGGTCGCCAGCGCATTATCCAGGTCTTTGATATGCAGATCCAGCTTGAATCCCGGCTTAAAGTTCCCGTCCAGTATCATAGGGATCTTCGCATCCATCACCACAGATCCGGCCAGGCCCCCGCGGATAGCCTCAAAAACCTTCTCCGGGTCCACTCCGGCCTTTACGCTTAAGGTAAATGCCTCCGATACCGCCGCAATATTTAACGCGACGATCACCTGATTCGCAAGCTTCGTCGTATTTCCCGCGCCGATTTCTCCGCAGTATACCGCGCTGCTTCCCATCAGCATCAGAATCTCATATACTTCCTCGAATACCGTCCGGTCCCCACCTGCCATAATGGCCAGTGTGCCGTCGACCGCCTTCGGTTCTCCGCCGGAAACCGGCGCATCGATCATGCGCACTCCCCTCTGTTCACAGGCCCGGCTGATCTCCCGGGACTCCAGGGGTGCGATAGAACTCATGTCGATGAGAATACTGCCGGGTTCCGCTCCGTCTAAGACTCCATCCGGGCCAAGCACGGCCTGTCTGACATGGGGGCTGTTGGGCAGCATCGTTATGATTACTTTATTTCCCCGCGCCGCTTCCCCTGCGCCGGCTGCTGTCTTGGCTCCCGCCTCTGCCAGTTCCTGTCTTTTGCTTTCTTCGATATCATAGACGGTCAATTCCATTCCCGCCTTGAGCAAGTTTAAGGCCATCGGTTTTCCCATAATACCCAGTCCGATAAATCCGATCTTCATTTTTTCCTCCTGTGGCGCATGTCCCGCGCATTAAATTATATTTCCTTATACAATTCCAGGACCGTTTCCACGATATGCTCGCTGGTCAGCCCGTAATATTCCAGCACATCCTGGTAGCAGTGTCCGCTGCTGCCGAACCGGTCCCGGATTCCGACAAAATCGATTGGAATCCGTTCCAGCCGCAGGCATTCGGAGACCGCGCTGCCCAGACCTCCGATCACGCTGTGTTCTTCCGCGGTGACCACGCCCTTGCAGCCAGCTATCACCTCTTTCACGGCCGCCGTATGAAGCGGTTTAATCGTGCTGACATTTACCACCCGCACAGAAATCTTGTCTTTAAGCGTATAAGCCGCCTCCAGCGCCTTTTCCACCATCACTCCGGTGGCCAGTACGGCTATCTCATTTCCTTCCCGCACCACATAGGGTTTTCCGATCTGAAACGGTTTTCCCTCCGGAGTCACATTATTCAGATCATTCCGGTTTAACCGTATATAACAGGGGCCCTGCCATTCCACCATAGCCTTCACGGCCGCCGCAGTCTCCCTGGCATCCGCCGGGCTTAGAACAGTCATGTTCGGAATAGCCCGCATGACCGCCAGATCCTCCACCGACTGATGCGTGGCCCCATCTCCAAAATCGGACAGGCCCGCTGAGGAACCACAGATCTTCACATTCAGTTCTCCGATCGCGATGGTCTGCCGGATCTGGTCATAGGCCCTGCCTCCCGCAAATACCGCGAAGGAATTCGTAAATGGAATCATCCCGGCCTGAGCCAGTCCGGCCGCCATCGATGTCATATTCGCTTCTGCGATCCCACATTCAAAATGCCGTTCGGGATAAGCCTGCTCAAACAATTTTCCCATGGTAGAACCGCCCAGGTCGGCATCCAGCACCACGATACGCTTGTTCTCTTTGCCCAGCTCCACAAGAGTCTTCCCGTACGCTATCCTTTGATTTGTATCACTCATGTTGTCCTCCCAATTCCTTTCGCTTTTCTCAGCTTAATTCCGCCAGCGCTTTCCGGTACAGTTCCTCCGTAAGCATTCCATTGTGAAAGCCGACCACATTTTCTGCGAAGCTGACCCCTTTTCCCTTTATGGTTTTAGCCAATATCACCGTAGGTTTCCCTTCGGGACGGGAAGCGTCGTCCAAGACGGTTAGAATCTGTTCCATATCATGTCCGTCCGTCTCAAGCACCCTCCATCCGAAGCTCTCCCACTTTTCCCGGATCGGATAGCTGTTATAGCGCTCCTCGATCCAGCCGTTGGCCTGCAGCCCGTTCTGATCCACAATGGCTACCAGACGGTCGGCATGGTACGCGGACGCCGCCATCGCAGCCTCCCATACCTGGCCTTCCGCCAGTTCCCCGTCTCCTAACAGCACATAGACCCGGCGGTCGATCCCTTTAAGCCTCATACCAAGAGCCATACCAAGACCGATCGAAAGCCCCTGCCCCAGCGATCCGGTTCCCGCTTCTATTCCCGGTGTCTTCTGTACATCCGGGTGTCCCTGGAGATAGAATCCGATCTCTTTGGTATGTTTTAAGTCCTCCACCGGGAAATAGCCGCTTTCCGCCAGCGCCGCATACTGAAGGATGGCTACATGGCCTTTACTTAACAGGAACCGGTCCCTGTCCTCCAGCTTCGGGGTTTTCGGATCATGATGCATTTTATAAAAATACAGGGCGGCCACAAGATCCGCCGCCGAGTTGGACCCTCCGATATGACCGGCAACGCCCACCCCTATGCTGACGATTACATCCCTTCGCAGAATTCTTGCCTTTTCTCTTAACTCGTTTAATAACTGATCACTGTACAAGATTTTTCCTCCATTCAAGTGCCTTTCTGTCAAGTCACCGCTTTCTATGTCACAGCTCCCTAAATCACAGCTTTATAGGTTCCGGCCTGGCGCAGGTTGTGCGCATGTGCTGTACACCCTCCCGCTGCGCTTTTTCAAAACTTAACAGGACTTCCGTGACATGACCGGTGAATTCCGGGTTCGTACGGTGTTCCCGGCCCGCTTCCAAGGCTCCGGCCAGATCCGCAAGGCCCAGGCCTCTCATATTTTCGGCCGGCCGGCCGAACATACGCGGCATACTTTTAAAATGCTCCCACATTTCCGGCCTGCTGAGCATTCCGGCTGCCTCGCCGGCTTTTTTCCCGTCCACTTCTTTTATCAGGCTGTCCGCACGGAGCAATTTCACCTCGCCGTCAAACCGGTTCGGATCCGGTACCACCAAAGTCCCCTCTGTCCCGTAGATCTCCAGCTTCGGCAGATGCGACAGCCAGACATCAAAACTCATATTCAGGCTGGCAATGGTTCCCTGCCGAAACTTCAGAATTCCCGCATAATGGGTCGGTACCTCAACGGGAATCTCCTGTCCGTACCGCTCCCTGGTATAGATCCTGCGGCTCTCCTGCCCCTGTCCGCAGAAACAGGAGGTGGACAACACCGGCCCCAGCATAGACACCAGAGCGGATATGTAATACGGCCCCATATCCATCATGGGGCCGCCTCCCTTCTGATAGAAGAAATCCGGGTTCGGATGCCAGGTCTCATGTCCGTGGGATACCATATTTGCCACAGCAGCCACCGGCCGGCCGATCCATCCGTCGTCGATCAGCTTGCGGCACGTCTGGAGCGCCGGACCCAGAAAAGTATCCGGAGCGCATCCCAAGGCCAGCCGCCCCTCCCTGGAAAGTCTCTGTAATTCTTCCACCTGGTCCATGGACAGCGCCATAGGCTTCTCACAATACACATGCTTACCGGCCAGCAGCGCCTGCCGGTTAATCTCATAGTGGACCTTTGGCACCGTCAGATTCAGTATCACATCGATATCCGCATCCGCCAGCAGTTCCTCGGCCGAACAGGCTTTTGCTATTCCATGGCGGTCCGCCGCCAGCCTCGCCCTGTTTGGGTCAATGTCCGCGCACGCCGCCACCGTAAGTCCATGAAAATACCGACTTATATTGTTCAGATAGATATTTGATATCTCCCCGCATCCGATTATTCCCACCCTTTTCACAATCTGACCATCCTTTCCTGCCGGCCCATACGCCTGCTTTTATTCCTTTTGCCCGCCGTTTTCATAACGGCATGGGGCGGCCTGTGGCGTCGATAAAGCTGATTTTCGAATAACTCCGCTTCTTCCGCTCCATAAGATCCAGTATACCGTTGGCGATATCCTCCGGATCCGCCGGAGCGTCCGTACCGCCCATATTCGTCCGCATCCAGCCCGGATGTACCGAGTACACCAGGATATCCTTCTCCCGCATAGCTTCCCGGAGCCTTTCGGAGAACATATTCAGCGCTGTCTTCGACATGCTGTAGGCGTAGTTTGACGGATAGGCGTTGATAATGGTTCCCGCCTCCGAGGAAATATTGATGACGGAGGCTTTTTCACCGCGGTACAGGCAGGGGAGAAGATGCTGTACCATACGCATGGGCCCTACCGTATTCACCTGGAAGGATTCCACTACCCGATCCAGATCCAGGTCTTCCAGCGTCTTTTCCCGCTCAATCATAATAGCCGCACAGTTCACCAGCCCATCCAGCGCTCCGCCGTCCTCCTGAACCGTCCGGGCGCACGCCTTAGCGTCCGCCTCGCTGGTGACGTCAAGGGGCAGAATCCGCAGCGCCCGGGATTTCCGTAATTCCCGGTATCCCTGGTATCCCTTCGTCCGTACGCTCTCCAGGGCTTTTTCCACTTTTTCCCTGCTGCGCCCGGCGGCATATACCTGATGCCCGCGTTCCAGCGCCAGAACGGCCAGGACGCTGCCCAGTCCGCCTGAAGCCCCCGTAATCAAGATCTTCACCGCTGTTTTCTCTCCTTTACTTCCAAGGTCACTCCCAATTCTGCCAGGGTGTCAAAATAAGCGTAACGCTCAAACCCTTTCTCCTCTATAAACACAGGAGGCATCTGATGGTTTTCCATAAATTGCAGCGTCTGCTCAAATCCGTCAATATAGAAGGAAATAAAACATACGCCCGGGCCGTTCTTGTCCAGGAACTCCTTCCAGGGGCTTGGATCATCGCCGCAGGGCTCCAGCACCTCCAGATAGACCGGTTCCAGAGGAACCAGCAGGCTTTTTAATTTCGCCCGTACCGGCTGACCCCGGAAGTTCTGATACCGCCCCTCCTGTACCGCCTGATCCGGGTTCGGCCGGCGCACGGTCAATTCCTGGTCCAAGGGGAAAATTTCCCGGAATTTTTCCGCCGCTTTTTCGATGTCATCCACCACGATACCGATCTTCACGATCTCACTGCTGCCTAATTTATCCATTCTTCATCCGCCCCTATTCCCGGTTCCATCTTCCCGTTTTCTTTAGGAACACGACCTGGGGAGATTCCTCTCCCACCTGCATCAGCTCGATACGGTTCCGGTCGGGATCTCTGACCCAGCACTGATAATTATGGTCGACGCCATATTTTACCGGCCGGTCTAACTCTACGCTTTCCCGCTCTATCTGATCCGCGATTCCCTGGATATCGTCCACCTCAAAACACAGGTGGGAGAACCCGATATTTTTCTCATTGTATTCCGTAAAATTCTCTCCGCCGTAGAACAATTCGATAAACTGCCCGCCTCCTGCATACAGATAGACGATCCAGGGTTCCCCTGTTTCCGGCCGCGCCATCTCAAAAGCCTTCTCAAAGCCCAGAACCCGGCAGTAAAAATCGATAGACTTCTTCATATCCGAGACATTCAATGCTGTGTGTGCCAATCCTTTTATCATCGCTTTTCTTCCTCTCCTTAAAATCTTTAATCCTTTATCGTTATCATCAATTCTACCGGTTTCTGCTTCATCAGTTCCACGCTGCGCTCATCCGGTTGTGAGAAGCCCACATACAGGCGGAAACGGCTGCTCTTGACCGAACGTTCTCCATTCCTATCCACCGCCGTCAGCGCTTCATGCCGGACCGTAAGCGTGATCCTTTTCTTTTCACCCGGTTCCAGATGCACTCGTTGAAACGCGCAAAGGCTGTGATTTAAAACCGCGCAGTCCGCTTCCAAATCCTTGATATATACCTGGATCACCTCATCCACCGGGGTATTCTGCCTGTTTAGTACCTCTGCTTCTATCCCGAAATCCGTATCCCGGCCCGGCTGCCCCACTACCTGCGCTTCGGTTATTCCGGCACAGCCGTAGGTCAGACCGTATCCGAAGGGATACAGCGGGCTCTTTTCCAGATACCGGTATGTACGGTTTTTCATGGAATAATCCGTGAATTCCGGCATATCCTCCAGATCCCGGTAAAAGGTCACCGGCAGTTTTCCGGAAGGAGCGGCTTTTCCAAACAACAGCTCCGCCACCGCTTTTCCTCCTCTGCCTCCGGGATACCACACATCCAATATGCCGTCGATGTTCTCATCCGCATAATTCAGATCGATCGCGCTGCCAGCCATCAGTACCAGCACGGTGGGTTTTCCCACGGAAGCCACCAGTTCCATCAGCTCCTGCTGAACCTGGGGCAGTCCCAGACCTTCCTTATCACCGGAACCGATCTGATTGCTGATATCGTGTTCCTCTCCTTCCAGCCGCTCATCCAGTCCAAGGCATAGAATCACCACGTCACTGTGCTTCGCCACCGTAACCGCTTCTGAGAACAGATTCGTCCGGCTGTGGGTATTGATGGCGCAGCCCTCGGAATAGAGCACCTTGGCCTTTCCTTCGGCCTCACGCCTGATCCCCTCCAGCACGGTAATATATTCGGAGGAAATACCGTAATAATTGCCGTACAGCGGAATCCTGCTGTCCGCGTTAGGCCCAATCACGCCAATCGTCTTTGTCTTTTGCAGGTCAACCGGAAGAATCCCGTTATTCTTTAACAGCACGCTTCCCCTTTTGACTGCGGTAAGAGCCAGTTCGATGTGTTCCTCGCTTTCCACCTCATCATAGGGAATCTGGTCGTACTCCGATCCTTCTCCCATAATCCCTAACAGATATCTGGTGGTAAACAGCCGCTCCGCGGACCTGGTGATCTCTTCTTCCGTTACCATATTGTTCTGATAGGCCTCCAGCAGATACACATAGGTATTTCCGCAGTTCAGGTCGCAGCCCGCGTGAAGCGCCATTGCCGCGGATTCCTGCATGGTGCTGGTTACCTTGTGATGTTCATGAAAATCCCGGATCGCCCAGCAGTCAGACACCACATGTCCCTGAAATCCCCATTTATCCCTGAGAATATCTTTCAAAAGGGTCTTGCTGCCGCAGCACGGTTCTCCGTTCGTCCGGTTATACGCGCCCATGACGGATTCCACATCCCCTTCTTTTACCAGCGCCTCAAAGGCCGGAAGATACGTCTCCCACAGATCCTTCCGGCTCACCTGCGCATCAAACTCATGCCTTAGGTGTTCCGGTCCGCTGTGTACGGCAAAGTGCTTGGCACAGGCCGCCGACTTCATCACTTCCCCGTCTCCCTGCAGCCCCTTGACAAACGCCACGCCAAGCCTGGAAGTAAGATAAGGGTCCTCGCCATAGGTCTCATGCCCTCTCCCCCAGCGGGGATCCCGGAAAATATTGACATTGGGAGACCAGAAGGTAATCCCTTTATGAAGGCCCCGGTCCCCTTCCTTCACAAATTCATTGTACTTCGCCCGTCCCTCATCTGCGATCGCCTCCGCGATCGCCTTTAACATCTCCTCATCGAACATCGCCGCCAGGCCGATCGCCTGCGGGAATACGGTGGCGGTTCCCGCTCTGGCCACGCCATGCAGCGCCTCATTCCACCAGTTATATTCCGGAACTCCCAGCCTTTTGATAGGCGGGGAATCATACTTTAGCTGGCTCGCCTTTTCGAACACAGTCATCTTCGCCACCAGCTCTTTCGCTTTCCTTGCCGCTGTTTCCCTGTCAAACATCCTATTCACCTCTCAATTATTATGAACCCAGAATAGCATGTTCCCTTTTGCCGGGAAATCAAATAAACTACCCTCATTCTATAATAATTTGTCTTTTCTACCGGTACTGTTCCCTGAACTTCGTCGGGGACATGCCGGTCTTTTTCTTAAAAGCCAGTGAAAAATAGTTGGTATCCCGGTAGCCGATCATGGCGGCGATTCGGTTGGTGCGCAGATTCGTCGTCTTTAAAAGCAGCTTTGCTTTCTCGATCCGCTCCTGTACGATATACTCGTTGCACCCCTCCCCTGTCACCCGCTTAAAGAGCCGTGAAAAATAGTTGGGCGTGAGATAGAGGGCCGAGGCCAGGCTGGAGACGGAGATCTCCTCCGCCAAATGTTCTTTTATGTAGCGTTTTGCCTTGGTTACCACCTGATGGGCTTCTTTTTCTTCGTCCCCCTGAAGCAGGTTTTGCAGAAAGATCTCGGTCATCTCACAGGCTTCTTCCCGGCCGGCGTTCATCAATATTTTCATAAAGGAGGGGAGGCGGTCATCCGCAGAAGATTTTGAGTCGCTTAAGTAAACGAAGTAAACGGAGGAGGCCAATTCATAGCAGCACATACTGACATCCTCGCCCGGTACGCTGTAAGACTCCAGGGCCTGCTTAAAACGCTCGTATATTTTCATGACGCAGTCCGCGTTTCCCACGTTGGCGCACATGGCGGCTTTCATTTCCGAGAAGACTTCCTTGAACAATTTGTCTCGTTTTTGCAGATTCCGGTTCTGTACGATCTCGTGGAAATCGTTTTTATTTTTCTCTAATAACAGACAGGCGTCATTGTAGGATACCGTTATATTCCGGAAGCCGTTCACCACACTGCCCATCACGGCCTTCAGTGTCACATTGTACTCGTCTTTCAGGATTTCCGTCAGCTTTTTTATGTCTTTTAACGCTTCAGGCGCTCCATTTTGCACAAAATACAAGATGACGGTCCTGCCGTCATGATCCGCTAGGGTGATGCCCTTTCCCTGTGCATCGATAAATCCGATGCAGATGTTGCGGATACTTTGGGAGATGTATTCTTCCTCCTCCTGCAAATGGTGTACAAACTGCGGAGGGCGGATAATGACGGCCTGCATGCTTTGCCCGCTGTCATAGGGGTATTCCCGGTAGAATTCTTCCGTGAAGATTTCCTGCCCCGTTATTTTCCCATGCAGGTAGTCGCTTAATTTTTTCTCCAGCTCATACTGCTTTGCCGCCGCTCTGGCCCGGGACACATTTGTCTCTCCCTCCGCCTCTTTTAACTCTTCCAGATATTGGACCTGTTTTTTTAACGTCTGGGTCAGGACCTCCTCATCGATGGGCTTGAGCAGAAATTCCTGAACGCTTAAGCGCAGGCACTGCCTGGCATATTCGAATCTGTCATATCCGGTCAGAACGATAATCCTCATCTCCGGTACAATGGATTTCACCAGCTCTATGAGATCCAGGCCCGACATCTCCGCCATATTGATATCGGTGACCATGATCTCCGGCTTTTCTTCCTCCACGATCTCATACGCTTCCTTCCCGCTGGCGGCGGTGAATACCTGTTCTATGCCGATTTCCTCCCATCGGATTACCTTTTGGATCCCGATCCGGATCATCTTTTCATCGTCTACGATCAGTGCTTTCATCCAATCCCTCCCTTTCCCAATTCCTTCCGCTTGTTTCTTTTCCGCTGTCACTGTCCGGGCAGACGGATCTCAACGGTAACCCCGCCCGCGTCATTTGAC
Organism: Diplocloster agilis; assembly: GCF_019042275.1. Lineage (GTDB taxonomy): Bacteria > Bacillota > Clostridia > Lachnospirales > Lachnospiraceae > Diplocloster > Diplocloster agilis. Next base: position 41,033 of record NZ_JAHQCW010000013.1, read on the forward strand.
CGGTAGCACAGCCCATATTCCTCCCCGAATAATAATTCGATTCTTTTATTTACATTCTGCAGTCCATATCCCAGCCCCTCGTCAAACTGACCGATCGTCCGGTTTATCTGTTCCATCTGCCGAAGCGGCATTCCCACGCCGTCATCTTCCACCTGCACAATCACCGCGTCCTCCCTGTTTACCGCGCTGACACGGATGCTGCCCCTGGCGTTTTCCCGGTTCCGTATTCCGTGATAGATGGCGTTCTCCACCAACGGCTGCAAAGTCAGCTTGGGGATCGGGACATGGCGGAACCCTTCTGTTACCTCATCCTGGTATGCAATCATATTGTCATAGCGCATATTTTGTATAATCAGATAATTACGGATCTGTTCCAGCTCTTCCGCCAGCGTGATAACGTCCTTGCCCTTGCTCAGGCAGCTGCGGTAATACTGGGCCAGAGCCTTCACCATAATGGAGATGTCTTCGGCCCCCTCCACCATGGCCTGCCAGTGGATACACTCCAATGTATTATACAGAAAATGCGGCTGGATCTGGGACTGGAGCGCGTTAAACCGGATCTGCTCCTTCTGGTGCTGCTCCGCCCTCACCTTTCGGATCAGGCTGTTGATCTCATCCATCATGTAGTTGAAACCGTCGATCAGCTGCCGGAAATCATTTCCCGCATAATCCGGGCTGCTTCTGACTTCCAGACGGCCATTCGCCACCTGCTCCATCTCCTTTACCAGCAGATCTACCGGCCGGTACATTCTGTGGATGAGGCAGTTCCCCACATAGATACTGCACGCGCTTAACAGCAGGATAATGATCGCCAGGATCGGGATAATCCTCACGCAGCTTTTATAAAACTCAAACATGGGGGTCTGATTGATGATATAAAAGTTCCAGGAACCAATCTTCTGGTAATTATAGATGGTATTGTCCCTGGTAAAACTCCCTTTCTCTTTTACCAGCAGATCCATCCACGGAAACGGTGCTTGGCTTTGTTCTCCGTAGGCAGAAAACAGGCGGCCGGCCTTATCGATCATATAGATCTCCGATTCAAAATCAAAATATTTCTTCTCCGATAGATTTTTCAAAAAATTATCCTCATAATTCATACAGAAGAGACCCATTTCTTTGTTCAGGTATGTCAAAGAATAGATCGGCTGGTATACATTCAGGGAACAGCTCCCGTCCCTGGTATAAGCGTCGTTATAGCTCATGCGCAGCGTGCCCTTCCCTGGCCCTTTTATACTCCCGTCATAGTCCTGCTCATAGGAACTGGAAAATCGGGTATTGATCTGGGTCGCTTTTCCCTTGTACAGGTATCCTGGGAACTGATAACTGACCACGGAGACGAAATTCATGCTGGCGTTCATGTTGGTGAAATTCATCAGCGATTCCTGCGCGCTGTCCGTCCGTTCATAGTAACCGGGGCTGTCCGGGCCCCCGCCTTTTAAATATTCCTGGATCGAATTGTCCAGCATCAGCGCCAGGGCCTGTGCCTTATAAGTATCCAGCGTGCTCTCATAGTTTGCCGCCAGGGATGACAGCTGTTCTTCCGCCATCTTTTTGGACTGCTGTATGCTGAACATGAGGTAAGCGCCTGTGATCACCACAAAAATGAGAACCGACGAGAGACAGATGATACCCGCGATATACCATCTCATTTTTTTATCAAAATTCCATTGTACGATCTTACTGTGCAGATTACGCAGCATCTATATTCCTCCTTCCTGTCCCTATATCACTATCATATCTTAAAATAACAGGAAAAAGGTGTTGTGAAACGCAACACCTGGAAGTTTCCTTTGTGACAGGATCGCCCTGCATTTTTACCCCTTCACCGCTCCCGCTGTCATTCCCTTCACCAGGGCATCCTGAGCAAAGATAAACATGATAATCATTGGAAGCGCGGTAAGTGTAAGTACTGCTAGAATCATCGGCGTGTTCATGGAATACTGACCTTTGAAATCCCATACGGCAAGGGGCAGCGTCCGGTTGCCCACGGACTGGGTCAGCGTATAGGCAAAGCTGAATTCATTCCACATATGTACCCCGTTGTAGATCGCAAGTGTGGACAGGCCCGGTTTGGAAAGCGGAAGGATGATCCGGAAGAACATCCGTATTCTCCCACATCCGTCGATCTGCGCCGCATCCTCGATCTCCCTGGAGATACTCTGCATGAAGCTGGTCAGAATAAAGACGGAGATCGGAATTCCAAAGGCCACATATGGGCCGATCAGCGCCCAGATGCTGTCGTACAGATTCATTTTCATCATCATTTTGAACACCGGGATCAAAGTGATGTGAATGGGGATCGACATGCAGGCCACAATCAGTGCGTACAGGGGGCTGCAGATCTTTAGTTTGAACCTGGCTAAGGGATAAGAAGCGCAGGCCGTGATGAACAGCAGTAAAGCCAGCGACACAACCAGTACAAACAGGCTGTTGCCAAAATATCGGAAAAAATTCCCCTGAAGCACCGCCTCATAATTTCCCAGATACAGGTGATCCGGCAATTCGAAAATCCCTTTTACCAGCATCTCGAACTGTTCCTTAAAGGAGTTCATAATCATAAACACAAAGGGGAGCAGCGATACCAGCAGATAGAACAGGCCCAGGATGACTGCCAGTGTCCACAGCAGAATACTTTTTATTTTACTGACTTTGATTGAATCCATTATGCATCTCCCCCTATACGGTTCAGTACTTTCATAGTAAATAAGGACATCAGAGTTATAATCAGGAACATTCCGGACGCTACGCAGGAACCATAACCCATGTTAAAGTTAGAAAAAGATAACGTATACATATAGGTGGCCATCAGCTCTGTAGAGGAACCCGGCCCGCCGCCCGTCATGACGTAGATCAGGTCAAAGTATTTCAGCGCCCCTACCATGGAGAGAATCGCCGCGCTTTTTAACGAAGGTTTCAGTAACGGCAGAACGATATGCCAGAAATATTTTCCCTTTGTCGCCCCGTCGATTCTGGCGGCCTCGTAGATTTCCTCCGAGATATTGGTGTACGCGGCCAGGAAATAAACCATGTAAAACGGGGAGAACTGCCAGCAGATGACCCCGATCACCGCATACAGCGCTAAGGTGCTGCTTCCGAGCAGATCCACATTCCCTCCGCCGAACCATTTGGATATGGTGCTGATGATTCCCCCGTTTGTGGCCAGCGCATAGGAAAAGAGAAATCCAATGGCCACCGAAGACATAAGATGGGGAATGAACCAGACCACCTTGAATACTTTGAATTTTTTCTTTCCGAATTCCAGGAAGGTTGCCATGGCCAGCCCTAACGGGATCTGGATCAGGATCGACAGCGCCATAATGATCAGATTATTGCCTGCGGCCCTCCTGAAATTTCCATCCATGAACAAGGTCTTCCAGTTTTTCCATCCGATAAATTCCCTGCCCGCCGAGATCCCGTTCCACTTAAAAAAGCTGATATGGAATGACTCGATAATCGGATATATGACAAATACAGCCAGAAATATCAATACCGGAGCCAAAAACAGCATTCCCGTCAGCAGCATTTCCCTCTTGCGCAGAGAGGCCAGAGCCTTCGTTTTCTTCTTCATCCCGCTTTCCTCCATCCGTTTTCTTCTTATTAAAGTCATGATAGCACGGGCAAAAACCGGGAAAAATAGATTCTTCTGTCCTTTTTCTATAATATTCTTCGTATAACGGAGAGTGGAACGCCGCTGAAAAACCGCGGCGTTCCACTCTCCATTCTGGTATGCTGATACTTGGTTGTATTATTTTTCCGCCAGATAATCCTGGTTCGCTTTTTGCATTTGTTTTGCCGCCTCTGCAGGTTCCATAGTCAAGCCAAACACTTCCTGCATCGTGTTCAGATGAACCTGGGCCACCGCTGGAGGCAGGTACTGATCGTAGTAAAGCTGCACATTGGAAGCTTTGTTGGCATATTCGATGACGGTTTTCAACAGGGGATTCGACACTTTCTCTTCGATTCCCTTGACCGGAGGGATCTTTCCTTTGTCCACCATGAACTGGGCGCCTTCCGGTGTGGAATAGTTGGTTACGCATTCGAATGCGGCTTCCAGTTTCTCTCCGGTGCAGTTAAAGGATATGAACTGATCTCCCATGGTCCCGATCATAAGGGTCGGGTCCGTATCTACACCCTCCGCTACCGGGAACGGGAACCAGCCAAGCTTGTTGAAAAACTCTTCGCTGTCATTCATGAAGACGCTGGACATACCGGAACCGGTCAGCATCATGGCCGCGTTTTCCTGATAGAATAATTGTTTCGCCATACCGTCATTCCAGCTCAGTGAATTGACGCCTTCCGGGAAATACCCTTTCTTAACCCAATTTTTGATGGTTTCTCCCGCTTTTATAAAGCATTCGTCCTCAAAGCTGCCGGTTCCATCCGCCGCGCTGGTGAAGGCATCCAGACCGCCATAGCGGGTCGCCAGATACATAAAATATTGGGAACCGGTCCATTTTTCCTGGTTTGCCAGGGCAAACGGCGTGATTCCATTGCCAAGAAGCGTATCGCACACGCTCTCCAGTTGTCCAATAGTCTCCGGGACCTGCAGGTTATATTTATCAAAAATCTCTTTATTGTAGAAGATTCCCGTAACGGATACATTGTTGACGGGGATCGCATAAATATGCCCGTTATAGGTTCCCTGCGCAATCGAACCTTCCGTCAGACGGTTCGGGAGATCGCTTTTGTAGAACAGATCGTCCAGGGGCTGTGCGAAACCGGATTCGATATATTCGATCATCGGTCCCCCGGTCCAGCTGGTATACATATCCGGGCATTCTCCGGAACTCATGGCGATAATCAATTTTTCCTTATAGTTGTCGTTCTGAACGGCCACTACCTCCGTCTGATAACCGGAGCTGCTGTTCTGATTGAACTGGTCTACCGCATAATTCATGATCGCCTTATCCGGATCCCCAGTGGTAATGTTCCAGAAGGTGATTACCTTGTCCTCATCCGAAGCGTTCTCCTGACCTGCCGGCTTCTTTTCCCCCGGCTGTTCTTCCTGACTGCCCGCGGCTCCCCCTTCTGCCTTCGGCGCAACCTCCTGTGATTGGCCGGAACCGCAGGCGGCCAGCATTACAGTCAGCGTAACAGCCAATAACACGGATAATACTTTTTTTGCTTTCATATAAATACCTCCTCTTAAGATAGCTTGATTATAGCATCGGGATCTGCAGAAAAAAATTTATTAAAATGTCCATCTTCTATAATTTTCTTTCCTTGCGTATCTCATTCATAAATCATGGTCCGTCAAATGTGGTAATTCACCCCTGTGCCCGATTTTCCTATGTAGTAAATATCCTTGTGCTGCCGGATACGCCATGTTACAATTATAAAGCAAATGGGATATTCCGTAATCCTTTTATCCTCCGTTTGGATCGGATTATATTTCTTATAGATTAAAAGAGGTTTGAACCATGAAAAAACACCCGGTTATTTTATTATATATTTTCCTCAGTATTCTGGTTTCCTGTATTTTCGCCGGATGCGGGTCCGCCCGAAGCCGGAATATCATATTTGAGAACAGTCAGGAAGACGTAAAACCACAGGTCTCCTTGACTTTTTTTGGGTTCAAATACGAGGCCCTCAATGTCACGGCAATCGAAAATTCCCTGCATGGCTTCATGGATCAATACCCGGACATCTCCATCTCCTATGACGGCATTAAAAATCCCCCGTATTTTGAGATACTCGAAAAAAGACTGGCTACCGGAAACGGGGACGACGTCTTTATGCTGGATCATGCCAGGGTGCTGGAACTGGGCCGGCAGGGGGAACTGGCGGATCTTTCCGGCCTGTCCACCCTGGGGAATTTCAGTGAGCTTGCAAAAAGCCAGATGACCGCCCTCGACGGCATTTATTATCTTCCCACCTCCATCTCAGCTTTCGGCCTGTACTGTAATCTGGATCTTCTAAAGGAGCACGGGCAGGAGGTTCCCCATAATCTGGCGGAATTTGAGCAGGTATGCGACTATTTCGCCGCGGAAGGTATCACGCCGATTGTGGCCAATAACGATATTTCTTTGAAAACCGTGGTCCTGGCAAAATGTCTGCTGCCCTATTATTCGGGCGCTGCCTCCGGTCAGATCGCGCGGTTCAATGACGATCCGGCCGCGCTTGCCGATACCCTGCGCCCCGGCTTTCAATTCGTAGAGCGGATGTTTACGCGCCGTTGGGTAGACCGGGAGGAAACGCAGCGCACGTCTAAGACCAAAGAGGATCTGGCCGCCTTTTCCAAAGGGGATCAGCCATTTATGTTAACCGGTGTCTGGGCCGTCCCCCGGCTGCGGGATCTGAATCCCGATTTTGAATTCGAGGTCTATCCCTACCCTATTCTGGATGACGGAAGCGTGCTGGTGATCAATATGGATACCCGGATCGGCATCAACGCCAACAGCCGCTATCCCGAAGAAGCCAAACAGTTTGTGGAATATCTGACCCAGAACGACGTCATGTGGGAATTTGTCGACAGCCAGAGTTCTTTCAGTCCGCTGAAGGAGAACCGTCTGGCCGAAGACGACGCGATCCAGCCAGTCGGGCCGTATCTCACCAACGGCCGCAGTGTAATCGGTTCCGATGACAATCTGCTGTTCCCGATCTGGGATCTGTCCCGGGAATGTATCGAGGGTATGCTGGAGGGCGACGACGCGGATACGGCCGTATCCCATATGGAGCAACTGCTGACACAATAGATTGGATTACGCTGGAGGAATGAAACATGAAAATAAAACACAGATGGAAAACGCTTCTCCTTGCGGTCCTATCCGTGTCAATCGTGCTTTTGGGCAGTATCTACTACCTCAGGAGCGTACAGAACTCTCTGTGGCTCAAATCGGTAACCGACGTCCTGGAAGTAACGGCGCAGGGCTGTCATGCGCTGGATACTTATATTGAAAAGGATATGGAGATGCTGCATTGGCTCGCCGAAGACCTGTCGGCGGAAGATTCCCGCGACGGCAAAGCAATTCAGGAGGAAATGCTGCATCTGTCCGGAGATTCCGGCTCCTCCTATATCTGCGTCAGCCTGGATACCAATACCTGTTACGGCACACAGCCCGGGGAGGCGCAAAAGCTTAACCCGGAACAGGCCGAGGCTTTATTGGCCCTGCAGGGCAACGGAATTCGGGAACCGTATCTGGATGGCCGTACCGGCGTGTGGACGTTGGGATATTACGAACGGTTTTCATTTAAGGACGGAGCGGAGGGATTCCTGCAAAAGTCCCTGCCCCTCTCTACGGTCGCGGAACGGTTTTCCCTGTCTTTCTACGACGATACCGGGTTTTCTTATGTGGTCAGCCCACAGGGGGATATTTTGATCCGCTCTCTACACCGCAACAGCAACCGTACCTTTCAAAACCTGTTTGATATCATCGACCTGCAGGGCAATGATCCGGATGAAATCCGGTCATTTCAGGCCGCATTGGAGCTTGGAAAAAAAGGGGCTGCCCGCTTCTACTATCAGGAAGAAGACTACGTGTTCTGTTACGTGCCCATGGAAAATACGCCGGGATGGTATCTGGTGTCCATTGTCCCCAACCGGGTCATCATGGAACAGACCCACAATATTGTCCAAAATTCCCAGGTGTTTCTCATTCTGATACTGGTAAGCGGTCTGATCATGGCCGCATTTTATATCGTCCACCGAACCACCTCCCGGCGGATACTCCAGGCCGAAGAACGCGCGCGCCTGGCCGCCGAGAGCGCGAACACCGCCAAAAGCCGTTTTCTGTCCAATATGTCCCATGATATCCGCACTCCTATGAACGCCATCATCGGTATGACCCAATTGGCTTCCCGTCACGCCGGGGAACCGGATAAGGTCAGGGAATATCTGAAAAACATTGAACTGTCGGGACAGCTTCTGGTGGGACTGATCAACGATATTCTGGATATGTCCAAGATCGAAAGCGGTAAAATGAAACTGAATAACATGGATACTTCCCTGGAAACACTGCTTACGAATCTGGTGCGAATCATACAGCCGACGGCTGCGCAAAAGAACCAGGGATTCCACATCTATTTACACGGCATTACACACGAAACGCTTTCTTTTGATCCGCTGCGCCTCAATCAGGTGCTCATCAACCTGCTCTCCAACGCGGTAAAATTCACGCCGGAGGGCGGCGCGGTCCGGGTCGATATTACAGAAAGCCCTTCCGTCCGGGAAAACAGAGCCCATCTGACCATCCGCGTGGCGGATACCGGGATCGGTATGAAGCCGGAATACCTCCGGCACATCTTTGATTCCTTTTCCCGGGAACAGGACGACCGGGTTCATCAGACCGAAGGAACCGGCCTTGGCATGGCCATTGTCAAAATGATCGTCGATATGATGGAGGGGACGATCACCGTGGACAGCAGACCCGGGGAGGGTTCCGTCTTCACCGTGGACCTGGACCTGCTCCTTGCGGCCGCTGCCGATCAGGAAAACCCGGCGCTGCCCGGCATCCGAATCCTCATCGCGGACAGTGATCCCGAAGAAAGCCGCACCACCGCAGAATTTCTGCGCGCTCTGGGGCTAAGCCCGGATCTTGTTCCGTCAGGAGAAGCGGCCGTACAGAAAGCGGCCGCCGCCCACAGCCACGGGAATGATTACACTTTGATCCTGTTGGACGCGGAATTGGAGGATCCGGACGCGGTCGGGACAGCCCTGGCAATCCTGGAGCAGACGGGCGAAAAACCGCCGTCTCTTCTCCTGTCCGCGTATGATTGCGCGGGTATGGAGGAGGAAGCTGCCGCTGCCGGCATAAAAGATTTTCTTCAGAAGCCGTTACTTAAAACCGCTCTGTACCGCTGTATCTGCCAAAACGTCCTGGGAGATAAACCGGCGGCGACTTGCAAAGACATGAGCCAGGATCTGACCGGCAGGCGTATTCTTCTGGCGGAAGATAATATGCTGAACCAGGAGATCGCGCGGGAATTATTGGAAGGCCTGGGCGCGCAGATGGACGTGGTTTCCAACGGCCTGGCCTGTGTGGAATCATTTGAAAAATCGTCTCCCGGGCATTATGACCTGATATTAATGGACGTGCAGATGCCCGTCATGAACGGGTATGAGGCGACAAAACAGATCCGCGGCTTAGACCGTGCGGACGCCGGCGTCATCCCCATCCTGGCTATGACCGCGGATGCCTTCGCGGAGGATGTGGAGGCCGCCCTGGCCGCGGGTATGAACGGTCATCTGGCCAAACCGCTGGATATTCCGACAATGATAAGACAGATCCATCTACTCTTGAATGGGAATGGAGACTGACCGCCGCCGCTACCGTTTACAGGTAGCCGTGTGTCCGCAGATAGGGATTTTTCACATGGGACATGTTGGGGCCTGCCAGGGACTTCCGGTATTTCAGGGGCGGCTGCCCGTAATAGTGCTGGAAAGCCCTGGTAAAGGATCTGCTGTCGGAGAAACCATTGTCCAGAGCGATCTGCAGGATGGAGTAGTCGCTTTCCGTAAGGTCCTGGTAGGCGTGGTGCATGCGGATACTGGTCAGATATTTCTTAAATGTGGTGCCCATGCACTCTTTAAAGGTCCGTGACAGATGTTCCTTGGATATTCCGTAGTCCCTGGACAGGGTATCCAGAGAAATCGTCTCCCGGTAATGCGTATCGATATAGGCTATAATATCCTGGCACCGCTCCATGTACTTCTGGGTTTTGATGGCGGTAGGCACCTCCTTCTCCCTCTTGAACTCGGTGAGAAGTATATATAAGATCTCATAGAAACTGCTGTTCAGCTTCAGCTGGTAATGAAGATTCGTTTTCCGGTTGCTGAACACCGGAAAAATTTCTTTAAAGATTCTGCCCAGCTGGGTATAACCGGCTTTCTCCTGATCCAGCACAAAACAGATATCCTCATAAGCGGGGTAAATCTGTTTTAAAAAAGCCACGGGAAATATAATAGTGATGGCCTCCGCAGGGCTTGAATAATTCATATGGCAGCCGTGCACCTCTCCCCCGTTGATCAGGACCAGATCCCCGGCCTTCGCCACGAACCTGCGGCCGCCCACATCAAACAGGCAGTCCCCCCACAGGATGTAGGTCAGCTCCAGGCTGCGGTGCCAGTGTTTATCCACCTCCATGATCTGGTTCTCTGTGTGTACATACACCCAGGCGAGAAATTTTTCAGGAACTTTAATCGTCTCGTGGGGATATTCCATAGAATCCTCCTCTGCCGTTTGCCGGCTCTTTTTTTTCCTATTTTTCTTTCCTATTTGACCTTCTATTTTCTTCATTTCTTGTCTTTATTATGGTAAATCCCTCTGAAATTGTCAATATTACGTTAAATAATATCAATTTTTTGCATATTTTTCGCTAATAATCGAACTGAAACTCCACGGAAGCCGGATTATAATAAAATCACTGAAGAAAACAACATACCCACATACCACGGTAAAGAGGCTGTCATGATGTAATAGAAAAGTTATTACGGATATGGCGGCCTTTCAAAAATAAACAACATTATCAATGGAGTTTCAAGGAGGTAGGTAATCTGTGAAAAAGCAAAAAATGGGATTTTGGCGCCACGCGCTGTTTCTGGGGCCGGCATCCCTGGCCTTTGCGCTGGCCGTAGTCGTTCCGTTTGTAATCAGCGTCATCTATTCGTTTACGGACTGGAACGGAGTAGCCAATGACATCAAGTTTATCGGACTGGACAACTTTGTGAGAATCTTCTCCGGGAAGTCTAATTTTCTGGGTTCCTTCTGGTTTACACTGAAAATCTCGGTGGTGAACATTATTTTGATCAACGTGCTGGGAACCCTGCTGGCGGTAGCCCTTACATCGGCCATCCGCGCAAAAGGGCTGTTCCGTGTAGCCTTTTATCTGCCGAATACGATCGGCGGCCTGATTCTGGGCTTTGTATGGCAGTTCATCTTCGTCACAGGCTTTCCCGCTATTGGACAACTGCTTCAATCGGGCTTTTTCAACCAACAGTGGCTGGGCACGGAGTCTACCGCGTTTATCGGACTGGTGATCGTCAGCGTCTGGCAGAACGTGGGGTATGTGATGGTAATCATGACCGCCGCACTGATGGGCGTCCCTTCCGATCTGATCGAATCCGCCCGGATCGACGGCGCGTCGGCTGTGTGCACCTTCTTCAAGGTAAAACTGCCTCTGTGTATGCCTTACATAACCGTGTGCCTGTTCTGGACGATCTCCAACGCCTTTAAGATGTTCGAGCTGAACTACTCGCTGACGAAGGGCGGCCCCTATGGATCTACTAATTCCATGGCCCTGTATATTTACAACGACGCGTTTGCCAACAATAAATACGGGTTAGCCACTGCCGAGTCACTGGTGTTCTTTGTAATTATCATGCTCATAACCGGCATCCAGATGTACTTCACCGGCAAGAAAGAGAGGGAGTACCAATGAAAAAAGGTAAAATCGGATCTGTCATCCTGTTTCTCGTCATGTTACTGGCGGTCCTTGTGTTCCTCTATCCTCTGTTCGTGGTGGTGATGAACTCCTTTAAGCCGCTGGGCGATATTATCGCAAGGCCTCTTGAAATTCCCGGCATCCTGCATCTGGAGAATTATATCAATGCCTGGAAAACGGTAGAAATCCCCAGGGTCATGTGGAATACCGCCCTGGTGACCGTCCTCTCCGTAACCGGGATCGTACTGTTAAGCGCTATGAGCGCCTACTGGTCCGAGCGGCATCCCACCGTTTATTCCCGTATATTTTCCAGGCTGCTGGTTCTGTCCATGCTGATCCCTTTTGCCTCCCTGATGATTCCTCTGGTACAGGTGATGCGGGTGTTCCGCCTGAACAATTCCCTGTCCGGAGCCATCGTCACCTACTGGGGAATCGGTCTGGCCTTCGCCTTCTTTATGACACAGGGCGCGGTGAAATCTCTCCCCTATGAGCTTGAGGAGGCGGCCATAGTAGACGGCTGCGGCCCGGTGCGGGTATTCTGGCAGATCATTCTTCCGCTGCTGCAGCCCACCATGGTGACGATCTTCGTCATGGATATCTTCTGGATCTGGAACGACTTTATCGTTCCGCTGATCCTGCTGGACAGCAGCCAGCTGAGCACGATCCAGCTGGCGATCAAGAAACTGTTCAGCCAGTATTCCAGCCAGTGGGATCTGGCGCTTCCGGCGCTGGTGATCTCCATTGTTCCTATATTAGTGGTATTCGTCCTGTTACAGAAAAAAATCGTCGGCGGTATTCTGGCCGGAGCTGTAAAGGGATAAATATAAAACAAAACCGTAAACACTGAAGGAGGAAACGTATATGAAAGAGAGAAAAAGACTTTTGGCACTGCTGTTGTCAGGTGTGATGGCCCTGGGCATGTTTGGCTGCGGAGTTACCACAGGTTCCGGTGATGCCGCCCCGGAAAAGACCCCGGCCGCACAGGACAGCGGGGAAGCCGCAGGCGATAAAGGCGCAGGCACTGCCGATGCAGGAACCACAGAGAAAAAGACCATCTACATCTATCAGCTGAAGATCCAGATCGACGAGGCATTGAAAAATGTATGCAAACAATATTCCGAGATGCATCCGGAGGTGGAATTCGTGGTGGAATCCGAGGCCGATAACTATTTTACCTCATTAAAGACCAAGTTTACCGGCGGACAGGCTCCGGACGTGTTTACCATCGTAGGTAACGCGGACGCGAAGCTGTGGCAGTCCCACTTGGAAGACTTAAGCGACCAGCCCTGGGTAGCGGATATGATTGACCTGGCTAAGCAGGACATTACCATCGACGGCGGCGTATATGGACTGCCGGTTTCCGTGGAAGGCTACGGTTATATGTACAATAAAAAACTGTTTGAACAGGCGGGAATCACCCAGGTGCCCACCACGCTTACCGAGATGAAGGCAGCCGTGGATAAATTAGAAGCGGCAGGCATTTCCCCCATCACACAGCCTTACATGGATTGGTATCAGGCCGGAAACTTTATGGTAAATGTAGGGATTGCCAGACAAGAGGACCCCATGGCGTTCCTCCAGGGATTAAACGACGGCAGCACCACTTTCGTGGATAACCCCGTATTCCTGACGCTGGCGGATTATCTGCTCTATGACGTATCCAAATGCACGAACCCGATGAATACCGACTTCAACACCCAGACTTCCCTGTTCAGCAACCAGGAAGTGGCTATGACCCTGGGAGGAAACTGGAACCAGCCCACGCTGGACGAAGCCGGACCGGATCTGTCCGCGGGCTTAATGCCTTTCCCCATCGATGATGACAAGGAAGCCAACGATATGCTGTTCGCCGGGGTAACCGGATACTGGGGCATCAACAAGGACTCTGAGGCAAAGGAAGAGATCAAGGAATTCTTTACCTGGCTTTCCACCACCCCGGAGGGACAGAAATGCATGACCACCGATCTGCAGATGATTCCCGCCTTCCGGTCCTTTGAAGCGGACCCGGACAGCATCGGTGAACTGGGAACAGATCTTTCTTCCTATATTAATCAGGGTAAGGTATATGGCATGTATCATTCCTATTATCCGGACGGATTTGCCCAGGCGGCCGGGGAGGCCGTACAGAAGCTGGTGGCCGGCAACATCGACGGCGCGGCTTTCACCCGTGAGCTTCAGAACGGCTGGGATAACTTAAAGACCGAGTAAACGGAGGTTATTTTGTGAATATAGAGGATATTATCAAAAAAATGACCCTGCATGAGAAGGTGATGTTCTGCACAGGTAAAAATTCCTGGAGAACACTGGACCTGCCACACCTCGGAGTGCCGTCTGTCCTGATGAGCGACGGCACCAGCGGGGTCCGGTTCCAGATGGGCTCTGACGATCCAAAGCCTTCCACCTTTTATGACACATTAAGCGGCCGTTTCGACGACGAGAAAGCCCTTAACAATACCTGCGAGGCTACGGCATTCCCCTCCGGATCAGCCATCGCCTGTTCCTGGAACAAAGATCTGATCCGCCAGGTCGGCCGGGCCATCGCGGCCGAGTGCCGGGGTATCGGCATCCAGCTGCTGCTGGGCCCGGGTATCAATATCCGCCGGCATCCCCTGACAGCCCGGAACTTCGAATATTATTCCGAGGACCCCTGTCTGGCCGGCGACATGGCTGCCGCCATGGTAGAAGGTGTCCAGAGTCTGGGTGTGGGAACCTGCATGAAGCACTTCGCCTGCCACAATTCCGACACCCGCAGAACCCGTGTCAATGTAAAAGCGGAAGAAAGGGCTCTGCGTGAAATCTATCTGGCCCCCTATGAGCGGGTAGTAAAGAAAGCGGATCCCACCAGCGTCATGTCCGCGTATAACAAGATCAACGGCCAGGAGTGCAGCGGAGATAACCGCTATGTCCGCGACATTCTGAAAAAGGAATGGGGATTCGACGGCTGTGTCATCTGTGACTGGGGCGCCGTCAAAGATTCCGTGGAGGCCTCCAAAGGCGGCATTGACCTGCAGATGCCTTTAAGCCCTGCATCCTCCAAATATCTGGAAGAAGCGGTACAAGACGGCCGTCTCGATGAAGCGCTGCTGGATGAGCGCGTACGCAATATTCTGAAGCTGGTACAGCGCCTGTCGGAATCCGCGCCTGCCGATTCCGATACGGAGCCAGACTTTGACCGGCATCACAAGCTTGCCAGAGAGGCCGCTTCGGAAAGCATGGTCCTGCTGAAAAATGACCGGATACTGCCGATCCGGCCAGGTTTTGCTAAGAAGCTGGCTGTAGCCGGCCTGCTGGCCGAACAGCCGCTATACCAGGGAACCGGCTGCGCCATCGTCCGGGCCAAAGAGGTGGATATCCCTCTGACAGCCATCAAGCGCTACGCCGATGAAATGGATATGGAAGTCACCTATGTCCCCGGCTACGGCGCGGATGGCACAATCGACCCGGATCAGCTTAAAAAAGCAGAGCTTGCCGCACGGGAGGCCGATCTGGTCCTGGTATTCGCCGGTTCCTTCCTGCCCGAGGAGGACGACGACTATAACCGTAAAAACATGGCGATCCAGGAGGGACATGAAGCTTTGATCCACGCAGTCTCCGGTGCCAATGAAAACACTGTGGTCATCCTGTCAAACGGGGACGTATGCGAAATGCCCTGGGAGGCGGAAGTAAAAGGGCTTCTGGACGTGTGGTACAGCGGGGAAGGCATGGGACAAGCGGTAGCCGATATCCTGTTCGGAGAAAGCAATCCCTCCGGCCGTCTCTCCGCCACCATTCCCTTCCGGTTAAGCGACACTCCCGCCTATCTGGAATTCCCGGGCAATACGTTTGACCTGACCTACAATGAGGGCATCTATGTGGGTTACCGGTATTATGATAAAAAAGATGTGACACCCCGCTATCCTTTCGGTTACGGGCTGTCCTACACTAATTTTCACTATTCGGGCCTGAAGGCCGGCGATGACTACCGCGTTCCCGGGACCTACCGGGTCAGCGTGGACATCACGAACCGGGGGGCCTACGGCGGAAAGGAAGTCGCGCAGCTCTACATATCCCAGGCCGCTCCCGGACTGCCCCGTCCTGTGCGGGAGCTAAAAGCCTTCGAAAAGGTGTACCTGGAGCCGGGAGAGACAAAGACCGTCACCTTTGATTTGACGGAGAGAGACTTTGCCTATTATGACCCGGAATCCGCAGGCTGGGTCGTGGACTCCGATACCTTTATGATAGAGATCGGCGCTTCCAGCCGGGACATCCGGGAAAGTCATAAACTTCAGGTTTACAATGAGAAAAAGCCCGTGCGCAGATTGCGCAAAAACTGTGGTTTTGCGGAGCTTCTCTCCACGGAGCAGGGCAGGGAAATCTTCTATAATTTCCTGATAGAACGAAAACTGCTCACAAGGGATCAGATCAATCCTGAGACGGAAAAATCCTTCCTGTGGGCCTTCTGGCCGGTCCGTTGTTTTCTCGATATGGGCGCCGGTGAAATGATTACTTACGAAATGATCGATGAGCTCATCGACCGGATCAATCAGGCATTGGGAAACGGTTAATCCGATCGTGGCACAGGAGGAATCTCGATGGACAGAATCTTATTAAAAAACGCGTCGGCAGTCGTGACCTGCGACCCGGCGGATCATGTGTACTATGACTGCGATATCCTGATCGAAGGGCCGAAGATCCTTTGCATAGGTAAAAATCTGGATGCAAAGAAACAGGATACCCCGGGGAACCGCAGTCGTGCCGCGGACACGCAGATTATAAATGCCAGGGGGAAATTCGTATATCCCGGACTGATTAATACTCATCACCATTTTTTTCAGACTTTTGTCAGGAACCTGACGGCGATCGATTATCCCAACCTGATGGTGATGGACTGGATTGAAAAGATATATCAGATATTCCAGATCATAGATTCCAAAGTCATCTACTACTCCACCCTGACTGCCTTCGCGGATCTGATCAAGCACGGCTGTACCTGCGCCTTTGACCACCAGTACTGTTACACGAAAAAGACGGGCAAAGAGCCGGTGGACAGGCAGATGGAAGCCGCCGAACTGCTGGGCATCCGCTATCACGCCGGCAGGGGCGCCAACACCCTCTCCATATCCGAAGGCAGCTCCATCCCCGATAACATGCTGGAAACCACAGAGGAATTCTTAGTGGACTGTGACCGGCTGATCGGCAAATATCACGATCCCCGTCCGTACTCCATGAGGCAGATCGTCATGGCCCCCTGCCAGCCTCTCAACTGCCGCCCGGAAACCTTCCGGGAGACCGTCCGCATGGCCCGGGATAAGAAGGTGCGTATGCATACCCACCTGGGCGAGGGTGAAAATGAAGGGATGCTGGCCCGTTACGGCAAGCGGACCATGGACTGGTGCCAGGAGCTGGGCTTCATCGGACCGGATGTGTGGTACGCCCATGACTGGGAAGTGCTGCCGGAAGAATACCAGGTGCTGGCCGGGACCGGTACGGGGATATCCCACTGCCCGGCGCCCGCTGTGTTGGGAGGATTCCCCATCCTGAACCTGAAGGAATTGGATCAGGCCGGGGTACTGGTAAGCCTGGGCTGCGACGGTTCGGCTACCAACGACAGCTCCAATCTGCTGGACTCCCTGCGCATGGCCTATCTGATGCAGGCCTATCATGCCAAGAAGCGAAATGGCTGTGTATCCGCCTACGATATGCTAAAGATAGCTACGGTGAACGGAGCGAAGACGCTGGGACGCACCGATCTGGGAAGTCTGGAGCCGGAAAAGGGAGCGGATCTGTTTTTGATTGACACGGAGAACCTGGAGCTGTCAGGCGCCCTGCACGACCCGAAGAATCTCCTGGCCCGTGTGGGCCAGACCGGCCCCGTATGGATGACCATGATAAATGGAAAAATTGTCTATCAGGACGGTGTCCTAAAGGGCGTGGACGAGAAGCGTCTGGCCGCTGAGGGCGAGGCTGTCTGCAGCAGAGTCATCCGCGCCAACAGCAGTGCCTTTTCAAACTTATAAAGTAATTCAACAAGCGGCAGCTCCATTGCCCCGTCTGAATCAGCCGGGTTGAACACAGGGAGCTGTCGCACTAACTTAGCGTTCTTCCGGGAGGCTTTGTATGTCCGCTGCTTACGGCTTGGAACCGCGGGCGGTATACGGGGACACTCCGGGTGGCCGGGTCCTTTTGTATCTCCCTGGAAGCGCGGAGGGCTAGCGCTGGAATACGCTAAGTGAAATCGAAAAGCCGGGTTCAGGAACCGAGCCTATTCACCAGGAACACGTGATGTGTTCCCGGTTCAGAGGCTCTTGCCCGTCGGACGTGAAGTCCGCCGTGCATCCTGAACCCGGTTTTCCGATTTCACTAAGCGTATTCACAGCCGCCCTATGCGCTCCCAGGGAGATACAAAAGGACCCGGCCACCCGGAGTGTCCCCGTATACCGCCCGCGGTTCCAAGCCGTAAGCAGCGGACATACGCTACCATTTTTGTAAATATTGGTGCAGCAATCTCATGAGTTCCATTCCGCTGCGGAAATAAACTTTGCGCCCTTTTACCCGTATCTCGCCCTGCATACTGGCCTGCTGCCGGTAATATACCCTTATTTCAACTCCTGTTTTTGCCGTGTTATCTCTTTCTCCGTCCGCTGCATGCAGGTCTTTCTTCGGAGTCCAGGCGGATAAGTCCAGAAAATACGGATTGCAGTTTTTTAAATTCCTGTGGTTAACGCTGGATTGGGGATAATTCACGGAATCCATAATGTCATCCATAATCAGCAATAGTTGATCCAGTCCATAAAAATCAAATTCCTGTTCGTAGTATAGACTATAGAGCTTACCGCAGGCGACCTTATTCTGGTATGATTGAAACTGCACATACATTGTGCGCGCGCATTCCGGAACGCATCCGTCATCATATGTAAGGGCTTCTTCCATATTACCTACCTCCCTGAAATCAAAATCGGTTGCCAGTCACACTGGAGTTTCATAAAAGGACAGAAGATTTATTCTGTCTTGGACTACTTTCAAACGGTTAGTGCCGCATATGTAATTCTTATTAATTTTACAATAATTTCCTACCTTTTACAACATTTTTAGTTACATAACATATTTGGAAAGCGGACAGCAAGTAAAAAAAGGTGCGGAAAATAGACCGGAGGGTACCCGGTCTGTTTTCCGCACCTTTTTGCTGCTAATTGGAATGTGGATAAAAGGAAAATCAGAATTTTCGTTTTCAGTAATCTAAGTAACCAAGACAGAATAAATCTTCTGTCCTTTTATGAAACTCCAGTGTGACTGGCAACCGATTTTGATTTCAGGGAGGTAGGTAATATGGAAGAAGCCCTTACATATGATGACGGATGCGTTCCGGAATGCGCGCGCACAATGTATGTGCAGTTTCAATCATACCAGAATAAGGTCGCCTGCGGTAAGCTCTATAGTCTATACTACGAACAGGAATTTGATTTTTATGGACTGGATCAACTATTGCTGATTATGGATGACATTATGGATTCCGTGAATTATCCCCAATCCAGCGTTAACCACAGGAATTTAAAAAACTGCAATCCGTATTTTCTGGACTTATCCGCCTGGACTCCGAAGAAAGACCTGCATGCAGCGGACGGAGAAAGAGATAACACGGCAAAAACAGGAGTTGAAATAAGGGTATATTACCGGCAGCAGGCCAGTATGCAGGGCGAGATACGGGTAAAAGGGCGCAAAGTTTATTTCCGCAGCGGAATGGAACTCATGAGATTGCTGCACCAATATTTACAAAAATGGTAGCGTATGTCCGCTGCTTACGGCTTGGAACCGCGGGCGGTATACGGGGACACTCCGGGTGGCCGGGTCCTTTTGTATCTCCCTGGGAGCGCATAGGGCGGCTGTGAATACGCTTAGTGAAATCGGAAAACCGGGTTCAGGATGCACGGCGGACTTCACGTCCGACGGGCAAGAGCCTCTGAACCGGGAACACATCACGTGTTCCTGGTGAATAGGCTCGGTTCCTGAACCCGGCTTTTCGATTTCACTTAGCGTATTCCAGCGCTAGCCCTCCGCGCTTCCAGGGAGATACAAAAGGACCCGGCCACCCGGAGTGTCCCCGTATACCGCCCGCGGTTCCAAGCCGTAAGCAGCGGACATACAAAGCCTCCCGGAAGAACGCTAAGTTAGTGCGACAGCTCCCTGTGTTCAACCCGGCTGATTCAGACGGGGCAATGGAGCTGCCGCTTGTTGAATTACTTTATAAGTTTGAAAAGGCACTGCTGTTGGCGCGGATGACTCTGCTGCAGACAGCCTCGCCCTCAGCGGCCAGACGCTTCTCGTCCACGCCCTTTAGGACACCGTCCTGATAGACAATTTTTCCATTTATCATGGTCATCCATACGGGGCCGGTCTGGCCCACACGGGCCAGGAGATTCTTCGGGTCGTGCAGGGCGCCTGACAGCTCCAGGTTCTCCGTGTCAATCAAAAACAGATCCGCTCCCTTTTCCGGCTCCAGACTTCCCAGATCGGTGCGTCCCAGCGTCTTCGCTCCGTTCACCGTAGCTATCTTTAGCATATCGTAGGCGGATACACAGCCATTTCGCTTCTTGGCATGATAGGCCTGCATCAGATAGGCCATGCGCAGGGAGTCCAGCAGATTGGAGCTGTCGTTGGTAGCCGAACCGTCGCAGCCCAGGCTTACCAGTACCCCGGCCTGATCCAATTCCTTCAGGTTCAGGATGGGGAATCCTCCCAACACAGCGGGCGCCGGGCAGTGGGATATCCCCGTACCGGTCCCGGCCAGCACCTGGTATTCTTCCGGCAGCACTTCCCAGTCATGGGCGTACCACACATCCGGTCCGATGAAGCCCAGCTCCTGGCACCAGTCCATGGTCCGCTTGCCGTAACGGGCCAGCATCCCTTCATTTTCACCCTCGCCCAGGTGGGTATGCATACGCACCTTCTTATCCCGGGCCATGCGGACGGTCTCCCGGAAGGTTTCCGGGCGGCAGTTGAGAGGCTGGCAGGGGGCCATGACGATCTGCCTCATGGAGTACGGACGGGGATCGTGATATTTGCCGATCAGCCGGTCACAGTCCACTAAGAATTCCTCTGTGGTTTCCAGCATGTTATCGGGGATGGAGCTGCCTTCGGATATGGAGAGGGTGTTGGCGCCCCTGCCGGCGTGATAGCGGATGCCCAGCAGTTCGGCGGCTTCCATCTGCCTGTCCACCGGCTCTTTGCCCGTCTTTTTCGTGTAACAGTACTGGTGGTCAAAGGCGCAGGTACAGCCGTGCTTGATCAGATCCGCGAAGGCAGTCAGGGTGGAGTAGTAGATGACTTTGGAATCTATGATCTGGAATATCTGATATATCTTTTCAATCCAGTCCATCACCATCAGGTTGGGATAATCGATCGCCGTCAGGTTCCTGACAAAAGTCTGAAAAAAATGGTGATGAGTATTAATCAGTCCGGGATATACGAATTTCCCCCTGGCATTTATAATCTGCGTGTCCGCGGCACGACTGCGGTTCCCCGGGGTATCCTGTTTCTTTGCATCCAGATTTTTACCTATGCAAAGGATCTTCGGCCCTTCGATCAGGATATCGCAGTCATAGTACACATGATCCGCCGGGTCGCAGGTCACGACTGCCGACGCGTTTTTTAATAAGATTCTGTCCATCGAGATTCCTCCTGTGCCACGATCGGATTAACCGTTTCCCAATGCCTGATTGATCCGGTCGATGAGCTCATCGATCATTTCGTAAGTAATCATTTCACCGGCGCCCATATCGAGAAAACAACGGACCGGCCAGAAGGCCCACAGGAAGGATTTTTCCGTCTCAGGATTGATCTGATCCCTTGTGAGCAGTTTTCGTTCTATCAGGAAATTATAGAAGATTTCCCTGCCCTGCTCCGTGGAGAGAAGCTCCGCAAAACCACAGTTTTTGCGCAATCTGCGCACGGGCTTTTTCTCATTGTAAACCTGAAGTTTATGACTTTCCCGGATGTCCCGGCTGGAAGCGCCGATCTCTATCATAAAGGTATCGGAGTCCACGACCCAGCCTGCGGATTCCGGGTCATAATAGGCAAAGTCTCTCTCCGTCAAATCAAAGGTGACGGTCTTTGTCTCTCCCGGCTCCAGGTACACCTTTTCGAAGGCTTTTAGCTCCCGCACAGGACGGGGCAGTCCGGGAGCGGCCTGGGATATGTAGAGCTGCGCGACTTCCTTTCCGCCGTAGGCCCCCCGGTTCGTGATGTCCACGCTGACCCGGTAGGTCCCGGGAACGCGGTAGTCATCGCCGGCCTTCAGGCCCGAATAGTGAAAATTAGTGTAGGACAGCCCGTAACCGAAAGGATAGCGGGGTGTCACATCTTTTTTATCATAATACCGGTAACCCACATAGATGCCCTCATTGTAGGTCAGGTCAAACGTATTGCCCGGGAATTCCAGATAGGCGGGAGTGTCGCTTAACCGGAAGGGAATGGTGGCGGAGAGACGGCCGGAGGGATTGCTTTCTCCGAACAGGATATCGGCTACCGCTTGTCCCATGCCTTCCCCGCTGTACCACACGTCCAGAAGCCCTTTTACTTCCGCCTCCCAGGGCATTTCGCATACGTCCCCGTTTGACAGGATGACCACAGTGTTTTCATTGGCACCGGAGACTGCGTGGATCAAAGCTTCATGTCCCTCCTGGATCGCCATGTTTTTACGGTTATAGTCGTCGTCCTCCTCGGGCAGGAAGGAACCGGCGAATACCAGGACCAGATCGGCCTCCCGTGCGGCAAGCTCTGCTTTTTTAAGCTGATCCGGGTCGATTGTGCCATCCGCGCCGTAGCCGGGGACATAGGTGACTTCCATATCCATTTCATCGGCGTAGCGCTTGATGGCTGTCAGAGGGATATCCACCTCTTTGGCCCGGACGATGGCGCAGCCGGTTCCCTGGTATAGCGGCTGTTCGGCCAGCAGGCCGGCTACAGCCAGCTTCTTAGCAAAACCTGGCCGGATCGGCAGTATCCGGTCATTTTTCAGCAGGACCATGCTTTCCGAAGCGGCCTCTCTGGCAAGCTTGTGATGCCGGTCAAAGTCTGGCTCCGTATCGGAATCGGCAGGCGCGGATTCCGACAGGCGCTGTACCAGCTTCAGAATATTGCGTACGCGCTCATCCAGCAGCGCTTCATCGAGACGGCCGTCTTGTACCGCTTCTTCCAGATATTTGGAGGATGCAGGGCTTAAAGGCATCTGCAGGTCAATGCCGCCTTTGGAGGCCTCCACGGAATCTTTGACGGCGCCCCAGTCACAGATGACACAGCCGTCGAATCCCCATTCCTTTTTCAGAATGTCGCGGACATAGCGGTTATCTCCGCTGCACTCCTGGCCGTTGATCTTGTTATACGCGGACATGACGCTGGTGGGATCCGCTTTCTTTACTACCCGCTCATAGGGGGCCAGATAGATTTCACGCAGAGCCCTTTCTTCCGCTTTTACATTGACACGGGTTCTGCGGGTGTCGGAATTGTGGCAGGCGAAGTGCTTCATGCAGGTTCCCACACCCAGACTCTGGACACCTTCTACCATGGCGGCAGCCATGTCGCCGGCCAGACAGGGGTCCTCGGAATAATATTCGAAGTTCCGGGCTGTCAGGGGATGCCGGCGGATATTGATACCCGGGCCCAGCAGCAGCTGGATGCCGATACCCCGGCACTCGGCCGCGATGGCCCGGCCGACCTGGCGGATCAGATCTTTGTTCCAGGAACAGGCGATGGCTGATCCGGAGGGGAATGCCGTAGCCTCGCAGGTATTGTTAAGGGCTTTCTCGTCGTCGAAACGGCCGCTTAATGTGTCATAAAAGGTGGAAGGCTTTGGATCGTCAGAGCCCATCTGGAACCGGACCCCGCTGGTGCCGTCGCTCATCAGGACAGACGGCACTCCGAGGTGTGGCAGGTCCAGTGTTCTCCAGGAATTTTTACCTGTGCAGAACATCACCTTCTCATGCAGGGTCATTTTTTTGATAATATCCTCTATATTCACAAAATAACCTCCGTTTACTCGGTCTTTAAGTTATCCCAGCCGTTCTGAAGCTCACGGGTGAAAGCCGCGCCGTCGATGTTGCCGGCCACCAGCTTCTGTACGGCCTCCCCGGCCGCCTGGGCAAATCCGTCCGGATAATAGGAATGATACATGCCATATACCTTACCCTGATTAATATAGGAAGAAAGATCTGTTCCCAGTTCACCGATGCTGTCCGGGTCCGCTTCAAAGGACCGGAAGGCGGGAATCATCTGCAGATCGGTGGTCATGCATTTCTGTCCCTCCGGGGTGGTGGAAAGCCAGGTAAAGAATTCCTTGATCTCTTCCTTTGCCTCAGAGTCCTTGTTGATGCCCCAGTATCCGGTTACCCCGGCGAACAGCATATCGTTGGCTTCCTTGTCATCATCGATGGGGAAAGGCATTAAGCCCGCGGACAGATCCGGTCCGGCTTCGTCCAGCGTGGGCTGGTTCCAGTTTCCTCCCAGGGTCATAGCCACTTCCTGGTTGCTGAACAGGGAAGTCTGGGTGTTGAAGTCGGTATTCATCGGGTTCGTGCATTTGGATACGTCATAGAGCAGATAATCCGCCAGCGTCAGGAATACGGGGTTATCCACGAAAGTGGTGCTGCCGTCGTTTAATCCCTGGAGGAACGCCATGGGGTCCTCTTGTCTGGCAATCCCTACATTTACCATAAAGTTTCCGGCCTGATACCAATCCATGTAAGGCTGTGTGATGGGGGAAATGCCTGCCGCTTCTAATTTATCCACGGCTGCCTTCATCTCGGTAAGCGTGGTGGGCACCTGGGTGATTCCCGCCTGTTCAAACAGTTTTTTATTGTACATATAACCGTAGCCTTCCACGGAAACCGGCAGTCCATATACGCCGCCGTCGATGGTAATGTCCTGCTTAGCCAGGTCAATCATATCCGCTACCCAGGGCTGGTCGCTTAAGTCTTCCAAGTGGGACTGCCACAGCTTCGCGTCCGCGTTACCTACGATGGTAAACACGTCCGGAGCCTGTCCGCCGGTAAACTTGGTCTTTAATGAGGTAAAATAGTTATCGGCCTCGGATTCCACCACGAATTCCACCTCCGGATGCATCTCGGAATATTGTTTGCATACATTTTTCAATGCCTCGTCGATCTGGATCTTCAGCTGATAGATGTAGATGGTCTTTTTCTCTGTGGTTCCTGCATCGGCAGTGCCTGCGCCTTTATCGCCTGCGGCTTCCCCGCTGTCCTGTGCGGCCGGGGTCTTTTCCGGGGCGGCATCACCGGAACCTGTGGTAACTCCGCAGCCAAACATGCCCAGGGCCATCACACCTGACAACAGCAGTGCCAAAAGTCTTTTTCTCTCTTTCATATACGTTTCCTCCTTCAGTGTTTACGGTTTTGTTTTATATTTATCCCTTTACAGCTCCGGCCAGAATACCGCCGACGATTTTTTTCTGTAACAGGACGAATACCACTAATATAGGAACAATGGAGATCACCAGCGCCGGAAGCGCCAGATCCCACTGGCTGGAATACTGGCTGAACAGTTTCTTGATCGCCAGCTGGATCGTGCTCAGCTGGCTGCTGTCCAGCAGGATCAGCGGAACGATAAAGTCGTTCCAGATCCAGAAGATATCCATGACGAAGATCGTCACCATGGTGGGCTGCAGCAGCGGAAGAATGATCTGCCAGAATACCCGCACCGGGCCGCAGCCGTCTACTATGGCCGCCTCCTCAAGCTCATAGGGGAGAGATTTCACCGCGCCCTGTGTCATAAAGAAGGCGAAGGCCAGACCGATTCCCCAGTAGGTGACGATGGCTCCGGACAGGGAATTGTTCAGGCGGAACACCCGCATCACCTGTACCAGAGGAATCATCAGGGAGGCAAAAGGGATCAGCATGGACAGAACCAGCAGCCTGGAAAATATACGGGAATAAACGGTGGGATGCCGCTCGGACCAGTAGGCGCTCATAGCGCTTAACAGTACGATCCCGGTTACGGAGAGGACGGTCACCAGGGCGGTATTCCACATGACCCTGGGGATTTCTACCGTTTTCCAGGCATTGATATAATTCTCCAGATGCAGGATGCCGGGAATTTCAAGAGGCCTTGCGATAATATCGCCCAGCGGCTTAAAGGAGTTCATCACCACCACGAACAGAGGATAGAGGAACACAAGGACCGCCAGTAACATGACGAGAAACAGGATGACAGATCCGATTTTACCTTTTTTCATTGGTACTCCCTCTCTTTCTTGCCGGTGAAGTACATCTGGATGCCGGTTATGAGCATGATAATTACAAAGAACACCAGTGACTCGGCAGTGGCTAACCCGTATTTATTGTTGGCAAACGCGTCGTTGTAAATATACAGGGCCATGGAATTAGTAGATCCATAGGGGCCGCCCTTCGTCAGCGAGTAGTTCAGCTCGAACATCTTAAAGGCGTTGGAGATCGTCCAGAACAGGCACACGGTTATGTAAGGCATACACAGAGGCAGTTTTACCTTGAAGAAGGTGCACACAGCCGACGCGCCGTCGATCCGGGCGGATTCGATCAGATCGGAAGGGACGCCCATCAGTGCGGCGGTCATGATTACCATCACATACCCCACGTTCTGCCAGACGCTGACGATCACCAGTCCGATAAACGCGGTAGACTCCGTGCCCAGCCACTGTTGGTTGAAAAAGCCCGATTGAAGCAGTTGTCCAATAGCGGGAAAGCCTGTGACGAAGATGAACTGCCATACAAAGCCCAGAATCAGGCCGCCGATCGTATTCGGCAGATAAAAGGCTACACGGAACAGCCCTTTTGCGCGGATGGCCGATGTAAGGGCTACCGCCAGCAGGGTTCCCAGCACGTTGATCAAAATAATGTTCACCACCGAGATTTTCAGTGTAAACCAGAAGGAACCCAGAAAATTAGACTTCCCGGAGAAGATTCTCACAAAGTTGTCCAGTCCGATAAACTTGATGTCATTGGCTACTCCGTTCCAGTCCGTAAACGAATAGATGACGCTGATTACAAACGGAACGACTACGGCCAGCGCAAAGGCCAGGGATGCCGGCCCCAGAAACAGCGCGTGGCGCCAAAATCCCATTTTTTGCTTTTTCACAGATTACCTACCTCCTTGAAACTCCATTGATAATGTTGTTTATTTTTGAAAGGCCGCCATATCCGTAATAACTTTTCTATTACATCATGACAGCCTCTTTACCGTGGTATGTGGGTATGTTGTTTTCTTCAGTGATTTTATTATAATCCGGCTTCCGTGGAGTTTCAGTTCGATTATTAGCGAAAAATATGCAAAAAATTGATATTATTTAACGTAATATTGACAATTTCAGAGGGATTTACCATAATAAAGACAAGAAATGAAGAAAATAGAAGGTCAAATAGGAAAGAAAAATAGGAAAAAAAAGAGCCGGCAAACGGCAGAGGAGGATTCTATGGAATATCCCCACGAGACGATTAAAGTTCCTGAAAAATTTCTCGCCTGGGTGTATGTACACACAGAGAACCAGATCATGGAGGTGGATAAACACTGGCACCGCAGCCTGGAGCTGACCTACATCCTGTGGGGGGACTGCCTGTTTGATGTGGGCGGCCGCAGGTTCGTGGCGAAGGCCGGGGATCTGGTCCTGATCAACGGGGGAGAGGTGCACGGCTGCCATATGAATTATTCAAGCCCTGCGGAGGCCATCACTATTATATTTCCCGTGGCTTTTTTAAAACAGATTTACCCCGCTTATGAGGATATCTGTTTTGTGCTGGATCAGGAGAAAGCCGGTTATACCCAGCTGGGCAGAATCTTTAAAGAAATTTTTCCGGTGTTCAGCAACCGGAAAACGAATCTTCATTACCAGCTGAAGCTGAACAGCAGTTTCTATGAGATCTTATATATACTTCTCACCGAGTTCAAGAGGGAGAAGGAGGTGCCTACCGCCATCAAAACCCAGAAGTACATGGAGCGGTGCCAGGATATTATAGCCTATATCGATACGCATTACCGGGAGACGATTTCTCTGGATACCCTGTCCAGGGACTACGGAATATCCAAGGAACATCTGTCACGGACCTTTAAAGAGTGCATGGGCACCACATTTAAGAAATATCTGACCAGTATCCGCATGCACCACGCCTACCAGGACCTTACGGAAAGCGACTACTCCATCCTGCAGATCGCTCTGGACAATGGTTTCTCCGACAGCAGATCCTTTACCAGGGCTTTCCAGCACTATTACGGGCAGCCGCCCCTGAAATACCGGAAGTCCCTGGCAGGCCCCAACATGTCCCATGTGAAAAATCCCTATCTGCGGACACACGGCTACCTGTAAACGGTAGCGGCGGCGGTCAGTCTCCATTCCCATTCAAGAGTAGATGGATCTGTCTTATCATTGTCGGAATATCCAGCGGTTTGGCCAGATGACCGTTCATACCCGCGGCCAGGGCGGCCTCCACATCCTCCGCGAAGGCATCCGCGGTCATAGCCAGGATGGGGATGACGCCGGCGTCCGCACGGTCTAAGCCGCGGATCTGTTTTGTCGCCTCATACCCGTTCATGACGGGCATCTGCACGTCCATTAATATCAGGTCATAATGCCCGGGAGACGATTTTTCAAATGATTCCACACAGGCCAGGCCGTTGGAAACCACGTCCATCTGCGCGCCCAGGCCTTCCAATAATTCCCGCGCGATCTCCTGGTTCAGCATATTATCTTCCGCCAGAAGAATACGCCTGCCGGTCAGATCCTGGCTCATGTCTTTGCAAGTCGCCGCCGGTTTATCTCCCAGGACGTTTTGGCAGATACAGCGGTACAGAGCGGTTTTAAGTAACGGCTTCTGAAGAAAATCTTTTATGCCGGCAGCGGCAGCTTCCTCCTCCATACCCGCGCAATCATACGCGGACAGGAGAAGAGACGGCGGTTTTTCGCCCGTCTGCTCCAGGATTGCCAGGGCTGTCCCGACCGCGTCCGGATCCTCCAATTCCGCGTCCAACAGGATCAAAGTGTAATCATTCCCGTGGCTGTGGGCGGCGGCCGCTTTCTGTACGGCCGCTTCTCCTGACGGAACAAGATCCGGGCTTAGCCCCAGAGCGCGCAGAAATTCTGCGGTGGTGCGGCTTTCTTCGGGATCACTGTCCGCGATGAGGATTCGGATGCCGGGCAGCGCCGGGTTTTCCTGATCGGCAGCGGCCGCAAGGAGCAGGTCCAGGTCCACGGTGAAGACGGAACCCTCCCCGGGTCTGCTGTCCACGGTGATCGTCCCCTCCATCATATCGACGATCATTTTGACAATGGCCATGCCAAGGCCGGTTCCTTCGGTCTGATGAACCCGGTCGTCCTGTTCCCGGGAAAAGGAATCAAAGATGTGCCGGAGGTATTCCGGCTTCATACCGATCCCGGTATCCGCCACGCGGATGGTCAGATGGGCTCTGTTTTCCCGGACGGAAGGGCTTTCTGTAATATCGACCCGGACCGCGCCGCCCTCCGGCGTGAATTTTACCGCGTTGGAGAGCAGGTTGATGAGCACCTGATTGAGGCGCAGCGGATCAAAAGAAAGCGTTTCGTGTGTAATGCCGTGTAAATAGATGTGGAATCCCTGGTTCTTTTGCGCAGCCGTCGGCTGTATGATTCGCACCAGATTCGTAAGCAGTGTTTCCAGGGAAGTATCCATGTTATTCAGTTTCATTTTACCGCTTTCGATCTTGGACATATCCAGAATATCGTTGATCAGTCCCACCAGAAGCTGTCCCGACAGTTCAATGTTTTTCAGATATTCCCTGACCTTATCCGGTTCCCCGGCGTGACGGGAAGCCAATTGGGTCATACCGATGATGGCGTTCATAGGAGTGCGGATATCATGGGACATATTGGACAGAAAACGGCTTTTGGCGGTGTTCGCGCTCTCGGCGGCCAGGCGCGCGCGTTCTTCGGCCTGGAGTATCCGCCGGGAGGTGGTTCGGTGGACGATATAAAATGCGGCCATGATCAGACCGCTTACCAGTATCAGAATGAGAAACACCTGGGAATTTTGGACAATATTGTGGGTCTGTTCCATGATGACCCGGTTGGGGACAATGGACACCAGATACCATCCCGGCGTATTTTCCATGGGCACGTAACAGAACACGTAGTCTTCTTCCTGATAGTAGAAGCGGGCAGCCCCTTTTTTTCCAAGCTCCAATGCGGCCTGAAATGACCGGATTTCATCCGGATCATTGCCCTGCAGGTCGATGATATCAAACAGGTTTTGAAAGGTACGGTTGCTGTTGCGGTGTAGAGAGCGGATCAAAATATCCCCCTGTGGGCTGACCACATAAGAAAACCCGGTATCGTCGTAGAAAGACAGGGAAAACCGTTCCGCGACCGTAGAGAGGGGCAGGGACTTTTGCAGGAATCCCTCCGCTCCGTCCTTAAATGAAAACCGTTCGTAATATCCCAACGTCCACACGCCGGTACGGCCATCCAGATACGGTTCCCGAATTCCGTTGCCCTGCAGGGCCAATAAAGCCTCGGCCTGTTCCGGGTTAAGCTTTTGCGCCTCCCCGGGCTGTGTGCCGTAACAGGTATTGGTATCCAGGCTGACGCAGATATAGGAGGAGCCGGAATCTCCGGACAGATGCAGCATTTCCTCCTGAATTGCTTTGCCGTCGCGGGAATCTTCCGCCGACAGGTCTTCGGCGAGCCAATGCAGCATCTCCATATCCTTTTCAATATAAGTATCCAGCGCATGACAGCCCTGCGCCGTTACTTCCAGGACGTCGGTTACCGATTTGAGCCACAGAGAGTTCTGTACGCTCCTGAGGTAGTAGATACTGCCCAAAAGCACGATTGACACGGATAGGACCGCAAGGAGAAGCGTTTTCCATCTGTGTTTTATTTTCATGTTTCATTCCTCCAGCGTAATCCAATCTATTGTGTCAGCAGTTGCTCCATATGGGATACGGCCGTATCCGCGTCGTCGCCCTCCAGCATACCCTCGATACATTCCCGGGACAGATCCCAGATCGGGAACAGCAGATTGTCATCGGAACCGATTACACTGCGGCCGTTGGTGAGATACGGCCCGACTGGCTGGATCGCGTCGTCTTCGGCCAGACGGTTCTCCTTCAGCGGACTGAAAGAACTCTGGCTGTCGACAAATTCCCACATGACGTCGTTCTGGGTCAGATATTCCACAAACTGTTTGGCTTCTTCGGGATAGCGGCTGTTGGCGTTGATGCCGATCCGGGTATCCATATTGATCACCAGCACGCTTCCGTCATCCAGAATAGGGTAGGGATAGACCTCGAATTCAAAATCGGGATTCAGATCCCGCAGCCGGGGGACGGCCCAGACACCGGTTAACATAAATGGCTGATCCCCTTTGGAAAAGGCGGCCAGATCCTCTTTGGTCTTAGACGTGCGCTGCGTTTCCTCCCGGTCTACCCAACGGCGCGTAAACATCCGCTCTACGAATTGAAAGCCGGGGCGCAGGGTATCGGCAAGCGCGGCCGGATCGTCATTGAACCGCGCGATCTGACCGGAGGCAGCGCCCGAATAATAGGGCAGCAGACATTTTGCCAGGACCACGGTTTTCAAAGAAATATCGTTATTGGCCACAATCGGCGTGATACCTTCCGCGGCGAAATAGTCGCATACCTGCTCAAATTCCGCCAGATTATGGGGAACCTCCTGCCCGTGCTCCTTTAGAAGATCCAGATTACAGTACAGGCCGAAAGCTGAGATGGAGGTGGGAAGATAATAAATGCCGTCGAGGGCGGTCATCTGGCTTTTTGCAAGCTCACTGAAATTCCCCAGGGTGGACAGGCCGGAAAGATCCGCCAGTTCCCCCTGCCGGCCCAGTTCCAGCACCCTGGCATGATCCAGCATAAAGACGTCGTCCCCGTTTCCGGTAGCCAGTCTTTTTTCGAGTATCTCAAAATACGGGGGATTTTTAATGCCGTCATAGGAGATGGAGATGTCCGGGTATTGATCCATGAAGCCATGCAGGGAATTTTCGATTGCCGTGACATTGAGGGCCTCGTATTTGAACCCAAAAAAAGTCAAGGAGACCTGTGGTTTTACGTCTTCCTGACTGTTCTCAAATATGATATTCCGGCTTCGGGCGGACCCGCATCCGGCGAAAATACAGGAAACCAGAATACTGAGGAAAATATATAATAAAATAACCGGGTGTTTTTTCATGGTTCAAACCTCTTTTAATCTATAAGAAATATAATCCGATCCAAACGGAGGATAAAAGGATTACGGAATATCCCATTTGCTTTATAATTGTAACATGGCGTATCCGGCAGCACAAGGATATTTACTACATAGGAAAATCGGGCACAGGGGTGAATTACCACATTTGACGGACCATGATTTATGAATGAGATACGCAAGGAAAGAAAATTATAGAAGATGGACATTTTAATAAATTTTTTTCTGCAGATCCCGATGCTATAATCAAGCTATCTTAAGAGGAGGTATTTATATGAAAGCAAAAAAAGTATTATCCGTGTTATTGGCTGTTACGCTGACTGTAATGCTGGCCGCCTGCGGTTCCGGCCAATCACAGGAGGTTGCGCCGAAGGCAGAAGGGGGAGCCGCGGGCAGTCAGGAAGAACAGCCGGGGGAAAAGAAGCCGGCAGGTCAGGAGAACGCTTCGGATGAGGACAAGGTAATCACCTTCTGGAACATTACCACTGGGGATCCGGATAAGGCGATCATGAATTATGCGGTAGACCAGTTCAATCAGAACAGCAGCTCCGGTTATCAGACGGAGGTAGTGGCCGTTCAGAACGACAACTATAAGGAAAAATTGATTATCGCCATGAGTTCCGGAGAATGCCCGGATATGTATACCAGCTGGACCGGGGGACCGATGATCGAATATATCGAATCCGGTTTCGCACAGCCCCTGGACGATCTGTTCTACAAAAGCGATCTCCCGAACCGTCTGACGGAAGGTTCGATTGCGCAGGGAACCTATAACGGGCATATTTATGCGATCCCCGTCAACAATGTATCCGTTACGGGAATCTTCTACAATAAAGAGATTTTTGATAAATATAACCTGCAGGTCCCGGAGACTATTGGACAACTGGAGAGCGTGTGCGATACGCTTCTTGGCAATGGAATCACGCCGTTTGCCCTGGCAAACCAGGAAAAATGGACCGGTTCCCAATATTTTATGTATCTGGCGACCCGCTATGGCGGTCTGGATGCCTTCACCAGCGCGGCGGATGGAACCGGCAGCTTTGAGGACGAATGCTTTATAAAAGCGGGAGAAACCATCAAAAATTGGGTTAAGAAAGGGTATTTCCCGGAAGGCGTCAATTCACTGAGCTGGAATGACGGTATGGCGAAACAATTATTCTATCAGGAAAACGCGGCCATGATGCTGACCGGTTCCGGTATGTCCAGCGTCTTCATGAATGACAGCGAAGAGTTTTTCAACAAGCTTGGCTGGTTCCCGTTCCCGGTAGCGGAGGGTGTAGATACGGACCCGACCCTTATGATCGGGACCATGGGAGATCAGTTCATATCCTTTAACTGCACCGGAGAGAAACTGGAAGCCGCATTCGAATGCGTAACCAACTATTCCACACCGGAAGGCGCCCAGTTCATGGTGGACAAAGGAAAGATCCCTCCGGTCAAGGGAATCGAAGAGAAAGTGTCGAATCCCCTGTTGAAAACCGTCATCGAATATGCCAACAAAGCTTCCAATGTGCAGCTTTACTACGATCAGTACCTGCCTCCAGCGGTGGCCCAGGTTCATCTGAACACGATGCAGGAAGTGTTTGGCTTGACTATGGAACCTGCAGAGGCGGCAAAACAAATGCAAAAAGCGAACCAGGATTATCTGGCGGAAAAATAATACAACCAAGTATCAGCATACCAGAATGGAGAGTGGAACGCCGCGGTTTTTCAGCGGCGTTCCACTCTCCGTTATACGAAGAATATTATAGAAAAAGGACAGAAGAATCTATTTTTCCCGGTTTTTGCCCGTGCTATCATGACTTTAATAAGAAGAAAACGGATGGAGGAAAGCGGGATGAAGAAGAAAACGAAGGCTCTGGCCTCTCTGCGCAAGAGGGAAATGCTGCTGACGGGAATGCTGTTTTTGGCTCCGGTATTGATATTTCTGGCTGTATTTGTCATATATCCGATTATCGAGTCATTCCATATCAGCTTTTTTAAGTGGAACGGGATCTCGGCGGGCAGGGAATTTATCGGATGGAAAAACTGGAAGACCTTGTTCATGGATGGAAATTTCAGGAGGGCCGCAGGCAATAATCTGATCATTATGGCGCTGTCGATCCTGATCCAGATCCCGTTAGGGCTGGCCATGGCAACCTTCCTGGAATTCGGAAAGAAAAAATTCAAAGTATTCAAGGTGGTCTGGTTCATTCCCCATCTTATGTCTTCGGTGGCCATTGGATTTCTCTTTTCCTATGCGCTGGCCACAAACGGGGGAATCATCAGCACCATATCCAAATGGTTCGGCGGAGGGAATGTGGATCTGCTCGGAAGCAGCACCTTAGCGCTGTATGCGGTGATCGGGGTCATCTGCTGGCAGTTCTCCCCGTTTTACATGGTTTATTTCCTGGCCGCGTACACCAATATCTCGGAGGAAATCTACGAGGCCGCCAGAATCGACGGGGCGACAAAGGGAAAATATTTCTGGCATATCGTTCTGCCGTTACTGAAACCTTCGTTAAAAAGCGCGGCGATTCTCTCCATGGTAGGGGCGCTGAAATACTTTGACCTGATCTACGTCATGACGGGCGGCGGGCCGGGTTCCTCTACAGAGCTGATGGCCACCTATATGTATACGTTATCTTTTTCTAACTTTAACATGGGTTATGGTTCCTGCGTAGCGTCCGGAATGTTCCTGATTATAACTCTGATGTCCTTATTTACTATGAAAGTACTGAACCGTATAGGGGGAGATGCATAATGGATTCAATCAAAGTCAGTAAAATAAAAAGTATTCTGCTGTGGACACTGGCAGTCATCCTGGGCCTGTTCTATCTGCTGGTATCGCTGCTCCCCTTTGTGTTTATGATTATGAACTCCTTTAAGGAACAGTTCGAGATGCTGGTAAAAGGGATTTTCGAATTGCCGGATCACCTGTATCTGGGAAATTATGAGGCGGTGCTTCAGGGGAATTTTTTCCGATATTTTGGCAACAGCCTGTTTGTACTGGTTGTGTCGCTGGCTTTACTGCTGTTCATCACGGCCTGCGCTTCTTATCCCTTAGCCAGGTTCAAACTAAAGATCTGCAGCCCCCTGTACGCACTGATTGTGGCCTGCATGTCGATCCCCATTCACATCACTTTGATCCCGGTGTTCAAAATGATGATGAAAATGAATCTGTACGACAGCATCTGGGCGCTGATCGGCCCATATGTGGCCTTTGGAATTCCGATCTCCGTCTTTATTCTGACCAGCTTCATGCAGAGTATCTCCAGGGAGATCGAGGATGCGGCGCAGATCGACGGATGTGGGAGAATACGGATGTTCTTCCGGATCATCCTTCCGCTTTCCAAACCGGGCCTGTCCACACTTGCGATCTACAACGGGGTACATATGTGGAATGAATTCAGCTTTGCCTATACGCTGACCCAGTCCGTGGGCAACCGGACGCTGCCCCTTGCCGTATGGGATTTCAAAGGTCAGTATTCCATGAACACGCCGATGATTCTAGCAGTACTTACACTTACCGCGCTTCCAAT
This sequence comes from Diplocloster agilis, assembly GCF_019042275.1. Lineage (GTDB taxonomy): Bacteria > Bacillota > Clostridia > Lachnospirales > Lachnospiraceae > Diplocloster > Diplocloster agilis. The sequence continues at coordinate 76,124 of NZ_JAHQCW010000013.1, forward strand.
GATTATCATGTTTATCTTTGCTCAGGATGCCCTGGTGAAGGGAATGACAGCGGGAGCGGTGAAGGGGTAAAAATGCAGGGCGATCCTGTCACAAAGGAAACTTCCAGGTGTTGCGTTTCACAACACCTTTTTCCTGTTATTTTAAGATATGATAGTGATATAGGGACAGGAAGGAGGAATATAGATGCTGCGTAATCTGCACAGTAAGATCGTACAATGGAATTTTGATAAAAAAATGAGATGGTATATCGCGGGTATCATCTGTCTCTCGTCGGTTCTCATTTTTGTGGTGATCACAGGCGCTTACCTCATGTTCAGCATACAGCAGTCCAAAAAGATGGCGGAAGAACAGCTGTCATCCCTGGCGGCAAACTATGAGAGCACGCTGGATACTTATAAGGCACAGGCCCTGGCGCTGATGCTGGACAATTCGATCCAGGAATATTTAAAAGGCGGGGGCCCGGACAGCCCCGGTTACTATGAACGGACGGACAGCGCGCAGGAATCGCTGATGAATTTCACCAACATGAACGCCAGCATGAATTTCGTCTCCGTGGTCAGTTATCAGTTCCCAGGATACCTGTACAAGGGAAAAGCGACCCAGATCAATACCCGATTTTCCAGTTCCTATGAGCAGGACTATGACGGGAGTATAAAAGGGCCAGGGAAGGGCACGCTGCGCATGAGCTATAACGACGCTTATACCAGGGACGGGAGCTGTTCCCTGAATGTATACCAGCCGATCTATTCTTTGACATACCTGAACAAAGAAATGGGTCTCTTCTGTATGAATTATGAGGATAATTTTTTGAAAAATCTATCGGAGAAGAAATATTTTGATTTTGAATCGGAGATCTATATGATCGATAAGGCCGGCCGCCTGTTTTCTGCCTACGGAGAACAAAGCCAAGCACCGTTTCCGTGGATGGATCTGCTGGTAAAAGAGAAAGGGAGTTTTACCAGGGACAATACCATCTATAATTACCAGAAGATTGGTTCCTGGAACTTTTATATCATCAATCAGACCCCCATGTTTGAGTTTTATAAAAGCTGCGTGAGGATTATCCCGATCCTGGCGATCATTATCCTGCTGTTAAGCGCGTGCAGTATCTATGTGGGGAACTGCCTCATCCACAGAATGTACCGGCCGGTAGATCTGCTGGTAAAGGAGATGGAGCAGGTGGCGAATGGCCGTCTGGAAGTCAGAAGCAGCCCGGATTATGCGGGAAATGATTTCCGGCAGCTGATCGACGGTTTCAACTACATGATGGATGAGATCAACAGCCTGATCCGAAAGGTGAGGGCGGAGCAGCACCAGAAGGAGCAGATCCGGTTTAACGCGCTCCAGTCCCAGATCCAGCCGCATTTTCTGTATAATACATTGGAGTGTATCCACTGGCAGGCCATGGTGGAGGGGGCCGAAGACATCTCCATTATGGTGAAGGCTCTGGCCCAGTATTACCGCAGCTGCCTGAGCAAGGGCAAGGACGTTATCACGCTGGCGGAAGAGCTGGAACAGATCCGTAATTATCTGATTATACAAAATATGCGCTATGACAATATGATTGCATACCAGGATGAGGTAACAGAAGGGTTCCGCCATGTCCCGATCCCCAAGCTGACTTTGCAGCCGTTGGTGGAGAACGCCATCTATCACGGAATACGGAACCGGGAAAACGCCAGGGGCAGCATCCGTGTCAGCGCGGTAAACAGGGAGGACGCGGTGATTGTGCAGGTGGAAGATGACGGCGTGGGAATGCCGCTTCGGCAGATGGAACAGATAAACCGGACGATCGGTCAGTTTGACGAGGGGCTGGGATATGGACTGCAGAATGTAAATAAAAGAATCGAATTATTATTCGGGGAGGAATATGGGCTGTGCTACCGGTCAAATGACGCGGGCGGGGTTACCGTTGAGATCCGTCTGCCCGGACAGTGACAGCGGAAAAGAAACAAGCGGAAGGAATTGGGAAAGGGAGGGATTGGATGAAAGCACTGATCGTAGACGATGAAAAGATGATCCGGATCGGGATCCAAAAGGTAATCCGATGGGAGGAAATCGGCATAGAACAGGTATTCACCGCCGCCAGCGGGAAGGAAGCGTATGAGATCGTGGAGGAAGAAAAGCCGGAGATCATGGTCACCGATATCAATATGGCGGAGATGTCGGGCCTGGATCTCATAGAGCTGGTGAAATCCATTGTACCGGAGATGAGGATTATCGTTCTGACCGGATATGACAGATTCGAATATGCCAGGCAGTGCCTGCGCTTAAGCGTTCAGGAATTTCTGCTCAAGCCCATCGATGAGGAGGTCCTGACCCAGACGTTAAAAAAACAGGTCCAATATCTGGAAGAGTTAAAAGAGGCGGAGGGAGAGACAAATGTGTCCCGGGCCAGAGCGGCGGCAAAGCAGTATGAGCTGGAGAAAAAATTAAGCGACTACCTGCATGGGAAAATAACGGGGCAGGAAATCTTCACGGAAGAATTCTACCGGGAATACCCCTATGACAGCGGGCAAAGCATGCAGGCCGTCATTATCCGCCCTCCGCAGTTTGTACACCATTTGCAGGAGGAGGAAGAATACATCTCCCAAAGTATCCGCAACATCTGCATCGGATTTATCGATGCACAGGGAAAGGGCATCACCCTAGCGGATCATGACGGCAGGACCGTCATCTTGTATTTTGTGCAAAATGGAGCGCCTGAAGCGTTAAAAGACATAAAAAAGCTGACGGAAATCCTGAAAGACGAGTACAATGTGACACTGAAGGCCGTGATGGGCAGTGTGGTGAACGGCTTCCGGAATATAACGGTATCCTACAATGACGCCTGTCTGTTATTAGAGAAAAATAAAAACGATTTCCACGAGATCGTACAGAACCGGAATCTGCAAAAACGAGACAAATTGTTCAAGGAAGTCTTCTCGGAAATGAAAGCCGCCATGTGCGCCAACGTGGGAAACGCGGACTGCGTCATGAAAATATACGAGCGTTTTAAGCAGGCCCTGGAGTCTTACAGCGTACCGGGCGAGGATGTCAGTATGTGCTGCTATGAATTGGCCTCCTCCGTTTACTTCGTTTACTTAAGCGACTCAAAATCTTCTGCGGATGACCGCCTCCCCTCCTTTATGAAAATATTGATGAACGCCGGCCGGGAAGAAGCCTGTGAGATGACCGAGATCTTTCTGCAAAACCTGCTTCAGGGGGACGAAGAAAAAGAAGCCCATCAGGTGGTAACCAAGGCAAAACGCTACATAAAAGAACATTTGGCGGAGGAGATCTCCGTCTCCAGCCTGGCCTCGGCCCTCTATCTCACGCCCAACTATTTTTCACGGCTCTTTAAGCGGGTGACAGGGGAGGGGTGCAACGAGTATATCGTACAGGAGCGGATCGAGAAAGCAAAGCTGCTTTTAAAGACGACGAATCTGCGCACCAACCGAATCGCCGCCATGATCGGCTACCGGGATACCAACTATTTTTCACTGGCTTTTAAGAAAAAGACCGGCATGTCCCCGACGAAGTTCAGGGAACAGTACCGGTAGAAAAGACAAATTATTATAGAATGAGGGTAGTTTATTTGATTTCCCGGCAAAAGGGAACATGCTATTCTGGGTTCATAATAATTGAGAGGTGAATAGGATGTTTGACAGGGAAACAGCGGCAAGGAAAGCGAAAGAGCTGGTGGCGAAGATGACTGTGTTCGAAAAGGCGAGCCAGCTAAAGTATGATTCCCCGCCTATCAAAAGGCTGGGAGTTCCGGAATATAACTGGTGGAATGAGGCGCTGCATGGCGTGGCCAGAGCGGGAACCGCCACCGTATTCCCGCAGGCGATCGGCCTGGCGGCGATGTTCGATGAGGAGATGTTAAAGGCGATCGCGGAGGCGATCGCAGATGAGGGACGGGCGAAGTACAATGAATTTGTGAAGGAAGGGGACCGGGGCCTTCATAAAGGGATTACCTTCTGGTCTCCCAATGTCAATATTTTCCGGGATCCCCGCTGGGGGAGAGGGCATGAGACCTATGGCGAGGACCCTTATCTTACTTCCAGGCTTGGCGTGGCGTTTGTCAAGGGGCTGCAGGGAGACGGGGAAGTGATGAAGTCGGCGGCCTGTGCCAAGCACTTTGCCGTACACAGCGGACCGGAACACCTAAGGCATGAGTTTGATGCGCAGGTGAGCCGGAAGGATCTGTGGGAGACGTATCTTCCGGCCTTTGAGGCGCTGGTAAAAGAAGGGGATGTGGAATCCGTCATGGGCGCGTATAACCGGACGAACGGAGAACCGTGCTGCGGCAGCAAGACCCTTTTGAAAGATATTCTCAGGGATAAATGGGGATTTCAGGGACATGTGGTGTCTGACTGCTGGGCGATCCGGGATTTTCATGAACATCACAAGGTAACCAGCACCATGCAGGAATCCGCGGCAATGGCGCTTCACGCGGGCTGCGACCTGAACTGCGGAAATACCTATGTGTATCTGCTGGAGGCCTATCAGAACAATATGGTAACGGAAGAAGAGATCACCAGGTCCGCGGAGCGGCTGTTTACCACCAGATATCTGTTAGGGATTATGGGAGAAGGATCGGAGTACGACCAGATTCCCTATGATGAGGTGGAAAGCGAGGAACACATCGAACTGGCTCTTACCGCAGTCAAAAGGGGAAGCGTGCTGTTAAAGAATAACGGGATTCTTCCGGTTGACCTGCAAAAGACAAAGACGATTGGCGTGATTGGGCCTAACGCGGACAGCAGGATTCCGCTGTACGGCAATTATTACGGTATTTCCTCCGAATATATTACCGTGCTGGAGGGGATCAGGCGTGAGGCCGAAGGAAAGGCCAAGGTGCTCTATTCCGAGGGCTGCGCCATCAATACCCACAGCCGGACGAATCTGTTCTCAGAAGCGGTTACGGTGGCGAAGCACAGTGACGTGGTGATTCTATGCCTTGGACTGGATGAGCGGCTGGAAGGAGAGGAACACGATATCAGCAATCAGATCGGTTCCGGTGATAAGGAAGGTCTGGGACTGCCCCAGGTTCAGCAGGAGCTGATGGAACTGGTGGCTTCCGTGGGAAAACCCACCGTGCTGGTACTGATGGCTGGCAGCGCGATCGATCTGAATTATGCGGATGAGAACATCGACGGCATATTGGATGTGTGGTATCCCGGAGGCAGAGGAGGAAAAGCGGTGGCGGAGCTGTTGTTTGGAAAAGCCGCTCCTTCCGGAAAACTGCCGGTGACCTTTTACCGGGATCTGGAGGATATGCCGGAATTCACGGATTATTCCATGAAAAACCGTACATACCGGTATCTGGAAAAGAGCCCGCTGTATCCCTTCGGATACGGTCTGACCTACGGCTGTGCCGGAATAACCGAAGCGCAGGTAGTGGGGCAGCCGGGCCGGGATACGGATTTCGGGATAGAAGCAGAGGTACTAAACAGGCAGAATACCCCGGTGGATGAGGTGATCCAGGTATATATCAAGGATTTGGAAGCGGACTGCGCGGTTTTAAATCACAGCCTTTGCGCGTTTCAACGAGTGCATCTGGAACCGGGTGAAAAGAAAAGGATCACGCTTACGGTCCGGCATGAAGCGCTGACGGCGGTGGATAGGAATGGAGAACGTTCGGTCAAGAGCAGCCGTTTCCGCCTGTATGTGGGCTTCTCACAACCGGATGAGCGCAGCGTGGAACTGATGAAGCAGAAACCGGTAGAATTGATGATAACGATAAAGGATTAAAGATTTTAAGGAGAGGAAGAAAAGCGATGATAAAAGGATTGGCACACACAGCATTGAATGTCTCGGATATGAAGAAGTCTATCGATTTTTACTGCCGGGTTCTGGGCTTTGAGAAGGCTTTTGAGATGGCGCGGCCGGAAACAGGGGAACCCTGGATCGTCTATCTGTATGCAGGAGGCGGGCAGTTTATCGAATTGTTCTACGGCGGAGAGAATTTTACGGAATACAATGAGAAAAATATCGGGTTCTCCCACCTGTGTTTTGAGGTGGACGATATCCAGGGAATCGCGGATCAGATAGAGCGGGAAAGCGTAGAGTTAGACCGGCCGGTAAAATATGGCGTCGACCATAATTATCAGTGCTGGGTCAGAGATCCCGACCGGAACCGTATCGAGCTGATGCAGGTGGGAGAGGAATCTCCCCAGGTCGTGTTCCTAAAGAAAACGGGAAGATGGAACCGGGAATAGGGGCGGATGAAGAATGGATAAATTAGGCAGCAGTGAGATCGTGAAGATCGGTATCGTGGTGGATGACATCGAAAAAGCGGCGGAAAAATTCCGGGAAATTTTCCCCTTGGACCAGGAATTGACCGTGCGCCGGCCGAACCCGGATCAGGCGGTACAGGAGGGGCGGTATCAGAACTTCCGGGGTCAGCCGGTACGGGCGAAATTAAAAAGCCTGCTGGTTCCTCTGGAACCGGTCTATCTGGAGGTGCTGGAGCCCTGCGGCGATGATCCAAGCCCCTGGAAGGAGTTCCTGGACAAGAACGGCCCGGGCGTATGTTTTATTTCCTTCTATATTGACGGATTTGAGCAGACGCTGCAATTTATGGAAAACCATCAGATGCCTCCTGTGTTTATAGAGGAGAAAGGGTTTGAGCGTTACGCTTATTTTGACACCCTGGCAGAATTGGGAGTGACCTTGGAAGTAAAGGAGAGAAAACAGCGGTGAAGATCTTGATTACGGGGGCTTCAGGCGGACTGGGCAGCGTCCTGGCCGTTCTGGCGCTGGAACGCGGGCATCAGGTATATGCCGCCGGGCGCAGCAGGGAAAAAGTGGAAAAAGCCCTGGAGAGCGTACGGACGAAGGGATACCAGGGATACCGGGAATTACGGAAATCCCGGGCGCTGCGGATTCTGCCCCTTGACGTCACCAGCGAGGCGGACGCTAAGGCGTGCGCCCGGACGGTTCAGGAGGACGGCGGAGCGCTGGATGGGCTGGTGAACTGTGCGGCTATTATGATTGAGCGGGAAAAGACGCTGGAAGACCTGGATCTGGATCGGGTAGTGGAATCCTTCCAGGTGAATACGGTAGGGCCCATGCGTATGGTACAGCATCTTCTCCCCTGCCTGTACCGCGGTGAAAAAGCCTCCGTCATCAATATTTCCTCGGAGGCGGGAACCATTATCAACGCCTATCCGTCAAACTACGCCTACAGCATGTCGAAGACAGCGCTGAATATGTTCTCCGAAAGGCTCCGGGAAGCTATGCGGGAGAAGGATATCCTGGTGTACTCGGTACATCCGGGCTGGATGCGGACGAATATGGGCGGTACGGACGCTCCGGCGGATCCGGAGGATATCGCCAACGGTATACTGGATCTTATGGAGCGGAAGAAGCGGAGTTATTCGAAAATCAGCTTTATCGACGCCACAGGCCGCCCCATGCCGTTATGAAAACGGCGGGCAAAAGGAATAAAAGCAGGCGTATGGGCCGGCAGGAAAGGATGGTCAGATTGTGAAAAGGGTGGGAATAATCGGATGCGGGGAGATATCAAATATCTATCTGAACAATATAAGTCGGTATTTTCATGGACTTACGGTGGCGGCGTGCGCGGACATTGACCCAAACAGGGCGAGGCTGGCGGCGGACCGCCATGGAATAGCAAAAGCCTGTTCGGCCGAGGAACTGCTGGCGGATGCGGATATCGATGTGATACTGAATCTGACGGTGCCAAAGGTCCACTATGAGATTAACCGGCAGGCGCTGCTGGCCGGTAAGCATGTGTATTGTGAGAAGCCTATGGCGCTGTCCATGGACCAGGTGGAAGAATTACAGAGACTTTCCAGGGAGGGGCGGCTGGCCTTGGGATGCGCTCCGGATACTTTTCTGGGTCCGGCGCTCCAGACGTGCCGCAAGCTGATCGACGACGGATGGATCGGCCGGCCGGTGGCTGCTGTGGCAAATATGGTATCCCACGGACATGAGACCTGGCATCCGAACCCGGATTTCTTCTATCAGAAGGGAGGCGGCCCCATGATGGATATGGGGCCGTATTACATATCCGCTCTGGTGTCTATGCTGGGGCCGGTGTTGTCCACCTCCTGTTTCTGCGGACAGGGGCAGGAGAGCCGCAGGATCTATACCAGGGAGCGGTACGGACAGGAGATTCCCGTTGAGGTACCGACCCATTATGCGGGAATTCTGAAGTTTCGGCAGGGAACCATTGCCAGCCTGAATATGAGTTTTGATGTCTGGCTGTCGCATCTGCCGAAGCTGGAGATCTACGGGACAGAGGGGACTTTGGTGGTACCGGATCCGAACCGGTTTGACGGCGAGGTGAAATTGCTCCGTGCGGACAGCCTGATAAAAGAAGTGGACGGGAAAAAAGCCGGCGAGGCAGCCGGAATGCTCAGCAGGCCGGAAATGTGGGAGCATTTTAAAAGTATGCCGCGTATGTTCGGCCGGCCGGCCGAAAATATGAGAGGCCTGGGCCTTGCGGATCTGGCCGGAGCCTTGGAAGCGGGCCGGGAACACCGTACGAACCCGGAATTCACCGGTCATGTCACGGAAGTCCTGTTAAGTTTTGAAAAAGCGCAGCGGGAGGGTGTACAGCACATGCGCACAACCTGCGCCAGGCCGGAACCTATAAAGCTGTGATTTAGGGAGCTGTGACATAGAAAGCGGTGACTTGACAGAAAGGCACTTGAATGGAGGAAAAATCTTGTACAGTGATCAGTTATTAAACGAGTTAAGAGAAAAGGCAAGAATTCTGCGAAGGGATGTAATCGTCAGCATAGGGGTGGGCGTTGCCGGTCATATCGGAGGGTCCAACTCGGCGGCGGATCTTGTGGCCGCCCTGTATTTTTATAAAATGCATCATGATCCGAAAACCCCGAAGCTGGAGGACAGGGACCGGTTCCTGTTAAGTAAAGGCCATGTAGCCATCCTTCAGTATGCGGCGCTGGCGGAAAGCGGCTATTTCCCGGTGGAGGACTTAAAACATACCAAAGAGATCGGATTCTATCTCCAGGGACACCCGGATGTACAGAAGACACCGGGAATAGAAGCGGGAACCGGATCGCTGGGGCAGGGGCTTTCGATCGGTCTTGGTATGGCTCTTGGTATGAGGCTTAAAGGGATCGACCGCCGGGTCTATGTGCTGTTAGGAGACGGGGAACTGGCGGAAGGCCAGGTATGGGAGGCTGCGATGGCGGCGTCCGCGTACCATGCCGACCGTCTGGTAGCCATTGTGGATCAGAACGGGCTGCAGGCCAACGGCTGGATCGAGGAGCGCTATAACAGCTATCCGATCCGGGAAAAGTGGGAGAGCTTCGGATGGAGGGTGCTTGAGACGGACGGACATGATATGGAACAGATTCTAACCGTCTTGGACGACGCTTCCCGTCCCGAAGGGAAACCTACGGTGATATTGGCTAAAACCATAAAGGGAAAAGGGGTCAGCTTCGCAGAAAATGTGGTCGGCTTTCACAATGGAATGCTTACGGAGGAACTGTACCGGAAAGCGCTGGCGGAATTAAGCTGAGAAAAGCGAAAGGAATTGGGAGGACAACATGAGTGATACAAATCAAAGGATAGCGTACGGGAAGACTCTTGTGGAGCTGGGCAAAGAGAACAAGCGTATCGTGGTGCTGGATGCCGACCTGGGCGGTTCTACCATGGGAAAATTGTTTGAGCAGGCTTATCCCGAACGGCATTTTGAATGTGGGATCGCAGAAGCGAATATGACATCGATGGCGGCCGGACTGGCTCAGGCCGGGATGATTCCATTTACGAATTCCTTCGCGGTATTTGCGGGAGGCAGGGCCTATGACCAGATCCGGCAGACCATCGCGATCGGAGAACTGAATGTGAAGATCTGTGGTTCCTCAGCGGGCCTGTCCGATTTTGGAGATGGGGCCACGCATCAGTCGGTGGAGGATCTGGCGGTCATGCGGGCTATTCCGAACATGACTGTTCTAAGCCCGGCGGATGCCAGGGAGACTGCGGCGGCCGTGAAGGCTATGGTGGAATGGCAGGGCCCCTGTTATATACGGTTAAACCGGAATGATCTGAATAATGTGACTCCGGAGGGAAAACCGTTTCAGATCGGAAAACCCTATGTGGTGCGGGAAGGAAATGAGATAGCCGTACTGGCCACCGGAGTGATGGTGGAAAAGGCGCTGGAGGCGGCTTATACGCTTAAAGACAAGATTTCTGTGCGGGTGGTAAATGTCAGCACGATTAAACCGCTTCATACGGCGGCCGTGAAAGAGGTGATAGCTGGCTGCAAGGGCGTGGTCACCGCGGAAGAACACAGCGTGATCGGAGGTCTGGGCAGCGCGGTCTCCGAATGCCTGCGGCTGGAACGGATTCCAATCGATTTTGTCGGAATCCGGGACCGGTTCGGCAGCAGCGGACACTGCTACCAGGATGTGCTGGAATATTACGGGCTGACCAGCGAGCATATCGTGGAAACGGTCCTGGAATTGTATAAGGAAATATAATTTAATGCGCGGGACATGCGCCACAGGAGGAAAAAATGAAGATCGGATTTATCGGACTGGGTATTATGGGAAAACCGATGGCCTTAAACTTGCTCAAGGCGGGAATGGAATTGACCGTCTATGATATCGAAGAAAGCAAAAGACAGGAACTGGCAGAGGCGGGAGCCAAGACAGCAGCCGGCGCAGGGGAAGCGGCGCGGGGAAATAAAGTAATCATAACGATGCTGCCCAACAGCCCCCATGTCAGACAGGCCGTGCTTGGCCCGGATGGAGTCTTAGACGGAGCGGAACCCGGCAGTATTCTCATCGACATGAGTTCTATCGCACCCCTGGAGTCCCGGGAGATCAGCCGGGCCTGTGAACAGAGGGGAGTGCGCATGATCGATGCGCCGGTTTCCGGCGGAGAACCGAAGGCGGTCGACGGCACACTGGCCATTATGGCAGGTGGGGACCGGACGGTATTCGAGGAAGTATATGAGATTCTGATGCTGATGGGAAGCAGCGCGGTATACTGCGGAGAAATCGGCGCGGGAAATACGACGAAGCTTGCGAATCAGGTGATCGTCGCGTTAAATATTGCGGCGGTATCGGAGGCATTTACCTTAAGCGTAAAGGCCGGAGTGGACCCGGAGAAGGTTTTTGAGGCTATCCGCGGGGGCCTGGCCGGATCTGTGGTGATGGATGCGAAGATCCCTATGATACTGGACGGGAACTTTAAGCCGGGATTCAAGCTGGATCTGCATATCAAAGACCTGGATAATGCGCTGGCGACCGGACATGGGCTGGGAGCTCCTCTGCCGCTTACTTCCATGGTGATGGAAATGATGCAGTCCCTGCACGCGGATGGACACGGACAGTGTGACCACAGCGGACTGGCGCTCTTTTATGAAAAATTATGCGGCGCGAAGATCCGGCGGATAACAGAAGAAAATGGAGAAATGATATGAAGGCAGCGGAATATTTGGAAGGGCTATTTTCATTAGAAGGAAAACACATAGCGTTTACGGGAGCCGCGGGGGGAATTGGAAGAGAGCTGGCTCTGGGACTGGCCCGGGCGGGGGCTTTTATGGCCCTGTGTGACACGAACGCAGAGGGGATTAAGGAATTGCAGGCGCAGATAGAGGAAGAAGGGGGAAACGCTTCCTGCCATTGCCTGAATGTAACCGAGCCGGAGCAGGTTCAAAAGTGTACAAAAGAGATAGCGGGGATTCATGGCAGGATTGATGTTCTGGTGAACTGCGCGGGGATTAATAAAAGGGAAGGCTTTCTGGATGTGGAGGAGAGTACCTATGACAAAATTATGGCGGTAAACCTTAAGGGGACGTTTCTGATGTCCCAGGCGGTGGCGCATATTATGAGAAAGCAGGACTCGGGTAGTATTATCAATATCGGTTCCCATAATACCGGCTGGGTTCTGGGAGGCTGCAGCGTATACGCGGCCACCAAGGCGGGGGTAATGTCCCTCACCAAATCCCAGGCGGTGGAATGGGCGAAATATCATATCCGGGCCAACTGTATCAGCCCCGGACATATAAAAACCCAGCTGACCACGTCAACCTGGGAAAATCCGCGGAAGGCGGGATATCTGCTGGAGCGGATCGCTATGGGCAGACCGGGTTACCCGGAGGACATTCTGGGGGTCTGCATTCTGCTGGCGTCGGATGCCTCCGTGTACATTACCGGGTGCGAATACCGGGTGGACGGAGGCTGTATCGCAGGCGGGCAGCCATGGGAATATGATACGAAGTATGAATAAGGCAACTTAGACAAGGGAGCGTAAAAATCGGTATTAACCGACAGCCCCCTTGACAATTTAGTGTATCTTATTTGTTTCCATTTAGAATGTCCAAAAACTCTCGTGCAGTCACTATAAAAGGTTTTGCGGGAAAATGTTTCAGATTTCCGGTTACAAGGTAGGCTTCATCTTCACCTTTCTCCAGAACGACTTCATAAAACGGAAGGTCCTTTATATCGGATAAAATTTCACATGCCGGTGTAGGAACAAGCATCTCTCCATATTTTTCAATGACATAAATTAAGGAGCTGACTGTTTCCTCCGAAAATCCAAATTTTTTTCGTCTTAATACCTCGGCATATTCTCGTAAGATTTCCTCGCTCAATAGTGGAATCACTTCGCCGGAGAACAGTTTTCCCACTACTTGAACAGTAGCGGCATTATCGTGACTTGACAAGAGTGCAGATACCAGCACATTGGTATCAATCACCGCATAACAAATCACTCTGTTGCCTCCTCATATCTGGATTTACGAATCTCATCATTGATTTCATCAAGGGACAAGTCCTGCACACCGTTTTCCTTTGCCTGTGCCCGAAGTGCCATAAATGCCTGCATACCACTCTGTCTTGTGAAATTGCTGGATGCCTGGATTTCAAACGGGATTCTCTTTTCCCGAACAACAGCACGGGCAAACACATTAAACGCAGTAGTCGCATTCATTCCAAACTCGGAGCAAAGGGCATCAAACTGTCGTTTTAAGCTTTCGTCCATTCTTACACTGAAAGTTGCTAATGCCATAACAACACCTCCTTACACTCTCATTATATGCAATTCGGTTGTTAATATCAATAATTTTCAACCTATTGGGTGTGTTTTATTTAAAAAATCCGGGAAAAGTGGTCAGCTTTGGGAAAATGTGGTCAGCTTTCACAGAGGTATTTTCATTAGAAGGAAAACACATAGCATTTACGGGAGCCGCGGGGGGAATTGGAAGAGAGCTGGCTCTGGGACTGGCCCGGGCGGGGGCTTCCATGGCCCTGTGTGACAGGAACGCAGAGGGGCTTAAGGAGTTGCAGGCGCAGATAGAGGAAGAAGGGAGAATCGCTTCCTGTCATTGCCTGAATATAACCGAGCCGGAACAGGTTCAAAAGTGTGCAAAAGAGATTGCGGGGATTCATGGCAGGATCGATGTTCTGGTGTACCACGTCAACCTGGGAAAATCCGCGGAAGTGGGGATATCTGCTGGAGCGGATCGCTATGGGCAGACCGGGTTATCCGGAGGATATTGTGGGGGTCTGCATTCTGCTGGCGTCGGATGCCTCCGCGTACATTACCGGGTGCGAATACCGGGTGGACGGAGGCTGCATCGCAGGCGGGCAGCCATGGGAATATGATACGAAGTATGAATAAGGCAACCGGATAGCCAGGTGCTTGTACCCGGAAGTAACCCCAAAACTGCCTAAACTACAAATTGAACCGCAGAAATAGCTATGATATAATATGGTCAATAAAATAGGTACAGGCGCAGTAAGTGGCAAAGGGGGTTTTGTATGGGTGTTTTTAAGAGGGCATATTTATACGTCACCAGGAAAAAAGTGAGAAGTATTCTATTGTTCCTGATCATGCTTGTGACGGGCCTTTTCCTGCTGGTAGGACTCTCGATCCGCGCCAGCGCCCAAAAGGCCGCGGATGAAGTGCGAAAGACCATGAACACCGGACTCGTATTGGAAATGAATCCGATATCGGGGGAGCATCTGTTTGAACTGGCTCAAAATGAGGACGGGGAGATGGAGCGGAGGCTGAAGGTGCCCCTGCTGACCCAGTCCAAGCTGGAACAGCTGCTGGATATCGATGGAGTCTGCGGATTTTTTTCCGAAATGGGGCATGAAACCTTATATACCGGCCTGGAGGTAAGGCCGGGAGGGTATTCGAAGGAGCTGCAGCAGATAGAAGAAACGGACCCGCAGGGGCTGGACGAGAGCCTGCGGCAGAGCAGGCTTTCCGATGAGACCTATTCCCATACCAATGGTTTTTATCTGATCGAAGACGGCCGGTGGCATCCATTTTTCGCTAACGGCGCATTGGAGCTGACACAGGGCCGCCATATCGAAACAGGAGATTATGGAAAGGCTGTCATCTCAGAGGAGCTGGCAAAGATGAACGGGCTTCAGATCGGTGACCGGATCAATTCTTATAATTTTGATTTTATCACCGGGGAGCGATATGGGACGGCGTTTGAGTCGGAGATCGTCGGGATTTTCCGGATCAATTTCGAACAGGATCTGTCTAACTGGACTTCCGAGGACAATATCTTTGCCAATATTATCTTCGCAGACCCCAACATGCGGCATTGGGCGCAGGTTGAATACAATACCCATTACGGCAATGACGTGCTGGCCCGTGAAAGCGACCGGGTGATCAGTGAAGTGACCCTGTTCGTGGAAGACCCTCTGCTGCTGGATTCCGTAAAGGAACAGGTCCTGGCAAACGATACGGTGGACTGGAGCTACTATAGCTTGAAACGCTACGATCACGACTATCAGGCCGCGGCCGGCCCGCTGCGGACGATGGTAAAGCTGTCCACGGTGCTGGCTGTTATAATGGCCGCGGGAGCGCTGGCGGTCCTTTCCCTGATTCTGACTATGTGGGTGCGGAGCAGAAAGCGGGAGATCGGCATACTGGCCTCCATCGGGGTGAAAAAGCAGACAACCCTGGCCCAGTTCCTTCTGGAATGCTGTGTAGTGGCCGCAGCGGCCTTTCTGCTGGCCGGTCTGCTGGCCGGGCCGGTAACCGATGTGATCGGGAATGGGCTGGCGGGAATGGTCAGCTCGCCGGGCAGCGCCCAGCCCTTCGAGGTAGTCATAGACCAGCAATCCAATGTGATGGTTAATAAAATGCCGGACGCTGAGGTGTCGCTTACGTATCATCTGACGCCGGGAACCGCATCGGGGGTATTCCTGACCATGCTGCTGGTGTCGGTCACATCTGTGGTCGTCTCATCCATGCGGGTGATCAGGCAGAAGCCGCGGGATATTCTGGGAGGAGGGTGATGCTATGCCGGCATATCGCAGAGCGTATCTTTTTGTTATTCGGAAAAAAGGAAAAACGGCGCTGCTGCTGGTCACATTTCTGGTCATTATGACCCTGCTGCTGGCAGGGATGGCGGTCAACCGGGCCGCTAAGACAGCGGCGGCTCAGCTGCGGGAAAGCATAGGCGGATATTTTAAGATCGCGCCCGATTACCAGAAGATGAATATCCGGCAGTTCACGGACCGGCAGCTGATCGATCAGGTGATGGAAACAGAGGGGATAAAAGCGTATAACGCCATGGATACCTGGTATCTGAGCGTGCCGGAGCTGACCCTAAAGCCCGGAAAGTTCACCGGGGAAGGCGACGGCAAAGCGCAGATGACCCGCCTGCTGGGCAATAACGACAGCAGCCTGCATGAATATTTTGTGCTGAATATTTTTACCCTGGAAGAAGGCCGGCATCTGAAGCCGGACGATACGGGGCAGGCGTTAATATCGCGGGAATTAGCGCAGATGAATCAGCTGAAGACGGGCGATACCTTTACCGCATATCTAACAGAAGACGGCACTGTGGCAGGTGAAGCTGCCGGCGCGGGCGCTTCGGAGGACGGCTACCGGCTGCAGATCGCAGGCATTTTTGATGAAATGCACACGGAGGCCGGAAACCAGAACACACCGGAATGTGACCTGCCGGCTAACTTCATTTTCATAGACGCCGCAACCAGTCAGGAAATTGGCCGGAAACTGCAGGGGACGGTACAGAGATATTTTAACGGGGGAGCCGCATTTTTCGCCAGAGACCCAAAAGAATTGGATCGGATTGTGCAGGAGGTTCAAAGGCTTGATGGGGTGGACTGGGATTCCCTGAAACTGACCGTTAATAATACGGCTTATCAAAAGAGTGTGGAACCGCTGGACAGGCTGAGCGGAATGACTTTTCTGATGGTGGGGCTGATCACGGTAATCAGTGTGAGCCTGCTCTCATTGCTGCTGACCCTGTGGGAGCGGGACCGCATTCATGAGGCAGGGGTGCTGATGGCTTTTGGGATTTCCAAGAGGAATATTCTGTGGCAGCATTTTCTGGAGTGCGGTCTTATCTTTGCACTGGCCTTTTGCCTGGCGGCCGCCGTTTCCTTTCCTTTGTCCCGGCAGGCCGGGAAGGTGCTTTATCATGATGCCGCAGGGGAGGCAAAGGAGAATACGGAAGCGGTATCCTACACGTTCACGAATGATCCCGTGGACGTGGATGCGGCAGCGCCGGAGGTAAACTTCGGGGCGGAGCTGCGGCTCCCGGCGCTTGCCTTGTCCGGCGTTATGGGGATCGTGATTGTCGGTATTTCGGTGGGAATATCTTTTCTTGTGATCGTACGCAGGAAGCCGAAGGAACTCTTAACGGTCATGGAATAAGAAAATTTGCAGATCGGCAGGATCATAGTCCTTTGGGAGCTATGGGATACGGGAGGTTAGAATGAACATATTGGAAGCGAGACAGGTTTTCTATTATTATACGGAAGGCAGGCCGGTTTTGAACGGGATTGATCTGGGATTTGAAAAAGGAAAAATGTATGTGATATTGGGGCCGTCCGGCTGTGGAAAGACCACGCTGCTATCTTTGCTGGGAGGCATGGACGTTCCAAGCGCAGGCCAGGTCATATTTAACGGAAAAGAAATCCGGGAAATCGGGCTGGAACGGTACCGGCGGGAAGGCGTCTCCTTTGTGTTCCAGAACTATAATTTGATCGACTATATGACGCCGGAAGAGAATGTGTGCCTGACCGCGAAGGAGGAGCCGCTTCCGGTGCTGGCCAGGCTGGGGCTGACCGGGGAGGAGGCCAGGCGTAATGTACTGAAGCTGTCCGGCGGCCAGCAGCAGCGGGTGGCGATCGCCCGGGCATTGGCGTCTCAGGCCCCTGTGATCCTGGCAGATGAGCCAACCGGTAACCTGGATGAGGCGACGGCCCGGGAGATCACGGCGGTGTTCAAGGATGCGGCAAAAACCTATGGACGGTGTGTGGTGATGGTATCCCATTCCAATGAAGTGGCAAAAGAGGCGGATGTGGTGATTACCTTACATGGCGGCCAGGTGGCATAAAGCCGTTACATATACAAACAGTAAGTTTCGAAATTGGAGGGACTGGCTCTTCCGGGCGGCGGCAGATTCGGAGGAGGCCGGTCCCTCCTTAATTCTGTATTGCTATTTTCAAGAGAGTGTATTATACTGATAAAAATGATGTGACAACCTTGTCATGTTGAAAAAGGAGAGGACCATCCATGCCCACGTCTACATTCGAAAATCTCCCACCGCCCAAAAAAGAACGGATCATAGAAGCCGCCATCGACGAATTTGCCAGGTACCGTTACTCAGACGCGTCCATCAACCGGATTGTCAAAGCGGCCGGTATCCCCAGGGGGAGCTTTTACCAGTATTTTTCAGGGAAAGAGGATCTCTATATGCTGATTCTAGATAAGATCGGCCATGAGAAGCTGGAAATATTTTCAAGGTACCCGAAACCTTCCGGCGACATCACCTTTTTCGAAGCGGCGCTTGCCTCTATTCCGGGGATATTGGAATGGATCGAGCTTTGTCCCAGGTACAATCAGATCGGAATGCTGATGGCGCAGGATGACAGCGAGTTCATCCGGCATATCGTGGGACAGATGGGCCGGTCCCAGAGCGAGGTGCTTGAGTATCTGCGGCAGGATCAGCGAAAAGGCCTGGTGCGAAAAGACGTGGATCTGGATCTGGTGATCGAGATGATCTTACCGCTGGCCACTTCGCTTCTTCAGGATTTTTACAGCAAGGGAGGGCGGGAAGAGGCTCTCGAAAAAATAAAGCAGGTCTTCGAAATTCTGATATACGGAATTGCAGAAAAGGGGGTGCAGCATGCCGGAAACCATACTTCGGGGGGAAGCCTTAAGTAAAACCTACGGCAGTGCCGGCGTTGAGGTCAACGCCTTGACGGAAGCGGCTTTTGATATCGCGGCAGGTGAATTTATCGTGGTGCTGGGGCCGTCCGGCTCAGGAAAAAGTACGCTGCTTAATATGCTGGGGGGAATGGACCGTCCCAGCGCCGGACATATCTGGTACCGGGACAGGGAGCTTACGCAGTTAAATGACGTGCAGCTGTCGGAATACCGGAAAGACACCGTAGGCTTTGTGTTCCAGTTCTTTAACCTGATCCCGTCCCTGACCGCAAGGGAAAACGTAGCCCTTGCCGCCAGTATCGTCTCCTCCCCCATGAATCCCGACGAAGCGCTCTCGATGGTGGGGCTTAAGGAGCGGAGCAGGCATTTTCCATCCCAGCTCTCAGGCGGGGAGCAGCAGCGGGTATCCATCGCGCGGGCGATCGTGAAGAATCCAGGCCTGCTGCTGTGCGACGAGCCCACCGGCGCTCTGGACAGCAAGAACAGTATCGCCGTGGTGAATCTGCTGCTGGAAGTCCGGAAACGTCTGGGCTGTGCGGTGATCACCATCACTCATAACGCGGGGATGGCCCAGGTGGCCGACCGGGTGTTCTATATGCGGGACGGGCGCATCGAACGGGTGGAAGTAAACCCGGCTCCCGTATCTGCGGAGGAGATGACATGGTAGGATATCTGTTCCGGAAGATGCTTCGGGATATGCGCAAAGGAGCCGCTTCCTATATCGTGGCAGCGGTTATTGTGATGACGGGGTTCGCAGGATACTCGGTGATGTCGATCGCGGCGGACCAGCTGGAAGATTCCAAGGATTATTTTTTTGAGAAGACCAATTTCTGCGACGCGTTTGCGGAGGTGCAGGAAGCACCGGCCTCGGCCGTGAAGGAGCTGGAGCGCATCGAGGGAATCAGCAGGGCACAAGCCCGGCTGGTGAAAACAGCGCGGGTGGCGGGGCTGCCGGCGGAAGCGGAGTTAAAACTTATCTCTGTCAGCGGGGACGGCTATAATCTGCCTCTGTTATCACGGGGAATGATGCCCCAGGCGGGAGAAAGGCAGATCATCCCGGGAGATGGTTTCAGCAAGGCATGGGATCTGTCGCCGGGCGATTCCCTGAAGCTCTCCGTTGGGGGCCGGGAAACCGCATTTACCATAGTGGGCGCCGGGATATCGCCGGAGAATATTTATCTGGTGAAAAATATCAACGAACTGCTGCCTACGCCGGATACTTATGACGCCGCGTTTATGGATTACGATATGATGGCGAGATTATACGGCATGCAGGGACGGGCCAATAATTTCGTCCTGACCCTCCGGCCGGACGCGGACTGGGAACAGGTCCGAAAGGATGTGGAAGAAACCCTGAAACCCTACGGCTGCTACCGGGTCTATGAAAATAAAGAGGAACTTTCCGTCTCGGTTCTGGAAATGGAATTAGAACAGCTTAATAAAGTGACGGCAGCCATTCCCTTCCTGTTTCTGATGGTGTCGTCGATCATCCTGTACATAACGCTGCACCGGCTGATCGAACAGCAGCGGACCCAGATCGGCACGCTGATGGCGCTCGGCATTCCGGCCCGGTCCATCGCCTGGCATTATACCGCTTATGGAGCTGCGGTTGGACTGGCAGGCGGATTTTTCGGAGGGATAGGCGGGAGTATGGCCGCGGGACCGATGGCGGATTTTTACCGGGTATATTTCAGCCTTCCAAAAGTGTCGTCGCCGGTCTCGCCGCGCTATATGATCATCGGTATTTTTGCCGCTACCCTTTTTTGTGCGGTGGTGGGAGGCTTGTCCGTGAAATCGGCAACCAGGCTGGCGCCGGCGGAGGCGCTTCGTCCCGCCCCGCCGAAGAATGCAAGGCAGCTGTTCCTGGAGAAGATCCCGGGATTTACCGGACTGTTTACTGTGCCGGGAACCATGGCGGTGCGCAGTATCGCCCGTAATCCCAGGCGTTCGGCGCTCTCGCTGTTCGGGATCGCCTGCGCCTATATGATTACGGCGACCCTGGTCTCTATGAATTCGCTGTTTGACGTCTTTTTGTTTGATTATCTGGAAAAGAACCAGCAGCAGGACATAACCGTATCCTTCAGCGCCCCGGTGGCAGCCGGTGATGCACGGCGCGCGGTGCGAAGCCCCGGTATCGAACGGATCGAGGGGATCGTGGAGGTACCGGCGGTCCTGCGGGGGCCGGGCGATGAGATCGACTCCGTGATCCAGGGGATTCCCCAGGACTCCGAGCTGTGCCGCCTTTATGGCGAGGACGGGCAGGAGGTCCGGGTACAGCCGGAAGGACTGGTCCTGTCGGTCCACATGGCCGGGAGGCTTGGCGTGTCGCCCGGCGACCTGCTGGAAGTGGAGGTGTCTTACCCGGAAAAACGTATCAGCCGGGTTCCGGTGACCGCAGTGTTCTCCCAATATCTGGGCAGCAGCGCCTATATGTCCCTTCAAGGGGTAGAAAAGATCAGCGAATACCGGGATGCCTATACTTCCATGTTGATCAAGGCGCCGGAGCCGGTGCGCCAGGAATTGCTAAACCGGCTGGATGACGCTACATCGGTAACCACGATTCAGAACCGGCAGCAGCGGGTGGACCAATACCGGGGCATGATGGGGAACTTAACCGGTATCATGGGAGTGATGGCGTTCATGGGAGTGCTGGTGGGGCTGGCGGTAATCTACACCAGCTCGCTGATCAGCTTCGAGGAGCTTAAGCGGGAGCTTGCCACTTTGCGGATGCTGGGCCTGTCCGACCGGCAATGCCTGGACACCGTATCGGTCAGCCAATGGCTGCTCACCTTCGGAGGAGTGATACTGGGCGTTCCGATGACCATGGGCGCCAGCAGGCTGATTTCCAGCACGATGGCTCTGGAGCTGTTCTCGATTCCGGACTTTGTGGACGGCGCTTCCCTGCTGGTATCCGTGGGGCTTATTTTCCTGGCGGTGGCGATGAGCAACCGGGCGATCTTAAAGAAAATGAAAAAAATCACGCCGGTGGAACTTCTGCGTGAACGAGAATAAACGGGGGATTCAACATGAAAAAAAGATATAAAATATTGCTTGCGGTCGTCTTAGTGGTACTTTGCGCCGGCGCCGGCGCGTTCTATCTGCTGCAGTCCCTGCCGGTGCAGGCGGAAGCTCCCGTACGGGGCCCCCTTGCGGAGAAAGTTACGGAGCAGGGGCATCTGGCGCCCGGACACAGCATCACCATCAACGCGAACATGACGGGAACCGTCAGGGAAGCGCCTGTTAAAGTGGGGCGGAAAGTGCAGGAAGGGGATACTCTTCTGGAGATCGACACGTCGGTTGTGAAAAAGGAACTTCAGAACCAGATCGATTCCCTGAAGCTTCAGCAGTCGGCTATTTACTCCGAGAATAAGAACGCGAAGGCGGAGATATCCGTAAGGCGCGCCCAGCTGGAGCAGCAGCTGTCGGCCGCCAGACAGGAGTATGACCGCCTGTTCGGAGAAGGAGGGACGGCAAACGCCCAGCTCTCCATCGCCCGGATCAACTATGAGCAGGCGGTCCAGTCCTATGAAAACGCCCGGGATTATTACAAGGATATGCCTGGCAGCTACACTCCGGGGGAAGGGGAAGTGCAGGCGCTGCAAAGCCAGATGAATGCGGCGGAGGATCAGCTGATCATTGCCCAGAACAATAGTTCCGACACCACCCGGGCTTATTATGAAGAGACGATCGCCTCCTGTGAGGAGCAGTTAAAAGCTCTGGGCAAGAGCGGCTCCAACACAGATAACAGTTCCTATGCGGCGGCACAGCAGCTTCAGATCACGATCGACGATCTGGAAGAAAAGATGGAGCGGGGCCCGGTGACCGCGCCTGAGACAGGGGTTCTGTGGAACCTGCTGGCGGATGTGGGGGGATTCGTCACGGAAAACCAGCCGGTGGCGGTCATCTATGACGAAGAGGGGATGTTAATACAGGTGTCCCTGCTTGCCGAGGACGCGCTGGCTCTGAAGACAGGGGATACCGCGGTGTGCACCCTGGCGGACGGGACCTCCTTTGAGGCGGCTGTGGATTTCATTTCTCCCGTGGCGGACGATGTGGTATCTACGGTGGGCCTGACCGAAAACCGCTGTACGGTGGAATTATCCGCCGGGAATCTTCCGGCCGCGATCGGAGCCGGGTATGAAGTGGATGTCACATTCACCTTTACCGCCGCCGAAGACGTGTTATCCGTCCCGATCGGAAGCCTGATCCCGGACGGGGCGGGCAGCTCCATATATGTAATCCGAAAGAACAAAGCCGTACTGGTACCGGTGGAAACCGGCGTGCAGAGCGCCGGCCGGGTGGAGATCCGCTCCGGGCTTAAAGAAGGGGAGACCGTCATCACAAACCCCTATGACAGCAAAGTAAAAGACGGCAGCAGAGTCACATACTGATGAGAGGGGACTGGCTCATTTTAGCCGGATGAGAGGGGACTGGCTCATTCCGGACGGCGACTGACCTATAGGAAAGAGTAAAGCGAGGAAGGTGCCTGTCCCCGGATGCCGGCACGAATCGAGGCTCCGTATTCGGGCGGGCATCCGGGGACAGTCCCTTTCCTCTTTCGACATTCTTGCAGGCCTGCTGCGCTGCCGGAAAGGGACAGTCCCCTCCCACACCGGAAAATAAAGGAGAGGGAAAGGATCAAAAGGTTATGGGAGAGATGAGAGTGGAACAGCGTCAGGATGGAGAAAACAGGCAGAATGCGATTATAAGCGGGGTAATCTGGAAACAGCTGCTTCTTTTCGCCCTGCCCCTGCTGATCGGGAACCTGTTCCAGCAGTTGTATAATACGGTGGATTCGGTTATCGTCGGCAACTATGTGGGAAAGAATGCCCTGGCGGCCGTCGGCTCCAGCATGTCTATTATAAATATGCTGATCGGTTTTTTCCTGGGGCTGTCCACAGGCGCAGGCGTCATCATATCCCAATATTACGGGGCGGATGCGAAAAAGGAACTGCACGACGCCGTGCACACCACCATAGCCATGATTCTGATCAGCGGCGTATTCCTGACCTTCTGCGGGATACTCTTCATCCCGGCTATACTGAGGATGATGGGCACTCCTGCGGAGGTGATGGAACTTTCGGTCCGTTATCTGAAAATCTATTTCGCAGGAATCCTGTCCCTGATGATCTATAATATGGGAGCGGGAATCCTGCGCGCAATCGGTGATTCCAAGCGCCCCCTATATTATCTGATCGCCTCCAGTCTGGTAAATGTGGCCCTGGACCTGATCTTTGTGGTATGTTTCAAAATGGGAGTGGCCGGTGTGGCATACGCCACCATCATAGCCCAGACCGTATCGGCGGTTCTGATTATCATCCGCCTGATTCGGACTACGGAGTCCTACCACCTGATTCTAAGAGATCTGAAAATACATAAAATATACCTGTTGAAAATTCTGCGGGTGGGCCTGCCCGCGGGCTTGCAGCAGTCCATTATCGCGTTCTCAAACGTTATCGTCCAATCCAAGATCAACGGTTTCGGCGCGGCAGCCATGGCGGGCTGCGGGGCCTACACAAAAGTGGACGCTTTTGTCATCCTGCCTTTTATGAGCCTGAGCCTGGCCGGCACAACCTTTGTCGGGCAGAACATCGGCGCCCGCAGATATGACCGGGTCCGAAAAACCGCCCGCGCAAGTTTTATCATTACCCTCATTATCACCCTGACCCTGTCCGTCCTTGTCTATCTGTTCGGACCTGTCATCCTGCGGATCTTTACCAAGGAACAGGATGTTATCCACTACGGAAGTTACATGCTGAAGACCCTGGCCCCGTTCTACCTCTTCGTGGCGTTCGCCAATGTATGCAGTGGTATCATCAGAGGTTCCGGCCAGACCGTTATCCCTATGCTGATCATGGTGGGGACTATGTGTGTCGTCCGGGTCGTCTGGCTTACGGTTATGACTCCCATTATGCAGGATATCATGGTCGTGTTCCTGGGCTATATTATCACCTGGGTGCTCTGCGCGGCTCTGATGCTGGCCTACTACCTCCTGGGCTCCTGGCTCACCCGGTACGAAAAACCGCAACCTCGTTGAACAGCGGCCGGAGACGTGTTAATATATATGGTTCGTATTTCCTGGGGGCTTCGTATGTCCGCTGCTTAGGGCTTTGAAACGCAGACGGTATACGGGGACGCTGCGGGCGGCCGGATTCTTTTGTATCTCTCTGGAAGCGTATAGGGCGGCTGAGAATACGCTTAGTGAAACTGAAAAGCCGGATTCAGGATGCACGGCGGACTTCACGTCCGACGGGCAAGAGCCTATTCACCGGGAACACATCAGGTGTTCCCGGTGAATAGGCTCGGTTCCTGAACCCGGCTTTTCGATTTCACTTAGCGTATTCCAGCGCTAGCCCTCCGCGCTTCCAGGGAGATACAAAAGAATCCGGCCGCCCGCAGCGTCCCCGTATACCGTCTGCGTTTCAAAGCCCTAAGCAGCGGACATACGAAGCCCCTTCGTTTCTTTCATTCTCTGTCCGGACAGGAATCATATCCAAAATTCCGAATACGGAAATGGTTTCGGTACTGGGAAGGGGATATCCCCTTTTT
The DNA here is from genome assembly GCF_019042275.1 of Diplocloster agilis. GTDB lineage: Bacteria > Bacillota > Clostridia > Lachnospirales > Lachnospiraceae > Diplocloster > Diplocloster agilis. Next base: position 100,833 of record NZ_JAHQCW010000013.1, read on the forward strand.
CTTCTGGAAAAGCCGGATAAAATATTGATAATTGCTGAACCCGCAGGAATAAACGATTTCATTGATAGAATATTCCGTTGTGGAAAGCATCTCAGCAGCGGTGGAGATACGCACGTCCATCAAATACTGCTGCACGGAAACCCCAAAGCACTCCTTAAAAACGCGGTACAAAGTGGCCCGGCTGACACAGGCGGCATGAGCGACATCGTCCACCGAGATATCGTACGAGTAGTTGCGGAAGATATAATCTGTGGCCAGAGCCGCGGTATCGTTGAGCTCCGAATCTTCGGGACGCCTGATATTACCTTTGATCGTGGACAGGAAAGAGAGAAATGCTCCCGCGATAGCGAATTCCCGTCCCGCATTCAAATATTTACTCTCCAGAATTTGACGCATATAAGCGGCGGATTTTTCCGGGTCGATGGTGGTATACACCGGCAGAGAAGGGGACAGGCCTATATTTTCTAATATATCCTCACAGTACTGGCCGCTGAAGCCGACCCAGGAATACTCCCAGGGATCGGTCTCATCAGCCAGATAGGTCACCATGGTATTCGGACATATCAGGAATCCCCAGCCGGCCTGCATGTGATAAGATTTATCTCCCAGGGAAAACCATCCCTGCCCGGAGTTGATATAGTGAAGCAGATAATGTTTACGAACAGCCGGACCAAACTGATGCTTCGGCGAACATACTTCGCTGCCGCAATAATGGATGATTAAAGGTGGTTTTTGAGCGGAATATTTCGACATGAAGGTACTCTCCTTTCAGTTTCAGTATAGCATTTATCATAAAGTTGCACAATGAATACCGGGCCCCTTGAAACAAATGGTGTAAAAAATGAATCAAAAAACAACTGTAAAAGGTGAGTTTGTTTGCTATTATGAACAATATGAACGGTTGCATAGACAACTGCTCTGGAATGGGCCAAACGCTCAGTAAGAAAAGGAGGAATATCATGTACGTAAAACGGCCGCCAATGGGCTGGAATTCCTGGAATGCATTTACGAACAAAATCAATGACGAAATCATCCGGGAGACCGCGGATGCTATGGTTGAGAGCGGGCTTGCCAAGGCAGGATACAATTATCTCGTCATCGACGATGCGTGGCTCGAGCGGGAAAGGGACAAGAAGGGAAATCTGGTGGTGTGCCTGGCCAAATTTCCCCATGGAATGAAATCGGTGGCGGACTATGTCCACAGCAAGGGGTTTAAATTCGGTATGTATTCAAGCGCCGGTATCCGCACCTGCATGGATTTTCCCGGAAGCTTCGGACATGAGTTTCAGGACGCCAAGTTTTTTGCCGATATCGGAGTCGACTTTTTAAAGTACGACTACTGTTACAAACCTTCTCAGGCGGACGGGCCGATGCTGTATAACCGGATGAGCATGGCGCTTAAAGCTACAGGCCGCGATATTGTGCTTTCGGCCTGTAACTGGGGAAGGGATGACACGCCCCAATGGGTACGTTCCACAGGCGCGGGAATGTTCCGTTCTACGAGGGATATCACGGATACCTACGAATCGATCCGCAGTATCGCGCTGAGCCAGCTTGATAATCTGCCCTACAGCGCTCCGGGATGCTTTAATGATCTGGATATGCTGGTGGCCGGGCTTTACGGAAAGGGCAGCATTGGTTTCGGCGAGGGGTGTACCGATGTGGAATACCGGCAGCACTTCGCATTCTGGTGCATGCTATCCGCGCCGTTGGTGCTGGGGATGGACATACGGTCGATGTCAGATGAAACATACCGCCTGCTGACAAACCGTGAACTGTTGGATATCGATCAGGATGAGGAAGCCAGGCCACCTTACATTCATAAGCTCCAGTTCAATGACGATGGCCTCGGGAACGAAAACATGCGTGTGCTGTTTAAACATTTGAGCGATGGAACCTACGCCATCGGGATCTTTAACTTTGGGGATGAAGATACAAAAGCCAGTGTGCGGTTCTATGATATCGGTATCGACAGCAGATGCGGATATGGTTTCCGGCTGAAGGATATTTTTACCGGGGAAGACGCCGGCACATATCATGAGATCTACACGCAGCAGATACCGGCCCACGACTGCCGGATCTATCGGGCGGAACTGGTGGAATGCGGTTATGGGGGGCTATAGACAAATCCGGTGTTATCAATGCCAAAAGCCGCTGACTCATGATGAGATCGGATTGTTCCGGCGGCTGGTTAACCGGGGCGCACAAGAATGCCTGTGCCTTAATTGCCTGGCCCGCGCTTATGGGGTGACGCAGGAGCAGCTCCGGAAGAAAATTGAGTATTTTAAAGAATTGGGTTGCTGTTTATTCTGATTTATGTGTGAAAAGGAGGATTATTGGATGAAAAAGAAAATGAAAAGAGTTGTTGCCTGTACACTATCTCTGGTTTTATTGGCGTTTAGCCTGGCCGGCTGCGGGGGGAGCAGCGACACCGATGTACCGGCAAGAAAGGACTTACCGGAGGCCGCTGCCGGTGAGCAGGAAACTGCCGGCGACGCCGGCCAGCAGTCTGCAGCCGCCGACACGTCGGAGTACAGCAAGGAGCCGGTCACCCTTACTGCGTTTGTAAATAGCGTGATGATGCCTACGGACTGGAAATGGGGCGATGATCCCACCTCCAAAAAGATTACGGAGCTGACCGGCGTCACGCTGGATATCCAGTACGCCACCACGACAGATAATATGGAGCTGAACACGATGCTGGCCTCCGGCGAAAAGCTTCCGGATTTTATCATAACACCGGCGAACGGGCCGGTACGTCCGCTGCTGGTGGATCAGGGATTTGTGCTGCCGTACAACGATCTGATCGAACAGTACGCGCCCCATTTGGGCGAGATTATGCCTAAGAATATGGATAAAATATATACGGAACCCGACGGGAAATTTTATTGTACCGTCAGTTTCTTCGGGGATGAGAACAGATATGGTGACCAGATACTGAACAGCCGGGGATCTATCAGTGTGTCCATGAATAAAAAGTATTACGATGAGATCGGCAGGCCCGATGTAAGCACGCTTGACAAGTATACGGATGCAGTTGTGCAGATGAAGGATAAACATCCCGAAATCAACAATCCTATCTATGATTACGCGCCGACCACGCCCTGGAGCCATAATTCCATGCTGAATCTGCTGGCCCGTATGTACGGGGCTACCAATGACCATTTCGAGTACTCCAACGGCAAGGTGGAAATGACGTTTATGCAGCCCTATTATAAAGAAGCGCTCCGAACTTATAACGAATGGTACCGGAAGGGCCTGATTAATCCGGAGCAGTGGGCATTCAAAAACGACCAGAAAAAGGCGGCATACGCGGATCAGGATATGCTCAGTTATTGGGGCTATTACTGGGCATTGCTCCAAGGGACGGGCAAGGTCAATGAGCTGAACTTTGAGACGATCGAATATCCTATGCCGGACGGGCGTTCCGCCGATCAGCTTAAGATCCACGACGATTATTACAGTACCGGTTATCAGGGCGTCTTTATCACAAAGGATACGGAACATCCCGACCGGTGTATCCAATATATCGATTTTCTTATGGGAGACGAGGGACAGATCCTGCAGCGTTATGGCACGGAAGGACTTACCTGGGAACCGGATGAGCACGGCCGTCCGAAGGAGACGGAACTGAAAATAAAAACCGAAGCGGAAAGTATGGAGAAGCTGCAGCGGGAGCTGGGAGTTTATAACTACAATTTCGCGTGGCTTACTTCTAACTGGGCGATTGTGTATGGAGCTCATAATACCTACAGCGCTTACCCGGGAATGCTGAAGGATTTTGAGGTGATGACTCCCCATCAGCAGAATGAAATGCTCTCTGATTTGACCTACGCGTTGACGAACACGGATGAGCTGGCGCTTCGGGAGCAGATCTACAGCACCTGGGCATCGGGGACGGCCGCGGTATGCGTGGCGGAAACAGAAGCGGATTTCGAGACCGCCTATGATAAGTTTATCAGTGATATGAAGCACTCCGGCGTGGACACCCTTTGCGAATATTTCCAGGCGAACTATGATCACTGGGTATCGCTTGGTATCGGACAATAATCATAACTTAAAACGTTCCCGGCCCGAAAATACCGGACCGGGAACGAAAGTAGGAGGTTAGCGTACATGAAACATCAAAATGGGAAGGAAGGCCGGACCGCAGAAAAGCAGAACCTGCCGAAAGCTAAAAAACAAAGCTTCTGGCATCAACTGAGACGTCAATGGGAATTACAGCTGATGGTGGTGCCCGCGCTGCTGGCGCTGGCTCTGTTCGCGATTATCCCTCTGTTTGGCCTGCAGATCGCATTCAAGGATTATAAACTAAATTCCGGTATCTGGGGAAGCGCCTGGGTGGGATTGAAACATTTTAAAATGTTTTTTACGGACCCCAATGTGCTTCCCGTGCTCTGGAATACGGTGGGCCTCTCCTTTATCAAAGCCTTTTTCACCATTCCCCTGCCGGTTATTTTTGCCCTTCTGCTGAATGAGGTGGTACATACCAAGTTCAAGAAAACGGTTCAGACCATCAGTTACTTTCCATATTTCCTGGCCTGGTCCGTAGTCGCGCTTATGGCCACGACCTGGCTGTCGCCCAATGGCTTTATCAATGGATTGCTGGTATCGGCCGGAATTTTAAAAGACCCCTATTTTTTTCTGGGGAAGCCGGAAGCGTTCTGGGGAATATCCATAACGCTGGACGTCTGGAAAAACCTGGGATATTCGTCCATCATTTACCTGGCGGCCATGGCTAACGTGGACCAGGAAGTTACGGAGGCGGCGGTAATAGACGGAGCGGGCCGGTTCAAGCGGATTCTGCATGTCACCATGCCTGCGATTTTGCCGACGGTGATGATATTGCTGATTATCAACGTAGGGAATCTGCTGCGGGGCGGTTCCAACTTTGACATCAGTTACAACCTGATGAATTCCTTAAACCAGCCGCGCTCAGAGATCCTGGACACATATGTGCTGAAAATGGGAGTTTCTATGGGGCGGTTTTCTTACGCGACGGCAATCGGCCTGCTCCAATCTATCGTAGCGTCTATCCTGCTGGTGACATCCAACGCGATCAGTAAGCTGACCACGGGCGAGAGCTATTTTTAAGGGGGGAGCCTATATGAATAATCGAAAGAGCTGGCAAAAATTTGGTTTGCCGGATGTGATGATATACCTGATACTTGCGTTGCTTACCTTTGTGATGCTGTTTCCGTTCTGGAACGCGGTCGTTCTATCCTTCAACGACGGAAAAGACGCGATGATGGGAGGCGTTTACTTTTGGCCGCGTAAATTCACACTGGCGAATTACACCCAGGTATTCAAGAATTTGTCTATCTGGCGGGCCTTTGGCGTCTCGGTGGCCCGTACGGCGCTGTCCACCGCCTTAAGTCTGCTGGTCACCTCTATGTTCGCGTATGCGGCCAGCAAATCCTATCTGAAACTTCGTAAATTCTATATGATACTGCTGCTGATCGCCATGTTCTTCAATGGAGGCATCATTCCCGTTTTCCTTGCTATCCGCAGCTATGGGCTCATCAACAACTTTTTGGTGTACATCCTTCCGGGAGTGTTCAATGCGTTTTATGCCCAGATATTTATTTCTTTTTTCAAAGGACTGCCGGAGAGCCTGTTTGAGTCGGCGCGTATAGACGGCGCCAGGGAATTTACCATCTATACGCGCATCGTGCTGCCGCTGTCCAAACCGGTGCTGGCGGCAGTAGGGCTGTTTACCGCGGTATTCAACTGGAACGCGTGGTACGATAACATGCTCTATGTCAAAAATGAGAGTCTGAACACACTCTCTTATCTGTTCGTGAAAATGATAAAGGCCCAGGAGACCATGGAAAATATGGCCGCAAGCTCCGGGGTGGCGGATCTGGCTAATGTAAGCGGCGTCAGCTCCACAACGCTGCAGCTGGCGACTATGGTGGTTGCCGTGCTTCCCATTATGTGTATTTATCCATTTATGCAGAAATATTTCGCGACCGGTATGATGATCGGCTCCGTAAAAGGATAAGTATGCCGCCTGGTCCGCAGCGTCACAGCCGCTTCCTCAGTTCCTCGATGCGTTCCATTTTCTCTTTTGCCTCAGCCTCCATTCCCTGGCCGGTAGGACGGTAATAGTTCCGCCCTGAGAGGGAATCCGGCAGACACTGCATGGAGGTCAGTTTTTCAGCGGTGTCGTGGGCGTACTGGTAACCCTTGCCATAATCCAGATCGTGCATCAGCTTCGTGGGGGCATTGCGGATCTGCAGGGGTACCGGCTCCGCCAGCATCTGCAGCGCGTCCGTTTTGGCTTCCTCGTAGGCCACATACAGCGCGTTGGATTTGGGAGCCAGCGTCAGATAGGTGACTGCGTGGGTCAGATTCACGTTGCACTCGGGCATCCCGTTAAAGTGGCAGGCCTGGTAGGCAGCCACGGCGATCTCTAACGCGCGGCTGTCCGCGATTCCGATATCCTCGCTGGCGAAACGGATCAGACGGCGCGCCACGTAGAGCGGGTCCTCCCCAGCCTCCAGCATACGGGCCAGCCAGTAGACCGCGGCCTGAACGTCGGAATTGCGCATGGATTTGTGCAGGGCGGAGATCAGGTTATAATGTTCCTCTCCATTTTTATCATAGAGCAGCGACTTACGGCTGATGCACTGTTCCAGGATTTCCGGGGTGACCACGGTTTCCGTACCCTGAATATCCCCGTTGATCACGGCCATTTCCAGGGTGTTCAAGGCGGTGCGGGCGTCCCCGTTGGCGAATCCGGCGATCATCCGCAGCAGGTCTTCACTGATGCGGATCTTCTGGCTGCCAAGCCCCCGCTCGGATTCCAGGGCGTGCTGCAGCAGCAGATACAGATCGTCGGAGGAGAGCGCGTGCAGTACGAAAACCTTGCAGCGGGACAGAAGAGCGGAGTTGATCTCAAAAGACGGGTTCTCCGTCGTAGCTCCGATCAGAATGATGCTTCCCTTCTCCACATAGGGGAGAAAGGCGTCCTGCTGGGCCTTGTTAAAGCGGTGAATTTCGTCTACGAAAAGCAGCGTACGCTCCCCGGACATCCGGTTCGCTTCCGCCTGGGCCATCACGGTTTTGATCTCCTTAATTCCGCTGGTGACGGCGCTGAAATCCACAAAATTACTTCTGGTGGTACCGGCGATGATTCTGGCCAAAGTGGTTTTCCCGACACCGGGAGGCCCCCAGAATATCATAGATGAAATATTATCCTGCTCGATCAGCTGACGCAGAATCCGGCCCTTGCCCAGCAGGTGCTGCTGACCGACGAATTCCTTCAGGGATTCCGGCCGCAGACGGCTGGCCAGAGGGGTGGACTTTGGACGGTCATCAAAGAGGGAAAGCTGTTCCAATTCAATCACTTCCTTTTCTCCATGTTATTTGGAGTCCATGAATTTATTGTAGCAGATGCCGGACAATTTACAATATGTAAATAAACGAAAGAAAAGGCGTGAAAGAAATCATACCGGAGAGGAAAAGAGGAAATTATAAGAAATCGTCTAAAATATAATAACAAATCGGAAACAAAATAGACACAGGTTTCTGTTATACTATTCTTAATCATGTTCGTAACCTGAAAAGGGGGGAGCCGGTTGGGAAAATTAATGCGGATAGAGCTTCTAAAAGCGGTAAGAAACAGATATCTGTGGATAACCTTTGGCGCTGTACTGGCGGTTGGCGCCATACAGTGCGCTTATCTGCTCTGGAGCCTCGGGAACGGGGCCGTAGCGGGCAGCGGGGCATCAGATCTTTCGGTAAGGAGTACAGGGCTTTCGATGACACGCGCAATCAGTTCGCTGCTGGTCATGTGTCCCTACGGCTGGTCCTATCTTGCGGAGACCAGACACGGATATTGGAAGCAGATCATCACGCGCACGGGCAGAAAGAATTACGTACTGGCCAAGTATGCGGTCATATTTTTAACCAGTGGGTTTGCGGCCACCGTGCCGTTAACGTTACAGATGACTGCTGAATACGGGATCCGATGGCGCTATTTGGATCTGGAGCTTCCGGGATTTGTACATAATCCGGTTCTGAGCGTGTTGTTATATTTTATCGGAGAATGGATTCTGAGCGGTTTGATGGCCGGTTTTGGACTGATGATCTCCATGTTCTGCAAACATATGGCGGCGGCCATAGGAATTCCGGGGCTGTTCTGTCTGCTGTACCGCCTGGCCAACGCTGGGCTGTTTTCCCACCTGGCATCGTCGGGAACAGGGGATGGTACGGCGCTTGTTTTCCAGGGCATACTGCTGGGGGAGGTCCTGCTTCTCTTTGCGGTGACACTGCCGGTCTGCGTATATCGCGGAGAGCACCTGGATGTGCTGGAGGAAGGGAGCAGGGCGGATGAAAATTAAACATACGGAAATCGAGACGGAGCAGCTGACGAAAGTGCTGCATAATCAGAAGGTGATAGACCAGACAGACGCCTACTTTGAAGGCGGCAGAGTATATGGAATACAGGGGGACAGCGGTTCCGGAAAAACCGTATTTCTAAGCATGCTGTGCGGCCTGGTGCGGCCCACTTCCGGCAGCATCCAGATTAATCAAAAGCTGCTGGGAACCGATATTATGCAGCCGGACAGCGTAGGAATCATGATCGGCAGGCCTGTCTTCTTAAAAGAATATACCGGATTCCAAAATCTGCAGCTGCTGGCGGCTGTCAGGCGGGAGATATCCAACACCCACATCCGAAAGATGATGGATTTTGTAAAACTGGGAAGCAATGAACGGAGGCGGTATGGGGCGTATACCCCCCAGATGGCCCAGCGGTTAGGTATCGCCGCCGCATTTATGGAACAGCCGGATATCCTGCTGTTAGACGGAGCTACTTCCGAGCTGGATCCGGGAGGTGTGGATATGCTGATGGATCTGATCCGCAGAGCCAGAGAGCGTGACGCGCTGATTATAATAAGCGACCGGAACGAAGGTTTTCTAAGAGAATTAAGCGATGAGATCTACTATCTGTCGGAGGGAAGTCTATCGGCCGGCGCCTGATGACAAAGAGCAAAGCAAAGGGGCTGTGAAAAACAGCCCCTTACATTCAGCCCAAAGCCACGTCAAGAATCATCATAATCAGAAATCCGGCCATGACGCCCAGGGTACCCACATGGGAATGTTCGCCCAGATGCGCTTCCGGAATCAGTTCCTCCACCACCACATACAGCATGGCTCCGGCGGCGAAGGACAGAAGCCAGGGCATCAGCGGCTGGATACCGCCGGCGATCAGTACCGTCAGGATACCGAACACGGGTTCCACAAAACCGGACAAGCTGCCATATACGAATGCTCTTCCCGTGGAGACGCCCTCCTGCCGAAGCGGCAGCGAGATCGCCGCGCCCTCCGGAAAGTTCTGGATGCCGATGCCGATGGCCAGAGCCATAGCGGCCGCGTACATCGCGGGATCATTGCCGTGCTGTGCGGCCAGTGCAAAAGAAAGGCCAACCGCCATTCCCTCAGGAATATTATGCAGAGTCACCGCCAGGACCAGCAGGGTTGTCCGTTTCCAGGTGGAGGAAGGTCCCTCCGGAGACGACGAATCCGGATGCAGATGCGGCAGCACATTATCCATCAGCATCAGGAACGCGATCCCCAGAATGAATCCCCCCGCAGCCGGCATCCAACCGATCATACCGGAGGCCTCGGCCTCCTCAATAGCCGGAATCAATAAAGACCAAACCGACGCGGCGATCATAACGCCCGCAGCGAACCCCAAAAACACGCGCTGTATATTTACATTCGACTTTTTGCGAAAAAAGAAAACCATAGCTGCGCCCAGACTGGTCATAAGAAAAGTAAACCCGGTACCGCCGGCAGCCCACAATACAGATTGCATATCGAAATCCCCCTTTTCAATTTAAAGTACAAAATCCGGACTTTTATCTAAGAGTATACCGGATTTTCTTCATTTTAACCTGTTTTTCCGAAATATACAAGGGGGGAGGAGAGGGCGATTTTTTTAAAGGGCCGGAGCGGTCAGGCGCGAGGGCGGCCGGGGGGATGGGGATGATAAGAATGGGAATCGGAACCGCTTGGGGCTTGCTTGGGAACGGGGCAGACGGCGGGAGTGCTTCGCAGAGTCTGGGCGGTTCTTCTTCCTGAGTTTGGGTTGGCCGGCCGCTTCAGACGGAGGGACCGTGGGCGGTTTCCGGGGAGGCTCCCGGCTTTGGGGCTCTTTTGTGTCTCCCCGGGAGCGCGGAGGGCTTGCGCTGGCACCCGCTAAGGGAAATCGGAAAGCCGGGTTCAGGAACCGAGCCTATTCACCAGGAACACATGAGGTGTTCCCGGTTCAGAGGCTCTTGCCCGTCGGACGTGAAGTCCGCCGGTCATCCTGAACTCGGCTTTCCGATTTCCCTAAGCGGGTGCTCAGCCGCCCTATGCGCTCCCGAGGAGACACAAAAGAGTCCCAAAGCCGGGAGCCTCCCCGGAAACCACCCACGGTCCCTCCATCTGAATCGGCCGGCCAACCCAAACCCAGGGAAGAATCGCCCAGACTCTGCGAAGCACTCCCGCCGTCTGTCCCGTTCCCAAGCAAGCCCCAAGCAGTTCCGATTCCCATTCTTACCATCCCCCTCCCCCCGGCGGCTGCGCCCGCACTTTGTCTTCCGCGGCTGCACCCACATATGGACAGTAGTGTCTATTTGTGTTAGACTAATTATAGTCTAATGGTATACGACAGGAGGATGATCCTATGGAACAATATAAACTGGGGGAAATGGAGCAGAAATTTGCCGACATGATTTGGGCCAACGAGCCGGTTAGCTCCCGTGCACTCACAGAGCTGTGCGAGGCGGAGTTTTCGTGGAAGCGTACCACGACTTATACTATGCTGAAACGGCTTTGCGACCGGGGGATTTTTGCAAACAACAGCGGTACGGTTACGGCGCTGATGAGTAAGGCGGAGTTTGGCGCCGCGCAGGGTGAACAGTTTTTAAAGGATGCCTTTAACGGTTCTCTGCCACAGTTTTTAGCGGCATTTACTCGCAGAAAAAAGCTGACGGCAAAAGAGATTGCCGATATTCAGAGGCTTATTGACAATCACAAGGAGGGGTAGCCATGCTTGACGCCTTATTCTTACAAATTCTCAATATGAGCTTTACGGCAAGCTTTGTCATTATCTTTGTACTGCTTGCGCGGATATTGCTGAAAAAATCGCCCAAGGTCTTATCCTATGCTCTCTGGTCGGTGGTGCTGTTTCGACTGGTTTGTCCTTTTTCTTTTGAAAGTGTATTGAGCCTGTTGCCGGCCAATACGAACCCAATCCCCAGCGATATTGGAATGATGGCTGTACCCCAGATTAACACGGGATTGCCGGCGCTTAATAACGCCGTCAACTCCAATTTGCCCGCCGCCACGCCGGCAGCTAGCGTTAATCCTGTGCAGATTTGGATATTTGCAGGCCGGGTTTTGTGGCTCGCCGGTATTGCAGTTTTGCTCATTTACAGCTTGGCTATGCTCTTACAGCTAACAAAGAAACTGAAAAACGCTGTTCATGACAGAGACAATATTTATCTTTCGGATCAAATTGACACTGCCTTTGTATTAGGTGCTTTTCGTCCTAAAATTTATTTGCCGTCGTATCTTGGCGATACCCAGCGTGACTATATCCTGCTCCATGAGCAGACCCATATCAGGCGGCTTGACCATATCGTGAAACTGGCAGGATTCTTTGTTCTTCTTCTGCACTGGTTTAATCCGCTTGTGTGGATTGCCTTTTATGCAAGCGGCAAAGACATGGAGATGTCCTGTGATGAAGCGGTAGTGAAAAAGCTGGGCAATGGTGTAAAAAAAGACTATTCCACCTCGCTTTTGAGTCTTGCTACAGGCAGAAAAATCGTAGGAGGCACCCCTCTTGCCTTTGGTGAGGGGGATACAAGGGGCAGAATCAAAAATGTGCTGAACTATAAAAAGCCGGCCTTTTGGGTAGTTGTTTTGTCGGCAATTGCGGCCGTATCGGTCGGAGTGGGCTTGACGGCGAATCCGAAAGAGGAAAGACCGGGCTTTGCGGGGGTAAATGCTGTCATTCTTGAAATAGACAAAGATAATCAAAGCATGACGGTCGAAGGTATAGATGAAAATAGCGTGATCGGTGACAGGTGTATCATAACATGGGAAAAAGATGCCTTGATTACCCTTGCCACAAACAGTAAGCCGACGCAGCTCTCTTTGGATGATTTCTCAGTTGGAGATTATGTCGTATTGTTTATTGGCGAGGTAGAAGAAACTTACCCCACAAGGGCGACTGCCGGCAGTATTCAGCTAAAGCCAAGTGAAGCGAGTGAGATTGTCGCTTTGCGCCCTATGGTAATGATTCATGGAGACTTGTATCTGGACACAGGCAGGGAAGGCCCGATGGGAGCGGCGAATCAAGTTGACGGCACCATTAAAACCAATGTTTCTCCAAACAAAAAACCGACGGAACACGAGCAATCAAACTTTGGATGTGTTGGCAGTGAATATACGGTTGGGAATGGTTTTGTCCAAGTGAATATAGATGGAAAGTGGATTGTCTTTGAACTTGAGAGACAGGACGCTTCCAGCGTCGAATACTCCATTGCAATGCTTGATAAAAATAGTGCGCTTTCCTGGAGTACGGCGGCAAATTCCAAACTTGCGAGAGACATCTTGATGAATGCCTTAGTAAAATCGGAGACATGGGAGGGCGTAGACGTTGCCTCGCTGAAGGAATACTTTCTTATCCGCCGGAGCTTCCCCGAAACGGATGAGGTGCATGACTATTATGCCTATCGTCTGCCCGATGGCACCGCGGTGCTGCAAACAGGCGCAAAAGGACGGTATAGCGTTCTTTCGGATGATCTTTACGAATCACTTGCAAAGCATGTAGTTTATTCCGGTACAGATGATTCTTCCCGAGTAGCCGCAGAGGCAAATTATAGCCGGAGCCTTAGTGCCGAAGAACTTGCACAAACAGAGGATGTTGTCCGAAATTATTTCACAGTTGACGCCCCATATTATGAGGGGGTAGTCTCTATTGAGCTTATGCCGGATGATTCGGCGTTGTATCAAAATGCAGGTATCGAAGGTAAATACGAGGCCGGCAACATCATTATTTATAAGGTCCTCACCGGTAAAGATAAAAAGAACCATAATCCCGAACGCACTGCCAGTGTTGCAAGAAGCTCAAAAGATTCTGCTTGGGAATTGATAAATCATGGGTTTTGAATTTTATCAGTTATAACTGATAAAATTAAACTTTTTGTGTTGATATTTCGTTATAAACTGGATATGCTGTAATTTGTCAAAGGAAAGGAAGCGCAGTTCAGACTGACTGCGCCGGGTGGTTTTCCACCTCCATTATGTGTTATACTGTACGAAAATAGTAACCCGAGGTTGGATTAGTGTAAAGTGAGGAATTCTGCTTGGAGATAGATCGGTTTTCGGAGATGCTGAATGAGATAGCCGGCGAGATGCCGAAAGAATTTTTTGAGGAGTTGAACGGGGGTATTGTGCTGAAGGAGGAGCGTAAGCTGCATCCGCAGAGCAGGAATGAGGAATTGTGCATTTTGGGGGAGTATCATAGGGACAAGTATCTGGGAAGATTTATTACGATTTATTATGGATCTTTTATGCAGGTGTACGGATATATGACGGAGGAGGCGCTTCGTAAGAGGGTGCGTAAGACGGTGCTGCACGAGTTCAGACATCACCTGGAGTCGCTGGCAGGGGAAAGGGATCTGGAGGTTGAGGATGCGATTCAGATCGCCCGGTATAAGGAGAGGGGGAATGAACGGTGACTGCGGAGAGGAATTTCCGGCAGGAGCGGCTGGTTTATATTTTAAGGGAATTGGATGAGAAACAGTGCGTGAGAATCTCGAATCTGGCCAGGAGCCTGCATGTGTCGGAAGTGACGGTCCGGCAGGACCTGACTATGCTGGAAGGGGAAGGGCTGGTCAGGAGAGTACATGGGGGAGCGGTTAAGGCCGGGGATAGTATTTACCGGAAGGATACAAGGGAGACGGTGTACAGAAACGCCGCGGCTAAGATCGCGATAGCGAGAAGGGCTTACCGGGAGCTGCGGGCCCATGATACGGTTCTGATCGACGATTCGTCTACCTGCCTGTATCTGGTACAGCTGATGAAGGAAGAAGGGGTTCCGTTAACGGTGGTTACGAATTCTGTGATCGCGGCTGGGGAATTGATGAATCTGGATCATGTGAGGCTGTTCATGATCGGCGGGGAGGTGTTCGGGAATCTGGCGGCTACTGCCGGTGAGACCGGGGAGCGGGAAGTTTTGGATTATCACGCGGATATCCTGTTTATGGGGGCAAACGGGGTGGATGTGGATGCGGGGGTTACGGTGATCGGCTATCCCCAGATGATGATGAAAAAGGCCATGCGTAAGTGCGCCAAGAGGACGGTTCTGCTGGCGGACGGCGGGAAGCTTGGGAAGCGGTATCTGTCGGAGGTGTGCGCGCTTTCCGGGGTGGATATGATTATTACGGATGGGGCGGCAGATCGGGCGTACTGCGGCCGTATGGGGGAATTGGTACCGGTGATTATTTCCTGAAACCGAAAGAAATCTGAGGATAACTTTCGGTTTCTTTTTATTTGACGGAAATACAAGGAGAGCCGGCATTGCGGGGGCAGCCGGCGGATGCTATGATCGGGATAGAAGAAAAAAAGGATCTATCTGGTTTTATCGGGATCTGTCTGGTTTCATAGTAGAAAGGGGAATTTTTATGGATAAAAAATGGCTGCCCAAAGGACTGACGCGGGCGGAGCGGACGGAGTTCTTAAATGGAAGAATGCGGGGAGTGAAGCCTGCCATCTGCGTGGAGCGGGCCAGGCTGGTTACGGAAAGCTACCGGCGGACAGAAGGAGAGCCTTATATTCTGCGGCGGGCAAAGGCGCTTAAGTACCTGCTGGAGCAGATGACTATATTTATCGATCAGGAGGAGCTGATCGTAGGAAATCATGCATCGAAGCCCAGGTGCGCCCCTGTATTTCCGGAATTTGGCATGTTCGACAGAAGGGAACTGGATCTGATGCCGGTGCGAAAGGTGGATACCCTTCAGATTACGGAGGAAGATAAAGAGTATCTGCTGAATGAGATTTTCCCTTATTGGAAAACCATCAATACGGGGGAGCGTTCCAAGTATTATTTTGACCCCAGGATTCTGGAGGTGCTGGATTCCCCATACCGGGTATTTAATCCCTTAAGCCGTACCCGCAGCGGACACGGCCATTATCTGCCGGATGTACGAATGATCGTGCGCTTCGGGTTCTGCCGGGTGGAAACGCAGATCCGGCAGTATATGGAGCAGATGGATTACTGTGATCCGGAGTATGCGGAAAAAATGCAGTTTTATCAGGCGGCCCTGATCTGCATCGAAGGGGTTAAGAGCTTTCAGCTTCGCTTTGCCGCTTTGGCATCGAAGATGGCGGAACAGGAGAAGGATGACAGGAGGAGAAGGGAACTGGAACTGATCGCGGGAGTCTGCAGCCAGGTTCCGTATTATCCGGCCAGGAATTATCACGAAGCGGTACAGTCTTATTGGTTCGTGATGCTGATTGATTATTGCCATCAGAATGGCTCGTCGATCTCGGGCGGCCGGATCGACCAGCTTTTTCGGCCTTACTATGAGCGGGAGATACAGGAGGGGACCCTGACGCGGGAGGAAGCCAGGGAGATCCTGGAGGCCCTCTGGGTAAAACACAGCGATGTGATCAAGGCCGGGACGTATTCCAGCGTGCGCAATAACGGAGGGTTCTCTACCGCCTGCAACGTGGTGGTGGGCGGACTGGATGAAAATGGAGAGAATGCGGTCTGCGATTTTACCTATGTGTGTCTGGACGCGGAAGAGTCGGTATTTAATTCGGAGCCAAATACCAGTATCCGCCTGTCTTCCAAGAATCCGGACGCATATGTGAAAAGGGTGATTGAAATTCTGGTGAAAAAGGAAGGCGGGAAGATGCCGTTTTTCAATGACGACCTGATTATCGAAGCCCTGGAAAAAGACGGCCTTACCCATGAAGAGGCTCTGGATTATGCGATCGTTGGATGTGTGGAGCCCACCGGTTACGGGAATACCATGGGCAGCACCAATGCGGGATTTTTTAACATTGCCAAATGCTTTGAACTGGCGCTGTTCGACGGGGTCTGCCAGATGTCAGGAGTGCAGATGGGCCCGAAAACCGGCAGTCTTGTGGATTTTGCAAGCTTTGATGAGCTGTTGAACGCTTTCCGGACACAGCTGGATTATTTTGTATCCATGCTGGTGTGTTCCCTGAACTGCACGGAGAAGTTAATCGGTGACTATGGCCCTCACATTTTCAGCTCCCTGCTGCTGGACGGCTGTCTGGAAAATGGAAGGGACTGTACGAGAGGCGGGGCGAAGTATAATTATATCGGCGTGCAGGGCGTGGGCATCGCCGATGTGGGAGATTCCCTCGCCGCCATAAAGAAGCTGGTCTATGAGGAGAAGCGGATTGACCGCCGCACACTGGCGGAGGCGCTTCAGAATGATTTCCGGGATCAGGAGGTTTTGCGGCAGATTCTGCTAAACCGTGCGCCGAAGTATGGAAACGACATCGATGAGGCGGATGACATGACCGCCTATGTGGGCAGGCTGTATTGCGACAGCGTGAACTGCAGAACAACGGTGCGGGGCGGACGGTTCCGGGCTGGCCTGTTCTGCCTTTCCTCTAACACGCCGCTGGGACGGCAGGTGTGCGCGCTGCCAAGCGGCAGGCTGTCGGGGACTCCCCTGGGAGACGGAGGTATCTCACCCAAACACGGCATGGATACCCACGGCCCTACCGCCGCGGCCAGGTCGGTGGCAAAAGTTCTGCATACCCAGGCGTTAAACGGAGTGAATTATAATATGAAATTTCTCCCGTCCGTATTGAAAACGGAGGAAGACCGTCAGAAACTGGTCGATTTGATCCGTACCTATTTCGATCTGGGAGGGATGCATATTCAATTTAATATCCTGACCAGGGAAAAACTGCTGGACGCCCAGGCGCATCCGGACCGGCACAGAAGCCTGGTGTTACGGGTAGCGGGATACAGCGCGTTCTTTGTGGAGCTGGATAAAGACATCCAGGATGAAATCATCAGCAGAACCGTGCATGGAGGATGTTAGGAGGAGCGATGGAAGAGAGCAGAGGAAATGTGTTCGATATACAAAGATACAGCATTCACGATGGGGACGGCATCCGCACCGTAATCTTTTTGAAAGGATGTCCGCTGCGCTGCCGTTGGTGTTCCAACCCGGAATCCCAGAGCGGCGGGCCGCAGCTCTTTTATTCCCAGTCTCGGTGCATCCGGTGCCTCTCCTGTGTAAAAGCCTCGGCGGACGGCGAGATTACGGCAGACGGCCGGGAGCCGGTGATCCATTGGCTAAAATGCGGCGGGGAGACAGCCTTAAAATTAGCCGAAGCCTGTCCGGCGGACGCCCTGCTCATCAAAGGCAGGGAGATGACCATAGAGGAGGTCATGCAGGTGATCCGAAGGGACCGCATGTTTTATGAAAGGAGCGGGGGCGGGGTTACGCTCTCCGGGGGAGAGCCGTTACTGCAGCCGGACTTTGCAAAAGGCCTGCTGAAAGCCTGCCGTCAGGAGGGTTTCTCCACCGCGGTCGAGACGACCGGCCATGTGCCCTGGGAAAATATATCCGGCATCCTTCCCTTTACGGATTTGTTCCTTTATGATTTTAAAAGCCCGGACCCGGATATTCATCGGGACTGGACCGGCGTGGATAATAAAC
This sequence comes from Diplocloster agilis, assembly GCF_019042275.1. Taxonomy (GTDB): domain Bacteria; phylum Bacillota; class Clostridia; order Lachnospirales; family Lachnospiraceae; genus Diplocloster; species Diplocloster agilis. Next base: position 118,553 of record NZ_JAHQCW010000013.1, read on the forward strand.
GGATTCTTCAGAATCTACAACAGCTAAAAACAGCGGGGGCCAATATCCATGTCCGTATCCCGGTTATCCCAGGCATGAACGATCAGCCCGAAACTCTGCGTAAAATGGCCGGTATGCTGGATCGGCTGGGAATCGGGACCAGAAGCCTGCTGCCGTTTCACCAGTACGGCAGCGGAAAATACCGTTCCTGCGGCATGGCCTATTCCATGGAGGAAGTTCAACCGTTACCGGAAACGCGCATGGCGGAATTGGAAGAGGTATTTGCTGGTACTTCCCCGGGTTTGGGTATGCCCGCTGTTTAAGGCAGGGGTGCGTGCCGGTGTCCCGGGATGCTCCGGGCAGCCGGATTCCTTTGTGTCTCCCCGGGAGCGCGGAGGGCTTGCGCTGGCACCCGCTAAGTGAAATCGGAAAGCCGGGTTCAGGAACCGAGCCTATTCACCAGGAACACGTGATGTGTTCCCGGTTCAGAGGCTCTTGCCCGTCGGACGTG
>NZ_JAHQCW010000014.1 GCF_019042275.1 Diplocloster agilis
CGTCCGACGGGCAAGAGCCTCTGAACCGGGAACACATCACGTGTTCCTGGTGAATAGGCTCGGTTCCTGAACCCGGCTTTTCGATTTCACTTAGCGGATTCCAGCGCTAGCCCTCCGCACTCCCAGGGAGATACAAAAGAACCCGGCCGCCCGGAGCGTCCCCGGATACCGCCCGCGGTTCCAAGCCCTGAGCAGCTGGCATCCCCAACCCCCAGGAAGAACCACCCGGGTCCTGCGAGGTTTCGTCCTCTTCGGAGTTATCCGTTCTAAGATCCGGCCGATGCGGTTTGGCCCCACGAGATTTGCAGCCGATTCTCCCAAGGCCCTGCCGCTTTCCTCTCCTCCCGGCCCCTCACTACAACTTAAGCCTCAGCCTTTTTCTTGGCCTTGGTATATAGGATAATCATTACGGCGAACAGAGCTACCATTGCGCTCAGCAATCCGAGCCAGCCGTTCTGGGTAAAGCCGGCGATCAGGAAGCCAAGAAGGCAGCAGGCCGCTACTGTGAGCGCGTACGGAATCTGCGTGGATACGTGGTCGATGTGCTTACACTGGGCGCCTGCGGACGCCAGGATTGTCGTATCGGAGATCGGGGAGATATGGTCTCCGCATACTGCTCCGGATAGTACCGCCGCTACGCTGACAACCAGCATGGAACTTTCACTGCCGAAGATCGCCACCGCGATGGGGATCAGGATACCGAAGGTTCCCCAGGAAGTTCCGGTTGCGAAGGCAAGTCCCAATGCGATCAGGAAGAACGCTGCCGGAAGAATCATTCCGATCATTGCGCTGCCGCCTACCACACTGCTGACATAACCGCCGATGTTCAGATAGTCTTCGCTGCACACACCGGATAAGGACCATGCCAGACACAGGATCATAACCGCCGGCGTCATGGCTTTGAAGCCCTGTACAAAACTGTCGCAGAATTCCCGGAAGGTGATGATTTTCCGGGGCAGATATAAAATAAAGGTAAAGATCAATGCAAAGAAGGAACCGATGACAAGGCTCTGGGCGGAGGAACAGTTGGCAAATGCATCGATGATGCCGGCGCCTTCAAAGAAACCGCCCGTATAGATCATCGCTGTGATGCAGGCCACGATCAGGACCGCGATGGGCAGGATCAGGTCAAGGACCTTTCCTTTGCCTACGATCTCCAGATCTTCCTGTGCTCCTTCTTCGGCATCCAGCCTGCCATTTAACGCTTTTTCATAGGAAGCCATCTTGCCGAAATCCATTTTGGTAAAGATAATAAAAAGCATGAATGCGATCGTTAAAAGCGCATACAGGTTAAACGGAATTGTCTTGATAAACAAAGAAAAACCGTCGATGTTGCTGCCCTCGGGGAGGGAAGAGCCCACGGCCGCCGCCCAGCTGGAGATCGGCGCGATGATACAGATCGGCGCCGCCGTCGCATCGATGATATAGGCAAGCTTGGCCCGGGTGATTTTATATTTGTCGGTCACCGGACGCATAACCGTTCCCACGGTCAGGCAGTTAAAATAATCGTCTACGAAGATCAGCGCTCCAAGAACTGTGGTGGCAAGAAGCGCGCCTTTCTTGGTTTTGATTGATTTGATCGCCCAGTTTCCGTAGGATCTGGACGCCCCTGATTTGGTAATCAGAGCTACCAGGATTCCCAGCAGAACCAGGAAGATCAGTATGTAGGCATTTCCTCCGATCTTATCGGACATGATGACAAACGTGGTTTCCACCGCTTTCACCGGATTGCCTCCGGCGAAGAGCAGAGCGCCGGATAAAATACCCAGCATCAAAGACATGTAAACCTCTTTTGTGATTAAAGCCAGAACGATGGCAATAATTGGCGGGAGCAAAGCCCAGAATGTAGCTGACATAACACTATCCCCTATCTCATGTATTTTTTCTCCTTGATTACAGATAAACCCGAAGGCATAGCCGCCTGCGGGCTTATCCGCAATATTCGAGTTTGTTCTTTTATCAGTTTACATGGAAATAGCAGTTTACGCAACTGTATTGTCGTCTTTACTGGAAAATTGTACATTCTGCACAAAATATTTGATTAATTCGTTGGGGCCGTCCAGGACTTCTCTCCCCACATATAGGGTCCGGTCCTGTCTGGTGTTTAAGGACCACTTTACCAGAGAAATTTTGCCTCCGGAAAGCTCCAGCGCCGTGATGCATCGGGGATGCACGCAGCTGCCGTCGTTAAAGTACAGGGGTTCTCCGAATTTTGGCAGCACCGGGCGGTGGGTGTGGCCGGCCACCAGCATGTTCCCGCTTTTCTCCACCCAGTGTTGGAGCCTGCGCTCGGTCTTATTCTTTTTCCTGTAGTTTTTGGCCGCGCTGGTGGGATCGTTGACTCCCGCCGTTTCCACCGGTTTCCAGACGTAGCGGACTAAAAATCTGGCTGTCTTCCACAGGGTGTCATTCAGCCAGTCTCCCTGATGGCCGTGGGCCAGCAGAATTTTATCCTTAGTGGGCTCATATTGAAGTACCAGCCCCTCCAGTACCTGGATACCGGGAAATAACGGCGCCAGACACTGCCGGTCTGTGCAACGGTATTGGGAACAGGTCCGGCCCACATACCGCGGAGACTGTTTGACCCGGTCATGGTTCCCGTACAGCATAAAGAAGCGGTGCTCATAGTAAAATTTGGACAAGAGCCAGAACACGTTGCTGTGAATATCGATGATCTGTGTCAAATCACGGCATTCCCACAACTCATCGCCGTCTCCCAGCTCAATATAAAGATATCCCTGCTCATAATAGTAGCGCAGGGCCGCAAAATAAAGATTCTGATTTTTCAGGAAATTATCTCCCCAGTTCCCCATCCCCCGGTGACAGTCACTCATCAGCACGATTTTTGAATGGTCATCGAAAGGCAGCACCGGGGAATCTTTCCACAGTTTTGTCAGTTTCGCCGCCGTTGACATTTTATTCGCCTCCCGCCTATTCCCCGTTCTGGTAAAACCGGATGTTCGCGTATTCCCGGTACCGCTCTCTGCCCTGTCCCAGACGGATCACCGTTCGGAATACATTCGGCAGGAACGCTTTGAGATAGCACAATTTGTCAGGCGTCCAGCTATAGTTTCTGGTTAGATACCGGTACGCCCTGACATACAGCCGGTTATGGCGCTGGGTGACGCGTGCTCCCTCCACCGTCCTGGTCACAGGCTGGCGGGTATGGGGCTGGCGGAATTTGACGAACATGGTCCGGTATCCGGCCACGATCTCCGACTGGGTATATCCGGCTTCAAAAAGAGCTTCCTGAAACGCCTCGCACATCCCGGCATCGGGAAATGTGATCTTGATATCCATAGTCAGCTCCGAGGGTTCCGAGAACATGCCCAGCTTAAATGCGGACAGCCGCCAGTGAAGCCCTTTTTGGTAGCAGAGCACCTCTCCCCTTCGTTTCAGATAATAAGCGATATACAGCCGGTCCTCATCGGATACGCTTTTATAAAAAGTTCCCTGGAATTCTCCCGGCACAAAGATGTCTTCCTCCTGTGTGCAGAAGATTCCCACCTCCGCTCCGGTGCACATGCCGTACTGCCCCTTCCAGAACTCGATCAGCCACCGTTTCTCCCCATATGTAAACGTTATGGGCTCACAGTCATATTCCATCCCCGCCATGTATGCGGCTTCGTCGTAAATCTTACAGTATCCCGCTTCCCGCTGCCACGCATCCATCCGCCCGTAGAAAATATCCTGATTATAATCGTAGGCGAATCCAGCGCCCAAAAGCTCCCTGTCTATCTCTCTTAGTTTCTCGTCGGATCCCCTCTCTTTGATCCTTTTGAGAAGTTTCCGCCTGCGGATCACACAGATCATACACAGAGCCGCCAGAACCGCAAGCCCTCCCAATACGTACCAAAATTCTCCCGGCATATATGCACCCTTTTCCTACACTCACTTCTTATTATCATATGATAAAAATTGTGTTTTGCTACCGGCTCCTTTCTTCTGCTTCTAATTTCCCCAATCATAAAGATGTCCCAAAAACACAGTCTGATCTTATGGCCTGATCCGGTTTCACAGCAGGGACGGAAGCTGGATAACCGAAATTATAAGAACAGTCTGTGTTTTTGGGACACCTTCACCCTTAACACATATATATCATTATTCCATTGTTTTATTTCCCTCGATCACTTTTTTACGATACTCCTTCGGGCTCATACCGGTTGATGCTTTGAATACTCTGCTGAAATAATGCTGGTCCGTATATCCGACCATATTACAGACGTGATTGACGCTGAGGCCCGGCTTTTCCTCCATGATCTTCTGCGCGGCGCCGATCCGTTTCTCCGTTAAATATTTTATCATCGAAACGCCTTTCATTTCCCGGAAAAGCCTGGAGACATAGGTATAGTTATAGCTGAATTTCTCCGCCACCTCCTCCACACTGTTAATGACCATAAAATTCTTATCCACATATTCAAGGACCTCTTCCCTGGCGTTCTGGGATGTGTTCCTATCCAGTCTGTCCTGAATGTAAAACCGGATGCTCTCTGAAAACGCGTCCTGTATCTCCCGTGTCTCTTTGGCGACGCTTAATATCGTATAAAACTTTTCCTTCGCTTTTGCCGCGGCGGCCTGGTCCTCGACCATCAGACTGCTCTCCAGCATTTTATAAATATCATGTACAATCTTTAGCAGCTGCTTTTGCGTACAGCCGCATTCCAATACATAGGTCATAATATTCATCAGTTCTTCCAGCAGGATGTTATAACGGTCCATCTTAAACAGAACTTTGATATTATTCTGAAGCCGGAGGCTCGCAGCGTCATATAATTCCATCTCCGCCGGCACGGACTCCATATTTTCCAGAACAAAGACCTGTTCCGTTGCAGGCACTACCCAGGTTTCCAGAAGATTTCTGATCCGATGGGTATAATTCCAGATATCTTCCCGTTTTACCTGTTTTTTTCGATAGCAAAGATTAAATTTCATTCCGGGATACCGGCTATGGATTCTCGAGCGCAGAACGGAAGCCGTCTCCTCCAGATCCAATGTCCGGCCATAGGGAACCGTCAGGACAATGTTTTTAAAATTGCAGGGATTCCCGTCTGCCACCATCCACTCCGGCGATTCTGACGGAAGGTTCTCAAGGATCTCTTCCCACTTGATTCCCCCGTCGCAGTCCAGAGACGCCGCGTAAAACTCGCCCAGCGATTCGCTGGCTCCGGAACAATACAGATTATAAAAGCAGATTCCCAGAACATAATACCCGTTTTGGCCGTCCGCCGGTTCCTGCGCTTTCGTCTGCATGGAATTATGTCCCGACATCCGAAGCTGTGGTAAGGATCTTCTTCTGGATTCCTCTAATTTTGTCCTGATCTCCTCCACTACCTCCAAAAGGTCTTCCTCGTCCAGAGGCTTTACCAGGTAATAGGAAACGCCATAGCGCATGGCCTGCTTCGCAAAAGAAAAATCACTGTATCCGCTCAGCAGCACCACATGAATGTCGGGGGCCCTTTTCCGCAGTTCCCGCGCCAACGCGATCCCGTCCATTTTCGGCATCTTAATGTCACTGAATATCACATGGGGGCGGTACTTTTCCACCAGTTCCAGCGCTTGTTCTCCGTCGTTGGCTGTCGCGATGACTTCACAGTCTTCTACCGTTCTCTCAATTTTAGATACGATACTGGATAGGATTCTCTGCTCGTCCTCGGCAACGATAATCCTTAGTTTTGCCATGCCCACATCTCCCTTTGTCTTCCCGTCTTGCTATCTAGCCTTTCCTGTTTATTGCCGTGCTTATCTTCCCCTATCTATTGCCGGACACGCCGCTTATCCGGCCGCCGATCTCAATCCGGCCGCCTTCCTTCCCGTCGGCCCGGTTCCCGATCCAAAACAGCATATCCTCCCCATAAAACATATGGAGCCTGGCATATATATTCGCAAGGCCCATGCCGTCAATCTGCATCGTGGAAAATTCATGATGCTCCACCAGCTCCCGGCAATGCTCCATTATTTCCCGGATCCTTTCCTCCGAAAACCCGATTCCGTTATCCTCAATGGTAATCCGGAACCGGCTGTTCTCGATCTCACCTGAGATCTGTATCGTGCAGTCCAGCCGGTCGCTGTATTTCAGGCTGTTTTCCACCAGAGGCTGCACCACCAGTTTGGGAACGATGATCTGCATCATGGATAATGGGATATCATAATGCACGACCGTCTCGGGGAACCGTTCTTTCATAATGTCCACGTAATCCCGGACATGCCTGAGCTCTTTTGAAAGCGTCACACCATGCGCGTCTTCGCTGGAAATATAGCGCAGCATATGCATCAAATGAGCGCATACCGTCGCCACCTCATCGTCCTGCTTTTCCTCCGCCATAGCCGATATGGTCATCAGGGTATTATACAGAAAATGAGGCTGCATCTGCGCCTGCAGCGCCAGCATGGTAGACTGCAGCTCATAGGACCGCAGACTGATCGTCTCGTCCATCGAGGTTCTCAATTTCTTCTGCATCAGGACAATCGTATCGGACAATATGTTCAGCTCTTTTATATCTGTCTTCACCGGCTCATAGGTAATCCATTGATCCCCGTCGAAATCCACTTTTTCGATTTTCTCGCTCATAATTTTCACCGGATCGGTAATGCGCACGGAAATCCGGTATGTAATCATCAAAGAACCGAACAGCAGCAGCAAAAATCCGATAAATAGGATGATCAGATAGCTTATGACGGGCCGGTAAGCTTTCGCTATGCTGATGCTTCCCACAATATATACACTGGAATTCAATACAGGCTGGATCTGTACCACAATTCCGTTCTTCTGATATTTTTCTTTTACCACCAGCCCGTTTTCCCGCCTGACTTTGATATCGCTTTGATCTTCCCCGTATAAAACGCTTCCGTCTGCTGTGTAAACCGTGATGTTCAGATCCTCGCTGAGCACTATGCCATCCATCATATCCTTAAAACGGCTGTAGGGCACCTCGATGTCCAGGATCGCGTCCGGAGCGTAACTGAGCACGTTACTGTTCATATCCCTTTGCAGGGAGATCACGGGTACCAGGTCGTTTTTATAGTAGGGATTCTGTGTATTGCTCTCTTTTAAGACATCATTTTCATCCATTTTACAGATAATAAGGTTTCCCAGACCGACCGGTGTGAATTCGTAGCCGCCGCGGTCCTGCTCGCTGATAAAATAATCGCTGCCCATCCAGATATATTTATCTTCTTTTAACTGAATCGCCACCCGGTAATCATACACGATCATTTTATAGCCCAGAAAATAGAGCCTGGTAAAATAATCATTCACCTGTTCCCCCGCATCATAAGCGCGGGGCAGCTCTTCTGTTACTATCTTTTTAAATTCTTCCGAATTGCACAGATTGTTGGAGAAACTGCGCATCTGCTCAAAAAAGCTGCCGACTTCCTTTACAACCGTGTCGTAAGCGGTCCTTTGCGACAGTTCCACTTTATCATTGATGTCTTTTCCTATATAAATCATCATGCTGATGATGACCAGCGAGAAAAAAAGGCTGATCATAACCGCAAAGGATCGGAATAATCTTGAAGAAATAGAAGAGCTATTCATAACAATATCTCCTGGTAAACCTGACAGTTTTACTACATATTACATTATTTTGCGATCTTTTACCAGCGGTTGTCTTATCGTTTCTTTGCCGGTTTCCGGACGCACTTAGCCCTTAACGGCTCCCGCGACCATCCCGGATATAATATATTTCTGACCGCATATGTAGACCAACAGTACCGGAACAATGGCATACAGAATCGTCACACTGACCAGATTCCAGCTGGCCGTAAACGTTCCGTAGAAATTATAGACCTGCTGCACCACCACCGCCTTGTCCGGATCCGGCAGCATATATAACGGGATCGTAAATTCATTCCAACAGTTCAGAAAATTGATCATGATTACCGTAACCGTCACCGGCTTTAACATCGGGAAGATCACTTGAAAAAAGATCCTCAGCGCGCCTGCGCCGTCCACGATAGCGGCCTCATCCAACTCTTTCGGGATAGAATTTAAAAATCCGTAAAACAGAAAAACGCTTAGCGGCAATATGAGGGCCGTATATACGAGAACCACGCCCAGCTGTGTGTTATAGATGCTTAACAGCTTTGTTACCTTTACCACCGTCACCATGCTGATCGGAAACATCAGCCCCAGCGCGAAATAGGTATAGATCGCCAGGTTTCCCTTTGTTTTCCTGCGGGCCAGCACATAGGCGCACATGGACGCGCAAAGAACACTGATCAGCACCGGGAAGACACTCACAATCAGGCTGTTGATATAGGAGCGCAGGATATTTCCCACCCGCCACACCTCGCCGAAATTCTCCCAGTGGAGTTTCGACGGCGGCGCTATACTCATATTGATCGCCTCACCGCTTGTTTTCAGGGCGTTAAACAGGATTACTACCATCGGGACCAGTATCAGGAGGGATAAAACCCAAGCGAATATTTCCTTGCAGATATTCCAGACCGTGCGTTTATTTGTCACCATTCGTTTTCCCTCCTTCAGGAATCAAAATCTTTGTTGGTCAGTTTCAGCGCGATCAGGCCGAATACCGCCGTAATGATAAACATCACCACCCCGTAGGCCGATGACATCCCGTACATTCTCTTGCCGAACTCTTTGAACACCATCGTGTTGATCAATTCCGTGGAGCCGTTAGGGCCGCCTCCGGTCAGTACATAGACGATGTCGAAGGCTTTGAGTCCCTGGGAGAGATTCAGCAGCAGATTAATGGAAATGGACGGGAGCATACGCGGAAGGGTAATATAGCGAAGTTTCTGAAAAGCAGTGGCACCGTCGATGGAAGCCGCCTCGTAGAAAGACTGGTCGATCAACTGAAGTCCCGCCAGATAGATGACCATGTTAAAACCGGTCTGCCGCCACACTTCCACGAACATGACGGAACCGAACGCGGAACCGGAGGTCGTCAGCCATGGCTTGACCAGGTTCTCAAGCCCTACCGCACCCAGAAGCTGGTTGAAAAACCCGCTGGTCATTAACAGGGAACCGAAGATCAGTCCGATGATCAGCGGCGATAACATGCTGGGCATAAAATATACCGCTCTCAACGCATGCCGGCTCTTCAGCCCTTCGTTAAACAACAGGGCCAATGTAAAACCGATCACGTTTTTCAGCACCGTGGTGACCAGTCCGAACTCTACGGTCCGGGTGATCACGGAGGTCAGCTCAGGATTGGAAAATATTTTTTTGAAATTATCAAACCCAATAAAATGCGCCACTTCCCCTGTGATCTTAATCGCGTTCCAGTCTGTCAGGGAATAATAAAAGTTCAGCGTAACCGGAAGAATGAACAGCAGGGAATACAGGACGATTGCCGGAAGGCTGAAGCCCCAGTGATATATTTTTTTGTTTATCAAAGTAATCACTCCATAATCAGCAGGGGCGGCAGGTTTTTACGCTTGCCGCCCCAACACTGTCCTTTTTTAGTTTGTTGTGGCCGCGTCAAACATCGTAGCGCGGTATGTATCCATATTCTCCAGGAATTGGTCCGGTGTCATTGTGCCGGCCGCGAAGCCCTGGAAATATTTGTACAGATCGGGATCCCAGTACAGCATATCGTTCATCAATCTGACCGCGGGTTCTTCCTTGCTTCTCTCCAACGCTTCGGTTGTCGCATTGGTGGGTTTTACTGTGTTTACGCCCTTGAAGGCAGCGGTTACGAGATCGGTACGGGCAGCGTAGTAGGTATCCAGATTCTCAGGCTTTGCCAGGAATTCCAGATAAGCTTTGCACGCATCTATGTTCTGGCTGTATTTGTTGACGTATTTGGAAATACCGCCGCCGTTGGCGTTCACCGAATCGGTTCCTGCAACCGGCAGAGGGAACATGCCCCAATCGTCTTTACAGCCATTGGCAGCCAGTTCCGCGGGATACGCGGTATAGGTCACCATCATAACCGTGTCACGGTTCTGCAGCGAGGTGTAGCTTCCGAACCAGTCTTCCGACTGTCCGTCGTTGGTATAATATTTCGGCTTTCCGTTCGCATCCTTGGCGTTTAAAAGCTCCGCGATCTGTGTTAAGCCTTCCTTCGCTGTTTTCAGGGAAGCGATCTTATTGTCCTTGGACTCGTTCAGCCATTCGGCCGCACCTGGCGTAGCTTCGTGGTTAAGCACATTGGTCATGGAATAGAACCAGGACTGGGTATGCCATACGCCGTTGATGGGTTCGTAAAGAGGGGTCTTGCCCAATTCTTTGATCGAATCACACAGCGCTACGAATTCCTCCCAGGTTTCCGCCGGTTTCAGATTATTTTCATCAAAAAACGTCTTATTGTAGAGTACGCCTTCGTAATCCACGCCCCAGGTGCTGAACCCGTACAGTTTGTCTTCATAAGTATTCGCTGTCACAGCCCAGTCTTCCATGTTGGCCGCCCAGGGCTCATTGGAAAGATCCAGCGCCATGTCGGGAACGCCCAAAGATACCATGGGTTTCCCCGCGTCGTACATAAAGATATCCACCACATCGCTGCCATCCGCCAGGGATGTGCCTAACAGGGTACTGTATCCGTTATCGGGAGTTACCAGAAGTTTTACTTGGATGCCGGTTTCCTCCTTGAACTTTTCAATCAGCTCACGGTCAATGTCCTTGATCCAGTTTTGAGACGCCATCATGGTAATGGTACTGCCCGCGGCGGCTCCTTTTGCTTCCTCCTGTCCGTCGGCAGGTTTTGCAGTGGCTTCGGGCGCGGATGTCTCTGCCGGAGCCGCTGCCGGTGTCTCAGCCTCTTGGCCTCCATTGCCGCCGCAGCCGGCGGTCCCCATAATCATGGCGGCGGACAGTGCAGCCGATATTATTTTTACAAATCTTTTTTTCATTCAATTACCTCCTGTATTTTTAGACATTTCTTATAGAAAACTAGCTTTCTTTATCTATAATTATACCGAAATAGCACAAAAACACCATGGATAGATTCTACATACTTTGTGTACTTTTTTTACATTTTCCCAAGCAGATGCAGCGGAACGTCAGAGACGCGGAAGCGGCGCAGCCGAAGCTGCGCCGTCCACTCATACAACCTATACAGTATTTAGGAGCCGCCGTCAAATACGCTTTCCATTTTCCGGCAACGGTTGAGCATTTCAAATGCCGTCATTTTCCCAGATATTTAAAGTGAGCGCTTTCCGAAGTTTTTTCTCCTGCGGTACAGAATCTGGGCCGCAACCGTCCCACCGGCCAGCAGCGCAAACAGAAGCCATACAAAGATATTCGAACTGTCTCCCGTAGAGGCCCCCTTTGCAGTGTTGGCAGAGTCATCGGAACTATGACCGCCGCCCGAGCCGTTGGAATCATCGGAGGGTTTGGACGTCTTATCTTTGAGTCCCCGAACGGCTGTTTCAAGCGCTGTCTTCGCAGCGTCCACCTCCTGCTGCGCAGCCGCCGTCTTATTCAGGACAGCCAGCGCCGCATCGCGGGCGGTTACAAACGCTTTCCAGCTCTCATCCGTATAATTTCCCTGTTTTTTATCCTTATGCTGGTCATAAAGGGCTTTTAACTGTGTTTTGTCCACTACGGTCTGTGCGTTCTCAAGCCTGTCGATGGCTTCCGACAGCTCTTTGTACGCATCGTTCACTTTGTTCTGGGTCGCATTCTTATCATTCAACACCAAGAGTGCCTTATCTAACTTATCCCGGAACAGATTCCAGCTCTCACCGGTATAAGAACCCTGTGTTTTGTCTTTATTTTCATCATAAAGCTTCCGGAGCTTGGATTTGTCTACAACCGCAGGCTCCGCCTTGTCCGTCAGCGCGTCGATCGCAGCCTGCAGCCTGCCCATTTCCGCATTCAGCTCATCGGCTGTGGCAATGCCCTCCACCGCGTCTTGCGCATGCTTGATGGCCTCCTGCAGCGCGTTGTATGTTTCATCCGTATAATTCCCTTTTTGGATGGCTTGCGCCTGAGCGATCAGATCGGTCAGCGGAGATTTGTCGAATCCGGCCGGTTTATTTTTCTCATAGAGTTCCTTCACCTGCTGACCGGACACGGCTGTGCTGTAGAACAGGATCTCATCCATCATACCCTTATAATTGTTCATGGACTCTCCGCCGGCGTTATTTCTGCAGCCGCCGATCCACATCATATAAGGGCTCTGACTCTGGTCGATACCCGCTTTGGTATCGAATGCGGCCACTTCGCCGTTTAAGTACAGAATAAATTTGTCACCCTCTCTGACGACTGCAAAGTGATTCCACTGATTCGCCGTCACTTTTTTGTTTCCGCTTGTTAGTTCAACGGCGATCTCTGTCTCGGAGTCATGTCCCGGATAAGAACCGTCCCCATTGTTGGCGACAAACCTGAGCTCACCTTTTTCAACGGTAAGGTTATAGCGCCAGCCGTCATAGGTATCCCGCATCTGAGAAACCAGTGACTGGATCCGGTTCGTATCCTCCGGTTTAAACCATCCGCTGATGGAATATTCGTTCAGGTTTTTCACGATCTCGCCCACATCCACATAGTTATTCTTACCATCGAAGTAAAGGCCTTTTCCGGATACGCCGGGCTTGCGTTCAACCGTATCCCCGGCAATGGCTCCATCGAATCCATAGGTGGAATCCACAGCAGTCTTCCCGCTCTCTTCCTCGAACTTAAATTCTCTTAAAGGTCCATAGGTTACCTTTGTCTGTACCGGCAACATCGTATTGCCTGTCAGGTCTTTTATATTTTTGACCGTAATGATTGTCTCTACAAACGGTTCCAACGGATTTGCAAGTGTAAGCGTTACCGTTCTGTTATCATTTGCCAGCTCCGCTTTGGTCACCGTATTCACAGAGGCTTTTGCCCGGCCGGAACCACTGGTAACTTCATAGTTGCTGACGTCATTCGCTGTTTCCCTGGTTACGGATTCGTTAAATACCACCCGCACCTGCGTGCCGGATATCGGTACGGAGCTTTCAATGTCCGGTCCTTGAGTGTCGGGAACGGTACTAACCTTCACGGAAGCTTTCTCCCCGCCTACCGTATTGTGAACCGCCGCCACTTCAAAATTATAGTCTTTTTCAGATTCCAGTGTTTTGTCCGTATACTGATTTGTAAAAGTCTTACCAATATATTCGCCGTCCCGGTAGATATGATATTCTTTTACATTCATGCCATCCATCCGTACGGGATCCCAGGTCAGCGTTACCTCACCGGAGGAGATGGCGCTGATCGCCAGATTCTCCGGCGCTAAGATGGAGCCATCCGTCACGTCTGCCGGTATATTCTCAGGATCATAGACCGTAAGCCATGTGTAGGTGCCGGGTTCCATAGTCAGCTCTATCTCGATGTCGCCGTTAGAGTCGATCGTATACTCTTTCCCGTTCATATCTCCTATACACACATAGGCTTTTTTATCGGTCGGAACCGCAACCACCTCAGGAATCTCCGGTACCGGAGGGGTCTTATCCTGATAATTGGCTCCCATATGTCCGATTGGTCCGGATGTCCGCGTAGGAGGTGTCAGCCGGTAGTGGGACCCTTCCATCGGGGCCGGAGCGGTTTTACGGTCGGTAAGACCGGTAAAGTACAGCGGAATCTTGACCTTCTGTGTAACGGTCTCGCCGGTCTGGTTAAAGAAGGCTGCCAGTCCCTTCTGCTCATACTCCGGCGACGCATGGATGAAGCCGTCGATCGCCGTGGTGTTCATGCTCTCGATATCAACCGGTTCAGGCGGCGCAATATGGATAATATCGGCCCCCAGAATATCGCGGTACTTGTTGTAGAATCTCCCCCAGGTTTCAATCACATTCTCAGACGGGCTGAATTTCCCTTGTTCTTCCTGATACAGGCCGTTTCCTCCGCGGTAAGAACCGATAACGCCGCTCATCATGTTCATGCCGACCATAAAATCATAGGATTCGATCCGTTCGTTATAAGGCCAGAAGGAGGAGTCCCCTCCGCCGCCATATGGAGACAGCGGCACTAAGGTCCAGCCCATGGCCGGTGTCTTTTCAAAGGTTCCATAATAGGACATCTGTCTGCCGTAAATCAGCTGCGCCGCATGAGGCACGTTAAATCCGGGCTCCGCATATCCCATAACCGCCATATTGGCGCCCGCCAGGAAGTTCCAGTCGGGGGAATTGATGTATACGTTGCGTGCCCGCAGCTCCCGATAGAAGTCGCGGATCGCATATTCCCACTGTTTGACTACGGAATCTTCCGCGCCCTCATGGCCGGAATGATCCGAATGGGTACAGATCGCGCCGGGGAACGGTCCGTCTACCTCCAGGCAGTCAAAATCCGTAGCATCAATAAATTTCAGTGTGTTTTCCAGTGTAGTATGTGCTTCCGGCCCATTCATACACCGCATAACACCCCAGGTACCGTCCTCGTTGGATTCGCTTTGATCCCCTCTGGCCGCCTGCATGACATAGGCTCCCAGCAGAATGTCCTTTGAGTGGGCGTATTCTGTCAGGGATTTGAATTTATCAATATTTCCCTGTGATATATCTTCCACATTGGCTCCTGATCCAAAGGACATCAGAACCATATTAAATCCTGCCTTAGCCGCCTGGTCAATGCCCCATTTCACCGTATCCGGATTGGAACTGATCAGATGATAGATTAACGGTGCATCCAGTGTCTGCGGAAACAGGACGCGATACATCTTTTTGACCTCCAGGGTCTGCCATTCGAAATAGCTGCTGCTGCGGAACAGTTCATATAACTGATGGGATTCGAATGTCTCCCCGCTTTTCAAACGGTAGTTTGGTCCGAAATTTTCAAAGTCGTATTTGCCCATCTTGGCACCATTGTTCTCGGCATCCACCGCGTAGCTGCTGATAATCAATCCATTGGCTTCGTCTACATCTTCCCACTGCTTAAATATGTATTGTCCGTTGTTTCTGTCATGGTTATCATTGCCCATATTCATGTTAGAATCCATATAGAGAGCGTCCTGCAGGCTTCTGGGCGCGGGCAGTACCTCTGTGGACATGCGGTGAACCACCACGTCGTTTTCTCCGGTGTTGGTCACATTGACTACCTTGCTCATGGCCGGAAGTCCGTCATAGATCTCGTAGCGAACCTGTACCTTGACGCCTGCAAACTTCGCATCCGCACTTTCCGGAGCCTTGAAATTCACAATGAGAGCCTTACCCTTGGCCGGCCACGGTGTATTTTTCATAGACGGCGGCGAAATTCTTTCGTCATATTCCCAATGGAACGGTTCCTTGGTGCTGTCTTCGATCTGATAGCTCTCGTACCGGAAGGTAGGGATGGTTTCATCCGTGCCGCCCACATCGAACAGCGTATCGGAGTCAGTATCCTTATCCACGTACTGATCATTCAGAGCCATTCGGATATCTGCCTGCAGATTCCCTTTGTCCAGCAAACTGATACCGGTATAAAGATTCTGATAATCGATGGTCAGGAAGTTCTGGTTAATGTCAAATACACGTTTTACAAGTCCGTTGGATATTGTGACTTTTCCGTCCTGTTCCTGTATATCGGACGGGGTATTGACTTTGTTTGCCGCCCAGTAATCCATGCCGCTTTCCGGAGCTGTGCCTTCTAGATCCTGCGCTACCGAAAAGGTATATTCCGCTGCCAGGTTGCCAATTCCCTTTTCATTGACTACAGCGCCGGCCGGGATCTTATAGGTGTAGGAGCCGCCGGGAACCAGTTTTTCTGTGGATTTTATCACCAGTGTTTCCGTTCCAGCAACGGTGTCATCCTGTTCCTCCAACGCCACTTCTGTCCCTACGGGATTTCCCTCTCCATCTACAATTTGTATCGGTTCACTTCCCATAGTCAGACCCATATTATAAGAGATCTGTACCCTTCCTTCGGGGCTTAACAGTGAACCTTCCTTCGGGTTGACGATATTTACTTCCGGCGGAAGTTTATCTTTAATACCTACGGTGGACTCTTCCACCTGCTTCGCGGTCAATGCCTTGTCATAAATCCTGACATCGTCCATTCTTCCCTTAAAAGCATGCCCGTTGAATATTCCGGTACCGTCGGCATTATAACCGCATCCGATCAGCAGATTCACCGGATTCGTACTCAGGTCGGTTGTGGTTCCGCCCCCGGTGCTGATTAACTGACCGTTTATGTAGAGACAGGTCTTCTGGCTATTTCCGGTAACGGTGATGTTTGTCCAGTCACCAAAAGTAAATGTGCCTGCCGGAGCGCCTACGCCGGCCCCATCCAGCGAGCAGTCTATGGTTCCCTCTCTGCCGCTGTCTCCTCTTACCGCGATGTAGAACGAATGCTCTCCAACCGTTGTCCGGTCCCGGCCGAATATCTTATTCAGATTATTCGCCGCCCCCTTTTCCAGAAAAGCCCAGGCGGAAAATGTGTACTCTGTGGTGACCGGCGGATTGCCCACATCCGCATAGGCGGTCTGTCCGTCGAAACGGATGGATTTATTAAAAATACCGAAATCATCTACCTGGCAGGCCCCATAGATGGGATATTCCGCTTTATCCATGTCATTAATAATGACTTTTTTCCCGCTGTTACTGCCGGTTCCGTCTTTGATTTCATCCATGGTAAACTTGTACAGAGGATCCGGCAATGGGTCGTCTCCGCCGTCGCCTTCCCCTCCCCCGGCCACACCGGCCAGATCTTTGATCTCATCGCCGGTAAGGGCGCGATTGTAAAGCTTCAGGTCATCCATCAGCCCTTTAAACATATGTTGCTGAAACGGTCCATTTCCTTCACTATTCCAGCAGGTGCCGATAAGCAGGCCCAAATCCCAATTATCCGTGGGTCCGGGAGTCTGCGTGACTGCCGCAGCTTCTCCGTTGATATACAGTGTCTGTGCCGTGCCATCGTTGGTCACCGCCACGTGCTGCCAGGAACCAAGCCGGACTGTCCCCACGCCTGTTTCGGTGTAGCCGGGACATTCTGCTTCCAGCTTCCCATTGTTTCTGATGCGCAGTCCCAGCTCCTTTTCATCCGGTACTGCGGTACGCGCCCGCCCTGTGATACGGCTGAGTCCATTCGGGTTTTCATCCACATTCACCCATGCGGAGATCGTCAGCTGGCCGGTGGTAAACTGATAGTCCTGGCCCAGATTGATATAGTTTGTAGTTCCGTCAAATTTTAGCGCCTGTCCATGTCCTTCTATAGAAGCCTCCAGCGCAGGCGTATTTCCCAATACCTCATATGTCTTACCGTCTGCATTGTTGGTCACTGCGTTTTCGTCCAAAGACTCCATATCCATGTCAATCAAGAGGTCTACGCTTGTGCCGGCCGGAACATCGGCCAGTCCTTTGATCTCATCTTCGGAAAGGGACCGGTTATATAATTTCACATCATCCAACAGTCCCTTGAACATATGTGGCTGAAATCCCGAGACTCCTGTCTCATCCCAACAGGTTCCGACCAGCAGATCCAAGTTCCATTCTTCTGTAGGGCCAGGCACTTCTGATGTGCCGGCAATTTCGCCGTTTATGAACAGAGTCTGTGTCGTACCGTCGTTGGTCACGGCCAGATGCTGCCAGGTATCAAAGGAAACGGCTCCCTCTGCGGTTTCCGTATAGTCGGGACACAAGGCTTCCATCTTGCCGTTGCCCCTGACATAAAGTCCCAGCTCCTTCTCTCCGGAGACAGCGGTTCTGCCACGCCCTGTAATACGGTTCAGGCCGTTAGGAGAAGCGTCCAATTTTACCCATGCCGCGATAGTAAGCTCTCCGGTGGTAAACTGGTAATCCTGTCCCAGGTTAATATAATTCGTACTTCCGTCAAATCGCAGGGCCTGTCCGTGCCCCTCTTTCCCTTCCTCCAGTGCGGTCGGATTACCCAATACCGGATACGCCTGATTATCCGCCTTGTTGATAATAGCCCCGTCATTCATGGAATCCATATCCAGATCAACTAACGGTCCGTCACTCAGACTGGCCGGGACCACTCCTCCCGGATCATCCGGTGTCTCTTCTGCTGCCGCCGATATAGACATGCCACTGCAGGATATACAAACGGCCAGTAGAATTGATAGCAATTTTTTACATTTTTTCAACATAAAATGCCCTCCTCCTTATATTTCCTCCATTATAGCAATTACATTGACCGAAATATTTAGATTATTTTTTCACTTTTTGTGGATTATTTTTACAGCCGGATCATAAAGTTTGGATTTGTTTCGTATTATATTAGAAAAGAGTTTCGCTTGCGAAACTCTCCGCCTGCGTCGGGCCGCGTAATCGGCATCTACCTTTCCGCCGCAGGGCGGTCCCCCGGAGGGCTTTTTTATTCCATAGGCGCACTTTCCTCGTATGGAATAAAAAACAGCAGCGCCGGATATTTTTCCAGCGCCGCTGCCTATTTACTTATATTATTATTTACAGCAATTCATATTGTCAAATGCCGGGTTAATCGCATAGAAATTCTTGGAATCTAAATGCTCCTGCACGATTCTCAGGGATTCGCCGAATCTCTGGAAGTGTACAATTTCCCGTTCCCTAAGGAAACGGATGGGTTCTACGATTTCCGGGTCTTTGATCAGACGAAGAATATTATCATAGGTGGTGCGGGCTTTCTGCTCCGCCGCCATGTCTTCGAACAAATCGGTAACCGGGTCCCCTTTGGACTGGAACACTTCCGCACTGAAGGGTACGCCGCCCGCCGCCTGGGGCCACAGGCCTAACGTGTGATCCACATAATATTTATCAAAACCGGAAGCCTTGATTTCTTCTATGGAAAGATTTCTGGTCAATTGGTAGACGATCGCGCTGATCATCTCCATATGGGCCAGCTCTTCCGTTCCGATATCCGTCAGCACGCCGGCAACCTCTTTATAGGGCATCGTGTACCGCTGGGACAGATAACGCATGGAAGCGGCCAGCTCTCCGTCCGGGCCGCCGAACTGGCTGATAATCACCTGCGCCATCTGAGGATTCGTCTGGGTGATTTTTACAGGGTGCTGTAATCTCTTCTCATATCTCCACATTTAGTAGCATCCTCCTTCCTGCCAGGGCCACGGCTGGTTGATCCATTCCCAGGACCTGCTGCATCCGGTTGCGGTATCCACCGTCAACGGACCGTATAGGCGGGCGTATTCTTCCAGCGCATCATTTCTCATCCTGCTGTAATCATTAAAATAAGCCAGCGCATCCTGATCGCAGGGGTGGGTGTCCAGATAGAGTAGGACATCGTCCACAGCAAAGCTTACCATATCTATATAGTGTAAGAGTTTCTCACGGCTTTGTTCGTTTGGATTCATCCTCTGCCACCTCTCATTCCACACCAAGGTTTGTCTAGCGACGGGAATATGGTCCCGGTCATCAACGCTTTGTGTACATCATAGGTTTCTTCCCATCTGGTCCAGGGCACGTAGGCCATTCCCACAGGATATTTGTCATTTTTGTCCATGCCGCAGTCAGGGCGGTACACCGGCTGCATCGGCATCTGATATCTCGAACGTTCCCGATTATTTGAAGCAGGAACGGCAGCTCGCGCGGTAACGCAATCCGGCTGTCTGCAATCTGCCATTTTATAGCTCCTCTCTGAATATTATTTCCATTATTATGGTATGACAATATTCAGGAATTGACACTTATAAATCGCCGCTTACGATTCGTTTTTTATTTTCAAGCACCCGTACTCCGGCCGAATCCGCCACAATGATCCGGGAGCAGACGGCCGGAAAATATCCCGTCTCCACCACTCCCGGATAGCTGCGCAGCAAACCGGACAGCTTCCGGTAACCGGCCGGGGACGGACTGTGGATATCCAAAATATAATTCCCGTTATCCGTACGATATGCCTGCCCGTTTTCGATACGGAGAATCGGTGTGTAACCAAGGCTTTGGATTTTCTCGGACAATAAGCGCCACCCAAACGGCAGGACTTCCACCGGCAGCGGAAAAGCGCCCAGCTTTAAAACCTGTTTTCTGTGATCCATGATCCAGATCACCTGCTTGGAATGGTAAGCCGTGATCTTTTCGCGGGTCAAAGCCCCGCCGCCTCCTTTGACCGCTTCAAAATCCGGATCGATCTCATCCACTCCGTCAATGGTCAGGTCTATGCGGGGAACCTCATTGATATCCGTCACGGGTATGCCGAATTCTTCCGCCAGCTTCTCAGAAGACCGGGAGGTGGCTACCGCCTTTAAACGCATCCCCTCTTTGACCAGTTCCCCTGCGCGCCTGATCAGATAATACGCGGTTGATCCGGTTCCCAGGCCCAGAATCATATTATCCCTAATGTACTCTGCCGCTTTTAAGGCGGCAGCCTGCTTTTGTTCCTGTTGCATGCGCATCACGGCTCCTCCACGATCCATTGGTGCCCCTCTGCTTCCAGAAGTTCATCCGCGGCTTCCGGGCCATTGGACCCGGACGGATAGACGTATATTGGATTCCCCGCCTGCCGGTACGCGCTGCGCAGCTGGTCGATATAATTCCAGCTGGTCTCGATCTGGTCCCACTGGGAGAACCAGGAACGCTCGCCTCGCAAGCAGGCCCCCAGCAGTCGTTCATAGGCCTCCGGCGTATTGATCCTGTTTTCCAGCGAACAGCTTTGGCAAAAATCCATCTTGGCCTGCGAGATCTCGTCGGTGTCTCCGGGTTTCTTTATATTGAACTGCAGATGCACCCCTTCCTCCGGCTGTATTTTCACCACCAGAATATCCGGTTCAATACCCGGCTCCGGCCGTTTAAATACAATCGTCACTTCCATCTCCCTGCGCCCCAGCTTCTTACCGGTGCGGATGTAGAACGGCGTCCCTTTCCAACGTTCATTGTCAATGAACACTTTTAATGCCGCATAGGTCTCCGTAACCGAATGGGGAGACACCCCGGGCTCCTGCCGATACCCCTCGTATTGAGCCAGCACCAGCTGACTGCCGATCTGTTCCGGGCTGACCGGACGCAGAGCTTTTAATACCCGGATCTGTTCTTCATGCATCCCCTCGGGCGACAAATCCTGCGGCCGCTCCATGGCTACGATGGACAGGATCTGAAACAGATGGTTCTGCACCATATCCTTCATAGCCCCGCTGGTATCATAGTAGCCGGCCCTGGTCTCCACTCCCACATTTTCCATCGCCGAGATCTGGATATAGTCGATGTAGTCCGCATTCCATATATTCTTAAAGATGGGGTTCGTGAACCGGATCGTCTGGATATTCCGGATCATTTCCTTGCCCAGATAATGGTCGATCCGATAGATTGATTCCGGATCAAAGAATGCTTCCAGCTTGTCATTTAACTCTTCCGCCGCTTTCAGGCTTTCCCCGAACGGTTTTTCCAGAATCACCTTTCCTTGTTCCGCACCCGTCACACGTCCTAAGCCCTGGGCGATCACAGGGAAAAACCTGGGCGCCACGGCAAAATAGAAAATATGGGCATCGATCCGGCTTTCCTGATAGAAATCGTCCAACGCGTCATAGGCAGCCTCCTGTGTGAAATCCATCTGATAGTAGCGGATCCCCTGGATAAACTGCCGGTACGCCTCTTCCCGGAATACGATCCTGGAAAAACGGCGGACCCATTCTCTGGCCGCTTCACAGTACGTCTGGGTGGTATAATCCCGGCGGCCGATTATAATTATCCGCTCCGCCGGCAGTTTGCCGGAGGCGCTCATGTTATACAGGGCCGGCAGCAGCTTCCGAAATGTCAGGTCGCCGGTGCCCCCGAAGATAGTCAGCGCTTGTTTCATATTATCCTCCAATCGTACATACATTCTCAATCCTCTTTCTTTTTTCCCCAGTCGTGGTGGAAACTGCCCTCCTGGTCGGTACGCAGATAGGTGTGCGCGCCGAAGCAGTCCCTCTGGGCCTGAATCAGGTTGGCCCCTACGTGCGCCCCGCGAAACGCGTCCAGATACGCCAAAGCATTGGTCATGGCCGGCAGAGGAAGACCGCTTTTGATTCCCTGTGTTACGATTTCTCGCAGGCTGCCTTGATTTTTCTCTATTCCCTGCCGGAAAAATTCATGGAACAAAAGGTTTTCCAGGTTTGGATTCTCCTGAAATGCAGCGGTGATATCATTCAGGAACACAGCCTGGATGATGCAGCCGGCCCGGAAGATGGACGCGATCTTCCCAAGTTCAAGGTTCCACTCATACTGTTTTGAGGCATCCTTAAGCAGAGAAAAGCCCTGGGCATAGGCAAGGATTTTAGCGGCGTAGAGTCCCTCCCGCACCATGCGGATAAAGGAAAGCGGCTCGCCCGCAGCCGTCACATCCGGCCCCTTCAGAAGCCGAAACGCTTTTTCCCGTTCCTGAAGACGGTTGGACATCACTCTGGCGTTGCAGGCAGCCGTAATCATAGATACGTCGATTCCCTGCTTCAGGGATTCGATACTGGTCCAACGGCCGGTTCCTTTCTGGGCGGCGCTGTCCAGGATATAATCCACCAGTTCGCCGGTGGTACAGTCGTCCGGTTCCTTTAATATATCCGCCGTAATGCCGATCAGATAGCTCTTGAGTTCTCCTGACTGCCATTCCCCGAAAATCTCGGAAAGCCTCTGGTTATCAAATCCGCCAATATATTTTAAGAGCAGGTAAGCTTCGGCGATCAGCTGCATATCGGCATATTCAATTCCGTTGTGGACCATTTTCACATAATGTCCGGCCCCGTCCGGTCCGATATAGGTACAGCAGGGTTCTCCCTCTGCCTTTGCCGATATATCCCGCAGAATCGGCCCAATCTCCCCGTACGCATCCGCGTCGCCGCCCGGCATAATGGACGGGCCGAATCTGGCCCCTTCCTCCCCGCCGGAGATGCCGACCCCGTAATAACGGATCCCCTGCTGCTCAAGCAGTTTTGAGCGTCTTCTGGTATCCTCGAAAAAGGAATTCCCGCCGTCCATCAGGATATCCCCCTCCTCCAAAAGAGGGGCCAGGTTCCCGATCACCGCGTCCACCGGAGCTCCCGCTTTGATCATCATGATAATTTTCCGGGGTCTGCGAAGCGCCCCTGTCAATTCTTCCAGGCTGTAATATGGCTGTATCCCCTCGTGAGGATATTCCTTAACCATCGCTTCGGTTACCTCTTTTGACCGGTTATACACGGCCACCCGGTATCCGTGATCCGCCATGTTAAGCGCCAGGCTCCTACCCATTACAGAAAGTCCGATTACCGCAATATCATATTTATCCATCTGATTTCCTCCATGTTATCGTCTATTTTTCTCTTCGAGTGTTCTTTTTTATGGTTTCTATTCGGTCCCGCTTATATGATCCGGATCAAATACCAGGCTGACGGCCTCATTTAGGGTAACCGCATCACAGATTTCCTTAATTCTTCCGGTCTGGACGCCCAGCCTAAAACAGATCAGATTATTGGAAAACCGGTTCGCCACCAGCAGGTATTTTCCGCCCGGTACTATGACAAAATCCCTGGGATGCCTGCCGCCGCAGGACACAAACTGCACCGCTTCCGGAAGTTCTTCCTCCAGGGAAAACACGCTTAAAAGATCCGAACCCCGGGTAGACACATACAGGAACCGTTCATCCGGCGACATACGGACGGCTGCCGTGTCATCCTCATTCGTCCCTCTTTCCGGCAGAACCGAACGGGAATCCAGCTGATGAAATCCCGCATTTTCCTCCACCCGGAAGGTATACAGCTCGTTACTTCGTTCCGTCACCAGATAAAACCTGGTGTGGTCCCGGTTAAAGATCCCGTGCCGCGGACCGCTTCCGGCCGGAAAATTCAGTTCTCCCGCCGGCTCATAATTCCGGGAGCTGTCAAAAATCCGCACCGTATCAAGTTCCAGGCAGGGCACCAGCAGATAGCGCTCATGCAGGATAACCTGGTGGCAGCCGGCAGCCGGGGCAATGCTGATTCTTTTGACCAGACGCAGTCCCTCATCGGGCGCCTCCTGTTCTTCATAGACCATAACCGTTCCCTCATGGTAATTGGCTGTGTATATCCGCGGGCCGTCCTGGGTCACATAACACGAGGTCTGATCCTCACAAAATATCTCCGACGCCTGTTCCTTGGCTGATAAATCTACCAGACAAATCCCGGCCCGCTTATTGCGTTCCACCGGCGCTGCGATTTTCCCATTCTGCAAAGATACATATTTGGCATTCGGCGCAGGATAAAACAGTTTTGGCTCGGTCAATGCTCCCGTATCCGCATCAACCGTGAAGCGGTAAATCCCAAAACTCTGCGCAGATTCATAAGTTCCGGCGTATCCTGTTATTATACTCATATTACTCTTTCCTCCATCGTGCGGTTCCCGCACCTATCTCTATGGTGAACCCCTTAAATGTAATTATATCAATTACAGTTTACTTTTGCAACAAGTATTTCTAATATTTTATTGCATTCCCCTTAAAATATTCACGGATCGCATTTCCGCAGAAAAAAGACAGGACCGCCGGATGATACATCTGCCCCTCACCGGTATACTACCGTCGAAGAAGCCTGTCATCTGACAATCCTGTCTGTTTGGCTGAAAAAGCCCGTTAATTATTCACATTTAAATTTGTAAACCGTGGTGGTATCGTAGCATTCCCCTGCCTTTACCACCGGCGAAGGAAACTCCGGTTTATTCACGGCATCCGGATAATACTGGGTTTCAAAGCAGACACCGGCACGTTTTGCATAAGAGCAGCCGCCTTTTCCGGTCTCTCCCATCAGGTAATTCCCGCTGTAGAACTGGACGCCGGGCAGATCGGTATACATTTCCATCACGATACCGCTGTCCTCCGATTTTAGTACTGCGAACGGCTGTCCGTTTCCGGGATGGGCCAATATCCAGTTATGATCATAACCGCCGGCCATAGTCAGCTGTTCAAAATCGCTGTCGATCTCATCCCCAATCCGCTTAGCCACACGGAAATCCATGGGAGTCTGGTCTACCGGCGCGATCTCCCCGGTGGGTATCGATTCTGCGTCCGTTGGTGTATACGCGTCTGCATCCATCCAAAGAATCTGATCCACGGCATTCCCGGAATCATGACCGTTCAGATTAAAATAGCAGTGATTCGTCATATTAAAAACCGTATCTTTATCCGAAACCGCGTGATAAGAGATCTTCACTTCGTTATCCGCGGTCAGCGTATAGATCACTGTGACATCTGCCGTTCCGGGAAATCCCTGATCCCCGTCCGGGCTGTGCAGACTGAAGATAACAGCCGGTTCCGCCCCGGTTCCGCTCATCTTCGCATCCCACATCCGCTCATAGTAACGGTTGAATCCGCTGTGCAGATTATTTCCATGATCGTTTTGATCTAATTTCCAGACAACCCCGTTCAGCTCAAAGGCCGCTTTTCCGATCCGGTTGGCATTCCTTCCAACGATAGCTCCCAGACCCGTATCATTGTGCCGATACCCTTGTGGGCCTTCAAATCCAAGTGCTACATCCAGCATCTTTCCGTCCCGATCCGGCACCAAAAGTGAATATAAAACCGCGCCATAATCGCATACGGTCAATTTACATCCGTTGCTGTTCTCCATCGTATAAAGCGTCGCTTCCGAATCCTGAAATTTACTAGTCGTTATCCCCATAACTGCATGCTCTCCTTTTGTAAAATTATCTCGTCTTTCATCGTACTATGAAATCTTCTAAAAATCAATGGGCACAACAAAAGGCACACAAAATGGGGTTCCTAATGCAGCTATTTCGCCTGAATATACCCCTGAGCCTTCAGAAGCTCCGCGCATAATACCGCGCCGCCGGCCGCACCGCGGACCGTGTTATGGGAAAGGCCCACGAATTTGTAATCATAGACGGTGTCTTCCCGGAGGCGTCCGACGGAAATTCCCATACCGTTCTCAAAGTTTACATCCATCTTCACCTGAGGGCGGTTATCTTCTTCCAGGTACTGGATGAACTGTTTCGGCGCGCTTGGCAGGTTCAGTTCCTGAGGAAGGCCCTTGAAGTTGACTAAGCGGTCGATCAGTTCTTCTTTGGACGGTTTCTTATCAAAGGATACAAACACGGCCGCGGTGTGTCCGTCCAGCACCGGCACGCGGATACACTGGCAGGTAATTAACGGGCTTTGGGCTTTGACGATAACGCCGTCCTCGATCTTGCCCCACAAACGCAAAGGCTCCTGCTCGCTCTTTTCCTCTTCTCCGCCGATGTAGGGGATGATATTTTCCATCATTTCGGGCCAGTCTTTGAAGGTCTTGCCTGCGCCGGAGATCGCCTGATAGGTCGTGGCTACCACAGTGGTTGGTACGAATTCTTTCCAGGCGGTCAATACGGGAGCGTAGCTTTGGATGGAACAGTTGGGCTTCACCGCCACGAACCCGCTCTTGGTCCCCAGGCGCTGTCTCTGGAATTTGATTACCTCGAAGTGCTCCGGATTGATCTCCGGCACTACCATGGGTACGTCCGGTGTCCAACGGTGCGCGCTGTTATTGGACACGACCGGCGTCTCTGTTTTTGCATAGGCTTCCTCGATGGCTTTTATTTCCTCTTTCGTCATATCGACGGCGCTGAATACAAAATCAACTCCGGCCGCTACTTTTTCAACCTCATTGACATTCATAACCACCAGTTTTTTAACAGCTTCCGGCATCGGCGTCTGCATTTTCCAACGGTCACCCACCGCATCCTCATAGGTCTTTCCCGCGGACCGGGGACTCGCAGCGATCGTAACCACTTCAAACCACGGATGATTTTCCAATAAGGAAATAAAACGCTGTCCTACCATACCGGTACCGCCCAGGATACCCACTCTCAATTTCTGACTCATTTTTTCATTCTCCTCGTTATGACTTTTTATTCATTCTAGCTTTTTATATGTAAGAGTTTCGCGTTTCACTTATAAAACTCTCCACTTGTGTACTGTGCTGTATCTTATTTTGTACTTGTTTTTGTGGGACGTACATTTGTCTTTGTTTTGAATATACTACTCCAATTCCGCTGAAAATGCAACTAAATTCCCTAATTTCAGCATTTTTCCGGGAAAGGATTCCATTCATTCCCAAGGTATTGTTTATTTTGTTCAATCACCTGTTCCATCACGCTTTTTCCCGGCGCTCCCAAAGTGATCCGCTTATCCACGCAGGTCTTAAGGCTGATGGCATCATAAATATCTTCCTCAAACACCGGGCTGATGGACTTGAATTCCTCCAGCGTCATGTCATCCAGAGCTTTGTTCTGTTCGATACAATACAGCACCAGGCGTCCCACGATCCCATGGGCGTCACGGAAGGGCACGCCGTGATTGACCAGATAATCCGCGGCGTCTGTGGCATTGGTGAATCCATTTTTCGCGCTGGTTTCCATCACGTCCCTTCGGAACTTCATGGTGGAGAGCATGCCGGTAAACAGCTGAATACATTTCTTTACCGTATCCAGGGCGTCAAAGGTCCATTCCTTGTCCTCCTGCATATCCTTGTTGTACGCCAACGGAAGGCCTTTCATAGTTGTAAGCAGCGCCATCAGCGAGCCATAGACCCGGCCGGTCTTACCGCGGACCAGTTCCGCGATATCCGGGTTCTTCTTTTGGGGCATGATGCTGCTTCCTGTGCTGAACGCGTCATCTATCTCCACAAACTGGTACTCGTTGGAATTCCAGATTATGATTTCTTCAGAGAACCGGCTCAGATGCATCATGATAATAGAGCAGGCGGACAACAGTTCCAGTACATAATCCCGGTCAGATACGGAGTCCATGCTGTTCAGCGTCGGTCCATAGAATCCCATCAGCTCCGCGGTCCGGTTCCGGTCCAGCGGATAGGTGGTCCCGGCCAGCGCGCCGGCTCCCAGCGGGCAGTAATTCATGCGCTTGAACACATCCTGCAGACGCTCCCGGTCCCTTTTAAACATCTCGAAATACGCTCCCAGATGATGTGCCAGCGTTACCGGCTGTGCCTTTTGCAGATGCGTGAATCCCGGCATATAGGTCTGCGTATTTTCCTCCATTATATGGAGCAGGACCTCCAGCAGCTCCCTGACCAGGGCCTCGATTTCCAACACGCCCACGCGGACATACAGTTTCATGTCCAATGCCACCTGATCGTTACGGCTTCGGCCTGTATGGAGCTTCTTTCCCACCTGTCCGATCCGGTCGATGAGATTCGCTTCCACAAAGCTATGGATGTCCTCATATTCTTTGGTGATTTGGAGCTTTCCGGATTCGACGTCCTCCTGTATGCCTTTCAGTCCCTCCACGATCTGCTTCATTTCTTCCTGCGTCAGCATTCCCTGCTGCGCCATCATGACCACATGGGCGACGCTGCCCTCGATATCCTGTTTATAAAAACGTTGGTCAAAGGTGATGGATGCATTAAAATCATAAACTAACTGGTCCGTCTGCTTCGTGAAACGGCCTCCCCATAACTGTGCCATAATTTTCTCTTTCCTTTCGTATCCTGCTTATTTATTTTATCTATTCTTTCAGAGGATCTCGTTTAAGAACGAAGAACCATCTATTTTCTGAGGTACTCCGAAATACTCCACTACCGTAGCACCGATGTCCGCAAACGTAGCCCTCGTTCCCAGATCCGCCCCGTTTCTGACCTGCCTTCCGGCAATCACAAGCGGCGTATATTCCCTGGAATGATCCGTAGAAGGAGTGGAGGGGTCGCAGCCATGATCCGCCGTAATCATTAAAATATCTTCCTCTTTTAATTTGGCCAGCAGCTCCGGGAGTCTCCGGTCAAAATAGGTAAGCGCCTTCGCATAGCCGTCCACGTCATTTCTGTGACCGTACAGCATATCGTAATCCACCAGATTCGTAAAGCACAACCCCTCAAAGTCCCGATCCATATAGGCCAATGTCTTATCGATTCCATCCTCGTTGCTGACCGTTCTCACGAAATCCGTCACCCCATCCGAGGCGAAAATATCCACGATTTTCCCCACGCTCAGCACAGCAAATCCGGCCTCGGACAACTGGGTAAGCATCGTAGCCTTCGGAGGGGTCAGCGAGAAGTCATGGCGGTTGCTGGTACGTTTAAAATCAGGATATGTCCCAACGAATGGTCTGGCGATCACCCGGCCGACTCCATGCTCCCCAACCAGCAGCTTCCTGGCGATCTCACAATCCCGGTATAACTCTTCTATGGGCACTACTTCCTCATGCGCCGCCACCTGAAACACGCTGTCCGCCGAGGTATAGACAATCAAATCCCCTGTTTTCACATGCTGCTCCCCATAATCCCGGATGACATCCGTGCCGGAATAAGGTTTGTTACAGAGCCATCCCCGCCCTGTCTGACGTGAGAAATCATCCAACAGGTCTTTCGGGAAGCCATCCGGGTAGGTAGGCATCTGTTTGTCCGATATCAGTCCCGCGATCTCCCAATGGCCGATGGTGGTGTCCTTCCCCTTGGAGGCCTCCGCCAGTCTGCCCCAGGCGCCTTGCGGATGCTCTTCCTTCGGGCCGCAGTCCACCTGATCAATATGAAACAAACCCAATTTTGCCATGTTCGGCATATCAAAATACGGGCTTGCGGAGCATGCCCGAAGCGTGTTACTGCCCTCATCACCGTATTCCGCGGCGTCCGGCAGCTCACCGATTCCTACACTATCCAGTACAATCAGAAATACTCTTTTCATATTCATTCTCCATTCTTTTTTCATGATTTGCGCGGTATCTTCTGTATTTATGGGAATTGGGGACATGTCCATTCTGGTTTGGGACATGTCCATTTCAGTTTGGGACATGTCTATTTCAGTTTGGGACATGTCTATTTCAGTTTGGGACATGTCTATCTTGTTATGACCATCGCGTTTCAGTACAGGCTTGGTTTAATTTATACAATAGCTTTCTTGAGCATATACATCCTTTTACGATTACATCCAGCTTGTTAGAACGATCTATCCATAACCCTCACCAAATACCACATAAACAGCCCGGCAGTTATTCCCCTATAAGAAAATCTGCTAAAATAAGAAGTCTATATCTCGCTATATTATTACAATCAGCATCTCCAAAATTGCTGTTATTCATTATAGCACAGATGATTCTCTTGAAAAAGTATAAAAATATTTATACAGCTTTATATAACAAATGATTACGGTTCTTACCATACCTTTCACCTATTACAATCTGTATCTACTTTCCAATTTCTTGTAATCATACTTGATTTAATCGATTCGGACATGTCCCAAACCAGAATGGACATGTCCCTCTTTACCTGAGTAAATCGTAAAAGTCAAACGGGCCCAGGGGCTTTTAGCCCCTCAGGCCCGTAATACCAAGCGATATAATCCTGCTATTCCGTAGCATTCATGGTGGTGATGACAATGTTTTCAGCGGGAACATCCGTCTTTCTCTTCACGATGTCTTCGATCTGCGCTCTCTGGGCATCGGATACCTCAGCGGCATTTACGATGACATCCGCTCCGTTCTCCGTAACGCTGACTACCACATCCGTGAAGCCCTTGGCTTCCAAAAGCATCTCTGCCGAGGTTTCCTTCTCTGCGATGGCGGTCATAGCGATCATGTTATCGATAGCCGTCTGCTTTTGCTCTTCCGTGATATTTGTGTTGTTGATGACTTCCATCAGGGTCTCTTTATTCTTTGCCCGAAGCTGCTCTTTATCCAGCTTGGCCTGAGCTGCGAAGCCTACGTTAGAGGAGTTGGCAAGAACCGCTTCGCCGGGTGTTTCGCCGCCGGTGCTGGCGACCTCGTCGGAGGATACCGCAGCGCCGTTGTTCAGATCCACGTCCAGGCTCTCGATGTCACCGGAAGAGGCCTGCTCTGCGGGCTGAGTCCCGTCTGTGCTGGCCTGGGAGAGAATATCCTCGTCGGAAATGTCCGACAGTTCATTTTTGGCCACATTGGTGCTGTTGGTGGCCTCCGCATCTTCCTTGCCCAGCTTGTTTCCCGAATAATTCAGATAGCCTGCGATCGCGATCATGATCGCCAATGCCGTTATAATCACCGAATTCTTTTTAAATATATTTTTCACTTTTCTGCCTCCATTCTTGTTATTTTTTAAGCTTTCATTTTTATTCATGGCCATCCCGTCATTTCATTTTCATTACTTTAATTTTATGTGCCTCTACATGAAATAATGCCTCAACTGCATCGGTTATGTTCTGAACAACTCTCGCATCTCCCCCGCCTTCCGCTATAATTATGACCCCCTCGATCTCCGGACCCAGTTCTTTTATGACATAAGGTGTCTGGGTACCGCTTCCCTCCTGCGCGTATATTGTCGTCTCCTGCGTGTTCGTCTCCTTGGTTTCCCGGGTTCCCCCTTCGCTGTCGGTCTCCGTCACCACATTGCCGGTGGTGTTCTGGTCTTTCTCGACGATCTTCTCCCCTTTGGACTTGAGGGTGATCATCACATCCACCTTGCCTACGCCTTCTACCTGGCTTAACGCCTTTTTTAGTTTCTGCTCCAGCTCCGTCTCATAGGAATTCGTGGAAACCGCCGCGGCCTGCTGCGCCGCCGGCTGTTCTTTTTCTTCCTGCGTTTTGCTCTTCTTATCCGTGGGAAGTGCGATGATCACCAGAAGCACTCCTACCAGTAAAATGATCAGCAGCTGATCCTTTTTTAAATTTTTGATATTCAGCTTTCCCATTTTCATAGGCTACCTCTGTATACTAATATTTATATTACTAGCGGAAATATTATAGAATCGTTCCAAATCATTTTTTATGTTAATTTCTTCCATACTTTCAGGCTGATACTCTTCCTTTTCTTCTGTTCCGATGCGGACAGGTTCGATATAGATCCCCTCCGCCTGTTTTTGGGAATACGCAGCCGTAATATGGATCTGACGGATACTGCCGTAATCCTCACTGCTCTCATCCTCCTCCATCACGACCTGAATGTCTACCGGATACAAACCGTCCTGCTCCACCACTTCCCCGATTTCTTTTGCCACCTCCTCCTCATATCCGGTAAACAGCCTGCTTTTCTGCGCATTTTCAAAAGATTCCGCCTGATCGTCCAGCTCATTTAGTTCCTGCTCAAAGCTGCTGGTCATAAAGGTAAAATCCATGGTGCGGTTTAATTTCAGCAGGCTGGTGATTGGAGAGAGAACCAGCAGCACCAGTACCATACCGGTAAATAGCTTTACATATTTTTTATAATTATTGTTTGGAAGTACATTCATTACCGCTGTGATCAGGATCAGATAGAACGCGATATTTTTTACCCACTGATAAATCTGTTCGATCAAAATATTCTCCTTTCTCAACCGGTCAGGCTGGAGGCACTCACCACAGCGATCGTAACCATGAACAGAACCGCCGCGGTAAAGATTGCCTTCATGGACAGTTTGGCCCCCTCTCCCACACAGCTGATGCAGCCCAGCATCCGTTTGTCGGATACCGGCTGGACTACCGCCGCCACCATTTTATAGAGAAATGTGTAAATCGCCAGCTTTAACACCGGAATCAGGCAGATCAGCAGGAGAATAATCATGGCCGCCACTCCTATGCTGTTCTTGATCAGTACGGAGGACCCGATGATCACTTCGGTTACCGCGTTGATCGTCCCGCCCACCCCCGGGATAATACCGGCCGTTTTGTTCAGCACCGACACCCGGAAAGCATCCACGGCGGGGGCAATAAGGCTTTGAATGACGGAAAACCCGATCACCAGCGCCAACAGCGATTTTAAGACCCATT
Source organism: Diplocloster agilis (assembly GCF_019042275.1). Classification (GTDB taxonomy): domain Bacteria; phylum Bacillota; class Clostridia; order Lachnospirales; family Lachnospiraceae; genus Diplocloster; species Diplocloster agilis. Next base: position 32,426 of record NZ_JAHQCW010000014.1, read on the forward strand.
CCACGGCGCTGCGGATCAAGGAAGCCAGTCTGGAGAGAAAATCTTCTTTTGAAAGGTTATTGACCAGTACCAGGATGACATAGATGTGGATCATGGGAAGGATGATATTTAACAGGATCCAGTTCACCAGATACACCAGACCCAGAGTGAAGCCATAGAAGGCGGCAGCCGTGGTTCCCCCGCTGGCAACAGCCACGGTCAGAAAATACGCGGGGATCAGCGCCCTCATAAAATCCAGAATTCCTCCGATCGCGCCTGTAGTCAGCTTGGTTATGGTCTCAAAGGATGTGATCAGAATCGCCAGGAGCAGCAGATAGATAATGTAGAAACTGACCTCTGCGATCTGTTGGTTTTCAAATACATTGGCAAAATTCATGAATATGGCGGACGCGGTCACCAGGATCAGGATCTGAACCAGCATCCTGCGGTTATTGCCAAATTCCTGCTCGATTCTGCCAAAGACCAGATCCTTTACCAGATCCAGACTGAATTTTGCGTCTCCGTCCAATACCTTCCGGACGGTTCCCTCAAAATCCACATCGGAGTTCCCCAGCACCTCATCCAGCGTCTGCTGGATATCCCCAAACTCCACCTCGTCCAACAGGGAGGTATCCATCTGGGCGGTACTCGTCTGGGAGGTACTCGTCTGGGAGGTATTCGTCTGGGCAGAAACCATCTGAGACGTAACCGACTGCGCAGAAGCCGTCTGAAAGGTATCCGCCCGCGCAGAAATCGTCTGGGAGGCACAGGCGCAGATTCCTCCAAAGAAAAAGGCCACAATAAAGGCTGTCCAAAAAATAACTCTTCTTTTTTTCACTCTTCCCATCCTTTCAGGCCGCCAGGAAGCCGTTGATGGTTTCCAGAAGCGCCAGAAGGATCGGCATGCTGACTGCCAGGATCGCCAGCTTGCTGAACACCTCGATCTGGCTGGCTATGGTCGCATGACCGGCATCTTTGCAGATGGCGGAAGAAAATTCGGAGATATAGGTAATTCCGATAATTTTCACCAACGTTCCGATATAAGCGCTGTGAACGGAAATAAAACTCTGTATGGTCTGGATTGCCTGGATGATGATTTCCAGGCGTCTGGCCGCGTAGAAAAAAATGACCAGGCTGGTAGCTATACTTATGTAAACGGAATACTCCGGCTTTGTCCCCTTTAACTGAACCGCCAATAAAATCCCCACGATTCCCAGAATGCCGATTCTCAGCATATCCATCCGCTCTCACCGCCTTTACAACATGAATAAGTCCTTAATGGTCTGAAACAAATCAAAAATGTACGGCAGAATCCAGAATAATACCAGGATCAGCCCCGCCAGGCTGGTCAGGAACGCATGCTCCTCCCGCCCGCTGTGTTTTAACACCTGGCTTAATACGGAAACCAGGATTCCCACCGCTGCTATTTTAAATATGAGATTAACGCTCATGTTTACCTCCTGTGGCGCATGTTCGTGCGCCTTTTATTCAGGGATAGCGATACTATCTTTTCGAACTCGCTTACCTTCTCACGCTTTTACAGGATCAGGATCGCAATAAAAATGCCGCCCATCACACCCAGGCAATGATATATTCTGGATTTTGATCCGAAGACTTTCTCCGCCGCATGGATTTCATTTTCCAGCTGTTCGGTATACAAGCCCAGCGTGCCCAGCTGCATCTCATGGTCCAGATACCCGATATTTTCCCCCATATGCCGCAGGCTCTCCAGATCCGTCTTGGTCAGGCGGGTCTCCCGTAAGTCTTCCCGGATGCGTCTGTCCCATATTTCCTGAAATGTCTCTCCCTCGCAGTGATCCATATCCTGCGCCACTCCGGCAAAAAAAGCCTGAAAGGGTTCCCGGATCCGCCTGCCGATGCTGGCAAATGCCTCCGGCAGCGGTGCCTTTACATATTTGATCTCCCCCTGCAGCATCAGCATCAGCTTTCTCAAATAATGCAGCTGGTCGATCCGAAGCTTCAAATCCCGGCTCACGGAAAATCCCAGGCCTGTGGAAGCTGTCACCACCAGCAGAACACCGATCATCTTTAACATCCCTCACACCTCCTTCTTAGAAGGCTCTCGCCCTTTGCGTCGAAGATGTCCTGTACCGTCCCCACCTTTTTCCCATTGCACAGTATGATATAGCGGTCAAAGGTGTGTTCCGCCACCAGTTTTTCTAACAGCGGCTTCTGCAGGATATCCTGAAGGGAACTGCCGTGGACCGTGGCGATCAGCTTGCATCCGCAGTGGATCACGGACTCGATGGCGTGGGCGTCCTGATAATCCCCGATCTCGTCCACCGCGATCACCTGGGGCGCCATGGAACGGATCAGCATCATCATGCCCTCCGCTTTCGGGCAGCAGTCCATTACATCGGTGCGAATCCCCAGATCATTGCCGGGAACGCCCAGATAGGAACCCCCGATCTCCGACCGCTCGTCCACCACACCGACGGTTTGTCCTGCAAAGGAGCCTTGTCCGTCGGAAATCTGCCGGATCATATCCCGCAGCAGGGTAGTCTTGCCGCACCTGGGCGGTGAGATAATCAGGGTGTGGCAGATCTGATCGCCGTTCCTTATATAAGGAAGAACCGGATCGGCGCATCCTTTTATCTGATGGGAGACCCGGATATTGAGAAATGATATGTATTTCAGGCTTTTCACCCTGTCCCCCTCCACAATGGTCTTTCCTGCGATTCCCACCCGGTGGCCGCCCTGGATCGTGATAAACCCCTGCTTTACCTCATCCTCGAAGGCATACAGGGAATAATTTCCCACATATTCCAGGGTCTCCTGCACATCCTGTTTGTCCACGATTACGGCCCGGGCCTTGTCACCGTCAAGCGAGGGGGCCTCGCTCACGAAATATTCGCAGCCCCTGTAGATGATCAAGAGGGGACCGTTGACGCGCAGCCTGATCTCCTGCAGATCCTCGAAATCCAGAGGGAGCTGTTCCAGAAGAATCCGTATTCTCTTTGCCAATACTTTCATCAGTTCGCTTTTCTTGTCCATCTCTTCACCTCTTAGAACAATATATGTGGGATGTCCAAAAAAATGCACGGTATTTTACTTTTTTGTTCCGGGGCTTGTCTGAAAATTGCTGATCCCCCGGCTGCAGACGGATAAAAAAGGAAGGGGCTTATTCCCGGCAGCCAACTCGTACAGAGTCAGTGCCGGGACAAGTCCCTTCCTAATTACAGCGTTTATTGCCCGTCTAACAGAATGGTTCTTAAGCAATCTTTAAAATAGCCGCCTGCTATCTATTATTCCTACTATATTTCCGAGGCAAAATCAACATACCAGCGTTTGCGGTGAAAATGTTCGCCTTCGTATCTGCGCAGTCCGAAACTGAATTTCAGGCTTTCGGTCCTTCGAAGAAGTTTTAACACAATTTCGTTTGTCCCTTTGTTCAGATGTATGATTTCGTAATTATTGTATGGGGTCCAAAGGCGGATTTCATCCCGCTCCATGACGATTTCACCGTTGATCCACAGGCGGTAACCATCGTTATTTCCGATTACTACCCAGATGTCCCGGTCTTCGGGGGATATCAGGGTCTGTTGTAGATAAATTGCCCCCTGCCCCCGAAACGTAAATACTTCGTCTAAGGGGAGCAGATCTTCATAAGCGTTGATCCATATGGTGTCCTCCTGCGTGAAGGCTTCCCGGAAATTCTGCTCATCCAGGTACGCCTTATCCAGATAGGCCGCATTATTTACCATACATTCCAGGGTCGGAAGGTTGCATCCTTCTCCATGGGGAGAGGGAAGGCCGGGACGGTCCTGTTTTTCCAGCGCCTCGAAATATGGACCCGCCGCCTGCCATACAAATGCGCCCGCGATTCCGAAATCCGCGCCGGCATGGGCATAGTTCACGTGCAGCAGGTTTTTGTTATTGAGGTTTTGGACCTGCTCTGTGGTTGTGATGACGATCGGCATGGACTTGCTTTCACCAGGGTTTAAGGTAACCAGCTGCCCGCTGCCAAAGACATCCCAGCCTTCGGGCAGGCCGCTGATGGTTACCAGATCCTCCGTTTTACTCTCCGTCCGGTTATGTACGGTGATCTCGCAGGGACATTGATCCATTCGTCCGATAGCCGGGAAAGCTTTGTATTTGATATCAAATTCTATATCCTCTTTTCTCGGCGCGGGATGGGGAATGTCGATCCCACTTGGAATATCCGTTATGGCGGCTGCGCCGGCCAGTATGCCGATGGCGCAGGTTTCTTTGGATAGCTCGGCTATGGAATTGTTTTGCCGCTCTACGTCAATACCGATCACGAAGCTGTCGTCCACCAGAGCCTTCAGGGATGGATCGATGCCGGAAGCGCCTATGGTGATGCCCAGTAAGGCGGCCGCGGTGGCGCAGGTACAGTCGGTATCGTAGCCGCAGCGAAACGCGATGTTTACGGTCCGGTCCATATCCCCTTCTCCATACAGCAGCGCGATGATCACGATGCCCAGGTTGGTCACCGCATTGGTAAAATCAAAGTGGGCGTATTTGCGCATCATACGGGTCCGGGCGGTTTCCCAGTCTCTGCAGCCCGACTCGTAGTCCTTACAGACGTCCTGCACACAATTTCTGGGCCGTGAGCCCTCCGGCAGATAGCACAGACTGCCGGTTATCAATCGACTGATATCCGTCTCCTCAAATGCCGCGGCCTCCATAGCTGCATAGTACTCTTCGATCCATACGGAGGCTTCCGCGTGATCCAGACAGGCGTCCATCCGGGCGTATTCCGCCGCTTTCTTCGGATTCCCCGGGAAAATCATGCCCCAGATCTCCGAGCGGATCGGACAGCCTTCTCCTTCTTTGAATACGGGATTATTGAAAGACCCGCTATACGGCGGCATGATTCCCCTCTCATAGTTCTTCAGGAAAATACCATACTCACTGAATGGGTACCAACACTGCTCATTCCAGGCATCCGCCAGATCCCTGGATGTGATGGCCGGCCCTTTCTTTTGCAGCACCTCCAGCCATAAGAGCTGAAGATCCAGATCATCGTTGGGCAGATCCGGCCGTATCACTTCCCGGTAGTGTTCGTAGGGGATCACTTTCTTAATCCCCTCCACCGGGGCGCCTGCGGCGCCGCCCAGGCATTTGCCGATCCAGCCGCCGTGAACTTTGTCGAGATATTCCTGATATGTTATCTGCATGGCAGTTCTCCTTTTTCGCTATTTTAATATCGCGCCGGCAGAGAAGGTTTTCTCCACCTGATTGCTGAAAAATACAAACAGCAGCACCGGCAGAATACTGGTGATTACCATAGCCGCGAACATGCCGCCGTAATCCGTCCCGTATTTTCCGGAAGAATAGTTCATCAGCGCGATCGGCAGCGTCCGGTATTTTTCCCCGTTAATCAGCACCAGAGCATAGATGAATTCATTCCAGCTGTTAATAAATGTATTGATACACATAGTGGCCACCGCCGGTTTGATGATGGGCGTGATAATCTTAAACAGAATCGTAAAGATACCGGCTCCGTCCATTACCGCCGCCTCTTCCATCTCCATGGGAATCCCCTTCATAAAACTGCAGGCCATAAGGGTCGCCATGGCAATATTAAAAGCGGATATCGTCAGGATCAAAGACATGGGATTATTGACCAGATGCATTTCCCGCAGCATGACGAAGATCGGCACGATAACGATCTGGGACGGAAGCAGGATGCCAAGGGTTACCACTTTATTTAATTTCCCCGCCCCTTTCCATCTCATTCTGGTCAGCGCGTAAGCCAGCATGGTGGCGGAGACCACCGTCAGCACCAGGGTAGCCCCGGTCACAATCACACTGTTCAAAAAGAATTTCAAGATATCCCGGTTAAACAGCGCATCCGTATAATTCTCAAATTTCCAGAACGAGGGCAGTCCAAAAGAGCTCCCCGTCATAATCTCCGAAGTATCCTTAAAAGAGTTCAGCAGCATCCAGAACAGAGGATATACGGAACAAAACGCACAGATACCGAAGATTACCGTCAGTACCACCCGGATCCATTTATGTTGTATTCTCATTTCTTTCCCTCCTACTCCGCACTTCTGCCTTTTTTAAACAGCCAGTTAATCACAGCCAGCACCACACAGGTTTCCAGGATCACCACCAGGCCCACCGCAGCGGCCAGACCATACCGCTGATTCGAAAAGGCCTGCTTATACATATACATCATCACCGTAGTGGTCAGATCTCCCGGCCCTCCGCCTGTCATAATATAAACCTGCGGAAACGTAAACAGACCGCCGATGGCCGATATGGTCACACACATCTTCGCCACATCCTTAAGCAGCGGCAGCGTGATATGCCTTACTGTCTGCCAAAAGCCCGCCCCATCCAGCTGCGCCGCTTCAAAGTAACTCTCCGGGATCGCCTTGATCCCCGAGTACGACATCAAAAGATCCATACCGAACATCCACCACATACCTACAATCGCGATACAGACCATAGCCGTCTTCGGATTAATGAGCCATTCATTCTGCAAAAATCCCAATCCGATCTTATCCAGCATTGTATTCAAAAGTCCCCAGTCCGCATGGTAAATGGTCAGCCACAACTGGGAGATAACCGATATCGACAGCACCAGCGGGATAATAAATGCCGTACGCAATATTTTCTGAGTCTTAGGTCCCAGCGTACACAGAAGAATCGACACCGCGATCGCCAGGATCGCGTTACAAATCACCGCCAGCAGGCACAGGCCCAGAGACGCCAGATTAGCTCTCATGAATCCATCATCCGTAAACAGCTGTACAAAATTCTTAAATCCGATAAACTTAGCCGGTGTCAGGCCGTCCGTCTTCTGGAGGGACATGACCACTATATTCAAGATGGGATACAACACAAAGGCAATCAGCAGCAGCATGGCCGGAGCACACAGCAAAAAGATATACCATTTGTTCCCTAACACTTTCTTCATATTTTCTTCGTTCCTTTCCTTTATTAATTTTAGTTTTTAAAGGGCCGGGGCGGGATGGGGCCGGGGCGGGATGGCGCAAGGGCAGCCTGGGGGCGGAGGAGCATACGGAACGGGCGCCAAATCGCTTCGGCCGTGCCTAAGAACGGGTAACTCCGAAGAGGACGAAACCTCCGATTAGCAGGGCCCGGGGCAAACTCGCCAAAGAACGCTCAGACAGTGCCCCGGGCCCTGCGAGGTTTCGTCCTCTTCTGCGTAACCCGTTCTAAGGCGCGGCCTCAAGCGATTTGGCGCCCGTTCCGTATGCTCCTCCGCCCCCAGGCTGCCCTTGCGCCATCCCGCCCCTACTTTGGTGATACCTTAGATTCATATTCTGACTACACTATTTGTGAAGTGTTACCGTATGAACATTATGTAAGCTCAAATAATGTGTTTTTACTTCATATGTTTTTACTATGATACGCTTTTACTATGTTGCTCTTTTACTATGTTACGCTTTTACTATGTCGCTCTTTTACTATGTTGCTCTTATATGTTTGTTATATGTTTGTTACAGTTCTGTTTATCTTATAGTTGTGTTTAGTTGTGTTCATTATAGAAACATTTTACGTTCACAAGAATAATATTTTGCACACTTATGTTTTCTATAGTAACATTCATCATGTTTATGTTTACTATAAAAACATCTTGCATAGTTAAATTAGCTATAATAACGTTTTCTATAATTACATTTGCGATTTACATATTTTCACTTAATCTACTCACTTAATCTGGAATTAGAACGGTTGCATTGCGATTTACAACTAAGGACTACATTTTTAATAACTGAATTTATTTAAATTTATTATCCATAACTATATTTCCTATTATCATACTTAACAGCATCCCATTAATACATACCCTTCGGGCGGATTCGCAGCATCCGCTGCTCAATAATGTATACTTTTTCTATAGTTATATTTTCCTTTAGTTACGTTATATCTAATATTTGGGGGTTGTACTTTTTAAACTTTAGTTGAATATTGAAGAAAACTTTACAATATTACTTATCAAAACGGAATTCACTTTTCAGTACAAAAGCTCCCAAATAAAAGCTATCCTCTAACCTTTATACCTCAAAAAGAAAATTTCCATTTCATACTCTTCTATTTCTATTCCGTATTATCTCTGATACAAAGTCAAACAAACCTTAACACCAATCCCTTTAACTAACCAGATCTCAGCACCGCAGAACCCGCCGCTCATCTGAACTATCCCATATCCAGAAGAATTGAACATAGAACTTGGCCTGTTATAGTGTAGGGATGAGCGGGAAGCGGCGGGGCCTTGCGGGGTGGGATGACAAATCCCGCGGGACCAAATCGCTTGAGGCTGGTCTTAGAACGGGTTACGCAGATGATGGGAGAACCTCGCAGGGCCTGGAACACTGTCCGAGCCGCATTTTGGCGAGTTTGTTCCAGGCCCTGCCAATAAGAGGTTCTCCCATCATCGGAGTTACCCGTTCTTAGGCCGGCCGAAGCGATTTGGCCCCGCGGGATTTGTCATCCCACCCCGCAAGGCCCCGCCGCTTCTCACTCATCCCGGCCCTCAAAAAACCATCTCTATTCTTCCAAAGCCGCCTTATCCATGTCAGCCAGATAATCCGCCACTCCGTAATCCGCAGTATTGGTCATAAACTTACTGGTTGACTGCATTACTCCTGAGGATGCGGCCGCCGTCGGCATCACGTCCTGTACCAGACCATATACAAAACCAAAGTTCTGCATGTCGGCTGCCAGCTGTGCTACCGGCTCAGCAAATTCTTTGTCGTATTTCCAGCCCATTACGTCCGCTTTGTATACGGTGAAGGGATTTCCTTTCTCTTCGTATACATATTTGCAGCGGAGCTCGGCAACTGCCTGGCAAAGCGCTACTGCTTCTTCAGGGTGTTCGGTTCCTGCGTATACCATCATACCGGAATTCTGTTTTACACCGCCTGCGCAGTTTTTGCCGTATTTGTCTGCATCTGCATCGTTGACTACCGGATAGTAGAAATATCCGAAATCTTCGCCCATTTTATCGGCACAGGAAGCCACTGCCCAGGAACCGTTGGCCATCATAGCCGCTTTGCCGGTCTCGAATAACGGCAGAGCTTCGTCGATACCGGTCAGCGCCACGTTCTTGGAGAACGCGCCCATGTCCATCAGCTCTTTCATGACTTCCGCACCCTTGGTGTAGGGTTCATCGGAGAATTTTGCCTGTCCGTCCACGATCTTTTTGGTAATTTCCGGATCGATCGAGTATGCGAATCCTTCTACCATCATGGCTGCGCACCAGCCATCTTTGGCTCCTACAGAGATCGGAACGATTTCAGTTTTTGCCAGAGTCTCGACAACTTTCTTTAACTCGGTTACTGTCTTGGGTACTTCCAGATTATTGTCTGCGAAGATTTTCTTGTTGTACAGCATGATTTCGTAGGAAATATCCTCAAAGGGGATTCCGTATGTATGTCCGTCGGCTGCCGGCAGTTTGGCGGAAGGGATTACTTTGTCCCAGTAACCGCTGGCTTCCAGATACTCATCCAGGGGCAGCGCGCTCTTGGATTCCAGGATCGGAGTCGCCCAGCTTCCGCCTCTCTCCCACCATACGTCCAGGCCTTCTCCGCCTGCCGCGATCATGGTTCTGACTTTGGTCTCATAGGTCTGGGCATCCCCAGGGCTCATTTCCAGCTCTACTTCCACATTGGGCAGAACTTCCGGCAGATGTTCCATCACATATTTCATTTCTTCCTGAACATTTTCATCGGTATCGTTAAATAACATATTGAGTTTTACTTTTTCTCCGGAAGCCGCCGTATCCTTGGGCGCTTCCCCCGCATCTGTATCCGCAGGCTTTTCCGTCTGGGTCTGAGCCGGCTCCTGAGCCGCTGTTTCCTTATCCCCACCGGAGCTGCCACAGGCGGTCAGCGTGCCGATCATGGCTGTTGCCAGTACCAGGGACATCCATTTCTTCCATTTACACATTTTATTTCCTCCCTTTTTTCACTGCCTTTGATACTCCTCGCATTTCCCGGCTTGTTTTCAATTCCGTTTCCAGGTTCTTTATGCGGGCTTATCAGGCGCCTTTGATGTCTTTATCCTAAATCATTTTCTTTTCTGAGAGAATGGAATTTTACGACCTCACATGGAAAAAACGAATCGCTTCGCGGAAACCGCTGTCCATTTTCATGTCTCTATTATATAATAAGAACGTTCTATTGAATACTCACTATACATGATTGGGCATTGGACCGGGAATACTATGGATCCGCCCGAAGGGCATGTATGAATGGGTTACTGTTCAGTATAGCTGACGGCTGCATTCAATTAGTATTGCCACTATCCTGCGAGGTAAGGAGATATGGGATGAAAATTTCAACCATCTGGAAACAGTTAAATTTAAAGAAAAAGGTGCTGCTGCTCTTTTTGCCGCTCAATGTGATATCGATCCTGATGATTCTGGTTCTCTCCATTTCCCTGATGGTCCACAATGGCAAGAAGGAAATGATGCAGAATTCCATGGACAAACTGATTCTTGTCTGTGATCAGGCGGACCGGATTGTCTCTAATGTGAAATATAATATTAAGGCGTTTTCCACCAGTTCCGCCCTTCAGACGGCTATCTGTACCTCTTATCCGGATAATACATACGGAAGCTATATGTTTTCTACTGCCATGCATTCTTCTGTCTATAATATTATGGATATCGGCAGCCTGGTGTACGACGGCTATGTGCAGACTTTTGACGGCAGGGTGTTTGATATTAAAACCGATGAGATCAGCGAGCCTACGCCGGAAATGCAGAAGCTTTATGAGGAGATTACCGCGAAAGGCGGACAGATGATTTTTGGGCCTCCCAGGGAAAAAAGCGGGCAGAGCGCTTTTAATATTTCCAAATCCCTGATCGATATTGATACCGGTGTTTGTCTGGGGATTCTGTCGTTTGACGTGAAAGAGGATTTGTTTTATGAGTCTTACCGGAATATTTCTGATGAAAATGATGAGATGTTTTTTATCACAGATGCGGACGGGACGATCGTGTCTTCCCAGAACCGGGCGCTCCTGCAGACTCCCGTGCCGGATGAGGCGTACAGTCTGACCGTGGATCAGACGAAGAATTCCAAGGTTCTTTCCTGGGATCAGCGCCGCAGCCTGATGCTGACCTCACCGACCCAGTCCGGGAATTTTCATGTCTTTTATACAATGAGTTATTACCGGGTGTACCGGGAAGCTCTGAGCCTGACGTTACTGTTGTCTGTGATTGGTTTACTGGTGCTGGCCATAACGATCCTGCTTTCCCAGATATTGGCCAAAAGCCTGGTACGGCCCATCCGCCAGCTAGCGGATTACGCCGACGAAGCCGGCAAAGGTAACTTCGGCGCGCCGGTGCCGGTCAAATCAAGCGATGAGATCGGATTTCTGGCCGACCGATTCCAGCACATGAGCAATAATATCCGGGAATTGACCACCCGTATTTATAATGAGCAGAATCAGCGGCGGGAGTATGAGTTGAAGCTGATGCAGGCGCAGATCAATCCCCATTTTCTCTATAACTGCCTGGATAATATCAGCAGTCTGGTTACCGATGATAAAAAGGAAACCGCCACATCCATGATCTTTCATCTGGGGCGTTATTACCGGGGAATTCTAAGCAAGGGCCGCAACCTGATCACCATTCGGGAGGAACTTCATATGATCCGGGATTATCTGGAAATCCAGTTAATACGGACACCCGGTCTATTTACCTATGAGATCGAAGCGGACGAGGATCTGAAAGAACTGAAAATTCTGAAGATGCTGCTGCAGCCTCTGGTGGAAAATACGGTTCTCCACGGTTTCGCGGGATATCGGGAAGATGGCCACATCCGCATCCGGGTAACCTCCGACAGCGAACAGATCATCTGTATCACAGTCTCAGATGACGGCCGCGGCATTTCCGAAGAAACACTGAACTCCCTGTTCGTCCCCACGGCCATCTCCATGCCGAAGCATTTCGGGATTCAGAATGTCCAGGAACGGATCCGGTTGAAATATGGCAATTCTTACGGACTCACGATCCATTCCGTTCCCGGAGTTGAAACGAACATCACCATGCGTTTTCCTAAAACCTATTAACTGCCTGGAGGAGATGTCATGTATAAAATATTATTTGTAGATGATGACCCGCTGATCCTGCGAAGACTCCATCAGATTCTGGACTGGTCCTCCATGGGCTTTCAGATCCTGCCGGATGCCGCCGACGGCCTGGCCGCTCTTGAAATTATGAAAAATGAAGTTCCGGATGTGATGATCTGTGATATTAACATGCCCAACATGGACGGCCTGCAGCTGGCGGAACAGGTACGGGACACACATCCGAACGTCCAGTGTGTGATGCTGACCGTAAATGACAGCTTCGGCTGCGCCCAGCAGGCTTTGAATATCGGCGTGTACCATTATTTATTGAAACCCATAGAACCAAAAAAGCTGGAAAGTCTGATGCAGAAGGTGCTGGAACAGCTCAATTCCTCCAGACAGCAGGACCAGTATGTCTCTCATCTGTACAACAAGGCCATGGTCAGTGAAAAAATGATCCGGGATAAATTCCTGAACTGGGTCGTATCCGGCCGGCAGCCCTTAAGCGAGCAGCAATTGATCGATAAATTCCGCTTTTACCGGCTTCCCATCGACGCCAGGGAATTCGAAATTATCTCGCTCCACATCAACGCGTTTGAAAAGCACCTGCTGGATGAGACGGATATCGACGATCTGCTGGGTACGGTTACCAAATGTGTGGAGGACACTCTCTGCGATTACCAGAACTGCGTGGTGTTCAGCGACTCCTTCTATCACCTGAACATCCTCCTGGGTTCCAATCCCCGGGACTTAAGCTTTTCTCAAAATGTACGCCTGATCTGCCAGAGTCTCCGGGAAGGACTGCTGTTTAATCTGAACCTGCCGGTTACGATATTCTACAGCAGGCGCTATCAGGGCTATCAGAATATCTACCGTTGTTACTATGACACCAAATTTTTATCCAAATATACCCAGGCGGTCATGGATATGGGGATCATTTCCTTTGATGATTATATGCGTGCGTCTATGAGGAATCCCATTGATTTTGACAGCATCCGCTCCTGTGTGCTCAAACAGCTGCGCACCGGCAATGCCGGGGATCTGGCCGTTTACGTGGAACAGACGTTTATGGGACAGGCGGTTCATGGGAAATCCCCGTCTTCCGGTCCGCTCCAGGCTATTGCCATGGATTTTGAAAGTTTTAACATGCTGCGGATCGATCTTATTATGACCGGCATGATGTTTTTACAGGAAAATAAAACTGCGCTGGCGGATGTCTTTGACAAATACTATGATCCCCTGACCGAGGTCATGGACCGGGACCAGCCGGCGGATTGTATCGAATTTATCTGCGGTTTCTATCGCCAGATCCTTGTATTCGTCCGCTCGGGCAAGGTATCTTCCGGCAGAAGGCTGGCTGAGAAGTGCGTGGAATTGATCGGGCAGAATATTTCCAACCCGGATCTGAATGTCAAATGGCTGGCTTCGCAGCTGTACGTCAATGAAAACTACCTGAGCCGTCAGTTCCACAAGGAGTTCTCGGTCCCTCTGATTAAGTACATGGGTCAGCAAAGGCTGGAGACCGCAAAGAATTATCTGGACAAGGGATATACGAATCTGCAGCAGGTGGCCCAGATGGTCGGATTTACGGATCCTCTGTATTTCAGTAAGTGTTTTAAGAAACAGTTTGGGGTGGCGCCTTCTAAGTATCGGTAGTTTTGTTTGATGAACGCTTCTGTTGTTTCTTGGGGGGACTGGTATTGTTGTGTGGGATGGGGATTGGTTGGTTATTGTGTTTTTTATAATATGAAGCCCCGGGGGTTTTATAGTTACCCGGGGCTGGTTTGGTTGGTTTGATTGGTATTTCTCTTATTGCTTTTGTAATCTGGGGCTTTGGGTTCTTAGCATGGTATTTATAATAATTGAGTTATGTGAAGCTCGAGCGATATTATGCAGATGCGATCGTTGGCTGTGACAAGTACTCCCGGTTCTTAATGGCAAATCATCTACTTAGCCAACGCAGGCTGTGACGCATGAGTATATGACTTTATTAATGAGAGATCAGATTTCTATCCACACAGACACCGCAGGCTGTGACACGATGTTCTGGCTCTTGCAAAAGTGTATATGACATTTCTATCCACACAGCCAACGCAGGCTGTGACAAAATACGAGGCAGTATTGGGAGGACTTTCCATCATTTCTATCCACACAGCCAACGCAGGCTGTGACTAACCACCCGGGGGTCTGCCAGCGGCCGACCAGGTATTTCTATCCACACAGCCAACGCAGGCTGTGACTCAGCCTTATCATAGAGGATCAATACAGTAGAAAATTTCTATCCACACAGCCAACGTAGGCTGTGACGCAATAACAAATGGCAGGTTGGCCGAATCAGTTGATTTCTATCCACACAGCCAACGTAGGCTGTGACGGATAACGGACAGATTTTTGACATCACAGGCGCAATTTCTATCCACACAGCCAACGTAGGCTGTGACCGTCATCCCTTCACGATTAAAACCTAATTCAGTATTTCTATCCACACAGCCAACGTAGGCTGTGACTGGCAGATATTGAGGATATGGAAGGACCGCAAGATTTCTATCCACACAGCCAACGTAGGCTGTGACAGCAAATACACACAAATTCATCGCCATTTCTTAACCGCATTTCATATCAAATGCACAATTTTCTTCCTATACCATACTAATTATCCATTTTATTTCTAATACAACACATCTTATTCTGGTGCGAATCCCCCAGGCATTTTATGTGTACTTATGGCTCGCACCAAACCATCTTCTATAAACTAGTATACCTCATTAAAGATATTTTGAAAATACGGTAGATGATTCATTATCATCTACCGTATTCTTCGATCAAACTATTTTGCCACAACTATTCAACTGATCTGCCGCCGTTACACCGATCATTATTCAGCTGCTTTATTTTTATATCTCTCTACATCTTTCAGGCTGAAGCTGATTCTGCCCATTTTATCTTTTCCAAGGCATGCCACTTCGATTACATCGCCTAAGGTCAGAACATCTTCTACCGTCTTTACTCTTTCTTTTGCAAGCTTGGAGATGTGGACCATGCCTTCTTTTCCGGGCGCAAACTCAAGGAACGCGCCGAAATCTTTGATGCTGACCACTTTACCGGTGTAGATCTTGCCTTCCTCAAAGTCGGTAACAATAGTATGGATCAGAGCCGAAGCTTTGTCCATGCCTTCTTTTTCAACACCGCAGATGGATACCAGGCCATCGTCGTTGATGTCGATGGAGACGCCACACTGGTCGATGATCGCATTGATCGTCTTACCGCGCTGTCCTACCACATCGCCGATCTGGGAAGGATCGATCTGTACGGTGATAATCTTCGGTGCATATTTTCCAACTTCTTTTCTGGGCTCTGCAATAACAGGTGTCATTACCTCATCCAGGATATAGGTTCTCGCTTCTTTCGTCTTCACAAATGCTTCTTCGATAATGGAACGAGTCAAGCCATGGATCTTAATATCCATCTGGATAGCTGTAATTCCTTTGTGGGTGCCGGCCACTTTGAAGTCCATATCACCGAAGAAATCTTCCAGTCCCTGAATATCTGTCAGCACCAGATAATCGTCATCGGTGTCACCTGTCACCAGACCTACGGAAATACCGGCGACGGCTCTCTTGATGGGCACTCCGGCTGCCATCAGGGACAGGGAGGAAGCGCACACGCTGGCCTGTGAGGTGGAACCGTTGGATTCCATAGTCTCAGATACCGTACGGATGGCATAAGGGAACTCTTCTTCGCTGGGAAGTACCGGAACCAAAGCACGTTCCGCCAGAGCGCCGTGTCCGATCTCACGTCTGCCGGGGCCTCTGGAAGGCTTTGTCTCCCCTACCGAGTAGGACGGGAAGTTGTAGTGGTGCATATATCTCTTACCAGTCTCCGCCTCATCCAGTCCGTCTAATCTCTGGGCTTCGGATAAGGGAGCTAAAGTAGTTACATTCAAGATCTGGGTCTGGCCACGGGTGAACATACCGGAGCCATGCACTCTGGGCAGAAGATCGATTTCTGCGGCCAGCGGACGAATCTGGGTGATCGCACGGCCGTCAGGACGCTTGTGGTCTTTTAAGATCATCTTTCTGACGGTCTTTTTCTGATACTGGTATATTGCTTCACCGATCAGAGGCAGCCAGTCCGGATGTTCCTCTTCGAAGGCTTCCGCCAGCTTATTTTCGATCTCTCTGATATTGCCTTCTCTGACCTGTTTTTCATCGCTGAAGACAGCTACTTCCATCTGTTCCGGAGTCACGATCGCTCTGATCGCCTCATTCAGTTCTTCAGGTATTGCGCAGCTCTCATAGCTGTGTTTTTCCTTACCGAACTCTTCTACTATTTTCTCAATAAACGTAATTACCTGAACGTTTACTTCATGGGCTTTGTAGATTGCTTTGATCATGATATCTTCCGACACTTCATTGGCGCCGGCTTCGATCATAATCACTTTTTCCTTTGTGGACGCCACAGTCAGGGCCATGTCAGAAGCGGCCTTTTGCTCCGCGGTGGGATTCACAACCAGTTCTCCATTTACAAGGCCGATCTGCGTACCGGAGATCGGACCGTCGAAGGGAATATCGGAAATCGAGGTCGCTATAGAAGCTCCGATCATTGCGATGATTTCAGGGCTGCAATCCTGATCGACGGACATAACCAGATTGTTCAAGGTCACATCATTTCGGTAATCTTTCGGGAACAGCGGGCGCATGGGACGGTCAATGACACGGGACGTCAGAATCGCATGCTCGCTGGCCTTACCCTCTCTTTTGTTGAAACCTCCCGGGATTTTTCCTACCGCGTATAATTTCTCCTCATACTCTACGCTCAGCGGGAAGAAATCAATACCCTCTCTGGGCTTGTCGGAAGCGGTGGCCGTACACAGCACGGTCGTATCTCCATAGTGCATGAAAGCCGCACCATTTGCCTGAGCCGCTACTCTTCCGATATCCACGGACAGAGGTCTGCCGGCCAGTTCCATTGTAAAAGTCTTGTACATATTTCTTTATCTCCTTTAAACTTGATCTATTCAGAAAGCGGGAGATTCCGAAACTACTGAAAAACCCATCCGCCATAGCACGGATACCCTTTTCAGTGGTCTCGGCTCTTTCTGCCCGCTAACTTTCACTGGTTAACTGCTGCTTCGTACAGGTCAAAGCCAAACAACATAGATCTCAGGCTGTTTTCACAGCCGGCCGCATTCGCATCCGGATATTTTAGGTCTAATCTGTCTGCCGTATAATTCTGTACGATAAAATGGGGCGGTTACGAGAACCGCCCTCAAAGTTTCTTACTTTCTAAGTCCTAAACGCTCAATCAGAGTACGGTATCTCTCAATATCCATGTCTTTCAGATAAGAAAGCAAGCCTCTTCTCTGACCAACCATTTTGAGAAGACCTCTTCTGGAATGATGATCCTTCGGATGCTCCTGTAAATGCTCGGTTAATTCCTGAATCCTTGCGGTCAGGATGGCTACCTGTACTTCCGGTGAACCGGTGTCGCCTGGTGTTCTTGCATAGTCGGCAATAATTGCCTGTTTCTTTTCTTTCGAAATCATTGTTGTTCTTCCTCCTGTTTTTTTAACCGCCTGGTACTAAGAAAAAGGTCGGAGTGTCCAATTTCCGAATACCGGCTGATTTCTCATACTTGGATAGTATATCATATCTTTCGCATATCCGCAAGATAAAATTACAGCTGATTCCCAGCTAAATTCTAGCCCTAAATTCTAGCTGAATCCGAGGCTAATTACGGCCGATTCCGTTGATTGCAGCCAAGCGAGCCGCGTTTGCTACTTTCATATAGTAAATCAGCAAAGGGGGACATGTCCAAATCAGTTTGGGACATGTCCATTTCGTCCTGTCCATTTTGTCCATTTCAAATCTAATTTTCTTGTCTTCATTGCCCAGTAGTTATAAAAAAGCATTTTCATCGAAATGGACATGTCCCCAATCACCTCATCAGCTAAACTTGACAAAGTTGTAAACATTAATCCCAACAATCACAATCATCAACATCACAAACAGGATCTTCTCCGCCCGTTCCGACACGATCCGGTGTGCCTTGCTTCCCAGCAGGCCCCCCAGCACTCCGCCAATCACCATCACGCCCAGGTATACGCCTGACACTTCCGGGATATTTCTCCCGGCCAGTGTGTGCAGAAGGCTTGCGGCCTGCGAAAACATAATCATATACAGGGAATTCACCGCTGCCGTCTTCACGGACATGGAAAAGAAATAGTAGAGCACGACCAGATTAATCGGTCCGCCGCCGATCCCCAGGAATGAGGACAGTACCCCCAATACCAGCCCGATTCCCAGGCAGGCAGCCGCATTCCTGACCTGCAAGGTATGGATCCGGTCACTGCACAATGTATAGACCAACGTACCCACCGTCAGAACGATCAGCACCAGCGCTTGAATCGCCCCGACCCGGTTCTGATCCCCGAAAAAGCCCATTACATATTGAAACCCGCTTTTCCCGACGACTCCTCCGACCGCCGCCCCAACTGCCAGCGGCGTGGAGGTTTTCCAGTCGATCTTCCCGCTTCCCTGCCGCATCTGCCGGAACACGGATACTACGCTCATGGACAGGACGGTGCAGCCTGACAGGAAACTGATGCCGGCGACTCCCATAATGTTTGCCGCGTCCAGCACCGGCTTTATGATTACTCCGCCGCCGATCCCACAGACTGCTCCAACAACCGACGACAGAAAACTGATGAAAAATATAAGTACTTCCATAGAATCTTCCTTCTTTTATCCGGCCGTTATGTGTGATGCGATTTCCATCCGTCCCGGCAGCGCAAGTGCGGTCCATACAGGCCGCTACAGATAATTTCTCATACCTTTTTGTATCAGATCCCGATAGAATCTTTCCCCGATCCTGCCATCCCTGTCATAGACCCCGTAATAGGGCGCCAGATCCCAGGACATCCCGCCGGATACATCCTTTTCCAGACCGGTACAGGGGATCGTCGGGTTGGCCGTCTTGATCCTGGTCGTCCGAACCAGCCAGCAGTAAAGTTTATATCTAAGCTCCTGCACCACATCCTGGTATGCAGGATCAAAATACAGATTTTTCAGTTCATATGGATCTTGCTCCATATCGAAGAGTTCCCCAAAATCTTCCCCCTGGAATTCCGGAAGATACTGGGTCAGTTTATAGCGTTTTGTATGGATCGTTTTTGTATTCGGATTCTCCGTTACCGCTATATCCCGGATACCGGTGTCATCCCGCAATACCGGCACCGCGCTTCTGCCGTCGGCCCAGTCCGGGCGGGCAAGCCCTGCCAGCTCGCACACTGTGGGCAGAATATCGATGGATTCCACCAGAGAATCCCGCGCCTCGCCCGCCTTTAATTTTCCTTTCCAGGAAAAGATCATGGGTATCCTGGTGACACAGCCAAAACCGATCCCGGGCGCTTTCTCGATCATCCCGTGTTCTCCTGCGAACTCCCCGTGATCCGTCGTATAGACTATGATCGTATTTTCCCTGATGCCCAGCTCATCCAGTTTATCTAACACCCGCCCCATAGCGTCATCCATCTGGGACACGCAGGCATAGTATCCACGCAGCACACGTTTTCTGGCCTCCTCGAAATTCCGGGGTTCGAACAGCATCCAGTCTCCGTTCTTCTGGAAATTCTCTTGGGTGGCCTTCGCCGCTGCCGACCGGTCGTGCATGTCATTTTCCGCGTTTGGCGGCAATTCCAGATCCACGCCCTCATACAGATCCCAAAATTCTTTGCACGGCGCATAGGTCTGATGGGGCCTGGGAACGGTCATCCAGTAACAGAAGGGTTTTTCCTCCTTTACGCACTGCTCGATAAAGCGGTTGGTGCATTTGGCCGTCCATGCCTCCATGGAATGCTCCTTGGGAATTCTGGAAAACCGGGAATCCACACACTGGCCTTTCCTGTGTTCGTTTTGCTCGAACCATTCCTGCAGGATCTTGTCATCCCGATCCTCATACAGCCCATGCTCGGCTAAATAGACCGAATAGTCATCCCCCTTTAATCCCTGGCAGCCCTCTTCCATCCGGCGGTTCCAGGGCCTGACCGGATGCTCAAAGCCGTATCCGTCTCCCACATAGTCACAGTGATCCGATACCCATCCGGCCGGCGTATGTAATTTTCCCGCCGCTCCCGTCTGGTAGCCCTGCTCTTTGAAATATTCAAAGATATTCGGCAGGCGCTCCGGTTTTTCTCCCATCAGGCCATAGTAACCGATGTTATGGGCGTACTGTCCGCTGAGCATACACATCCTGGACGGGGTACAGATGGGATTCTGCGTAAATGCATGATCTATTTTGATTCCGTCTCTGGCCAAACGGTCCAGATTCGGCGTGATTACCTGTTTATTGCCGTAACAACCCAAGGCCCTGGCGCTGTGCTGGTCGCTGTGCAGTATCAGGACATTTGGCATACGTTGTTTTTCGTTCTTCACATTTACCTCCTACTGTATTCTCCCGAATACAGATTCTATAGACTTCCCTACCACCATTTGATCAGATCGGTTACCTGATTTCTCAATTTTACAAATTCTTCGCTGGCAATATCCCGGGGCCTGGGCAGCGGGTTATCCAGGAAGGTTTTAACCGTCGTCGGCTTATTGGTCAGAATCAGAATCTTACGGCCCAGGTAGACGGCCTCCTCGATATTATGGGTGATAAACATTACGGTAGTTCCGGTTGCTTCCCAGAGCTTGATCAGCTCATCTTCCAGCTTGTATCTCAATTCGATGTCCAGCTGGGCATAAGGTTCATCCATCAGCAGAAGATTCGGCTTCGTGGCAAACGCCCTGGCGATGGATACCCTCTGCAGCATACTGGCCGACAGCTGTCTGGGGAAAAATTTCCGATACGGGGTCAGGCCTACGATCTCCATAAATTCCTCGACCCGCTCCTTTTTTTCCTTCTCCGCGACCTTTTTGATGTCCAGGCCGAACCGGATGTTTTCTTCCACCGTCAGCCACGGCATAGTGGAGTTTTCCTGAAAAATATAGGATACGTTATGTTTTTTAAGATCTACCGGTTCGTCATCGATCAGAATCTGGCCGGAGGTGATCTGATACAGGTTCGTCAGGCTGTTCAGGAAGGTGGTCTTCCCGCATCCGGTGGGGCCTACCACGCACAACAGCTCGCCTGCCTCCACCTCAAAATTCATATTATCCAATACAAGGAGATCACCGAATTTCTTCGTTAAATTTACCGCCTTTATATTCGCTCCACGACTCATTTGCTCTCCTCCTATTTCGTAATATCCACGATGCTGGTGATTTCCTTGCGCAGCCGCAGGAACTCGGGATCCACATAGCTTCGGGGCCTGGGCAGATCGATCTTATATTCCGCCTTGATGGTCGCCGGGCAGTTGCTGAGCACCACGATCCGGTCCGCCAGATACAGGGCTTCTTCTATATTATTAGTGACAAAGATAACCGTCCGTTTTTCCTTCTGCCAGATCTTCTCGATCTCTTCCTGCATCATATAGCGGGTCTGCGCGTCCAGCGCGCCGAAGGGTTCATCCATCAGCAGCACGTCGGGCTCGTTGCAGTAGGCCCTGGCGATTCCCACACGCTGCTTCATGCCCCCGGATAATTTTACCGGATAGGCTTTTTCAAATCCCTGCAGTCCCACCAGATCGATGTAATACTGTGCCTTCTTCTGCCGTTCTTCTTTTCCGACGCCCCGGATCTTCGGGCCGTATTCCACATTTCCCATGGTGGTCAGCCACGGAAACAGATTGATGGTCTGGTAGACGACCCCTCTGTCGGCGCCGGGCCCCGTGACCGGCTTGCCGTTGACCGTTATCTCGCCGGAAGTGGCCGGCAAAAGTCCGGAGATCAGATTGATCATTGTGGTTTTTCCGCACTGGCCGGGCCCGAACAGAACCAGGAACTCATTCTTTTTCACCTGGAGATCGATATCGCCGATCACCACGTGCTCTTCTCCCGCCAGGTTTAAGAACTTCTTATGGACAGCCTTGCACTCGATGACCGGAGCTTCTATTTTCCTCTCACGTTCCACTGACATAATTTGCCTTCCACTCCTCTCATAATGGTTGCTAACAGGAAGCCGACGATACCGATTGCCAGGATTCCCACAAAGATCTGAGAAATATTATTGATGTCCATTCCGCTGACAATCAGGAACCCCAGGCCCTTAGAAGAACGGACCATTTCCGCCGCCACCACGGCCGCCCAGCTGGAGGAGATACCGATCTGCATCCCCGCGAAGATATAGGGGATCGTAGCCGGAATAACCACGGTGCGGAACACCTGGGCTTCATTGGCTCCCAGCATCTTCGCGCAGCCGACCAGCTCCTGATTGATGGATTTGGTTCCCATGAATACATTAATCGTAATGTTATTAAAGGCGGACAGAAAAATGATAAAATATGCCATTGTCTCGCCCAGGCCAAACCACAGAATCGCCAGGGAAATCCAGGCAATGGGAGGGATCGGACGGATCATTTCATAGAACGGACGGAAAATGGCTTCCGCCAATCTGTATCTCCCCATCAAAAGCCCCAGGCTGATACCCAGGACACAGGCCACGGAATATCCCACCAGCACCCGGCTCAGGCTCCAGAACGTATGTCCGAATATGGTATATCCGGCCGTCTTCTGGGTGAATGCCTCGAAGAAGCTTTTCAAAATGACGATAGGTCCTGGCATGATCTCTCCCAGCCTGGTTCCGTTGGTCCCGAAATGCCAGATCAGGAGGAATCCCAGAATCGCTATGATTCCGCAGATCAGCCGCCAAAAATCATCTCTGTCCTTAAACAGTTTTTTCGTCATTACCATCTGCCTCCCCTCAATACCAGTTTTTCCAGCAGGTTCAGCAGGACGCCCAAGAGCGCTCCCACAATACCGATCATCGCCATACCGGCTATGATGATGTCAACCCGCATAAGCCCCCGGCTCTGCTGGATCATAAAGCCCAAACCTTTCGTGGATGCCAGAAGCTCCGCCGCGATCAATGCGCCCCAGGAGGTTCCAAGCGCCGCTTTCATGCCGGTCATAATCATGGGAAGGGCGGTGGGAATCGCGATCTTGAACAGCTGGGTCGTATTGCTGGCCCCGTAGATCTGTCCGACCCACAGATGGACGCTCTCCGTCTGCTTGATTCCGGAATAGGAGTTGATGACACAGGCGGTAAAGGATGAGATAAAGATAACCATAGATTTTGACAACAATCCAATGCCAAACAGAATGATCATCAGCGGAATCCAGGCGATCCCCGGAACCGGACGGATCAGATCAAACAGAGGTCTTGCGAACCAGTCGAATTTCTTATACCAGGCCATACAGATTCCAAGCGGGATGCCGATCAGCAGGCCGATCAGATAACCCGACAGCGCCACCTTAAGGGAAGCCCCCAGATGCACCAGCATCGTGGCTCCATCCGGGTTTTTATCCGTAAATTTCAGGAAGAAAGCCTTCACTACCGCCACCGGTGTGGGAAGCATCCCGCCCGGATTCATCGCCGCGCAGATCTGCCAGATAATCAGGAAAATGGCCACGGCTGCAATAGAGATCAGCGTATATTTTTTCTCTTTCATGGAGTTCCTCCTTCTTTTGAGGGAGCTGCCGCCTCAGTCTTTCACCGACCGAAGCGCAGCCCCGCAAAAGTATGTCATTATTTTGTTTCCGGTTTAATGTCGATGCCCAGCGCTTTGTTCAAATAACTGGGGTCCAGTGAGGAGTACAGGTTCGGAATCTGATCTTCCGTAATTTTTCCATTTTCCACATAGAATTCACCCTGGTCGGTGAAACATTTTCCGAAGGAGTAAGTGCCGTCTGTAAAGTCATCTTTACCCATGTATTTTCTTACGGCGATCTCATCCGCCATATCCTGCTCCGAGTATTCTCTTCCGTTATCTTTGAAGAACTTCATGGAATATTCGCTGCGAAGAGCGTCGTCCTTTAATTCCTCGTCGGCTCTGATTACGCATTTTACAAACTTCTCAATATCTTCCGGGCGCTCCTTGATTACTTCCGATCTGCCGAACAGGGCGTCGATGATGCTGAATCCGGTAGCTTCTTCAAAAGTCGTGATCTGTACCATGCCTTCGTTCTGAGCATTGAAGGAATAAGGCGGATAAGCGGCCAGCGCGTCTCCCTCACCGGCCACAAAAGCCTGGAAAGCGGGACCTGCATCCATATGTACCATGGTGTAATCGTCACTGGTCAATCCGAATTTGTCCATATATTTGGATACGTTTAACTGTGCCGAGGTCCCGAGCTGACCCAGAACCGTTTTGCCCTTCAGCACTTCCGCGGAACCATATACATCGGGAGTATCCGAAAGTTCTCCCTGGACACTTAAGATATCGGAATCGGGTCTTACATAGATTCCCATTCCGCCGGAGGTACATAACTCAGCCAGCAGCGTACAGTTACCGGATGCAAGCGAGAAGATCGTGGCGGCGCCGGAAGCGGCCAGGTCGATCTGTTTTGCGGCGATGGCTTCATTGATCGGAGCGCCGGTCTGGAAAATCGAAAGTTCCACTTTCAGGCCTTCCTCCTCAAAATAGCCTTTGTCATACGCGTACTGCACCGGAACGCCTACGGATGCCGGCATAATTCCCACTTTCAAAGGTTCTCCCTCTTTTTTACCTCCGCATCCCGCCAAAGAGGCAGCTGCCAATACGGTTATAAGTCCCGCGCAAATAATTTTTTTCATTCTTCCTTTCATTTGTCTCTCTCCTTTTTTGTGTACGTTAACAGTTCTATTTCATTATAAGCAAGCGTGCGAAATATGTCAATTTTTATTTGATTTCACCGACATTTTTGTGATTATTAAACTATTTATTAGTTATAATTTTGTGCATTTATCACATATTTTGTATATTTTTATTTCTTTGACTTTGTTTTTGCAATCCCATTTCCGTTACCGTACACAGTATTTTGTAATTCTCTCCTCTTATTCAGCTATCAGATAATACGAATCGCATACAGCTGTGGTATTTATTCCATAAGAGCGCCTCCTATCGTGCTCAGAGTTGTGAGAAACAGCAGCGCCCGGCAAAGCCCCGCCGACTATTTTTCGTGCATCGCCCATAAACGTTATAAATCCGGGCGCTATGTGTTCTCCGCCATAAAAAAACTGTTATAACGGAACAGCCTGTTTCCTTAGGCCATTCTATTATAACAGCAAACCCAGATCCGTTATCCTGGCATATTTTCCCTGATCACAATCTCCGACTCGATCGTATGGGTAAATTCCGTCAGTTCGCCGGTCAGAAGATAACTAAAGATCATCTTTATCGTCTCATACCCCTGCTCATACGGTTTCTGATTGATCGTCGCGTAGATGTACCCCTCTTCCAGGCCTTCCCTTGTAAAATTCTGAAGATCAATACAGATAATTTTAATTTTATACAGCAGATCCAGTTCCTTTAAAGCCACGATTCCTCCGTTGCTCAGAGAAGTGGCATACCAAAGAGAAGTGATCTCCTGATGTTCCTGAAAAAATTGTTTTACTGTTTTATAGATCTCTATATCATTCGACGGTATTTCACAGACTCCCGCCATCGTAATCTGCGGATACCATTTTTCAAGGGTATCCTGTAGGCCTTCAATCCTTTGCACATGCCCCAGCATTTTCATTCCCGGAGTAACAATCGCCAGTTTCTCCTCGCCTCTGGCTATCATATTGAAAAGCCCGGCCGTAATCCCTCCGGTCCGATAAGCATCGATGCCGATAAAGTAGTGCGGATTCCTGGTCTTAATATCGTTGATAAAACAAAATACAGGGAATTTCTGATCGATCAGCTCATCGATCCGGTCGATCACCGGCTGCTCGTTAATCGGGGTGATCGCCAGGGCCGAAACCCCTTCCTCCAGCAGCCGGTCAATCAGAGCCAGCTGATCATCCACGTCAAAATTCCTGCTGTAATAGCTGATTACCGTAATCCCATAATCCACCAGCTCTTCGGTAGCCGCCTGGACCCCCAGTTTCACCTGCTCTATAAAGAAATTATTCTTTACATGAAATACAACCCCTATTTTAGGAGCTTTCTTTCTAAGAGCCAGCGACTTCGCCATCAGGTTTGGTTTATAATTCAGTTCCTTCGCAATCTGCCGGACTCTGGCCTCAATATCCTTCGACACGTTTCCGCGGTTATTCAACACACGGTCCACCGTCCCCTTAGACACCCCGGCCAGCTCCGCAATCTGATTGATGGTTACCGGCACATCAACACCTCATCCCTTAAACTTTCGATTTTAACACCCTTCCGCTCATATTTTTCAATTATATTGAGTTTCCCAAACTCTGTCAAGTGAAAATAAAGCTCCATCGAAAGCAGGCCCCGGTTACCATTCCAACTCCACCTGCATCACGCCGCTCCCCGACAGCTCGCAGCTTCTTTTATCCGGCTGGTGGAAGCCGGCATAGAACCGGAAGCGTTTCCCGTCCCGGAATCTTCTTCCCTCATCGTCCACCACGGTGAACTCCCTTTCCTCCACACAGAAGTCCAGTTCCGCTTCCTGCCCCGGCTCTGTACATATCCGTTTAAAACCGCACAGATGATAATTTTCGTCTGCATATGCGGAATCCAGATTCCGGATATATATCTGGAGCACTTCATCCGTCTTGACTTTCCCGGTATTTTTTATTTTTACCTTCAAACGGGCCTCTGCATCCTGTTTTTCAGGCGTTATACCCAACACTTCCACCTTTCCATAGGTCAGTCCATACCCGAACGGATACAACGCTTGTGTCTTCATATACCGGTAAGTCCGGTTTTTCATGGAATAGTCCTCATAAGGCGGCAATTCATCCAGATCCTTATAAAATGTAACCGGAAGCTTTCCGGATGGGGAACAGCGGCCGAACAATATATCCGCAGCGCTCTTTCCTCCCCTGGCCCCGGGATACCACAATTGCAGAACCGCGGCGCAATGTTCCTGGGCAAAGCTTAGATCCAGCGCGCTCCCGGATGACACACACAGGATTACCGGCTTTCCGGCGCCCACCACTTCTTCCAAAAGTTCCCTTTGCACCAGTGGGAGCTGAAGATCCTGCTTGTCGCCGGACCCGTATTCATTCCCCGTGTCTCCCTCTTCCCCTTCCAGGAATTCGTTCAGGCCCAGATTCATGATTACCACGTCGCTTTGTTTTGCCACTATCCTGGCTTCCGATAACCGGTCCTGCCTCCAGGCCAGATGTTCACACCGGTCCTTCACGATATGGCATCCAACCGAATACAAGGCCCTGGTCTCCTCCCCCGCCTCGTTTAAAATACCTCGCAGCAATGTTATATACTCCGTAGCGGTTCCGTGATAATTTCCAATCAAAGCGGTTCTGCTGTCCGCGTTTGGCCCGATAACTCCGATTGTTTTAAGCCTCGATTTATCCAGCGGGAGAATCCCGTTATTTTTTAGAAGCACGATTCCCTTCCTTGCCATTTCCTCGGATGTATGTAAATGCTCCCGGCATTCTACTTTATCATACGGGATATTATCATATTCGTTATCCGTGCTGTGCATGCCCAGCAGAATCCTGGTTGTCATCAGCCGTTCCGCGGAACGGCTGATCTCCTCTTCCGTCACAAGCCCTTTTTGATAAGCCTGCAGAATCCGAAGATAAGTGTTTCCGCAGTTTAAATCACAGCCCGTTTTTAAGGCCATAGCTGCCGACTCCTCCGGCGTGCTCGTCACCTTGTGGTGCTGGTGAAAATCACGGATTGCCCAGCAGTCGGAGACAAAGTGTCCCAGAAACCCCCATTTTTTCTTAGGGTCTCCTGGATTAAAGTTTTGCTCGCGCAGCAGGGTTCGCCGTTTGTCCGGTTATAAGCTCCCATCACGGCCTCCACGTGCGCTTCCTTTACCAACGCTTCGAAGGCCGGCAGATAGGTTTCCTCCATATCTTTCGCCGTCGCCCTTGCGTCAAACTCATGCCTCTGGGCCTCCGGCCCGGAATGCACGGCAAAATGTTTGGCGCAGGCTGCGGTTTTCAGATATTTGCCGTTCCCCTGCAGCCCCTTGACAAAGGCAACGCCCAGCTTCTTCGTCAGGTACGGATCCTCACCATAAGTCTCCTGTCCCCGTCCCCACCTTGGATCCCGGAACATGTTAATATTAGGGCTCCATAGGGTCAGTCCTTTGTAGATGTCCCGGTCCCCTTCTTGTGAATAGGCATTGAATTTGGCTCTGCACTCCGTAGCGATCTGATCCGCCACCTGCCGCAGCAGTTCTTCATCAAACACGGCCGCCATCCCGATCGCCTGCGGATAGATGGTGGCGCATCCCGCCCTGGCCACCCCATGAAGCCCTTCATTCCACCAGTTATACGCCGGTATGTTCAGCCGCTTTAACGGCGGCGCGTCATACTTTAACTGGGCGGCTTTTTCTTCCACCGTCATCAATTCTGTCAATTCTTTTGCACGTCTTCTGGCTTCTTCTCTTTCCATCTGCATACTCCTTTTCTTTTCATAACGCATATTATTTTTCCGCATCTTGACTTTGCCTTTTCTGTACAGCGGTAACGCATCCACGCCGATGATGGCAGCCAGCGTAATAATGGTTTTGGCCTTTGCGGTTTTGATTTATGAAGTTTTGATTTATGAGGTTTTTATCTATAAGGTTTGGGTTTGTATAGATTGGGGTTACAAGGTTAAATTATTAGAATTTAATATCAATATAAGACAACAGACTGACTATTTCATCTTAGAAATTGCTATTTACTTATCAAATATTGCTAAGTATTATCCTTAACAGTATCCCATTAATACATGCCCTTTGGGCGGAATTTGACTTTAATGAGGCTTGGCTTTAGAATGTAAATATTGATACCTGTGGCGGAAAAGATGTGCCTGATAAATTCTAATTTGAAGGAGGAGTAGACAATGGAGAACTGGTTTACAATAGATAAAACAGACGGAAATACTTACATTATTAGCGAATATCGGCATTGGGAAGAAACGCACTGTTATTTGCTAAACGGAAGTGAGCGGAGCCTGCTTATAGACACAGGACTTGGTATTTCAAATATATATGATGAAGTGATAAAGCTTACGGATAAACCCATCACGGCGGTTGCAACACACATTCATTGGGACCATATTGGAGGACACAAATATTTTCCGGATTTTTATGCACATGAAAAGGAATTAAATTGGCTGAATGGAGAGTTTCCTTTATCCTTGAAAACAATTAGAGAAATGGTTGTTGACCGCTGCGATTTACCTAATGGTTTTGATGTAGACGATTATGAGTTTTTTCAGGGCATGCCGACAAAAGTATTAGCTGACCAGGATGTAATCGACATTGGCGGACGCCAAATAGAGGCGCTGCATACACCTGGACATGCACCTGGACACTTATGCTTTTGGGAAAAAGATAAAGGATATTTATTCACTGGCGATTTGGTTTATAAAGATATCCTATTTGCCTATTATCCATCTACTGACCCGGAAGCATACCTTATTTCACTGAAAAAGATTTCAGCTTTGCCTGTCAAAAAAGTATTTCCGGCACATCATTCATTGGATATACAGCCGGAAATTTTAATTCGTATGCGAGATGCGTTAGAACGGCTGAAAGCTGACGGAAAACTGCATCATGGCAGTGGTACTTTTAACTATGGAGACTGGGGAATATGGCTATAAAAATCCCCGGTCTGTCGGGTTTATTATAGTACGCCTCATTGGCATAAGGGGGAGCCAGTTCGTGTCCGGATGGGGGGACCCCTGCGGCTTTTACGGGAACTGATTCGCAGCATCCGCTGCTCAATAAGGTATACTTAACAGCATCCCATTAATACATGCCCTTCAGGCGGATTCGCAGCATCCGCTGCTCAATAAAGTATACTTTTTACGGCAGAAATACTATAATACCTTTAAAACCCTTTGTTTATGATAAATACCGCCGTGGAGGTATATATGATTGAAAATATTAATGGAAAACATGAGACGGTTCACTTCAAAGAACACAATGCAATTAAAATGTATCTGAACGACGAATTCGAAGATTATCCGGAGCATTGGCATACACCGGTTGAAATAATATTTCCAATCGAAAATCATTATATGGTCAGCTGCGGCAACGTGGATTACCATTTAAAAGAAGAGGATATACTGCTCATCACACCCGGCACGCTCCACCGAATCTCTGCTCCGAAAAGCGGAATGAGAATTATTTTTCAGGTTGATTTGTCTTTTCTAAATAGGTTTCAGGATATTGATTCGGCTATATCTATGTTAGCACCGGCAAAAATCATTACCCCCGGGACAATGCCCTCCATCTATGAAGACGCGAAAAAGCTTATTCTGGAAATTCAAAGAGAGTGTCTGGAAGCCGCCCCCTTATGTGATGCGCTTGCCTTTGCAAAAATCGCTGAATTCTTCGTATTGCTTGGGCGGGAATGTCTGTGTAACAACCTGCTGTTTGATGTCGCACCAACCAAGCACCAGGAGTATACAGAAAAATTTTTGAACATATGTGATTATATCAGCGCCCACTGTGCGGAGGATCTGACTCTGGACGATATAGCCGGCAGGGCGGGCTTCAGTAAATATCATTTTTCCCGGCTCTTTAAGCAGTTTACCGGTGAAACCTTTTATAAATTTTTGAATACGAAACGAATCGCTTATGCACAGAATCTTTTGATCGATCCCGGTCTTTCGATCACAGAGATCGCGTACCTGTCAGGCTTTAACAGCATTTCCTCTTTTGTCCGGATGTTTAAAGCTCTGACCGCTTATACTCCCACCGCTTACCGCCAGCTTTATCATTCCTGATTGTTCAAAAAGGGGACATGTCCAAATGGACATGTCCCCGATTAACCGATTGCTTATTTCATTACCCGGGTTGCGCATACAGGGGTTCTGTAATACATTCCGGAAATCTTGATGCCGGACTTCGGAGAGCTGGCGTGAACGACCTGTCCTCCCCCGATGTACAGGGCTACGTGATTGATACCGCCGCCGTTGCTGTAGAAAACAAGGTCTCCGGGCTGTACTTCATTTAATCCGACACGGGTTCCGCAGTTAGCCTGTGCTCTGGAGGAATGGGGAAGCCCGATGCCAAACTTGGCATATACGCCCATGGTAAATCCGGAACAGTCCGTACCGTTGGTCAGGCTGGTTCCGCCGTATACGTATCGGTTACCGACAAACTGCTTCGCATAGGATACGACAGAAACGCTCTTTTCGGATACGCCTTCACCTACCTGCAGCTCCTGGATCGTGGAAGCCTTGGGCAGCTTTGCGGATACATCCACATATTCCGCGGATACGTAACCCTCGTCGCCGTCGATATTAACTTTTACCCAGCCATCCAGTTCTTCCAGCACCTCCAGTTCCTCCTCTATCGGAACCAGGGTGACAATGGTGGATTCGGTATTCGGCTCGGCCCGCACATACAATGTGGTGGTGTTGACCTTCGCCATCTTTGACATCGCCTGCTGCGCCGCTTCCGTAGCCGCGTCGCCGGTCAGCAGATATTCGCTCTTTACATATCCGGTCACTTTTCCGGATTCGATTTTTGTCCAGTCTCCCTGAACTTCTAAAACTTCACAGCCGGCATTTTTAGGCATCTTACCGACCAATTTTGCACCTTCATCGGGTTCTTCACGGACATTCAAATGATTGTCCACCTGGGCAATTCCCAGATTCGTATAGCCTTCGACTTGTACAGCCGGAGCCGCCTGCTCCTCTGCCGGAGCCTGTGTTTCCGGAGCCGCCGCCTGATCTGCCGCGGGCTGGTCCGTGTTCGCTGCCGGAGCTGCCGCTGGCGTCGCGTTTGCCGTGGCTACCGCTTTTGCATCCGCCATAATTCCGGCCATGGCCGGCGCATCGGTCTGGGCCGCAGGCTGTGTATTTTGAGCAGTTGTGTTCACGCTGGTGGAAACATTGGCTGTCTTCGTCTCTATCTCAGCAGAAATGCCCGCTCCTGCGAAGCTGTTGGCGGTGGATGCCATTGCTACGGCGTCCCCTCCGAATATCATAGCTCCGGTAAGACTCAGGCACAAAACTGCAAGTACAATCTGTTTTTTCATTCGAACCTCCTGTTGGTCTTATGTAAATTATTGTAAATTATTACGTAATTGTTAAATTTATTACCAATTTATTATAACACAGCACACTTTTTTGTCAACAACGAAGGCTCATAAATCGCACTTTTTACAAATTGTTCATATTTTTGGCAAAATATGTTATTCCGTATTGAATGTCTTTCTCCATCTGTTCTTTGAGCGCGTCCATAGACTCAAATCTGCGCTCTTCCCGTTCGAAGTTCAGAAGTCCCACTTCGATATAGTTACCGTAGAGATCTCCTTCGTAATCAAAGAGAAAGGTCTCCACCCCGACGCTTGTCTCTCCTCCGACCGTGGGCTTATACCCGATATTCGTCATGCCCTGGTATATGACATCATCCACCCGGGTCATGGATACATACACCCCGTTGGGAGGCAGCAGCTTATCTGCCGGCGGCATCAGGTTCACCGTAGGCATTCCAAGCGTCTTGCGCCCGATCTGCCTGCCATGGGCCACGGTCCCCCGGATCATGTAGGGATAGCCAAGCAGCGCTTCCGCCACTTCCATATGTCCCTGCTTTACCTCTTCTCTTACATAGGTGCTGCTGATTTCCCGTCCTTCATATACTTCCTTCTCCACCACGTGCAGACGGTAACCGCAGCTGTCTGCGAACGCCATTAAAGTCCCGCAGTTTCCCGACCGCCGGTATCCGAAATGAAAATCCGTGCCAACCACCAGCTCTTTTACCCGAAGCCGGTTCACAAGGATTTCCCGTATAAACTGCTCCGGCGTCATATGGGAGATCTCAGGGCCGAAGGGGCATTCCACGCAGTAATCGATCCCCTCCCGTTCCAACAGCGCTCTGCGCTCCTCATTGGTCGTCAGAACCGACAGGCCGTTTCCCGACAGGGCTGCCTGCGGAGGGACCGAAAAGGTAAACACCACCGTCTTTTCCCCACCGGTGCACCATTCTTTCATTTTTGTCAACAGCTTTTGATGGCCCCGGTGCAGTCCGTCGAATTTGCCTAAGGAAACGATGGAGGAAGTATCCATTTGAAAGTTTGTCAGGTCTGTAATGTATTCCATGTTCTCAATCTCCTAAAAACATTTTCACCGGCTGAAATCGGCCGCGTTCTGTCTGGCATTCATAGATGCCGTAGAAACCTCCCGCCTCGTCATAGACCCGGACTTGTCCCGGCCCGGCGAAGCCAAAGCCCGGCCCGCCCGCCTCCAGCAGATGTCCCGGCAAAAACGCATTGCCATTTTGAATCAGCTTCCGGAACTCGCTTTTTACGGTCACGGAAGGTATCCCGGCGAACATCTCATCCACCGGAGTCAGTATCTGCTCTATCCGCCCATCCGCCGCCAGCTGCCGGATCTGGTCCAGCTTTAAGCTGTCCTTTAACGTAAAACGCCCTACTTGCGTCCGAAGCAGGGATTCCATACAACCGCCGCAGGCCAGTTTTTCTCCGATGTCCTGGCACAAGGCGCGTATATAAGTGCCTTTTGAACAGCGGACCGTAAAGCGGATCAGGGGCGGCCGGCATTCCAGAATCACGATTTCATAGATTCTGACTCTCCTGGCCTGTCTCTCCACTTCTTTTCCTTCCCGGGCAAGTTCATATAATTTTTTTCCATTGACCTTCCGGGCGGAATACATGGGAGGTATCTGGTCATATTCTCCCACGAAGCTGTTCACCGCTTCCTCCGCCTCTTCCGGCGTCACCTGTACTTCCCGGACTTTTAGCACCTGTCCGGTCATATCCTGCGTGTCTGTGTTGATTCCCAGTCTCAGCACCGCTTCATAGACCTTTTCTTCCCCAGTCAGCATATCGCAAAGCTTCGTGGCTTTTCCAAGGCACACCGGCAGTACGCCCTGCGCATCGGGGTCCAGCGTACCGGTGTGCCCGATCTTCTTCTGCTTTAGAATTCCGCGCAGCTTCGCCACCACATCATGGGAAGTATATCCCCGTTCTTTGTAAACGTTGATCACTCCGTGTATCACTCTTGTTCTACCTTCCTTTTCAGCTGCTTTTCGATGTGAGGGGTCAGGTTATTGATCACGTCGAACATCGTTCCCTGCATGGTGCATCCCGCCGCTCTCACATGGCCGCCGCCGCCGAAATAGACCGCGATTTCGCTCACATCCACCTGACTTTTAGAACGCATACTGACTTTAAATTCCTGGTTTCCGGATTCATAGAGGAATACCGCCACCTCGACGCCTTCCGTCAGCCTTAGCTGGTTCACGATTCCTTCAAAATCCAACGGCCCAACGTGATAAAAATCCATGTCCTTTTTGCGGAAGCCGCTGACGATACATTTTCCATCCAGCAGCAACATGCTTTCCATCAGCGCCCGGCCCAGAATCTGATTCTGAAGATAGGTCTTTTTATAAAAAGTCTCATCCACAATCCAGGAAAAATCAATTCCCTTATCCATCAGAATACCGGCGATTTTCATGGTTCTGGAGGACGTGCAGGAATACTGAAACACTCCCGTATCGCTGGCAATCCCGGTATAGATAGCCTCCGCCATCTCCCGGGTCACGTTCTCCTCCCCGATCACTTCAAACACCAGTTCCGAGGTGGAACTGGCATCCGGCACGATATAATTGACCTGGGCAAACCCCTGGTTACTGACATGATGATCGATGCAGATGGTCTTCTTCGCCGTATCAAACAGCTCGCCCGCTGCTCCTAACCGCTCCTTGTCACTGGAGTCAAGAGAAATGAACACGTCATAGGGTCCCGCTCCATCGATCTCATGGCGGATCTGATCCACGCCCTTAAGGAAACCGTATTCCGGAGCGATTTTTCCCAGGAACACATCTGTCTGAACATCAGGAAAACAAGTAGTCAGATACAGATACATCCCCAGGCAGGACCCGATGCAGTCGCCGTCCGGTTTTACATGGCCGGCGATCGCAACGGTTCTTACATTTTCAAGTTCAGATGTCAGATTGATCATCTACTTCACCCTTTTCATTCAAGTCCCGGTTGACATCGTCAATAAGCTTCGACATGTTGATTCCATATTCGATGGACTGGTCCAGCACGAACCGGATTTCCGGCGTGTTGCGCAGGTTAATGGTGCGCGCCAACTTCGTCCTGATATAGCCTTCCGCGCTCTTTAAGCCTGCCAGTGTATCTTTTTGGGACTCCTCATCCCCCAATACGCTGATGTAGGCTTTGCATGTCTTCAGATCCGGCGCCACCTCAACCGCCACAACACTGGTCATGGGATTGATCCGCGGATCCTTGATACCCGCGCGGATAATTTCGCTTAATTCCTTTTGTACTTCCTGGTTTATTCTGGTGTTTTTAATACTGTTCTTTCTCATGTTTCACACCTCGTTTTCAGGCTTACCGCCCATTTTTTCCATCAGGCACTGCCTGTGGGAAATTATCTGGGGACCTCGACCATGGTATACGCCTCGACCAGGTCCTCCTCTTTGATATCATTGAAGCCTTCCAGCACAAGCCCGCATTCAAAGCCGCTCTTGACTTCTTTCACATCGTCTTTGAAACGCTTCAGAGAGGCCAGCGGTCCTTCATAGATAACCACTCCGTCTCTGGTCAGCCGTACCGTACAGTTTCTCTGGAAGATACCATCCAGTATATAAGCGCCGGCGATCGTTCCGACCCCGGATGCCTTAAATGTCTGACGCACCTGCGCATGGCCCAGAACCTTCTCCTCAAAGACAGGATCCAGCATGCCCTTCATGGCCGCTTCCACATCGGCGATCGCATCGTAAATTACGCGGTACAGCCGCATATCCACGCCCTCGCGTTCCGCCGTATTTTTCGCCGTAGCGTCCGGGCGGACATTAAAGCCGATAATGATTGCGTTGGAGGCGCTGGCCAGGATGACGTCGGATTCGTTGATGGCGCCTACGCCGCCGTGGATGATCTTCACGACCACTTCTTCGTTGGACAGCTTCAGCAGACTTTGTTTGACCGCTTCCACAGAACCCTGGACATCGGCCTTCACCACGATACCCAGCTCTTTGACATTGCCGGCCTTGATCTGTGTGAACAGGTCATCCAGCGACATCTTGGCTTTGGTATCTTCCAAAAGTCTCTCGCGGCCTTCGGAAATAAAGGTCTGCGCAAAATTTCTTGCCTCTTTATCGTTTTCCGGCGACACAAAGATATCACCGGCGTTGGGAACATCGCTTAATCCTAAAATTTCAACAGGCGTGGACGGTCCGGCTTCTTTTACCCTTCTGCCCTTATCATCCATCATCGCACGGACTTTTCCGTAGGAGGAACCGGCGGCGATGGAATCTCCCACATGCAGAGTTCCTTTCTGTACCAGGACGGTGGCCACCGGGCCTTTTCCTTTATCAAGCTCTGCCTCGATTACCAGTCCTCTGGCTCTTCTCTTGGGATTTGCCTTCAGCTCGCATACCTCGGCCGTCAGAAGGATCATTTCCAGAAGATTGTCAATTCCCTCATGGGTATGAGCGGATACCGGCGCAAAGATGGTGCTGCCGCCCCAGTCTTCGGGAATCAGTTCATATTCGGTCAGTTCCTGCTTTACACGCTCGATGTTGGCGCTGGGCTTATCTATTTTATTAATTGCTACGATTATTTCTATTCCTGCCGCTTTGGCATGGTTGATCGCCTCTATGGTCTGGGGCATCACGCCGTCATCGGCGGCCACCACCAGAATTGCGATATCGGTGGAATTCGCTCCACGCATACGCATGGCGGTAAATGCCTCATGGCCAGGCGTATCCAGGAAGGTGATCTTCTGCCCGTCGATGGATACCGTGTAGGCTCCGATATGCTGGGTAATGCCTCCGGCTTCTTTGTCGATCACATGGGTATTCCGGATCGCATCCAGCAGAGATGTTTTACCATGGTCAACGTGACCCATAACACATACAACGGGAGGTCTGGGAATCAGGGTAGCCGGATCTTCCTCTTCTTCCTTCAGCAATTCTTCGATCACATCCACCTTTACTTCCGCTTCCGCGATGCAGTTGAACTCCAGCGCAATCTCCTCGGCCTTTTCAAAGTCGATTTCCTGATTGACGGTCACCACCGATCCCTGTAAGAAGAGTTTCTTTACAACGGCGGCCGCCTGCACCTTCATCTTTTCTGCCAGCTCTTTGATCGTCATGGTTTCCGGCAGGATAATGGTGCGGATCGTCACTTCCTTCGGCTCCTGCTGAACCGGCTTCGGCGCGGGGGCGTTATTTCTGCCCTTGCCGCCCATATTTCTCTGGTTCGGCCTGTTATCCTGATATCCACGGCGGTCATTCCGGCCGTTCCTGTCTTTATCTCTGCTGCGGTCGTTTCTGTCCCCTCTCTCTGCTCTGGAGGTAACATTCTGCTTCTCCGTAGCCTTTGTCTGAGGCGGCTTCGGTATCGTAAGACCATCTCTCATCGACGGAGCGCCTCCCGGCCTGGTTCCCTGGGAACGGTTATTCTGACCCTGAGGCCTGCCGTTCTGTCCCTGATAAGGACGGTTGCCATACTGGCCCTGGCCGCTTCTTTGGCCGCCCTGGCCCTGGGAGTTTCTCTGATACTGGCCGGAACCCTGATTCTGGTATTGGCCGGAACCCTGGTTCGGACGTCCGTTCGGGCGGTCTCCCTGCGCCGGACGGTTATACTGGCCCTGGCCGCTTCTCTGGCCCTGGCCGGCCGCTGTGTTCCTGTTACCGTTATTATTCTGCTGTCCATAGGGTCTGTTTGATCCATAAGACTGCTGATTTCCTGCCGGTCTTTGAGACGAATTCCCCTGCTGGCCGTTCGGTCTGTTATACTGGGATGCTCCTGCGGGTCTGTTCTGGGAACCCTGCTGTCCCTGCGGACGCTGCCCCTGATTCCCCTGATAGGAGCCATTCGGCCTGACACCCTGGTTTCCTGCCTGACCGGCCGGTCTGGTTCCCTGCTGGCTCTGGCTCTGCACCGGTCTGGCGCCCTGCTGGCCCTGACCCTGTACCGGTCTGGTTCCCTGCTGCTGGCCCTGACCCTGTACCGGTCTGGTTCCCTGCTGGCCCTGACCCTGCACCGGTCTGGTTCCCGGCTGGCCCTGGCTCTGTACCGGTCTGGTTCCCGGCTGGCCCTGACCCTGTACCGGCCTCGTTCCCGGCTGGCCCTGACCCTGTACCGGCCTCGTTCCCGGCTGGCCCTGGCCCTGCACCGGTCTGGTTCCTTGCTGGCCCTGGCCCTGCACCGGTCTGGTTCCCGGTTGGCCCTGTACCGGCCTCGTTCCCGGCTGGCCCTGACCCTGCGCCGGTCTTGCTCCCTGCTGGCTTCCCATAGGCCTTTGTCCCTGGGGTCTGGGATTCTGACCGGGCCTGCCTGCCTGCGGACGGCCCGACTGGCGGTTCAGCGAAGCCTGCTGGCTGTTCTGCGGATTATATACCTGAATGATATTGGGCTTTTTCTTCGGTACCTCCTGCTGCGGACGCGCCTCGGGCGCATGCGCCGTCGCTTCCCCGGCGGGTGCGGACGGGCGCTGTACCTGGCTCTGGGGCCTTGCCTGGCTCTGTACCTGTGCTTTTGGGGACAAGCTTTTTCTCACCATATCCACCTGTTCATCAGACAGGCTGCTGGCATGTGATTTTACTTCTATATTTTTCGACGCAAGGACCGTTAACACGTCCTTGCTCTCTTTGCCTAATTCTTTTGCTAACTCATATACTCTCAATTTCGCCATACTTACTACCTCCAGTTTTTGCCGCGTTAGTATTAACAAGTTCCTTTTCCACTGCCTTCGCAAACCCTGCGTCCAGCAACGCTAACGAGGCCCTCATTTCTTTACCCATTGCATGACCCAGTTCCTCTTTACTACCAAAAAAGTATACCGGCACTTTATAGTAAGTACACATATTCCGAAACATTTTTTTGGTATTGTCGGATGCCTCGTCTGCTACGATCACCAGGCTCGCCTTCCCGGATTTTACCGCTTTCTCCGTGGAAAATTCTCCGCTGGCCGTCTTGCCTGCTTTGGTAGCCAGACCTATGAGGGACAGGACTTTATTCTGTTTCAAGAGCATCCAACTCCTCTCTTAATCGCTCGTATACTTCTTTCGGGATACTCATCTTCAGGGAGCGTTCCAGGCCGCGGCTTTTGGCCGCTTTCTCAAAACACTCCCGGGAATAACAAAGATAAGCCCCTCTGCCGTTTTTCTTTCCGGTGGCATCTATCACAATTTCGTTCTCTGCGGTTTTTAAGACGCGGATCATTTCCTTTTTGCTCTTCATCTCACCACAGCCGGTGCATTTACGTAACGGGATCTTTTTATTTGTACTCAATCTACCACTTCCTTTGAAGACTTACTGCTGTTCGTAATCTTCTATATATTCTTCTGTCGCAAAGTCCTCATCCGTATACTCTTCATCTGCATAATCCACATCCGTGTACTGAAGATCCTCCGGATAGTCCTCATAGCCCAGATCTTCCATATAGAAGTCACCGGCCTCCCGCGCCTGGGTTTCACTCTTGATATCTATTTTAAAGCCGGTCAGTCTGGCGGCCAGTCTCGCATTCTGGCCCTCCTTACCGATGGCAAGTGATAACTGATAATCCGGAACCACAACCTTGGCTGTCTTTTCATCCGCGTCCGCGATAACGGACACGACCTTGGCCGGGCTTAATGCATTTTCAATCAGAAGCGCCGGATTCTCGTTCCAATTGATGATATCTATCTTTTCTCCCCGCAGTTCGGAGACGATGGCATTGACTCTGGCGCCGTTCATACCGACACAGGCCCCCACCGGGTCCACATTCGGATTATTGGACCACACGGCAATCTTCGTTCTGGAACCGGCCTCTCTGGCAATACTCTTGATCTCCACCGTTCCGTCCCGCACCTCAGTTACTTCCTCTTCAAACAAACGTTTCACCAGCTCCGGGTGTGTCCTGGAAACGAGAATCTTCGGCCCCTTGGTCGTATCCTTTACCTCCAGCACATACAGCTTGATCCGCTCCGTGGGACGGAACACTTCGCCTTTGACCTGCTCATTCTCGGTCAGCAGCGCGTCCGCCTTGCCCAGATTAATACTGACATTCTTCCCAACATAGCGCTGTACAATACCGGTAACCACATCTCTTTCCTTCTCATAATACTGATTGTACAGGACTTTCCGCTCTTCCTCCCGGATCTTCTGAAGAATTACGTTTTTGGCGTTCTGGGTGGCGATCCGGCCGAATTCCTTGGATTTGATCTCTACATTGACGATATCGCCCAGGTCGTATTTGGAATCCATCAGCTTGGCGTCTGACAGGCTGATCTCCAGCACCGGGTCCTCCACCTTTTCCACAACGGTCTTTTCGGCAAATACCGCAAATTCCCCTGTCTCATGATTGATATTGACCTTTACATTATCCGCTTTTCCAAAATGGTTCTTACAGGCTGTCAGCAGGGAGTTCTCAATCGCTTCCATCAGGGTTTCCTTGCTGATATCCTTCTCTTTTTCCAAAATGTTCAAAGCTTCCATTAATTCCGTATTCATTTTCTCACTTTCCTCCTAATATGATTAAAAATCAAAGGCCAGGCGGATCAATGCGATATCCGCTCTCGCGATTTTCATGGTCTGTTCATCTTCAAACGCAAGGGTCACGCTGTCTTTATCATATTCTTTTAAAATTCCGGTGAACTCTTTGGACCGGTTGATGGGCCGATAGGTTCTCACTTCTACCTCTTCCCCGATACTTCTTAAGAAGTCTTTTTCTTTCTTAAGCGGACGCCCCAGCCCCGGAGAACTAACCTCCAGAATGTACGCTTCGTCAATCAAATCTTTCTCATCCAGCAGATCGCTTAACTGCCTGCTGACCAGTTCACAGTCGTCGACAGTGATTCCGCCTTCTTTATCAATATAGGCCCGCAGGTACCAGTTGCTGCCTTCTTTTACATACTCTACATCCACCAGTTCGAACTGATGCGCTTCTATAATTGGTATCAGCAGCTTTTCCGTCTCTCGTTCGTATTGCTCTCTCTTTGTCATTCCTACACCTTCCTTCTACTTATACCAACAAATAAGAGTGGGCATTCACCCACTCTAGTCATTCTACCTTGTAATTATCTTATTTAGTATATCACTTGGATAACCAGATTGCAAGCACTTTTTCCCCATGCTGCAAAATACCTTTTTAAGGGAGTCTACTCTTCGAATCTTGACATGGAAAAACATATTAACTATAATGGAAACAAAAAAAGGAGATTTCGTTTCCAATGAAAGAAAAAATTATCCAAGCATCCATTGAAAGCCTGCGGCAGGAAGGCTTAAAATTTTCAATAGATACATTGGCAGACAAATTAAGCATTTCCAAAAAAACTATTTACAAATATTTTCCTGACAAAGAAACGCTTGCCTTGGCTTTATACGAAACATATTATGCCGATGTAAAAGAACAGGCAAAAATGCTGGTAATCAGCAATCCGGCATCCTCCCGTTTTGAGCTGCTTCATCTTTACTTTGATTCAAAAACAATGATCCGCAAAGATATTTTTAATAAGTATAAGTTGAATAAGACGATCTGTTCCTATGCCACAGAACAAAATGATGCTCTGTGGGAAATAGTCACCGCATCATTTGACGGCCAAACCTCAGAAGCCGACAGGAAGACTCTCCGAATCATCGTAGACGGCTCATTTGAAAAGCTTTGTAATGCCCGGCTCGATCCCAACGCTGTCATAGAAAGGCTGGTGCAATTGTTATGATCATAGGATTGCTTCATATTTTCGCAATCATTTGTATTGCTTCTGTCTGCGGTAAACTGATATCAAAGCTTAAACTGCCTGCTATCCTTGGCTGGCTGATCGCAGGTATTGTTTTCGGACCCTATCTTGCCGAGGTGGTAACTTTGGATATTACAAACGCCTTATGGTACAAAGTTCTCATAAAATTCTTTGAATGTTTCGCCGGTGTAATGATTGGACGTGAAATCATCTTCAAAAAAATTGCAAAATCAGGCAAGCAAATTATCGGTATTACCTTTGTGCAGTCGATTGGAACATTTATATTTGTTACCGCAGCTTTTTCTGTTGTGTTTGTAATATCGGATATTCCTGTTTATTTAGCGTTTATTTTCGGAGGCATCGCACTGGCGACCGCTCCCGCGCCCGCCCTGTCCATTGTAAATGAATATCACACAAACGGTCCTGTCACAAAAACATTGCTTCCTCTTGCCGCAATAGATGATATCATCGGTGTTATCGTTTTCTTTACCGTAATTTCTATTGTAAGCGGAGTGAACGGAAGCTCCTCTGCCTCGCCTTTTGCAATCGCCGGTATGGTTTTACTACCATTTGCCATTGGCATTTTCGCAGGACTTTGCGCCTCACTTTTCATGAAGAAGACAAATAGCATTCGGCTTCGCCTGGTTATTCTGCTGTTTTTCCTCTGTGTATCAGCGCTTTGTGGTCTGTTGATTGACCATTATCTATTCCATTCATTCAGTCTGAATTATTTACTGATCGGCATGGCCTTCAGCGCTGCGGTCGTCAATGTTATACCCGAAGAGGAACTCACAGACACCTTAAAGCTATATAATCCTCTGTTGAATCTGTCACTTGTCATAGTCATTGTGAACCTCGGCATGCCTTTGGACTATCGCCTGATCGCCGGCGCCGGACTCTTTACAGTCATCTACATTCTGTCGAGAGCTGTCGGAAAAATCGGCGGTGCTTACCTGGGCGGCAAATTGACAAAAGCCGAGCCTGTCGTTACAAAATATCTTGGCTTTACACTGCTCCCGCATTCAGGGGTATCCCTGGTATTTACGGGAATCGCCGCTACCACCTTAACTGCGTTTGATGCTTCTCTTGCTGCCATTGTGTCTGGAACAATTGTTGCAGCTGCGATAATCAATGAAATTATTGCAGTTATTGTAGCAAAATTTGCTT
This sequence comes from Diplocloster agilis, assembly GCF_019042275.1. Classification (GTDB taxonomy): domain Bacteria; phylum Bacillota; class Clostridia; order Lachnospirales; family Lachnospiraceae; genus Diplocloster; species Diplocloster agilis. The sequence continues at coordinate 75,283 of NZ_JAHQCW010000014.1, forward strand.
TTAACTGGGCTGGAGAAATCGAAGAATAGCGGAGTAACCGAAGAACGGCAAAACAGCGGAGCTTATCTGAAGCGCTCCGCTGTTTTACTGTTTTTCTTTATTATTTCTTGTTTTTCTACACTATTTTTTTGTTCTGTTAAGCTCGGTCTATTCTGCTTTGTGTTCCCCGCTGCCCTGTCTCTTCCGGTACAGGATGAAGATCACTGCGCCGATGGCTGCCAACGCGACCAAAACCAATACCGCGATCGGTGCGCCATCCCCAGTCTGGGGCGCGCTCGTCGTCTGTTGTGATTGCTCTGACTGTTGCTGATCAGAATTATTGTCCTTATCCTGATTCTGTTTCTTAATCTTCAATTCCTTCACCGCGTTCTCAAGTTTCGTGACCGCTTCATTGATCTGCTGTTGGGTCGCTTTATCATCCTTTAGAACCTTCAGCGCGTAATCTCTCGCATCGGTAAAGGCTTTGAAGCTTTCATCCGTGTAATCTCCCTGCTTTAGCTCTGCACATTTATCATAAATCTTCTGCAGTCCGGATTTATCTGTCTTCACTGGCTCGTTATCATCCGCTGTAAATACTGCAAAGGGAGAAAGGCTGCTTACGGTAACCTGTACCCGGCCATCGTTCACCGTGGTTTCAAATCGTTCCAGCCCGGCCGGTACAGCGTGAAGCACCAGCACTTTTGAGCCGTTATATTTGGGATCTGCCGGAATGGTAACGGTGATCTGTCCCTTAAAGTCTTCACTCAGCGTCAGGTTTCCGCTCCAGACAAGGGAACTCTCATGTGTATCCAGATACTCCCTAAATTCTTTGCACGCATTACAGTCATCCAGCTTCAATTCTTCTACCGACAGTTTTGCGTTTTTATGGACCTGCTGTCCGTGGATTAAGAATCCTTTGTGATCCGGATCATCTACGGACCGTTCCAGGTAGTTACTTTCTTCTATATCCTCGAAGACTGCCTCCACCGTGACGTCTTTACCCGGCATGGTGAAACTGGTTTTGCCGGATGCGGCATCAGCAAACTCCACGTCATCTGAGATCCATTTGACAAAACGCTTTCCTTCTATATCGTCGGCAGCGATCTGCACTGTTGTTCCTTCCTCAAAATTACCGGATCCGGTTCCGCCTTTCACGGTGACTTTATGAGACTTGTCGATTACAGGAACGTCTTTGTATGTGGCGGTTACCGTTACATCCTGAGCTATCATCAGGAATGTGGTTGTTTCCTCTTCCGGCAGTTCGACCTCCACATCATCGCTGATCCAACGGTCGAATTCCTTTCCTTCCGGAGCCGGATTTGCGGTAATACTAACCTGCTCGCCTTCTGCGTATTCACCGCTGCCCGTTCCGTCCGTCACAGTCACCGTATATTTGGGAGCCGGCTCAAAGCTTCCGGAGATGTTGACATCACTCTCCGGCATCACGAAACTATAGCTGTCTCCGGATACTTCCACCGGAACCTGCGTTTCCCCGAACAGAACCGTTAAACTGTCCTGCGTCAGGCGGTAACCGCTCTCCGGCGTTACACTTATGTACACTCTTGTATCCTTGGCCGCCGTCTCCTTATCTGCCTGGATCTCGCCATGCTCGGTCTGAGATACGGTTATATGATAGAGGATCTCTTCAAACTGTGCGTAAACTATCTTGGACGTCGTAAAATCTTCTACTTTCTCACCGCCCGTAGCCTGGGTAAACCACCCGGTGAAACGTAAGCCCTCCTTGACCGGATCTTCCGGCATCACAATATCCTGTCCCTTTTCTGCGGAAACTCTGGCATATTCGCCATCGTCCATCATGAAGACGACCTCATAAGTCTCGGCCTCCCCTACGGTCACGGTCGCTTTCGCTTTCAGCGCGGTCCCTTCCACACTTCCCTCTACCGTAAATTCCTGCATTATTTCGACCTGATCCTGGGACACCTCATCCCATGTCACAGCCACATCCATCACCTGTCCGTCTCCGTAAGTAGCTTTCACAGTCTCCGGCAATACCGGCAGCACGTGCAAAGGCGTCTCTACAGTGACATCCTCTAAGGATACCAGATGTTTGCTCTCATCGGCATAGACGCGGAAGGCATCTACTGTGATGTTCCCGCCTTTATTTTCCAGACGAATGGTGTGTTCGCCGTATGGCAGATCCGTTTTACTGAATACGCACATCTGGTTTGCCCGTTTGAAATATGTATCATTCGGAGTCTTTGTATTTACATCCGGCTGTGCTTCCCCGTCAATGCTGACTCCCAGGAGGCAGCCGTCCACATTGACCGTCGTAACTATGTCGATTCCGCTTCCCATAAATGTATATTCTGCAGTTGCGTCTTCCGTATTTCCATAGTGGATATCTCTGTTGTATTCCGTCACTCCGTCCGGATCTCCGCCTCGCCCGCTATAGTAGGAAAAGCCTCCGTTATAGACAATCGCCGGATCATTATCATTAATTACCGCTGTTGGTTCCAGCCCTTCCACTGTTACATGGACCGTCTTTGTCAGACTGCTGTCCTTGGGATGCGTCAGTGTGATATCCGTTTTTCCACCGCTTACCGCGTTGATCTGCAGACCATCCGCAGCGCTCCAGTTTGCGGTTGCGATACCCTGGTCGCCGGATGTGACAGTCAGATCCGTAAGATTCGTATCTGCATCTACCGTAACTGCAACAAATTCTCTGTCTCCGACTACCTTCAGATCGATATCTCCTGCGGAGACATCTAATTCCGGTTCGGCAGGCGCCTTTGTGCCATATACTTCCAGCTCGGATACATTCACATAGCCCGAGTAATTTCCGGACAGATTATAAAAACCGCTGTTTTTTAATCTTACATACCGTCCGGGTACCGGCTGATCCAGGATAAAGTCATTGCCTAATACAAAGCTGTAGAAGGTCTGGTCGCTGCCTGCTCCGCATCCCATCCGGTTTTCCGTATCCGTATTCAGGACTGTCACGGTATTTTCCGCTGCGAAGTCGGCCGTCGTCGATATCTGGATCACAACATCCCGGAATCTTCTTAACTCTTCATTTTTATAATTTCGGAAGAATTGTGTAAGGGATACTGCATCAATATCATAAACCGCACCCAGATCGATCTCATACTTCAGTCCCTGATTCCCTACCGTACCGTTGGAACGGGCCGTCCACGGCGTATCTCTTTCTATACCGGCATAATCCAACACTTTGCCGTCGTTCAGCCGCTGCGCATCGGACATACCGTCACTATTCAGCTTCTTGCCCAAAGCGATGTTTTCCCTCTCTGATTTGCGGAAAGGAATGGCCTGTGACGCCGCCGTAATATCCGCGTCCTCAAGCGCTGCCCCGTAGAAGGAGAATTCATCTACCAAACCATTATATTGGAGTTCTCTTTCTTTTTGCGCATTCAGCTTCGCACCGATCGTCAGGGAATCCCCGACGGTCACATTTGCAAGTGATATCTGTCCCATCTGCGTCCCATTCTGGAAAAGGGTAAAGGTATCCCCGCTGCGAACGACTGAAAAATGATTCCATGCCTGGCGAGTCTCGCCTCCGGTCACTTCCTCCATAGCAAATTCTTCCGGCGCTGTCAGCACCTCGGTTTTATCCCCGCCGGTAACTTCCAGTACCAATTTCCGCTTCTGAAGGGACAGTACGAAGTTTCCTTCCTGATCTGCCAGGAGTACCTGTTTGGGCGTACCCTGCACCTGGTTGTCCGGATCGACCGTATCCGTAACCTCCGTGTCCAGATACAACTGCGTTTTAAACCAGCCGTTCACCGTGAACTGTTCCATCCCACCGATCGGTGAATCCGGGATTGAGATATAATTCTGTATATTTTCGTACAGGTATGCTCCCCGGCGGAACGGAGTACCGATTCTCATATATTCTCCGTTTATAAACTTGGCGTTATGCCCCGGAATCGCGTTTGCGATTGTCTCGCCTTTTTCTTCATCCATATGGTAAAGGGCTGTCAGCGCTTTGCTGCCATCCACCAGCTCAAGCTTGTCCTGTGCTTCCTGAAGCCGTTCTATCAAATCGGCAATCTCCGCGGGCATCATGCCGGCCGGATCCTTGCTGTCCACTTCATCCATAACAGCTTTCAATGCCTGATAGGTCTCGTCGGTAAAGAGGCTTCCGTCCACAGCTTTAGCCTCGTCCATCACCTTGCTCAGGGCCGCCAGTCCGGACCGGGCAAGTAATTTTACATGTTCTGCATTCAGCGGTACATTATAAATGGATATCTCGCTTAAGTCTCCGCTGTAGAAGTACACACGGTCACCGCCTGCATTGTTGGTCATTGCTCCGGCTAACAGGGCGTTCTGTGTATGATTCACCCCTACCTGGGCGCTCTGAGTGCTTATCGCTTCCCCGTTCAGATAAAGGGTAAAGGTGTCCCCGTCCCGTACAACCGCGGCCAGGTTCCACTGATCCGAAACGATAGTCCCTCCCTGGAGTGTGACATCATTTCCGTCCCCGTCACTGATGTGGAAATTCAGACTTCCATTCTCTGTCCAGAGAGTCAGGTCATCTTCTGGAATTCTATCCTGTCCCTGACTTAACAGAACCTGTTTTTCCAACTGGTCCGTCTTGAACCAGACACTCATGGAATACTGTTCCATTCCCTTCAGCAGTCCGCTTCCCAGATTGCCGTAAGATTTTTTATCCGCATTCAGTCTTACGGAAGATCCGTAGGTCTGTTCCAGTTCATCCATATAATAAGCTTTGCCGGTATAATTATGAAAAGCATCTGTAATCAGACCTTCGTCTGCCTGTTCAAAGCCAAACTTAGCGATGTAGCCGTAGATCACTCTCTGTTCATACGGTTCCATCTCATTTTTGTTTTTGGATGCGTCACACACCTTCTCTACCTTCAGCGTGTAAGGCTGCAGCAGCGAAAGTTTATCTGTGGTCAGCGTAACTTTTTCGTCCTTTGCGGCAGCGCTTTTTACCGCGATCCCGTCTGAAATGCTGTAATTCGCGGTATCCTCCGCCGTTGCAGCATCTACGTTCTCGTTAAAGCTGATCTCGACGGTGGTATCGTTGATTGCCTTGATTCCAGCCACCAGCGGAGCCGCAAGGTCGGTCTGGGTGTCCACTTCTGCCGGATCGCTCAATGCGCCTTCCACACCGTTCGCTACCGCCTTCACTGTGTAGGTGTATTTCTGCTGCTCTTTCAGTCCGGAATCCGTATACGTGTTATCCATCGTCTGGGCGATCAGTTCGCCGTCCCGATAGATCATATAACCGTCAATCGTAACTGCCGGATTCGGGATTACCACGCCGTTTTCTGTCATAGTGAAGCTGACATCCTTGTCCCAGTGAAGTTCTGCGGAATTCTCAGTGACCTCCCTGGCCTCAAGTCCGCTTACTTTTCCAACATCCAGAGTTACTTCCGGCGCCTCTGCCGTATCATAGATGCTGTAGTAGGTAAAGCTCATGGGCGGCAGCGTTACTTTCAGCTGTGCGTTTCCATTGGAGTCAATGGATAATACCTCCGACTGAACGCCCTGCTTCATGAATGTCGCTTCCCCGTAATCTCCGGCCTTTGTATCCGGCTGGCGGTAATTCGCCTCGGTCTGCGGTATCCATTTGTAGTTCGGAGGATATGCCCCGTACCTGTGGACATCCTTGCCCAGTGACCCATTTAACGGTACCGGCGGATAATTCAGTCCCTCCGACAGGCCGGTATAATACATGGGTACGTTAATAATCTCCGTTCTCTCTTCATCCGTCTGATTATATACCCAGAGGAGGCCTTTTTCACCCTCGTTCAATGCGTTGACATGGTAAAGCGTATCCATCTTCGTACCGCGCTGTCTGTTGGTTCCCGCCGCGTCGTAGGTTGCCTGGGAAATATGTACCATATCGGAATTCACGATGCCGCGGTAACGCTTGTAGAATTCCACCCATTTATTCAGAATATCCTGTGTTCCATCGTCGTATAAATGAGGTCCCCGGAAGTCAGAATTGACTCCGTTACCCACATTCTGAGCGATCACCCAGTTATAATCCTCTTTTTTGTCCTTAAACGGCTGGAACGCCGCGTCTCCGCCGCCGCCATGATACTCGGCAAACGGTACATGTGACCAGCTCATGGACATGGTCCTACCATAGGAAGCGTTATACATGATCTGGCGTCCATACATCAGCTGTTCATGCCGGGGCTGGCTCCAGGCCGCTTCCTCATAACCGATACCGCATTTATTGGCGCCGTTTAAGTAATACCACGCAGGCACTTTGATATATACGCCCATGTCGCGGAAATCCTTGCACATCATGCGGACACTGTTCTCCCATTGTTTCACCACAGAGTCGAAGACGCCGTTGTGGAAACTATATTTGGAAGCTTTTCCGGTCGTCGTATCCGTGGGGTCCGCCGGATCGGTCTCTTTATCCTCGTTTACATGCTTTTCTCCGCTGTTGCAATAGGTCCCGGGATACGTACCGTCGATTTCCACACAGTCAAGTCCCGTATATTGGACAAAATTTTTGAAATTATCCCAATAATCATCAAAGGCTGCCGTGGCTACACACCATCCGTCCCAATGTCCGGTCGCGTTCGTGCCGTATGCCTCGCCCTTCTTATATTGCCCTAACTGATACTGCGCCTGATAGATCCCGATCGCGATTCCCTTGCTATGCGCATAATCTACCAGTTCCTTATAATGATCCAGCGTCGCCTGGTCACGGGTTAACATCTGACCGGAAGAATCCGGCGCGCTGTAGGATTGGATGATCATCTCGAATTCGGCCGCCGCCGCTTCATCGATCACTTCCTTCGTCAATGCTCCCGTATTATGGTGGGTCAGCGGATTATCCGTAATCCACGGGAACAGGGTGCGGTAGATCCCCAGCCTTTCCCGCATCTTCAGTTCAAACCAGTAGGTGCTGTGGGTAAATTCGTAGGTATTAAATCCGATCATCGATTGATCTTTTACCAGCTCGTAAGCCGGCCCTACTTCATAACAGGTATGAGCGATATCCTTAAGCTCCAGGAACGGGCTGTTATCTTTTTCCAACCCGCATTTACACGGAAGCGCCCTGTTGATCGGAAGGGTACTCTGATCGCCGCAGGTAAAGTCTGTCTCTAATGCCAGCAGGTCCTCCATATCCTGGTTGCCGTTTAATACCTCCGGCGCCAGGCGGCCGATCATCACCTGCTGATCTCCGGTATTGGTAATTTCCACCCTCTTTTTCATGGCCGGGACATTATCATACATCTCATAAATGACTTTGACCTTGATTCCCTGGTACGCCTGGGGGAAATCAGTCGGCGCAGAAAAGTTGAATTCCAGATGTTTTCCCTTCGGCGGCCATTCCTTCGCCGCCGGATCCCCAAAGAATTCGTTAGGGGCCCACTCAAAGGGTTTTTCACAGGTTTCCTGAATCTCATAACCGTCAAAAACAAAGGTATTGCCGGCTTGCTTTCCTCCGATAAAATAATAATCCGGGTCCACCTTGATACAGCTTTCCGGTATTTCAATCGTATTATCAGCGGATGAGATCGGATCATGTGTGATCTTTATCCCCTCATCGCTGTAAACCTCACGATACGGCTTATCATAGAGTCCAAGATACACATCCGGCTTGACGTCGCCCGTGTCCATCATCTCTTTGTCAATATACAGATTTTTGTAGCTTGCCGTATAGAATTCGCTGCCTCCTATTTCCGGTACTTTAAACTTCCGTTCGACAATACCGTTGCCGATCGTCAGGCTGCCTTTTTCCTCTTTCACTTCGACCGGTAGCGGTTCTGATGTCTCGAGCCAGTGACGTTTGCCGGATACGGCATTCTCAAGCCCCTCCACAACTTCGCCCTTTTCGTTCGTATAAGGCGTAGCGATAAAGGTGGTATCCTCAGCGCTCAGCTTTACAAACCCCGCTTTCGCCGCATCACTCAGAATTCCCGCAAATGCCTCAATGCCTGTCAGCGATGTAAATATCACCGTACAGGCCAGTAACATTGCAAGGCGTCTTTTGAATCCACGATACCTTTTCTGCATTTTCTCCCTCCTCAGGTTGTATTTTATTCCTAGCACTTTGTGTTAGTTAATCAAATTATATCGGATAATCTAAGGAAACATAATGTACAAACCTGACCAGAGATAGTGGAGTTTTTTTACACTAGTGCATTTACCAATGGAATGGAAAAGAGTTTCGCTTGCGAAACGCTACGCTGGAACAAAAAAGAACCCTGATCGTTCGACCCAGCCCTCTTCTGCTGCGTCTTGCTATCAGGGTACTTTTTACTTATTGTTTCTTACTTTTTACTTATTGCTCATTTATGAGGCATTTATTTTATCGTGCGGATGTATCCTCGTATTTTCTTCTGAACAGCAGGACTATCACTGCCCCGCCGGCCGCCAGCATGAACAGAATCCACGCCGTGATGGGAGCCTCGTCTCCGGTCTCCGGAGAATCTGCGGTCTGCTGCTGTGACTGGTCTGACTGCTGTGACTGATCCGAATGGTCATCGGAATCCTGCTTCTTCTCCTGCAGTCCCTTTACCGCATTTTCTAACGTTTCTTTCGCTTCGTTTACCTGCTGCTGTACCGCTTTATCATCTCTCAGAACAGTCAGCGCGTGATCCCTGGCCTCAACAAACGTCTTCCAACTGGCATCCGTATAATTATCCTGTTTCAGGCTTACGTATTTGTCATAAATATTCTGCAGACCGGATTTATCCACCGCAATCGGTTTTTCCGTAGGCTGCGGTTCATCCTTGATCTGTTCAAACTCTGCGCTCACGTTGACATTTTTACCAGGCATACGGAAACTGGTTGATTGGGCCCCCGCATTTTCCAGAGATACATCGGCTGATGTCCATTTTATAAAACGCATGCCTTCCGGAACAGCCGCTGTAATCTTCACTGTCTCGCCTTTTTTGTATTCTCCGCTTCCGGATCCTCCTGTTACCGTAACCTTATATTTTACGGTTACTGCAGGTGCTTTTTTCAGTCCAGCTGCCGCATCTGAGAGGTTCTTCGCCGTTTTGTCAATCTGCGGCTGGGAAAAGCTGTCATCGTTCAGAGCGCGCGCGGCTTCTGCCAACGCTTCCGCAAACGGTGTCCAGGTCGCTTCCGTGTATTCCTCCTCTGCCCGGTCTTTATTTTCCTCGTACAGTTTCTTGAGGTCAGTCCGATCCGTCACATTCACCTGAAAACTTGCCGTTTCCTCATTTAAACCATCCGTGAAGGTGACCTGGTAAGTATGAGTCCTGTTCTCAAGCGTGTCCAGATATTCTGGTTTCAAAATAATCCCTGTGCCGTCCGGGGCGATTGTATAGCTTCCTGCATCCAGATCAGAACCGCAGGATACCTTACTTACTTTGTAACCGTTGGCATCCATATGCACAATGACTTCATTCCTGGCATTGGCCTTGTCAAAGGCATGATCTTCGTCATAGATTACCGGCTTATATTCCGTCATGTCCGCCTGCGCTTTGATTTCTTCCGGAGTCAAAGCTGCTGCATAGATTTTGTACTCATCCAGAAGGCCGTTGAATCCGTGGAGGTAAGTGCTGCCATTGGTATTGACGCCCAGACAGAGATTCTTTTTCCATTTGCTGGCGTCGAATCCTGTGATTCCTTCTTTCGATCCGATCTCCTCTCCGTTCAAATACAGTTTCATCGTGCCGTTTTCATAGGTAAGCGCCAGATGATTCCATGCGTTAAAGTCTATGGCTTTGCTTCCGCTAAGCGTACCGCCGCCTGACGCAGCTTCCACTTCCACACCGGGTTTACGGGTATCTCTGTGAATATAAAACCATATGCCATTATTGCCCGCAGTCCCGCTGGTGACACTGGAGAACAGGGTCTGTGATTGGCCTGTGCTCCCCAGGCTGTTGCACCATGCCGAGATGGTAAAGCTGTCAGTACCTGCAAACGCGGAGGATGTGATCTGCACCCCATCATTCTTTTTGCCGTCAAGCTTGGCCGCGCCGGCGTTTTTACCGTCTCCGGCTTCTAAAGTACCGATCTTTGTTCCATCTTCATCACCGGAAAAATCCTTGATGCTATCGCTGGAGACATCATCGAATTTGTAATAGTGCGTCCGTAGTGTTAAGCCTGCGCTGTCTTTGATACAGATATTCCCCGCTTCGGAAGTATCCGTCACATTCCGGGCGGTGACAACCAGCAGATCTTCCGAATCCATACCGGAGATCGTCAACGTCACAGTTTTTCCGTCTGCTCCCAGCTCAGCTTTTGTTACTATTACACCGGAAGATATCGTATAGTTCTTTACATTTTCCGCTGTCAGTTTTGTGACCGGTTCATCAAATATTACATTTATGGATGTTCTGGATACAGCGGTCACCTTTTTAATCTGCGGTGCCTCCGTATCTTTTCCTGCAGTGACTTTTGCTTCATTGGAACTGTCGCTTATCAGATTAGCTCCATTTACCCCTTTTACCGTATAGGTATATTCCGTGTTCTCCTTGGTATCCGCATCCACATAGCTCGTATCTTGCGTAAAGGCCAGGAACTCACCGTCGCGGTAGATGTTATATCCTTTCATCACCCCGTCATTTTCCTCGGAAGGCTGCCATTCCAGACGGATATGATTACTTTCTGCCGGAACTGCTGTCAGCGCGGAAGGCGCGGTGGGGGGCGTAGTATCTATCCGTTCGTTCACCTGCTTTAGCTGATCGAATGCGGTGGGATCCAGCTCACCCCGCGCGTTTACTTTCAGATCAAAGCAGAGTACAAAATTGTTATCCATAGCGCCGGTCCGCGCCTCATACATCTCATCCACACTGCGTGAAGATCCCTTGCAGCCCCAGCGGTTCTGCCATGTGCCGGTGGCCCCAAGAGGGGCGAAGTGGAAGAGCTGACAGTCGCCGCTTGCCCAGCGTGTGTCGGACAACCCGGGATTAAGCCCGCCTGCCTCTCCGGCCGTATAGTCCGTATAATCCGTAATTTTACTGTGATTGACAGAGGCGGAGGTACCCTTGTTAAATGTAACAATGCTGTAAGGGTTGCCTGCTTTTGCGGCGTTCGCCAAGGAAGAGACATTATACTCCAGGCTCATATCCAGCTGGCTGCCTGCACCGCTGTGATAGAAGCCGTCAAACCACCATCCCGATACCATGTCGCCATAGTGTTCGGACCACCAGGCTACCATCTCAGAGAGCACCTTTCTGGCTTTTTGAGACGGCACGCCATCCTGGCCGGGTGTATAGTCAAACACTTTTTTCGTCACCAGATAATCGCTGAAATATCCATATCCGTTTGGAGTACCTGATTCATCCCAGCAGGCGGAATGAGGAGGGTTGGAAGGTAAGTACAGCATCAGACGGATCCCGTATGGTTCAAGCGCCTTGGCAATCTTCATCGGAAGATCATTCTCCATAGAGGTAGTCTTGGGATTCTGCTCTCCCTCTTTTAACAGCCCTGCCTCACGCATATACTGATCATAGACCGCATTGGGGGCGCAGTAGCTTCCTGAGTTCTGTCCCAGGGTGAGCAGCACATATTTCGCGCCTGTCTCATTTACCTGCTTCGCGTACTCTTCCGCGTCGAACTGACCCACGTACTCATCCCACGTTGTGGTCGTCCGGTCCCACTTTTCACTGTCATCGGCGTAGGTGCCGGGAAGATTAAAGTAGTTGGACAGGAAATGATGAGAAATTCCGAATTCTGCATCATAGAACCAGTCCGTGAGCGGATTGCCGTCGGTGTGCTTGACAGGTGCAGAGGTGGACGGTGTGAAATATTCCGTACCTCTGTTGCCAAATTCATCCGCTGGCGTAACCTTACAGCGCAGATACTTACCCTCGTACTTATCCAGCAGGATAACCGTCTCTGCGCAGATGCCGGAGAGATCCTCGAATGGCCCGTCCTGTGCGTCTGCTATCTGCCACTGAAACTTAGTATCGCCCTCAGCGTCGCCGTCCTCATCCGAAAACGTATATTCGGCTTTCAGCATCCCCTTTACACTGGGATCTTCCCCCAACATAGATACGGACAGGTTCGTCACTTTAAGATCCGCCGCCGCAGGCGCTTTGTTAGTTCCTCCCGGCAGTACTACAGAAGTTTCCAATGTTTCCCAGGCGTAGGTAACCTCCAGGGTAACGGTCAGATCGGCTGCCGACATGTTCGTAAACGGCTCATATGTAATGACAGCCTGACCGGTTGACGACTCATAAGAAAAACCGGTCACATTGACTGCCTTCTCCGCCCCATCTGCAGTGGCTTTCAGTGTAACTTCGCTGTCCTGAACATCCGCCGGCATCTTGGGAAATGTAAGAGTCAGCTTTCCGTTTTCGGATTCTTCCTCCACAATCGTAAAGGAACTCTGTGCTTCCGCGTCATAGATCGCCGCGATTTCTTCTGCGGATACGGCGGTATCATACAGACGCAGATCATCCATCGCTCCGTTGAATGCATTTTTGGCATATACATTTCCGTCTTTATCACAGTTAATCCCTATGTACAGCGGATAATCAGTGGCTGCAAAATCATCTGCGGGCACTGCCAATGTACCCGCCGGCGCTCCGTCGATATAAAAGGATACCGCAGCGCCTTCTCTGGCAACGGCAATATGGTGCCACTGACCTACCGTCGCTTTGGCCTCCGAAAAGCCTTCCTTAAAGGAAGAGTTGGAACCGCCCACACTCATCGCGTGATACACCTGCGCGTTCTTAATGTTGACCCCCAGCTGATTCTCGGCTTTTCCTGTGTTTCCGCGATAAAACACCGCCTGTCCATCGGCCGGATCCGGCGCCTGCCTGATCCACCCCATCATCGTATACGCGCCGGTTGGCTGAAAAGCAGTGCCAAGATCGATGTATGTATCGGTTCCGTTGAATTCCAGCGCATACTCTCCCTGACGGCCCTGCGTAAGCGCGGTACTGCCGTTTACGGCATAACTTGTCCCGCTGATCGTCTCTTCCACCATGCCATCTGTCAGATTTTCCATCTCAAAACGCAGTTTTGGCTCCGTCATCTGATCCGTCTCCGCCGCATATGCAGGCAGCGCAGGCGTCTGGATAATCATGGTCACACAGCCGCAAATCGCAACTATTTTTTTCCATAAAACAGTTTTCCTCATTTTGCAATCTCCTCTTTCTCATATTAGTGAACGCAACACCCATATAACAACACCCATATAATATGATTATAAGGAAATCTGTTCCAAACGAAAGGGTCAGACCTGACCACTTTGTGTGGACTTTTTTTACTCCCGGTACTCGCCCGGTGTCATTCCTGTCTCAGCCCGAAATACCCGGCTGAAATACCGATAGTCATTATAGCCGCACAGATCGCTGATCTTTGTCAGGTTCATATTCGGATTTTCCTTCAGAAGCTGCTTTGCCAGTCCGATCTTTTTTTCCGTAATATACCGGTTCATGGACACTCCGGCTTTTTTCTTGAATAGCCGTGAAAGATATGCGTAATTATAACCGAACTCGTCCGCGATCTGTTCCACACTTTCGATTGTCAGGTAATTCTCGCTGACATAGTCCAGCAACCGATTCTCTATCTTGTCCTCATAAATGCTTTCCATAAAATGATTTACCTTCCTAAACTCGCGCATGAGGTTTTCAAACAGCTCTTTTTCCGATACGGATATACTGATACTTCTGATCATACGCATCTGCATCTCATCCAGAAAATTCTGTCCATATTCCTGGCTCGAAAACTCCAGCAGCTTCAACACATAGAGGCAGAGCTTTTCAATACTTTCCTGGGAGGCATGCTTACTCTCCATATATTCGAATACCGTTTGGATTTCATTCATAAAATTTTCCAGATTCGTACTGATAAAATATTGGCGTATATAGGTATTCATTTTCATCTTGACGATTTCCAGCAGATCATGCCGAAACGTTCCGTCCTCATCCGGAAAGAATATATTGTTCCTGCCGATTACCAGACGCTGTTTGATGACATTGCGAAGCTGCTTGGAACCGTCCCAGACATCCTTCTGCAAAACAGCATGGCGTACCCCGCACATGGTCACCGGAAGTTCCGTATACTCCTGTATCAGCGCGGTCAATGCTTTCATGTGTTCCTCCATTGCGACATCGTCAGACTGCTTCGCTTTTATGGCGATCATTTTCTGATTCGGCGCATGCTCATCCGCTACGAACCATTCCTGCTCTTCCTCGCAAAGCTCCGTCATGATCACCTTCCACGGTACTGTTCCCGCCTGCTCCTCATAGAAACGCCATACCTCCTCATCCTGCAGGTTATAGATCACATTACCCATACACAGTTCAATCAGCAAAAAGCATTCTCCCTGTTCCGGCACAATCCGGTACTCAGGGGAATAAATAACATGCCGCTGTCTGTGGACCGTAAAATGGGACAGGCTTTTTTTGATATCGAATAACGTTTCCTGCAGCGCTTCTTCTTCCAATGGCTTGAGAAGATAGTTAAACACCCCATACCTGATCGCCTTCTGGGCATAACCGAAGTTGGAATACCCGGATATAATCACAATAATGATATCGGGACTGCTGTTTTTGATCTCTTTGGCCAGCTCCATTCCATCCATCACAGGCATGGCGATATCCGTAAAAACCACATGGGGCTTTAGTTCGGCTATTTTATCCAGCGCTTCCTTTCCGTTTGACGCACAACCGACGATTTCAAACATAACATCCACCGACTGGATTTTATGACAAATACCGGCAGCAATTTTCTCCTCGTCTTCCACTACCAGTGTCCTGATTTTAAACTGTTCCTGCATCCCCATTTATGCAACCTCCGATCACGATTTTCCCTTCCAGGGCTTCTATATGATAGGTCATGTTCTCACCAAAGAAAAGCTTCAGTCTGACGAACACATTTACCAGTCCCATTCCATCTATCTGGCTGGACAATGCTTTCTCATCCTTCATCCCTTCCCGGCATTTTTCCATGATCTCCTCTTTCTTCTCTATCGGGAAGCCGTCTCCGTTGTCCTTCACCTCCACGGTCCATCTGCCATCCTCCAGAAGATAGCCGCGAACGGTAATCTCAGGCTTCTGCCGCTTACAATATTTAAACGCATTTTCCACCAGGGGCTGGACGATCAGCTTCGGAATCCGGCAGTTCATAAGCTCCAGAGGAATATCAATCTGCACCTTAGATGTGGGAAAGCGTTCTTTCATGATCTCGACATATTGCTCTACATGGCGGATTTCCTCAAACATCCGGACTCCGTCCTGTCCGCTGTCTGCAATATACCGGAACATCTTCGTGAGGTTCAGGCATATTCGCGTAATTTTATCATTTCCGGTCTCCTCCGCCAGCGTCCCGATCATAGTCAGCGTGTTGAACAGAAAATGCGGCTGCATCTGCGCCTGAAGCGCCAGCATCCGAGCCTGCGTCTCATAATCCTTCAGCGTGATTATGTTTTGCAGGGATTCACCCAGATCCACGCTCATCTCCCTTAAGGAATCGGATAAAAATTCCAGTTCATCGATGTGGGTTTCCACTTTTTCAAAATGGATACCCCGTTTCAGATCCATCCCCCGCACCCGCCCGCACATATTGTGAATCGGCTTGGATATCTGCTCCGAGATCTTATAGGTAATCACCGTAATCGCGCCAAAGATCAGGATGCTTAAAAACAGGGTCATGATAAGAAAAGAAAACAGCTTATTATAATAAGTAGCGCTATCGATCGTATAAATAACAGTCAGTCTGCCGTTAAAAATCTTATGGACATCTATCATATTCCCCTTTTGGCGAGAGACGCCGGTTACGCCCTTCTCCACATATGAGGTCAGATTCAGATCCGATTCTATGTAGATTGGTTGTCCGTATGTATCGTATATATTGACCTGGAGACCCTGGCCGTCGGTATTTCCCGACAAGCCGGAAATCATGTTTTGAAACTCATCCACATCCGTCATGATCTCCAGAACCGCCCGCCCATTCAAATACCGATTACCCGGGTCCATACTTCTGGACAATGTGATATAGCTCTGCTCCTTTTCCTTTGCAAAGCGTTCCCCACCGGTTTGTTCCAGATATTCGTTTTTACTCAGATATTGGATAACCGGGGTTTCATCCCTCACCAGGTCGTCGTACGTATGTATCTGCGCCGTGTCCACCGGACTGATATAATAACTATGCCCCATCCATATATAATATTGATTATCCACCAGAATCCCGATCCGGTACTTCTCCTGTATCATTTTATAAGACTCCAGATACATGGTGGAGAAGGCTTCCGATGCCCCCTGCATTCCGGTATCACATAATTTCGGAAGACGGCTGACCGCCGCCTTTTTAAATTCACCGGAATTCAAAAGTTCAATGGAAAAAGAATTCATATTTTTAAAATAATTTTCAATATTCTCATCGATATTCTGGCTGAGCTGTTCCCTCGTATCTGCAATATTCTGGCTAATCACCGTAGCCACATACCAGATCGCAAGACACAGGATAATAAACAGGCACAACAAAAACCAGCCTGCGTAAGTTCGGAACAGCTTCTGAGACAGGGAACACGTTTTTCTGTCCATAGGACACCTCATCCTTCATAGTAATCATTTACGCTCAATAGCGCCGGTTGGCAAACTTGACAATTTGCCCCAACCCGACGCTATCACTGATTATGTAATCATTTGTACCTGGAAAAGAATCCGGTACATAGGTACAGTTATTTCACAATATTATACCATGTTTGCCTGTATCACCGCACCCATTTTATGACAGCTCTGCCTTTTTTCTGAAATCCTCCATATGGATCGTCTTTCCGGTAATTCTCGACTCCTCGGCAGCCAATGCCATCAGGTGACTGTTGACAGAAACCTGGGCCCCTGACAGAGTAAAAGCTCCGTCTGTTTCCACGGTTTTGATAAAACCTTTCATAAACTTCTCATCACTCCCGCTATGTCCTGAATTTCCCACTTTTACGGTCGTCTTCGTCTTATCTCCTGTCAGGAAGTCCTTCACTTCGATTATATTTTTCTCCATATCACATAAGATCTGGCCTTTTGTCCCCATGATATTCATTGTACGGCTTCCCTCATAGGTGAATGCGCACATGGTGAAGCTGACGGTCACCCCATCCTCAAACTCAAGATTGACAACCTGATGATCCACCACGTTGTTATCGCACCGATAGACACATCTCCCGTATGGTCCTGTTTGAAGCGCCTGCGTCACTGCCTCCTGCGTCCCCTTAAGGGCCACCACTTTCCGGATCGTGTCAGAATACCATTCCTCATCCCGGCAATAGATCTTAGCTGCGCTGTACGGACAGCTGTCCTCGATCTTACAGTCGCTCAGGCACCGGGTTCCCGCTCCTTTCGGCGCATTCTCCGCCTTAAAATGTTTCAAAGAACCAAAAGAGGATATGCTAATACATGGCTTTCCGATCAGCCAATTCAAAATATCCATATCGTGACAGGATTTCTGAAGAATCATTGGACTTGTCGTATCCGAATTTCTCCAATTCCCGCGCACAAAGCTGTGGGCCTGGTGCCAATAGCCGACACACTCTATATGCTGGATCGAAACGATCTCCCCGATTACTTCCGTATCCAGAATTTCTTTTAATTTTGTAAAAAACGGGGAATAGCGAAGCACATGACAGATGGTCAGCGTCTTGTGGTATTCCTCTGCGTATTTTCCCATCTCGATACAATCTTTGGCATCCGGCGACATGGGTTTTTCACACATCACATGATAGCCTAATTTCAGCGCCTCCTTCACCGGCTCCGTGTGAAACCGGTCCTGTGTACAGATCATGGCGCAATCCGCAAGCTTACCGGCTGCGAACAGATCTTTCCAATCCGCAAAAATCTGATCCTCATGAAGCCGGTGTCTTGCCGCAAATTCCCTGCGTCTTTCTTCATCCGGTTCCGCCACCGCCACGATCTTCATCTCGTTGGGATGGGAGACCGCATATTCCGCATAGACCTGTGCGCCGCGCTGTCCGGCTCCTGCTAATACAGCTGTTATCATAATCTCACCCCTTCACCGATCCGGCCACCATACCGCTGATAATGTATCTTTGTCCGAAGATATAGACGATCAGGATCGGCAGGATCGCAAATAGTATTGTTACGCTTACCAGGTTCCAGCTGGCTGTATAAGTTCCATAGAAATTATAGACCTTCTGCACGATGACTGCCTTATCCGGGTCCGGCAGGGTATACAGCGGAATCTGAAAATCATTCCACACATTCAGGAAATTAATCATAATGACCGTGACGGTAGCCGGTTTTAGCAGCGGGAAGACGACCTGGGTAAAGATCCGCAGCGCCCCGGCGCCGTCGATCACCGCAGCCTCATCCAGTTCTTTTGGAATCCCTGTGATAAAACCGTAATACAGGAATACGCTCAGCGGCAGAATCAAAGCCACAAACACCAGGATACTTCCGAGCAATGTGTTGTACAGATGAATCACCCGAAGCACCTTCACGATAGAAACCATGCTGACCGGAACCATCAGTCCCATGGCAAAATACAAATAAATGAACCGATTCTCTTTTGTCCGGTTCCGGCTGATTACATAGGCGCACATGGCGGATGCGACCACCGTTACAACTACGGAGGTAATGCTGATGATCAAGCTGTTGACCAAAGAATTCAGGATACTTCCCTGGTCCCATACCTGTTTAAAGTTTTCAAAATGCCAGACCTCCGGTAGTGTCAGCTGCATGTTGATGGCTTCCGGCTTAGTCTTGAACGCATTAAAGATTACGATCAGAAACGGAACGATTACAATCAGGGACAGCAGCCAGAACAGGACTTCCTTCACCGCGAGCCTTATTTTTTCATGTTTTGTTTTCATGGCCCTTCCCTCCTATTCGTCATTATTATCTTTGATACGCAGTACCAGAAGCCCGGCAGCTGCCGTGATCAGGAACAGAATCACTCCATACGCCGAGGACATTCCATATAGTTTCTTCCCGAATTCCTTAAATACAAGGGTGTTAATCAATTCCGTAGCTCCGCTGGGGCCGCCGCCCGTCAGCACGAATACGATGTCAAATGCTTTCAGCCCCTGGGAGAGGGCAAGCAGCAGGTTGATGATCAGGGACGGAATCATTCTCGGCAGCGTGATAGAAAAAAGCTGTTGGCGTTTATTCGCTCCGTCCACCGAAGCCGCCTCATAATAACTCTTATCGATCAGCTGCAGACCGGCCAGATAGATGACCATATTAAAGCCTACCTGTCTCCAGATCTCCACGAACATGGCCGTACCAAGCGCCGTATCCTTGGAAGTCAGCCAGGCGCGGGTCAGGTTTTGAAGGCCAAGGGAAGTAAGCAGCTGATTCGCGAATCCGGCCTTCATAAAAATAGAACCGAAGATCAGACCGATGATCAGCGGGGACAGCATAGCCGGGAGAAAGAATATCGCCCGCAGGATATTCTTTGTCTTGAGTCCCTCATTGAACGCCAGAGCCAGCAGGAATCCGATCACATTTTTAAAAATGGTGGTAACTCCCGCGAAAACCAGGGTTCTTAAAATGACGGAAGCCAGTTCCTTGTTCTGGAAGATCTTTATGTAATTATCCAGTCCGATGAATCTCGCAGTTTCATGAGTCATCTTGATCGCATTCCAGTTCGTGAATGAATAGACAAAATTCAGGATAACAGGAACCATAAACAGCAAAGTATAAAGAAAGACGGCGGGAAGAGTAAAATAACGTTTATAGATCTTTTTATTATACACTTGTTACTCCTTTCATTAAATTGGAGTGGAACAATGTGTTCCACTCCAATCATTTTTACTCAGCCGTGTCAAACATCGTCGCTCTGTAATTATCGGCATTTTCAATAAACTGATCCGCTGTAACACTACCGTCCGCAAATCCCTGTAAATATTTATACATATCGGGATCCCAGTACAATATAGTCTTCATACCCATGACAACCGGTTCCCCTTTGGATCTCTCCATGATTTCGGTCGTAGCGGTGGTAGGTTTTACGCTTTCCACATCCTTAAATGAGGAAGTAACCAAATCCGTACGCGCGGCATAGTAGGTTTCCAGATTCTCTTTCTTAGCCAGGAAATTTAACAATTCTTTGCACTCATCGATTGCTTTACTGTTTTTATTGATAAATTTGGAGACTCCTCCTCCATTGCTGACTGCTGTCTGGTTGTCCAGAAGCGGTACCGGGAACATACCAAACTCATCGGTTGCTCCATTGGCTGCCAATTCAGCCGCATAGGAAGAATATGTAAACATCATAACCGTTTCCTGTTCCTGAAGGGAAGTATAGCTGCCGAACCAGTCTTCCGCCTGTCCATCGTTGGTATAATACTTCGGATTGTTGCCATCCTTTGCCGACAGAAGCTGCGCGAGCTGTTCCAGACCCGTTTTCAGGCAGGTGATATCCGCAAGTTTATTATCTTTGCTCTGATTCAGGTATTCCACAAAGTCCGGTTTCTCAGCAGCCATACACGGAGTCATTCCGTATACCCAGGACTGTGTATGCCATGTCCCGTTGATTCCTTCGTACAGCGGCGTTTTGCCCAGTCCCTTGATCTGATCGCACAGCGCTATAAATTCATCCCATGTAGCCGGAACTTCCAGGTTATTCTCTTCAAAATAGGTCTTATTGTAGAGAACGCCTTCATAGTCAATTCCCCAGGTACTAAATCCGATGACTTTGCCATCATAGCTGTTGGCATCCACCGCCCATTTTTCCAGGTCGGCCACCCACTGTTCGCCGCTCAAATCAACCGCCACATCCGGTATGCCGCCGGATTCCATCTCCGAGCCTGCAGGATACATGAACATGTCAACCGCGTCACTTCCACCGGAAAGCGTGGTTCCAAGAAGGGTTTTGTATTCATTGTCCGGTGTCAGGGATACCTTTACTTTGATTCCGGTCTCTTTTTCAAACGCATCGAACAGTTCGTTGTCCACATCCTTAATCCAGTTCTGGGAAGCCATCAGCGTGATCTCTTTTTTCTCTTTCGAGTCGGAATCACCTGCTTCCTGATCAGCGGCACTGTCCGCCGCCGGAGTCGCGCTTGCGTCTGCAGTACCGCCGCCGGCTTCTCCTGCTGTGCTTTCTGCCGCTTTGTCTCCGCATCCTGCCAGCATAGACATGGTCATTCCCGCTACTAAGATTGCGGACAGGACTTTCGTTGTTGATTTTCTCATATAACTGCCTCCTTATTATCTTTCTGAATCATCATTTTTCTGATGCTCTTAATTTACCACAACGCTTATCCTTTTAAAACTAACAGACCTGACTTCCCGGTGTGCACTTTTTTTACCATATGCGGACCGGAACGTTTAAAGCGGGTACAAAAAAGGGGCTGTTTTTCACAGCCCCTAAAGATAACCTATTAATTTTTATAACTGAGGTCCTGCAGAAACCAAAGCTTTACCTGCTTCATTTCCTTCATATTTCGCAAAGTTCTTCACAAAACGCTGTGCCAGATCTTTGGCCTTAGCCTCCCATTCGGAAGAATCCGCATATGTGTCGCGGGGATCCAGAATCTTAGGATCTACGCCCGGAAGCTCGGTGGGAACTTCAAAGTTGAAATACGGCATCTGCTTGGTCGGCGCTTTTGCGATAGATCCATCGAGGATTGCATCGATGATTCCACGGGTGTCACGGATAGAGATACGTTTTCCGGTACCATTCCATCCTGTATTCACAAGATATGCCTTCGCGCCGCTCTCCTGCATTTTCTTAACAAGTTCCTCTGCATATTTGGTAGGATGCAGCTCCAGGAATGCCTGGCCGAAACAAGCAGAGAAGGTAGGGGTAGGCTCTGTGATACCACGCTCTGTTCCGGCAAGTTTTGCTGTAAATCCGGACAGGAAATAATACTGTGTCTGTTCCGGAGTCAGGATCGATACGGGAGGAAGAACTCCAAACGCATCTGCCGACAGGAAGATAACATCCTTAGCCGCGGGAGCGGAGGAAACCGGACGAACGATTTTCTCAATGTGATCCAGAGGGTAAGATACACGGGTATTTTCCGTTACACTCTTGTCGTCGAAATCGATCTTGCCGTCAGCGTCCAGCGTAACATTCTCCAGAAGAGCGTTGCGTTTGATCGCATTGTAGATATCCGGCTCAGATTCTTTATCCAGGTTGATTACTTTGGCATAACATCCGCCTTCGAAGTTGAATACGCCATTGTCATCCCAGCCATGCTCGTCGTCTCCGATCAGCAGACGCTTCGGATCGGTTGACAGCGTAGTCTTGCCGGTTCCGGAAAGGCCGAAGAAAATAGCGGTGTTTTCACCATTCATATCTGTATTTGCGGAACAATGCATGGAAGCAATATTCTTTAACGGCAGATAGTAGTTCATCATAGAGAACATACCCTTCTTCATCTCTCCGCCGTACCATGTATTCACAATAACCTGCTCGCGGCTGGTAATATTGAACATAGCCGCTGTCTCTGAATTCAGGCCTAATTCTTTGTAATTTTCCACTTTTGCTTTAGAAGCATTGTATACAACGAAATCCGGTTTGAAATTCTCAAGTTCCTCATCTGTAGGCTGGATGAACATATTCTTTACAAAATGTGCCTGCCATGCTACTTCAACGATGAAACGGATCGCCATACGGGTATCTTTATTGGCTCCGCAGAACGCATCCACAACGAAAAGTCTCTTGTTGGAAAGCTCATCCAGAGCAATTTTCTTTACGGTGTCCCATGCTTCCTGGCTGGCCGGATGATTATCGTTCTTATATTCATCGGATGTCCACCAAACCGTATCCTTTGAATTCTCATCCATGACAATGAACTTATCTTTGGGAGAACGGCCTGTATAGATACCAGTCATAACATTCACCGCGCCGAGTTCACTAACCTGTCCTTTTTCATAGCCTTCCAGATCCGGCCTTGTCTCTTCTTCGAACAATGTGTCATAAGAAGGATTGTACACAATTTCTTTTGTTCCTGTAATGCCATACTGGCTCAAATCAATGTTTGCCATAACACTCAACCTCTCTTTTCTGTAATATATTGTTTAATAGTAACCATTTTAACACTGAACCCGCCGGCTACAAGCCGCAACTTATAACCAAACTCTATTATACAATATTGATCCAAAATGTCTATACATATTTTTTATCCTGCGGCTATTTTTTTATTGCTATGAGCACTTCGTGCCTGTTTTTTATTGCTCAATTGTGGCATATAGAAATCTGACACTTCCAATTTCCGCAACATTTTTCATAAATTCTACATTAAGCCATAAAATAAGAGAATACATCGTTTGCCCTTCGAATGGCCATTTACACATTTTTTCTGAATTTAATTCTTCATCACTTAGCGCTTCAACAAACTCAATCCACTCTTTGTGGCATTTTCTAATCTCATCAATTGCTAATTCCACACTTCCAGGCCAAATAACATCTTCTTTCGCCATTGTTTTTTTATTTTTTGACGCCCTTAAGACATTTTTCCACCAATATATGATATGCCACATAATCCATGCTATGCTCGCAGGACCTATTGCGTAGTTTTCCGTATCAGGCCAGTCTGCTTCCCACTTATCATCTGATTTTCGTATTTGCAGACCTTGAAAAGTTTTACACCACATTGCTTCTTTTTCACTTAAGTCATGACAGTGATATTCAAACAACTGCCACACAATATCTAACTGAAATAAAATTTCCTTTTTCATAGTTCCTCCACAAACTCAAACTTTAAGCTTTACCATCTGGGATTTTTAACAAACTCTTTTTACAAGATTTCGGAAGCTTCCTGCTTTTTTATAAACTCGTATGCGAAAGATACCGCTTCACACGTAAGACTTTCGCACATATGCGGCGGATCGTTATCTGTAAAACCATTAGGGCGTAACTGAGAACAGCTTAACGAACCAAACCGCTGCGTAAACGCTTCGGCAAAATTGTAGCAAACAGACACAATGGTTTCCTCATTTTTTCCAAGCTGACTATAATAAATCCCTATAAACATTAAGCCGCCTTCAACCAACCCGCATTGTGCTCTGAATCCGCCTGCCCCATGTAAACCAATAGCTGAATGGAGTGTTTGCGCATTATATTCAATATGAAAGAGTTTCCCCAAACAAATTAAAATGGTTCTTGCACAATTGATATCCTTATTCCAATATAGCTCATGCACTTTTTCTTTTATATTCATTCTGCACGCCTCTCGCAAATATGAATGCTTCGTATTCAGACTGTTTTTCACAGCCCCGCTACTTGAAGTTATCAAATTACATTTATCATCCATTTATCCAAAAATGAGAGTTGTTCGTCGGTATGGAACCAATGCTCGCCATTTTCCATTATGGTAAGATTTGCATTATGGTGCTCAATAAACAGATCCACTGTTTGACGAGATGTAAGATTATCCTTTTCGGCATAGAGAATTTCCGTTGGAACATTCCATTTTATCGGATTATCTCTAACAAAACACAAATATTCCCACGATAGCGTTTCACCAAAATCAGTGTGGATTTCTCCCTTTTTACATAGGTCTTTTTCCGACACATTTGCCCATCTCATCATATCCAGAATAAGTCTTTCCATATCTAATATGGGCGATATAAATAATGCTTTTTCAATCTCACAATTTTGTAATGTGTGCATTGTAAAATAAGCCCCGATGCTATTTGCGATTATATAGATGGAGTCGTATTCTCTGCGAACTTTGTCGTACGCTGCTTTTATTTGATCTTGTACAATCCACGGGAAATCGTCTTTATAATCTATTCCAATAATATCAAAGCCCAAACAATTTTTCTTGTATCGTTCCGCTTCCAGATAACTCCCGCCTTTTCCGTGAATATATAAAATTACTTTTTTCAAAATATGCCTCCGCAATTCCCGATTGTTAATCCTTAATTTTAATAATACTTAAATTGTAATTTTATTGAATACCAAAGAATCTGCAATCCCATGGCTTTACTACACTTTGGACAAGTGAACTTCCTCCATGCCAAAGATATAATGTAATATGCCAGATTTTCCTATCGTCAATTAACCTCCAGCACACGAATCCATCATCTGTATCACAGCATCACAAACCTCGCCAAAACCGATATCACTAGCATACTCAAAATCTTTCTGATAGTTCTGCCACTGTCTTAGCATTACATCACTGTTTCTAACAACATCTATGATATGCTTATAATCCTTCAAAACTTCTGTTGATCCCCGTTTCTTAGAAGTTGCTTTAAGTGCTGCTTTCAAGGATTCAATCTCAATATTTTTATACTGCAGTTTAGCCAAGATATATACATCATAATAATCCCTTGGTCTGGTATTTTGATCGCCTCTCGAGACAACTGTCTCCAACTTTTCCGCCATAACTGTTTCCAGGTTATAAGCAAGCACGGATATTTCTCTATCTTCCAATAACAGTTTGAATCGATACTCGATTTCTCTAGGCGTAATCTTATCGCCGGCAGTAATATCTACCTTCAATGGAACAGCCATTGGCAGATAATTAGCTGAAAGTGATACTCGATATCCACTGTATTCATCCCCTTCTCGGATTACGCCTATCTTCTTAAATTCAAAGTTCACATCATCCTGTAATTCAATTTCACAGATGTCAAGGAACATCTTTTTTACGCTTTCCTCACCGACAGCCCACCCCTTAATGGTGGCATCCATATCCATTGTTGCACGTGTATCCAAACCCACCATTGCCGCAATTAGAAATCCACCTTTTAGGATAAAGCTCTGCTGGTACTTAGAAACGGAAATTCTTTCCAGCAAACGTTCCAACATAAAATTCTGCATCACGAGCTGTGCTGAAATGTGTTTATCTTTTGCTATATTTTTTATTACAGCTTTAAGCTGCATTGCGTTTTTCATATCAGCACCTCCAGATACCTTCTTACTCTTTCTTCTACCCGAAACTTCTTAGCATACTCTGATAATAGAGGGATGTTCTTATCCACTCTAGACATATAACACTTAAACGCCTCTGTAATAACACCGGTGTCTACTCCATTTCTCTTACGCAATATATCGCATAGTGTCCTTTCCATGCTGTATACAGTGATGATATTTCCGCCAGGAGATTTTACTTGAACTGCGCCTTCGTTATACCATCCTTTCTTTACTGTCAAGCAGACAATTCCCTCTTTCTTTGCATTCGTAAGGTTATATGATCCAGGAAATGTCATATCATATCTATTAGGAGTTCTATCTGTTAAATCCCATAAAAACAGTGCCGTCTCATTCGAAAAAATACCTTTTTTAAAGCGAGCCTGTAAATTCACAAATTCATCTTCCCATATTTCAGGAAGGATATATACACCTCTAACTGTTCTTTCTAACCTTCCAGAATCTACAAGATTTTTTAAATTTCCTCGCAATATTCCTTTTTCCGAAATAACCGCAGAAGTTATCACTCCGTTGTTTTCCTTTGCAAGTTGTATGATTTGATCTGATATATTCATCGCTATCACCCTTTTGACTTTTACGCTTTATATTTTACTATTTATAAGCATAAAAGTCAAATACTTCTGTTATCATTACTACTAATCAAACAATCTCTATTATTTTTCCCAAAGTCTGTACCTGCGGATTTCCACATACACATTTTGATATCACTCTATTTGCTTGACATTTGTCATGCAATATGATACGGTACAGAAAAGAACGACTTCTGTCGTGCAATGGAGGTAACGAATGGCTAACGAAACCAATACCCTTGGAAAAAGCGAATGGCACATTATGGAAAAGCTTTGGGAAAGCGCACCCCGCACCTATGTACAGCTCTGCCACGAATTAAAAGAAAATCCCGGATGGAGCCGCAGCACCGTGCAGACCATGCTGGAGCGCATGACAGAGAAAGGCATCCTGCGCTATGAAGTGGTCGGGCGGGCAAAGCAATACTACCCAAATGTTGCGCGGGATGATGTGGCGGTAGCAGAAACACGCTCTTTGCTGGACCGCGCCTTCGAAGGTTCCGCCAGCCTGATGATGAGCACCCTGGTACGCAAAAACCAGCTCACCAAAGAGGATATCGATGAGCTGTATGCTATTTTAGAGCAGGCGGAGGTGGATTCATGACGGAAACCATCATCACCTCATCCTTGCTGGTACTGATTATCCTGGCGCTTCGGTATCTGCTTCGGGGACGGATATCCTCACAGCTGCAATATGCCCTGTGGCTGCTGGTGGCGATCCGCCTGCTGCTGCCGTTTCCCCTGTTTGAAAATCCTGTCAGCGTGATGAATGTCATACCGGTTACGCAGATGTCTGAACAGGCAGCTATACCGCAGGCGGCAGGCTCCACCCTGCCGGAAGGGGATTTGACCGGAATTACTCTCCCCACTGTCCATAACAGCATAGCCGCATCAGGTCCTGCCGCCGGAGCAGAGCCGGTGGCAAAAATCGCGCGATATATTTGGCTTTGCGGCCTTTTTTTGACCGGTTCATTTTTTGCAATATCCAACATTCGCCTGAATCGGAATCTTAAAAAGAACAGGAAAAGGCTTGATATCCCCGGTTCTCCTTTGCCGGTTTATCTGGCAGATCATCTGTCCTCACCCTGCCTGTATGGAATCATAAGACCTGCCGTCTACCTGACACCGGACAGCCTAACCGGTCAAAAGCGGACTTCATTTGTGCTGGCTCATGAGCTGACCCATTACCGGCACAGGGATTATCTGTGGGCTCTTATCCGTATTATCTGTCTGAGTATCTACTGGTTCCATCCGCTGGTATGGGCTGCCGCCGTGTTATCACGCAGAGACAGCGAGCTGGCCTGTGACGAGGGAACTCTTAGGAAGCTGGGTCATGAAAACCGGGCGGAGTATGGCAGAATGATCATCGAAATGTCCTCTGCACCTTCAAAACCATCAGAGCTTTTCTGCTGCGCCACCACAATGACCGGAGGAAAGAAAGAAATGACCGAACGGATCCGGCGCATCGCCAGGCAGCCAAAAACTCTGCTGATCACCCTGGCCGCCGTAGTGATCGCGGCTGCCGCTGCGGTAGCACTGACCTTCGGAAGCGCAGCAAACAAAAGTGACTCCAAACAGGCTGATGCGCAGGTGTCGGATGAACAGGCGCCTGATGAACAGGTGCCTGATGTGCAAGTGCCTGATATGCAGGAACTATGGGATGCCCGGACCCCCTATGTGGGCGACAATGCCGCCGTAGGTAAGCTGCTGGGCCTTCTCCCCCTCCCGGATGGCCTGCAGCATGACCACTTCGAACTGCACACCGGCGGAAATGAGCGTGGAATTACATGGATACTGAAAGAGGTGTCGGATTATACCTCCGTAACCCCCGGGCAGTTCCAGCAGGATGCGCTGCTGCTTTTTGCCCTGGTCGATAATCTGGAAGACTTTTATGCGGCGCTTGATACCTCCCCTGCCGACGAACCTCTCTGTCATTATACCCGGCGGCAGGCGGAAGAACTGGTCGGCGGTGACCTGCGGGACTACGCGAAAAGCCCGGAGACGCTTCAGGAGCTCATCCTCTTTTCAGCGGAAGAAACGCCGAAGTACCGTATCGCAAAGCTGGAAAACGGAAAGATGACATCTGAATTTCCAATGGAAGACAACGGGCTGGCGGACGACATACTCATGAATGTTCTGGTAAAATCCGCTGCCTGGGAGGGTAGTGATATTTCCACGCTAGACGAATGCTATCAGATAAGCCAGATATTTCCGAATGCAAATGAAGTTCATGACTATTATGCCTATCTGCTGGAGGACGGCAGAGCGGTCCTTCAGTCCGGTACGGACGGTTATTATTCCATTCTGTCTCAGGAGCTTTATTCCGAGCTGCTGGAATTTTGGCGTAATCTTACCGCGGACCCCTGGCTTGAGAACAGCTATACCGAAGGCATCCCGCGGCCTGATTTTGACAACCTGCTGTGGATGACAACGGATGATGAGAAAGGGTACTGT
This sequence comes from Diplocloster agilis, assembly GCF_019042275.1. Taxonomy (GTDB): domain Bacteria; phylum Bacillota; class Clostridia; order Lachnospirales; family Lachnospiraceae; genus Diplocloster; species Diplocloster agilis. Next base: position 104,031 of record NZ_JAHQCW010000014.1, read on the forward strand.
GCGGTCTGCTATCAGGATGTCAGCCGGGAACAGACAGAAGCCTACCTGCAGGTGCTGGCGGCTGACGGCTGGCGGACCATCCAGGATTTTTATGAGGATACCACTGTCGGCGGCCTGTATGAAAAAGACGGCCGCTCGATCAGTATCCAATTTGCCGGCAGGCAGACGGTCTTGTATTTTTCTCTAAAGCAGGATTAAATCACGGTATCGTATTCTAATTCTATAACGTTACAGCACCCCGAAATCAGGCATTGGCGTTTGGCAGCCATTCCGCCAATATCCGATTTCGGGGTGTTTATTCATTCTATATAATACTATAATGCGTCTACCGGTCCAGAACCACCGAAGGTATTTGAAGCATCACCGCGATCTTCTCAAAGAGGGAAGCGTTATGCCCCACGCTCATGGCGAAGTGATGGGTCGGCGCCTGCGCAAACCATTCGTCCATGTAGGCATTCGGATCTTTGCGGAATTTCACAGGTGTCTGTGTATTGCCAATGGTCATAATGGTGCCGTTGGTCGCTTCTGCTTCCGTGATGATAAACTTGAGTTTTCCGTCTATATTCTGGGTGCAGCCCAGGTTGGTGATATCCCCGGCTTTTACTTTCGCCTCTACGGATACCCCGGTCCCCTGTTTTCCGTGATACAGCCCCATGCCTCTTAGGATGGGCTTGCCGTTTGCGATCGCCAGATGGAACGGTCCGTCATGGCCCAGAAGGATCGTGCCGTCCTCGTAGTCGGTGACGACGATCTCGCAGTAACTGCCGCCTTTGTTTACGATATCGCAGATTTTCATAGCGAGGCAGGTCTTTAAGTCCCCTTCCCCGGCGCAGGGAATTCCTTTTGCGGTAAGCAGGGAATGACCTACGATGAAGCCGCCCTGTATTTTTTCATAATATCCGCCGGGAGCCCCGTGGTAGTAATAGGTCAAAGCGTCCAGATCGTATTCTTTTACCAGCTTTTCCTGGGCAACTGCCACTTTTGCAGACCATTCCAGCTGTTCCGGCGTGGGTTTTTTGGCCAGCGGATCGGAGGGGGAATCTTCGCTGATGATGAAAAATTCGGTAATTTCCTCTTTCTTTGCCTCCACTTCCTCCTCTGTCACGGTTTCCAGCATACGGTTCAGATCACACATCTCCAGCACTTCCAGATGTGCTCCTGTCTGTCCCTGGAACATCGTGAAGTCGCTGTACATATCCAGCATCCCGTTGAAGGTATTGCCAAGGAAACCGAATCTGGCGTTGGACAGCCCGCTTTTCACGCTGGCCGCCAAAACCCACTCTTCGATCTGTTTCCAGGCCCGGACCGCTTCCGGGCGGGAGGCTGTGTTTTCATCCGTCATAGAGATCTCCGGTGTATAATCAAGGCCCAACAGGCCGTTGATGATGTGGCAATCGATGCCGGAACGGTTGAAAGCGTTAGTCATCTCAGGTACCGGGCAGGCTCCGCAGTGTGCCAGCCACTCGCCGGTAGTTGTCCTGGCATAGTTAATTTTGGCTGTGGGCTGCAGATTCAGGATGACAACCGGGGCTTTGCAGACCTGATGCACCGGCAGAATCGAGGCGCTGTTTACGTAGGTACCGGCATGAGCGAAGATCAGATCCACATTGTGGGCGTTAAAATATTCGCCCGCCTCCTCTCCCCGTTCGGGGCAGTCCACCAATCCGTATAAGAAGACCTGTGCGCCGCCTATTTGCCGGATTTTTCCGGCGATAAATTCCGCATATTCAATCACTCGTTCACGCAATCCGGGAAACTGATCCCAGTAAGGTTTTAATCCCATTGTATAAATACCGATCCTGGCCGGTTTCGTTTGTTTTAATTTTTCCATGTTTACCTCCAGTTGCGCATGAAATGCGCATAAAATTAGATATGAATGAACATTTTTGTCCAGCCGTTCCTCCAGTGCGCATGAAATGCGCATAAATTCTCATTAACAGATTATTTCCAGTTCAAGCCCCAGAACTACCGCCGTTTTCCGAATCATATCCATCCAGCTGCCCACAGCCATCGAACTATGGTGCGAGGGGCCCGCCATACACCAGCGGTTCATAAACTCCCTCACGGGAATCGGGAAGCGCACCCGGGTATTCGTATCCCCCAGCATCAGGATATCTCCCGCTACACTCTCGCCTTTTGCCGCGATCAGCCGGTAGCTGCCTTCCCCATCCTCACTCAGCGCCAGCAGGGTCACCGGGCCTTTTTTTACCATGAACTGGGTCAGATAACCTTTTCCTGATTTTCCGTGGAATACTTCGGACTCTTTTAAGACCGGCTTTTCATCCGACAGTGCAAAATCGCTGGAACCGCTGTGGCCGATCAGGCAGGTATCGTTCTCAAGATCCATGGAATACAGCTCGGCGGTGGCGCAGCAGCCGCTCAGCACTTTGGTAATCAGCATCGCGATGGTGGTCTTAATATCCCCCTCCACGCAGCACGGAATACCCAGGGCGATAAGGGCGGAAAATACAATATTCATCGGTCCGATGATATCCTTATATTCCCCTTTCGTCTCACCCGCATAGTGAAATGCTACCGCGTCCAGATCCTGTTCCCTGATTAGCTGAATCATGGCGGCGGTCACCTTGCAGAGTTCTTCGAATTCCCTGGCACTCTGGGACACAGAGAGCGCGAAATGATCCCTGATAAATTGGCGGCACTCCTCCAACAGTTCATCGGACACTTCACTCATGGCATTTTTGATCTGATGCAGTTCCAGGAATTCGGTATAAATCCCAAACTGATTGTATATTTTTGTCTCATCTACATACAGGTCCATCATCCCGTTAAACGGATGACCGATCATACCGATCCGGCCTCTTTTAAACCTTGCCGCCACGGAAGCAGCCTTACACCAGGAGTGAAGCTCACTCACCACCTGAGGATCCTCCGCGATCGCACCCGTGACGACCCCGTACGATGCATTTTTCTTTTTCAGTACCGCGGTGACTTCCGGGGCACCCGCACAGGAGAGGGTCCCAAGCCAGGCGCCGATGGTGTCGGTCTGTCTACAGTCCACAGAGCTTTCCGGCTGAAGATTTAATACAACAACGGGAGCAGACAGACCGCGGATGACCGGCAGTACATTGGATGAGGGGGAGTAGGTGGCGCAATAGCAGAAAATCAGATCCGCTCCCGCCTCCTCAAATGCCCGGTTGGCTTTATCCGCCGCGGCATAGTCATCCACCAGACCGCCGTCGATAACGCGTATGTCCTCCGATAACAGCTCCTTAATTTTTCCGTAGTGATCCAGTACCGCTTCCTTCAATCCCTCAAACTGTGCCCAATAGGTGTTCAGTCCTATACAGAAAATTCCGATCACCGCATTTGGTTTCCTGATATACAGCCCCATATAAACATCTCCTTACCCGTTCGGGTTATTTTAATTTTTTCTTGATCAGACTGTCCAATAATACGGCTCCCACCAGGATCACTCCCTTGAATACGGTCTGATAGAAAGTCCCTACCCCCAGCAGGTTCAGCCCGTTTGATAAAAAGCCTACAATCAGGGCGCCGATAGCCATACCGATCACCGATCCGGAGCCGCCGGCTACGCTGGTTCCTCCCAGCACGATAGCCACGATACAGTCAAATTCAAAGCCGTTCCCCACGTTCGGGTCGCCGGCCCCAAGTCTGGAGGCCATGATCACACCGGAGAGACCCGCCATGGTACCGACCAGGGTATAGATGGAGAGAACCAGCCGGTTGCTCTTAATTCCGGATAAGGTGGCGGCATTTTTATTTCCGCCAATCGCAAATGCGTATTTACCGAATACCGTCTTGCTCTCCAGGAAGAAAAAGATCAGGAGCACCAGCACCGCGATGATGACGGCGATCGGAATAGTGCCGATCATTTTCCGGCCGATGGAGTCAAAGCCTCTGGGCAGTCCGGCATTGATGGACTTTCCATCGGTAACGATATAGCTTAATCCTCTTGCCACATACATGCTGCCCAGGGTGGCGATTACATGAGTCACCTTCAGTTTGGTCACCAGAATGCCGTTTAGGACGCCGAAGGCGAAGCCCACCCCGACACCCAGAAGCCCGGCCAGGAACAAAGGAATGTCATTCATAGCACACACTGCGAACACCACGCCTGAGAGCGCCAGCAGGCTTCCGACGGAAAGGTCCATATGCCCCGTAATCATCAGCATGGTGGCCGCCGAACCGGTAATGATGACGAAGGTAACCTGACGCAGCACATTCATCATATTGTTATAGGTCAAAAACTCCGGCGCCAATATGGATAACACCACGACCAGTACGATCAGTATGGACAGGGTGATCAATTGGGTCAGCGTGGATTTACTTATACTTTTACTCATATTTATCTAGCCCTCCTGTTGAGATCTGCATTATTTTTTCGGAATCCGGCTGTTTTTCCGCATTGTTTTGGATTACGGCGCGGATCTTTCCCTCATACAAAAGGATGATTTTATCGCAGAGAGCCAGTATCTCGGGCAGTTCCGAGGAAAATACGATGCAGGCGCTCCCTTTTGCCGCCAGTTCCCGAATAATATGGAATATCTCGTCCTTTGCTCCCACATCCACGCCCCGGGAGGGTTCATCCAGCAGCAGGACCTTCGCATCCGCGTTCAGGCATTTGGCCAGCACCACCTTCTGCTGGTTTCCGCCGCTTAGCAAAGATACGTTTTTTTCTTCGCTGTTGGTAGCGATCCGCAGATCTTTTATATATTGAACCGCCATTTCCCTTTGTTTTCTCTTATTGTAAACATTCCATCTGGATATCTTTTTGTAATTCATAACCGGGATATTATCTTTTATGGAAAGCTCCAAAAAGAGTCCCTGGGTTCTCCGCTCTTCGGGAACCATCGTGATTCCCTGGCGGATCGCATCCCTGGGATCCCGGACATGCACTTCCTTTCCGTCGATCCGTATGGTACCCTCGCAGGGATCGGCTCCAAACAGCGCTCTGGCCACTTCCGTCTTACCGGCTCCCACCAGGCCGTAGAATCCCACGATCTCCCCCTTGAGCGCTTCAAAGCTTATATCATGCAGCTTATCATTGGTCAGATGCTCTACCTCCAGCACTTTTTGGTCCGTGTCTATGACGCTTGGCACATAAGTCTGGATTACGATTTTGCCCAGCATGAGCTGGATCAGCTCTTCCTGTCCCTGAATCCCGGACGCCTGTTTGGTGGCAATCGTTCTTCCGTCCCGCAGCACCGTGACGTAATCGCCGATTTCCATGATCTCATCCAGCCTGTGGGAGATATAGATTACGGTCACTTCCTGTTCTCTTAATTTATGTATAATGGTAAATAATTTCCGCACCTCTTCTTCTGATAATGCGGCCGTCGGCTCATCCATAATCAGAATGCTGGCATTGGCAGCCACGGCTTTGGCGATCTCCACAATCTGTTTTTTCGCCATACTGAGTTTTTCCACTTTTTCCTTCAGCTGGATGCTGGGGTCAATCTCGTGTAATACCTCATAGACCCGCTGGGTCTTGCCGGAATGCCTGATCACACCGAAGCGGGTGTCTTCCGCTCCCAGCGTCAGATTTTCTTCTACCGTCAGTTCATCCACCACATTCAGTTCCTGATACAGAACGCTGATGCCTGCCCGCATCGCCTCTTTGATGCTCTTTGGATAATACTCCTGACCATTGAGGAGCATGGAGCCCCTGGTCTTCTCGATGGCCCCGGTCAGAATCTTGATGAGCGTCGATTTCCCGGCTCCGTTTTCTCCCACAATGCAATGCACCACATTAGCCGGGATATCAAAGCTGACATCATCCAGCGCTTTTACTCCCGGATATTCTTTGGAAATGTTCCGGATCGACAATATCGGCTGTTCCATTTCAAAGCTCCACCTTTCTTCCGAAATAGAAAGGCAGGGAATGCCGTATGTATGCCCGTATATGGCATTCCCTGCCTCTTCCTGTTATTCCAGTCCCAGCTCCTGTTTCAGATCCATTTCAGAGAAGTATTCATCTACCAGGAATTTCTGGAATTCATCGATCGGAGTGTTCCAGTAATCCAGGACAACGTCCGTCACTTCCACTTCATAATCCGATTTTGCATCAATCTCGCCGTTCATCAGCTGAATCGCAGTATCGATCTGGGTTTTCGCGTTATTCTTCGGAGACAATGCCATGGTAAGCTTCAGCGAAGAATTCGGATCATAGATTTTAATGGCTTCCTGCTCGCTTCCGTCTGTTCCCACGAATAGCTCGGTCTTTGGAATACCGTCCTCTGCCTGTCCTCTTCCCGCCGCCTCAAACGCAGCCAAAGCTCCCAGCACGGAATTCGCATTGATCCCGTAGACCATATTTACCTCGGGATGGGACTGTAGGATATCTTCCCCGCAGGCCATCGACTTATCTCTTGAGGATTCTCCGTCCAGCATAACAGCCACTTCCGCGTCCGCGGCCACACTCTGTACACCCTCCACAAAAGCCAGAGCCCGCTCTTCATGCACCTGCTGGGAGGAAGGGATATCAATAATCGCCATCACGATCTTTTTATCCGGATACCATTCCATCCATTTCTTCGCGGCCGCCGCTCCCAATTCCTTGGTAGCCGGCGCTTCATACAGACGGATGTGGGGATTTGCCGTAGTCTCCGCCTTATTGACGAAGGTGGCCAGCGGTACGTCGGCGTTCTGTGCTTCCTGAACCAGCGCCTCCGCGTTCGCCACATCGGCCGGCTGGCAGATGATCGCCTTCGTGTTTTTAGAGATCAGATCCTGTACGGAATTCAGCATGATCGATGAATCCACTTTCCCGTCGATGATGATCGTATCATAACCGGCTTCCTCGGCATATTTTTCAAACCATGCGCATTCCGCCTGATGATATGCCTCGTTCATATTGTAGGATACTTTTCCAATGATTGCCTTCCCGTCCTTGCCGCCGGACGCCGTATCCGTCTTATCCGCCGCATCCGCTGCGTCTGAAGCCTGCGGGCTCTCAGACTGCGCTGCGCTGGCACCGCCGTCTGCCGGCGCCTCTTCTTTGCCCTGACACCCGGCCGTCATCACCATAATGGCCGTTGCAGCCAAACATACGGATAACCATCTTTTTAGACTTTTACTTTTCATTTTTCCCTCCTGATACCACAAGTTTTTTTACACACCCAACGTTGTTTTGTGTGATTTAAATATATCATCTGCCGCTAGGCGCAACAATGCGGTAAAATTTAGAAAAAGTATGATATCTTAATTTCTGCCCGATATGGATCGGTCTTTTTTGCTATTCAGGATTTTCGTCATATGGATAAAATATCTGTATATCATATTTTCTGTAGAGAAAAGTTCAGAAAACAGATTAAAAAGAATAGAGAAGTGCTAAAGAAAGGAGATGAAGAAAAACAGGCTAAATCCGAAGAGAGCTTACCATCTCAGCAAGGTTCTTCCTCGGGTTTGGGTATGCCCGCTGCTCAGGGTCAGTGTGTGTGTCGGTGTCCCGGAATGCTCCGGGCAGCCGGTTTCTTTTGTGTCTCCCCAGGAACGCATAGGGCGGCTGAGCTCCCGCTTAGTGAAATCGGAAAGCCGGGTTCAGGATGCACGGCGGACTTCACGTCCGACGGGCAAGAGCCTCTGAACCGGGAACACATCACGTGTTCCTGGT
>NZ_JAHQCW010000015.1 GCF_019042275.1 Diplocloster agilis
ACGTCCGACGGGCAAGAGCCTCTGAACCGGGAACACATCACGTGTTCCTGGTGAATAGGCTCGGTTCCTGAACCCGGCTTTTCGATTTCACTTAGCGGGAGCCAGCGCAAGCCCTCCGCGCTCCCGGGGAGACACTAAGGAATCCGGCTGTCCGGAGCATCCCGGCCCTTAAGCAGCGGGCATACCCAAACCCAAAGAAGAACCCAATCTGAATGTACAGGCCCCGGCCGCCATCATAGCCATTATATCGGAAGCTCGACCGTAAAAGTCGTGGTTCCCTGTTTGCTTTCGGCGGTAATATTTCCTCCGTGGGCAACGATGATCTCTTTTGCGATAGCCAGGCCTAATCCCGCGCCTCCCGTGTCACTGGAGCGGGCGGAATCCAGCCGGTAGAACTTCTCGAAAATAGCCTCTAATTTTGCGGTCGGGATCGTTTTTCCGCGGTTGGAAAACAGGATAATGATACGTGCTTCCTCCCTGCGGGCATGGATATCGATCACACTGCCCGGATCGCTGTAGGCGACGGCATTTTTTAAAATGTTATTGAATACCCGGGCCAGCTTGTCCGGGTCTCCGGATACGGTAAGATTGTCCTCCACATCAAGGACCGCGGTCCTTCCTCCCTCCTCCAGCATCGGGTAAAATTCATCGGCCATCTGCGCCAGCATAAAGCTTAAGTTAATCGGCTCTTTGTTCAATACCATAGCCTGCAGGTTAAAACGGGTAATCTCGAAAAACTCGTTGATCAGCTGTTCCAGGCGGTACGCCTTTTCCAGGGTCACGGAGACATATTTTTCCCTCTGTTCTTCCGGCATGTCCTTGGCCTCGTCCAGAAGGCTGAGGTATCCGATCACGGAAGTCAGCGGAGTCTTGATGTCATGAGCCAGATAGACGACCAGGTCGTTCTTTCTCTGCTCGCTTTCCAGGGCGTCCTGCTCCCGCTTTTCTAATTTTTGTTTTACGTCGTTTAAGTGCTTTTCCATAAAATCCAGTTCCGGAGAGAGTTGGATCTCTTCTTCGGATTCTTCCGCCAGCCGCTCCACACCCACGCTGATCTCTTTAAAATAATGCATGAATTTTGTCATGGCGTAATAAAACATGAGAAGGAGCAAAAGGCTTAAGCCCGCCATCATATAGAAGGTCTTATTGTCCCTGAAGATCGCCTGGTAGATGCCGACGGCTCCATAATAATCCAGATGGAACAGCCGCTGGCACAGCTTCACAAACCCTTCCGCAAAGGGTTCCTGCAGAATTCCGTCAATCAGGATATACTGAAGAAGGGCCCCGATTACGATGGCGCCCACACCAATTAAAAAGATTTGAAATAATACTTTTCGTTTCAGCCTGCCGAATTCTTTATTCAATCTTATACCCTACTCCCCACACGGTTTTGATATATTTCGGGTGATCGGAAGAATCCTTCATCTTCTCTCTGAGATGACGGATATGTACCATTACGGTATTATTGCTGTTGCCAAAATACTTTTCTCCCCAAACCTGCTGGAAGAGATCCTCGGAGCTGACCACTTTCCCCCGGTTCTCACACAGGACCCACAGAATAGAAAATTCCGTGGGCGTCAGGGCAAGGGAACGCTCATTTAACTGGCACTCATGCTTTTCTTTATTTAAAACCAGGCCGGAAAACGCCAGGATATTTTCATCTATTTCCGGCTGCATTGTGTTATATTTTGTAAATCTGCGAAGCTGCGCCTTCACCCGTGCGATGAGCTCCAATGGCCGGAAAGGCTTTGTGATATAGTCATCCGCCCCCAAGGTCAGGCCGGTAATCTTGTCCAGCTCGTCATCCTTAGCCGTCAGCATAATAACCGGAAAATTATATTTTTCCCGGATCTTGCGGCAGATAGTAAATCCATCGATATCGGGCAGCATAACATCCAGAATCGCCAGATCCAGCGTTTCTTTTTCAATGCACGCTAACGCCTCCTGCCCATTGTAAAACTTAAATACCCGATAATCCTCGTTTTGCAGATAAACTTCTATAAAATCTGCAATTTCTCTCTCATCGTCCACAACCAATATATTTGTTTTCTCCATTGCACTCACCATCCTCTTTTACCCACTGTTCCTATAGTAACAGATTTCCGGACTTTTTTTGTTACCAAATACTTGCATTATTCTTAAACTTTCCTTAAATTTCCACCTTTTCACTCTTAACATTCAACACAACCAATGCGCCCAAGACCATCAATACTCCGGCTATCACCGATATCCTCACGGATTCCCCAAAGCAAAAGATCCCCACCAGGGACGCCACCACCGGCTCTACGGAAGCGGTTATGGAAGCCTTCCCCGCCTCCATCCCGGACAAGCCTTTCGTATACAGCAGATAGGGCAGGACATTCGTAAAAAAGCCAAACGCCAGAAGTTCAACGGCGACCAGCGGATGTGCAGCCACCACCTCAACCAGCAGGCCATAATCCACAAACCAGGCCGTCCCTATCGTTGCGAACAAAAAAGTGTACACCGTCACCGTCATAGAATCGTACCGGCGAAGCCCATAAATTCCAAATATACTGTACAGGCCATAACCAAGACCGGCCCCAAGTCCGGTCAGCACTGCGGACAGGGACAGGCTCATGTCCCCTCTTCCGATCCCGGTTACCAGCACGCAGCCCGCAAAAGCCATCAAAAGAGCCGCCCCTTTTCGCCATGTCATTGTTTCGTGGAACAAAAACAGGGACAACAGCATCACAAACATAGGCGCCGTATACAATAAGACGGAAGCCACCGCTAGCGACGTGCGCCGGATCGTCGTAAAATAGCAAATATTAAAAAAGGTAAGGCTTAAAATACCGGTACCCGCAAAACACCAGCTGTCCCTTAACTTAATTCTTAACTTCTCCCTGTGTTTTGCCAGCATATATATGGTCAGAATCAGAGCAGCTCCCATGGCACGCAGCGCGGTCAGCGCCAAAGAGCTGAAGCCATATCCCCCAAGATGCCGGATAAAAATGCCGATACATCCCCACATGGAACCTGCGGCGATTATACAGGCATAATATTTCCCTTTTAATTCTTTTCCAGTCACTTTCTCCCCCGCAATGCCCTGTCCGCAGTCTTCAACGCCTGCCGGCCTTATCAGCTTCTGAATTTTTTATCCTTCACTAGTGTATCATTATACAACAGAACCTCTCAAATGTCATCCCGCGATTTGCAGCCCCTTGATTTGTGTCCTCCTCCCGCCGACAGGGCAGAAACAGATAGGGGCGGCGGGAGTGTCCGGCAGCTATTACGTCCGCCTTACCAACTCCCACCGCCGCTATCTGTCTGCGCCCTGCCGGGCCCGGTCCTCTTTTAAAAATGCGCTCCGGCTATCTGTAAGTCCCTGACTTGGTAAATTTATCGTTCATGTCAAAGGACGTGATACTGGTTTCCCCAAAAGGCTGAATCACATAAAAGGTATTGCCGATGTAAGCCCCCCGCAGTTTTCCGCTTTCATTATCTTCCTCGCCGTAGACAAGTCTGTTGATAAACCCTTTTTCCGGATCATAGGAGAAGACCAGATAGTCGACTACAGAATTTCCTTTTCGATTGCCATATCCAGCAAAGCCAAAAATATTTTTTTCCGGATCGATAAGCATTTCTTTATAATTGTACAACGCATCTGCATAATTATAGTCTTTCAATACATATTTATGCACCTCCACAACATTCTCCGGATCGGAGATATCGAACATGGACAGTTTTAACCCCAGATGGGCGCCTGTTTTCGGGTCTGTCTCTTCCCCCAGTCCCAGCAGCAGATGGTCGTTGTAGAAGTGCAGATAGTTGGAGAAACCTGTCACTTTCAGCTCGCCCATCACTTTGGGATTGGCAGGATCGGACAGATCTACGGAAAACAGCGGATCTGTCTCACGATAGGTTACAAAGTATCCGGTGTCCCCGAAAAATCTGGCGGAATAGATCTTTTCTCCCTTGGCCAGGCCTTTGATCTCTCCGATGATGTTCAAGCTTTCATCCAGCACATAGAGTTCATTGGTCGAATCCTGCGCCTTGCTGTCGTAAGCCGTCGTTACCACCCTCAGATTCCCTTTGTATTCATCCATGGAGAAGGAATTATTGAGATTTCCTCTGATAACCCCTACTGCGGACGGCGTTATCTGACCGTTCGCATAATGTAATTTGAGTATCTCGGTTTTATTCGTGTCATATCCGTATCCCTGCTCCTCCGCCACATAGATGTTTTCCGTGCTGGCATAATAGTGCTGTCCGTTCGTCACTACCGTCTTGGCGTCGCTGATCTGATCGGGTTTACGAAGGTCGATCCCCGATACCACCAGATAGGAACTGTCCTGAATATATTCCGGCAGGTAGATGCAGTCCGCAGTCAGCAGTCTCCCGTTCACGGCCGGGATATAGCCGTCATACTGGGCCGGATAGGCCGGAAGTTCATCTTTATAATAGTTGGTAAAGAGGTAGAGATAGTTGCCGTTTCGTCTGGACGTCTCGTAGTAACCATCCTGCGTGACGGATCCGATTTCACTTGGCATGCTCCTGTCACGGATATCGTAGGTAACGGTTACCGTCTGGTTGGATAATACCGTCCGATAGACATCGTCTGACGTGTTTTGTTTCAGGGAAGCCTGGGAGGATGCGCCGATAATCGTAAGCGTGTCCCCGGTGACGTAAAATTCATAGATCGAATCCATTTTTTGTGTCATGGATAACTCGGCAGTCTGCGTCATCAAGGAACCATCCGCACGGATGATCTGAAAGGTATTGTCCAGCGTATCCGCGATATAGAGATACTGGCCGTCATTCTTTATAATATCGCCTTCATCAACCGCACGCACCTGAAGATTGGTCGTTGAAAATCCCTGCTCTTTCTGCATATCGGAAGCGGCTTCGTACTTGGCCGCACTTTGGACAGCGGAATTTTCCGCTCCTCCGGCCGCGCCTTCCGCAGCGCCGGCTGCGCCGTCATAATTGATTCCCATATCAGAAGCCGACTCTTCTACCTGCCGCAGCTGCTGTTTTTTCGCGTTTGCCACTTTCTCATACAGATCTTCATAGCTTCCGGGAGTGGGAATCGGGGAGTCCGCCGCCTTAGCGTCTGCTGCCGATCCGGCCCCGCTTTCCGAAGCTTCCGCCGGAGCTGCCGCATCGGCGGAAGAGGTGTCCCGGGCCATCTGCACGCTCTCTGTTTTTGTTCCGCTTTTCTGTGTATTTGCGCCAAGCCACACGGATGCCACCACAACCAGGCAGGCCGCGGCAGCCAGGCCGTATTGGTAGATAGGTCTGTGTACCTTTTTCGCCTTATTTGCTGTATTTATGATATCATCGATCGCTTCCGGCCTCAAATGCTCGGGTATTTCCACATCTTCGGCCGCGCATTTGATCTGTTCCAGCATTTTATTCTCGTCCATAGCCAGATTCCTCCTTTCTACGATTCCAGTTTTTTCTTCAGCTTCGCTAAAGCGCGGCTTTGTCTGGACCGTACGGTATTATCATTCATATGTAGTATTTTTCCGATCTCCTTGCTGGTGTACCCGCCGAACACGGCCATGGATACGATCAGCCTCTCGTCATCCGCCAATTGTGAAAAAGCCGTATGCATGTCATAACCGGTGGCGTAATCCGCCTCCGGCAGCGGCAGAGTCTCGTCCAGAGGGAGTGTCTTCCCTACATATTCTTTTAATTTCCTCTTGCATTTATTTGACAATATCTTGAAAATCCATCCCTGAAAAGCTTCCTCACTGCGCAGCCGGTGGATTCCCCGGTAGGCATCGATCACCGTCTCACTGACCACATCCTCAGCGTCCTGGGGATGTTTCAGCGTATAATAAGCGAAGCGGTACAAATCCTTATATACCGTTTCATATAATTCGGCGAATGCGGCCGCATCCGATGCCTTGGCCTGCTTTACTATCTCGGGATTAATCACCATATGTTCACCCCCGCTTCTTCCGTATATACTTAAAGTGTACCCGATCTTTCTTTTTGTTGCATCTATTATTATATTTTTTTCGCTATGAGCACTTGCGGCTGCTTTTTAGCCGCTTACGTGCGATGCATGAAAAATAGTCAGCGAGGCTTTTTCGAGCGCTACTATTTTTTATAGCTATGAGCACTTAGTGCCTGTATTTTAGGCACTTACGTGCGATGCATGAAAAATAGTCAGCGAGGCTTTTTCGAGCGCTACTATTTTTTATCGCTGCTACTTGTCCCTCTTCATCCCTAAGGAGTATACTAATGATATAAACGGAACCAATGAGGAGGGATTTTCCGTGTGGATTGTATTTGCTTTTGCATCCGCCCTGTTCGCCGGAATCACGGCAGTTTTAGCCAAATGCGGTATTAAAAATACAGATTCCAACGTAGCTACCGCGCTGCGGACCTGCGTGGTCCTGATTTTTTCCTGGGTCATGGTTTTCATCGCCGGGGTGCAGACGGACCTGACCGGCCTCAGCAGCAAAACACTTATTTTCCTCATCCTGTCGGGAGTCGCCACCGGCGCCTCCTGGTTATGCTATTTTAAAGCGCTGCAGCTGGGTGATATTAATAAAGTCACGCCCATCGATAAATGCAGTACCATTCTTACCATGCTGCTGGCCTTTCTCCTGCTGGGCGAGCCCATATCCCCTTTAAAGGGCGTCTCCATGCTCCTGATCGCAGCAGGCACCTATCTGATGATTCAGAAAAAACATATGCTTCGAGAACCGGCCGGAAAACCGGGCAAAAACCGCAGCTGGATCTTTTTCGCCTTTGGCTCTGCCATTTTCGCTAGTCTTACTTCGATCCTGGGCAAAATCGGCATCGAAGGCGTGGATTCCACACTTGGTACCGCCATACGGACCATTGTCGTTCTGATCATGGCATGGATTGTCGTCTTCGTAACAAAAAAGCAGCACACGATCCGCCGGATTGACCAGAAAAGCTGGCTCTTCCTGATCCTGTCCGGGTTCGCGACCGGCGGCTCCTGGCTATGCTATTATCGCGCGCTGCAGACCGGTTTTGCCAGTGTGGTGGTCCCCATTGACAAATTAAGTATCCTGGTGACCATCGCTTTCTCCCGCATCGTGTTCAAAGAACGCCTGAGCAAAAAATCAGCAGCCGGTCTGGTGATGATCACATCAGGTACGCTGTTGCTGCTTCTTTGATATATTTTTTTAGTTTTAAATAAATCGAAAAATTTTATTGACAAATTATGGATTTGCAAATATACTATTTAAAAATAGAACAGTGAAACCGTTGAGTAAGAGGAGTAGATATCTGCTGTTTGGTTTCAGAGAGTCTTCGGCCGGTGCGAGAAGATAACCAAAGGGATATTGAATGGACTTATGAGGTCGGGAAGAACGATACGATCGTATCCAGTAATGCCCGACGGGAATTCCACCCGTTATCCATGGAACAGACATATTGGTGTCTGAAGCAAGCGGATGATTCATCATCAAACCGGGTGGTACCGCAGAAGCATACTACAAGCTTTTGTCCCTGTAAATACAGAGGATAGGGGCTTTTTTTATTTCATCGGAAAGGGTTCCTATGGAATAAAAACTACTCCGGGGGATCGCACAGCGGCAAAAAGGAAGATTAAGATTTCACTGGATGAAAATGTAAATGAATCAAGAAAGGAGTTTTAATTATGGCAAAAGTACCGCACAGACTTTATTTAACCGAGGAGCAGATGCCCAAACAATGGTATAATCTGAGGGCTGATATGAAGGAACAGCCGGACCCGATCCTGAATCCCGCCACCTTCCAGCCGGTGACGGAGGAGGATCTGTATCCTGTCTTCTGCGAGAAGCTGGCTCACCAGGAGTTAGACGGAGAGACCCGCTATATCGATATCCCGGAAGAGATCCAGGATTTCTATAAAATGTACCGGCCCTCTCCCCTGATCCGCGCCTATAATCTGGAAAAAGCGCTGGATACCCCGGCAAAAATCTATTATAAGTTCGAGGGCAACAATACATCCGGGAGCCATAAACTGAATTCAGCCATCGCACAGGCTTATTATGCCAAGGAACAGGGATTGAAAGGGCTGACGACCGAGACCGGAGCCGGCCAATGGGGAACGGCTTTGGCGGAAGCCTGCTCTTATTATCACATTCCTCTGACCGTATATATGGTAAAATGCTCCTACGAGCAGAAACCGTTCCGCAAATCGGTGATCGAGACTTTTGACGCAAGCATTATCCCAAGTCCCAGCGATACCACAAATGTGGGCCGGGCAATTTTAAAAGAGCATCCCGATACCACCGGCAGCCTTGGATGCGCAATCTCCGAAGCGGTGGAAAAAGCAGTCTCCACGCCCGGTTATAAATATGTGCTGGGTTCCGTCCTGAATCAAGTGCTGCTCCATCAGTCCATCATCGGGCTGGAGAGCAAGATAGCCATGGAAATGCTGGATGAGTATCCCGATGTGGTTATCGGCTGCGCCGGCGGCGGTTCTAACTTAGGCGGCCTGATCGCGCCTTTTATGCAGGATAAACTGCTGGGCAGGGCCAATACCCGTTTCATCGCAGTGGAGCCTGCCTCCTGCCCTTCCCTGACCAGGGGGCGTTACGCTTATGATTTCTGCGATACCGGCCGGGTAACTCCTATGGCCCGTATGTATACGCTGGGCTGCGATTTCATTCCTTCCGCCAATCACGCCGGAGGCCTCCGTTACCATGGCATGTCTCCGATCCTCTCCAAGCTGTATCACGACGGCTATATGGACGCCATATCCGTGGAACAGACGAAGGTGTTCGAAGCCGCCACCTTCTTTGCCAAACAGGAAACGATCCTGCCCGCGCCCGAATCCGCGCACGCGATCTACGGAGCCATGGAGGAAGCGAAGAAATGCAAGGAAACCGGCGAAGCCAAGACCATCCTGTTCGGCCTTACCGGCACGGGTTACTTCGATATGATGGCGTATTCGGCTTACTTAAATAAATCCATGAATGACTACATCCCTACCGACGAGGAGTTAGAGCCTGGCTTTGCCGGTCTTCCGAAGATTCCAGGGATTCAGGAATAATTTTTATTTTCAGATAAGCCCTGTGTTATCATAATTTGAGCCGCCGGGACAGAATTTCAGATTGATTCTGTCCCGGCGGCTCTATTTCATTTTATAGTTTATAGGTAAAACTTCTTCTGTTTTACGCTTCTTCTTTTTACGTTTCCTCTGTTTTACGCTTCCTCTATTCCCACGGCAGATCACTGTGCTCGATCTTCTTATCCCGAATCATCAGATCCCTTACCGCTTCCGCGGCAGGTTTACCGGCAAACAGCACCTGATTGACCTGCTCGATTATGGGCATTTCCACCTGATATTTCTGTGCCAGCCCTACGGCAGCTTTGGCGGAATAGACGCCTTCCACCACCATCTTTACCTCATCCATGGCGGCCTGCATCGTATACCCCTGGCCGATTAAGTATCCCGCTCTGCGGTTCCGGCTGTGCTTACTGGCGCAGGTGACGATCAGATCACCGATTCCGCTCAGGCCTGAGAAGGTCTCCAATTTTCCGCCCATCTTCATGCCAAGCCTTGCGATCTCCGTCATTCCACGGGTAATCAGCGCGGCTTTGGTGTTATCGCCGTATCCGAGGCCGTCCGCGATACCGGCGGCCAGGGCGATTACATTTTTCAGCGCGCCTCCCAGCTCGATTCCCAGCATATCCGGGCTGGTATAGACACGGAAGACTTCGTTCATAAAGATATTCTGAAGGTATTCCGCCGTTTTTTTGGTGTGGGCGCCTATGACACAAGTAGTGGGCAGTCCCCGTCCCACTTCCTCCGCATGGCTGGGCCCGGAGAGTACCGCCACATCGGCCTGGGGAATCTCTTCCTCAACGATATCGCTTAAGGTGAAGAAGGTCTTCTCTTCGATCCCTTTGGCCACATTGACGATCCGCTGTCCTTCGGAAACATAGATGCTCATGGAATGGGCCGTACTCCGGGTATAGACGGATGGTACCGCCAGCACCAGTACCTCTCTGTCCATTACCGCCTGCTTCAGATCGCCGGTGATGGTGATCTGCTCCGGCAGATGTACCCCCGGCAGCTTATCCTTGTGCTCCCTGTCGTTTTTAAGCATCTCCACTTCCGCCGGAATGATCGACCAGATCGTCACCTCATGTCCGTTGCGATTTAACATCCAGGCTAACGCTGTTCCCCAGCTACCCGCTCCGATGATACTGATTTTTGCCATATGACACCCTTCCCTTCTTTTATAACTCCCTGACCGATCCCTGCCGCTTCCGGCAGCCCTTCCACCGGTTCGCTTTAATTCTTTTTGCTGAGATAAGTTTTATTTTCCGTACCGTGAATCAGTCTCTTAATATTTTCTCTATGCCGCCAGACCGCCAATAATGTCAGAAATGCACCCACTATGTATAATTCGATCCGATGCGCCCCACTCATGCCGAACCAGCCCATCTGGCCAAAAACGACCAGCTCGATCAAAAAACCGGTCACAACCAGCAGCGAGCCGACCGATACATATTTGGTAATCCCATAGCCAAGCGCGAAGGTGACCAGTCCGATTCCGGCCATCGGCAGATTGAAGGCTACAATCAGCCCTCCTGTGGCCGCGATACCCTTCCCGCCCTTAAATTTCAGATAAAACGGGTAGTTATGCCCCAGCACAACGCCGGCGCCGGTATACAGATTCAGAAGCGGCATAATATCCGCCTGGGAATTATGGAACAAAAACCAGGTGACGAGAACCGCAACCACACACTTGAAGGCGTCTCCCAGCAGGGTAATGGCTCCGGCCTTCTTCCCAAGAGTCCGAAGCGCGTTGGTCGTGCCCGCGTTGCCGCTGCCATGCTGCCTGATATCAATCCCATGTGCCTTTCCATAAAAATAACCGGTCTGGAACAGACCAAACAGATAGCCGATCACCACACAGATAATTCTCGCACCCATTACTGATCCTTCTCCTTCCTCTCTCTGATAAAGAACTTCAGGGACGTTCCCCGGAAGCCGAAAGCTTCCCGGATCTTATTTTCCAGATACCGCTGATAGGAAAAATGCATCAGTTCCTTGTCGTTGACAAAGATGACAAAAGTCGGAGGTTTCACCGACACCTGCGTCATATAATAAAGTTTCAGTCTCTTTCCTTTATCCGAAGGCGGCTGCTGCAAAGCGACTGCCTCGGTCATAATCTCGTTTAACACACCGGTGGACACCCGCAGCGAATGGTTTTCAATCACCACATCGATCATCTCAAACAGTTTGGGCAGGCGCTGTCCCGTCTGGGCGGAGATAAACAGGATTTCCGCATAGGACATAAAAGCCAGCACTTCACGGATCCGGTTGGTATATTCGTAGATGGTCTTATCGGTCTTCTCAACAGCATCCCATTTGTTCACGGCGATAATGATACCTTTGCCCCGCTCATGAGCGATACCGGCGATCTTGGCGTCCTGCTCCGTGACCCCTTCGGTGGCGTCGATCACCAGGATCACCACATCCGCCCGCTCCACAGCCGTTACCGCCCGGATGATACTGTAGCGCTCCAGTTCTTCTTTAATCTTGTTCTTTCTTCTAAGCCCTGCCGTATCGATAAACACATAGGGTTTCCCTTCCCAGGTCACCTCCGTGTCAACGGCGTCCCTGGTCGTTCCCGCGATATCCGATACCAGAAGACGCTTTTCCCCCAGCAGCTTATTGATCAGCGAGGATTTTCCCACATTGGGCTTTCCAACGATCGCGATTCTGGGCCGCTCATCCTCCTCCTGCTCTAACTGCTCCGGGGTAAAATGTTCCACCACCGCATCCAGCATATCCCCGATTCCAAGCCTGGAAGCGCCGGACACCGGCATCGGCTCCCCGATCCCCAGATTATAAAACTCATAGACATCCGGCAGAAACTTATCAAAATTATCCACTTTGTTGACAGCCAGTACCACCGGCTTGTGGGAACGCCGGAGCATATCCGCCACCTTCGCATCCGCATCCACCAGTCCCTGGCGCACATCTGTCAGAAAAATGATCACATCCGCCGTGTCGATGGCGATCTGCGCCTGCTCCCGCATCTGGGAGAGAATGATATCCTTGCTCTCCGGTTCTATCCCGCCGGTATCGATCAGGGTAAAATGATAGTCCAGCCAGTTCACATCCGCGTAAATCCTGTCCCTGGTTACACCGGGCGTATCCTTTACGATCGCTATATTATCCCCTGCCAGAACATTAAACAGGGTCGATTTGCCCACATTGGGCCGGCCTACTATGGCCACAACCGGTTTACTCATAACTTCCTCCATTCATAGGGTCTGTCCTTAAGATACTTCGGACGAGATCCGCTCCGCTTGATTGTACAATATCTATCGGAACTTGTAAAGTCTCCGAAAGCTCCTGTCTGGTAATATCATCCAGAAAAACCTCTTCCCCGCTGCGGAACATATTACACGGGAGAAGAAGCCGCTCACCCAGTTCCCTGCCGGTCAGCTGATTTTTTAAATCCCGCCCGGTAAGCAGTCCTGATACGGTGATCTTCCCTCCGAAAAATTCATTTTTGATCGGATACAGCTCCGCCTGAACCCCCGGGAATTTACGCTGAATCTGTTCCAAAATATCCTTTAGATAATCCTGAATCAGTTCCCCGCTGGCGATGGACACATGAACCCTCCGGCCGTCTCCCTCCATGGTTTCCAGTTCCTCTTTGACTTCATTGAGCAGCAGCCTTACCATGCCGACTCCGTTTTCCAGCTGCAGATATCCGTCATAGACCTCTTCCTCCGGTATCGGTTCCCCGGCCATAATATACCACTCATCCCCCGCGTGGATAAAATGCACCCCATGTTTCCGGTATATCTTCTCCTGCCATCTGTGGATCACGCCCAGCACCTCTTTGGCATCTTCTTTTGAAAATGATTCCAGAGGCGCAAGCCCGTCCCGAAAGCGCGTAAGCCCTACCGGGACGATCGACACGCTCTGCAGACACGGCAAATATCCGGTCATCTTCTCAATCGTATATTCTAACTCTTCGCCGTCATTTAACCCTTTGCAAAGCACGATCTGCCCGTTCATCTGAATTCCCGCCTCATAAAGCCTGTCCAGCTTCTCAAGCGCCTCTCCCGCGAAACGGTTGTTCAGCAATTTACACCGGAGCTTCGGATTCATGGTATGGATAGACACATTAATGGGCTCCATGCGGTAGCGGATGATTCTATCCAGATCATGATCGCTCATGTTGGTCAGCGTCACATAATTTCCCTGCAAAAACGACAGACGGCTGTCATCATCCTTAAAATACAATGTTTCACGCATATTCGGAGGCATCTGGTCCACAAAACAGAACACACATTTATTCCGGCAGGACCGGTACTCATCCATCAGTCCATTTTCAAAAATGATCCCCAGATCCTCGTCCTCATCCTTCTCGATCTCCAGCTCCCACTCTTCCCCGTCGGCCTTCTCCACCAAAACCGTCAGTTCTTCCTCCTCGATCAGGTACTGATAATCAAATACATCCCCGATCTCCTGTCCGTTCACACTGATCAGTACGTCTCCCGGTTCCAGCTCCAGTTCCTCGGCGATACTTCCCGGAACAAGCTGGTATATCCGGTGGCCCCGTTTTTTATCTTTCATGTTTACCTCCAGTAGTGTATCTGCTGCGCTTTGATACTGCGCCTTCCATATCTGTTCCTTATAGCATATCCATTCCGCCGGACAATAAACAGGCTCGAAACAGCCCGCTTATAGATCCCGCATTTCTCATCTGCGTTCCTGTACAACAAGACAAGGCGGCGGATTCCGGGCGCATGCCGGCCTTTTGCGCCGACACACAAAATCCTCTGAACTCAGAACGCATCCGCTGTACTGGGTTGAGAGGATCGCTGTTTGAATCCGCCGTCCTTATCTCCTGACCGGTGATTTATTTTCGAAATGAGATCGCTTCCATGGCCTTCTCCAGATCCTCGTACTGCTCCAGCAGTTTTTTCTGTGACTGGACGATCTCCGCGTATTTCTTATGGCTTTCCCGCACGGAGGTCTGCTGGTTCTCAATCATCGCCCGCATCATACGGACCCGGTCTTCCACTTCCGCCTCCGTTTTCTTCGCCGACTCATTGGCCTCCATCACAATCTGTCTGGCCTTGGTCTGCGCCTCACGGTTCACCTGATCTGCCGCGCTGTGGGCCGCGTCCATCAGTGATTTTACCTTTTCCTGAGCCTTCTCCATGTAGTCCTGCTCTTTTTTCTTCGACATGGCCAGTGCTTTCTTCAAAAGCAGCTGGTTTTTCTTATCTTCCTCCTGCTGAGCCTTCAGCTCATCAATCTGAGCCTCCAGAGCGGCTTTTTCACTGATCAGGCCGTCAACCTGCGTCTGAAGAGCGCTCAAACCCGCCTTATATTCTTTTTCTCCCTCTTCCATAGAAGCTATAATCTCATCCAGGAACTGGTCCACTTCAATAGGAGAATAACCTTTCATCTTACGGTCAAACTCTTTTTTCAAAATCTCCTGCGCTGTAATTTTCATAAAAGCCGTCCATCCTTCCGATCCCGTCTTTTCATTCGGATATCTCAAATTTCAACATTTTTACACCTATCTCTTACTATAATAAGAAAAATAAAGAAAACTGTCAATAATATGCGAATAATATCTTTTTATTTCCGGGAAATGGGCGACATTCGTGGCCTTTTACAACCAAACGGAAACAGCCGCACTATCCTGCGGACAAAAAAAACGGATGGCCGGTATTCCGGCCATCCGTTGCGTGTTCCTTAAGTTCCCGGCCCTTGCGTTCCGGTTACTGAGGCATATGTACTTTCTGTTCGAAAGAATTCTTTACAATCGCCCTGCCTTCTTCCAGAGAAGAGATATAACCCAGGGCTTTTAACTGCATCACCACGTTACCCAGAACAGAACCTTCCGTAGGCCCGGCCACGACTTTCTTCCCGGTCTGCTTTGCAGTCAGCTCACACAGAAGCTGATCCTGGATTCCGCCGCCTACCATATTAATACAGGAGATGGTTTTTCCGGTTAAAAGTTCAAGATCTTCGATGGTTTTCTTGTATTCATAGGTCAGTCCGTTGTAGATGGCCATAGCGATCTCGCCTAAGCCTTCCGGCGTACCCTGTCCGTGGTCTTCACAGTATCCGATAACTTCCTTCATCATATTGTAAGGAGCGTTGAATCTGGGATCATTGGGGTTGATATGGAAATCCTGGCGTTTGGCTGCTTTGGCTGCCGCAATGATATCGGGGAAAGATACCTCTCCTTCGAACTCACACCAGTTTCTGCGCAGGTTCTGCATTACCCAAAGACCGTTGATATTCTTCAGATAACGGATCTTGCCTTCCACACCGCCTTCGTTGGTGTAGTTATATTCATAGGATTCCTTTGTCAGAATGGGCTCATCCAGCTCCATTCCCAACAGGGACCAGGTACCGCAGCTTAAGAAGGCTGCGTTTCTGTCCTCAAAAGGCGTTCCCGCTACCGCGGATGCCGTGTCATGACTGCCGACCGCGATCATTTTCACACCGGAGATTCCGGTTTCGTCTACTACCTGTTCGCACAGATCCCCGATGATGGTGCCGGGAGCTACCATCTCGCAGAATAATTCCGGACGGATTCCCACTTTTTTCAGCAGCTCCACATCCAGTACTCTGTTCTTGGCATCCAGTACCTGTCCGGTACTGAGCTCCGTATATTCGTTATATTTCTTTCCGGTCAGGAAATAGCCGAACATATCGGGCATCAGCAGGATTTTATCCGCTTTTTCGTATATGTCAGGTCTCATCTGCATGTCGGCATGCAGCTGGAATAGCGTGTTGAAATTCATGAACTGAATTCCGGTGGTCCCGTACAATTCTTCCAGGGGAACGATCTTACCCACTTCTTCTATGGAATGTTCCGTGCGGTCGTCCCTGTAGTGGATCGGATTACCGATCACATTTCCCTCTTTGTCTAACAGACAGTAGTCTACGCCCCAGGTGTCGATACCCATACTCTGGATCGGAATCTTTCTGGCGGCGGCTTTTTTCAGTCCTGTTTTCAGTTCATGATACATCCGGAAGGTATCCCAATAAAAAACATTTCCTACCCATACCGGCTCATTGTAGAAACGGTGTAATTCCTCCAGTTCAATTTTTCCATCCTGGAATTTGCTTAAAATCATTCTCCCGCTGGAGGCTCCAAAATCAAATGCCAGATTGTAAATAGGTTCGCTCATTGTACATATCTCTCCTTTTCTTTATTTCAGCCGTGCTTTTGTTTCCGCAGCAAGTAGGTGGTGATTCCGCACAGCTAATGGCCTGTAAGGTTTTATTCCTCTCCACAGGTGACCAGGCGGATGCCTTTGTCCGTCAAAATCCGTCTCCATTCTTCATCCAGCCTGTCGGTGACCAGTGTGTCACCGGCTTTTAAATCTGTCGTTCGGACAAAGGATGCCCGATTGAACTTACTGCTGTCCATTGCTAAAAATGTCTGTGTGGCGCAGCGGCGCATAGCCCGCTTGATCTCCGCCTCTTCTTCGTTGGATTCTGTCACACCCCGTTTCAGATCCAATCCTTTACAAGAAATAATGGCAATATCCGCATTGTAATTTTCCAGTGTGCGCTCCGCGCTTTTTCCCACCAAAGACAGGGACGCGTCCCTTAAGACTCCTCCCGTAGAAATTACTTTGATTCCCTCCTGACCGGATAATTCGATCAGGACTTCCACTGCGTTGGTGATTACCGTCAGCTTTTTTAACTTTTTCAACTTCTTGGCAATCATCAGGGAGGTGGATGAGGCGTCCAGCATCAGGCTGTCCCCTTCCTCGATCATATCGGCCACTTTCGACGCGATCTTTTCTTTTTCTTCCTGATTATTCTTTTCCCGGATGCGAAGCGGCAAATCCAGATTCGTGTTGGAGTTCAACACCGCACCACCATACGTCTTTTTTACAAACCCTTCCTTCTCCAGTTTCTCCAGATCCCGGCGGATGGTCTCTTCCGTAACGTTATAGCGCTGGCTTAGTTCTGTCACCAGAACTCTTTGCTCTTTTTGCAGGGTTGCCAAAATTTCGTTTTTCCGTTCGATGGCAAGCATTAGCGGCCCTCCCCTTTTTTGTTCTTGTTGTATTTTATGGTATTATAACATATTTATGTTGATATTTATAGTGTTTTTTTGTTATTTTCTTTATTTTTTCCTGTCTATTTCTGCCTGTTTTCTGTTAAAAATACATCAGCCACAGTAGGAAAACGCATCCTTGATCAGCTTCACCTGCTCCCCGCAAATACAAACCACATCAAACCGGCACGGAAGATCCTCCGGCACATTTCTGACCATCCGGTAATAATCTGCGGTTCTGCAGATACGGTAAATCTTTCTCTGGTCCACAGCTTCCTCCGGCAGTCCCCGGCTATCGTCCGACCGGTATTTTACCTCCACAAAGACCAAATAATTACCGTCCCGGCCGATTATATCGATCTCTCCCGTCCGGCTTCGGAAATTCCGGCAGAGTATCCGGTAGCCGGTACTTTTCAGATATGCTTCCGCCTGATCTTCATAAGTATTGCCTTTTTGCCGAAGGTTCATGGCAGCCACGTTCCTTTCCCTTACTCTTTTCTTACTCTTTTCTTACTCTTTTCTTACTCTCTTCTCTCTTTTCTTTCCCTATACTTTCACTCTGCTATCTGGTTTTTGACCCATCAAACCTGATTTTGCAGTTTCAGCCTTAAGGCCTGCTACGGTAATTCTTGCCCCCTTCAGGCCTGCTCCGGCAGTAATTCCAGAAAAGCCGCCAGATTCCCGCGTTTACCATTCGTAGCCCGATGGGAGAACAGCCAATCCTTCTGACAGCAGGTGCAGATACCCGCTGTGTACAGATGCTCATTACGGATTCCGGCTTCTCTTAAGATGATCTGGTTCGCCTTCCACAGATCCAGTTGATATTTTCCATTCTCTTTTTGCTCTGCAAGCTCAGACATCTGTGCCTCTGTGAATTCGTCCCGAAAGGCGTCGACTACATCCCGGCTCACCTCATAGCATTCCTGCCCGATCGAAGGACCGACCGCGGCCAGGATGTCTGCCGGGTCGCTTCCGAAATGTTCCCGCATCATACGGACTGCCTTATCTCCGATTTTTCCGACGGTTCCCCGCCATCCGGAATGAACCAGGGCGATCACCCTTCTTGCGGGGTCCACGAAATAAAGGGGAACGCAGTCTGCGTAGAAAGTGGTCAGCACCAGATTTGGAATATTTGTGATCAGTCCGTCCACATCCGTATATCCGACAGGCCGGGAATAACCGGCGCCCCGGTCTTTTTCCGTAACGAGCCGGATGTTGGTCGTATGGGTCTGCTTGGAAAATACAAGATCCTCCACGGAAAAACCAATGGAAGAGGCGATCCGGCGGTAATTCTCGCGCACAGCCTTTGGATCATCCCCGCGTTCAAAACTTAAATTCATCGTCGCGCAGCTCCCCTGGCTGACCCCTCCAAGCTTCGTGGAGAATCCATGCCGTACAATTCCTGTGCCCGCAAGGGCCGGAAACATCAGATAGGGTGCTGTCCCCTGCGCACACAACTCCATTCCGCCTATTTTCTTTTTCTTATCTGCATAGTCTGCGGCCGGTTCCGCTATTATTTGTTCTGCCATAGATCTGCTCCTTACATTTTATCTGCTTCTATATTTATATTTGCTCAACTATGTATATCTGACTGCCTAATCTTTGTTATTTACATATGTCCCGACCGATTCAGTCCTGCCCGATTCAGTCCTATCCTAATAATTCTATCTTATATAAATTAATTCTATAAATGAATACTATAAACGAATACTGTTTCTCAGAAGTAATTATACTATAATTCCATGTCTGAATCCACCATTCGCTTTTTCTAATCTATTTTCTTCATGCATCGTGCATAAGTAAGAGAACTGTGCTTGCATAAAGGGAAAACTCAAGCGACTTTTCCACAATAAAAACCCCCCAGGACATTTGTCCCGGAAATTGATCTGTGGCTGTAAAATAACCATGAAAAAGCCATCCATCCATAGACACAATTCCTGTATGCCATTTAGACTGGCTGCTATAATATAAATAGAGATATGGAAAATATTTCCCCCATAAAAAATCATCTGAAAATTGACGCTCCAAAGTAAACGCTATACACTCAGAATATACTAAATTAGAAGTGGGTGATCCGATGAAAAGTAACGATGTGTTGGAAATCAGCGAAATACTGGAACGTGATCAGGTGATATATCACATTATGAGGCAATGCCCTTATGAAATCCTGCGGGGAATAAAGGTAAGGGAATATAAGGCAGATGCCTTCGTACTCAGTCAAGGGGAAGTATATGATACGATATATCTCATTGTTGATGGGGAGCTTGATATCTACGTAGAGTCTGAGCATGGCAAAAAATATTATCTGAATACCTATCGAAAAGGAAATTACATAGGAGAACTGGAGATGTTCGGACCCTATCCGTATATCAGCAGTGTGGAAGCCAAGACTGATGTAAGGCTGTTTGAGATTGCCAGGAAAGAGTTTCTCCGATGGCTGCAGATGGATCAGAACCTGAACGATTATTTTGTCCGGACCCTGTGTGAAAGCAGCTACGTTTTGTGCAACAATATGGGCGACAACACACTGTATACGTTGAAGCAACGAATATGCAGGTATCTGATTGACAGTGCGGTGGAGCAAAAAAAGGCTGGCCCTGTCAGAATCAATATCCGAACAGAAAACCTGGGAGAACGTATGGCTGTGACACAGCGAAGCGTCAACCGTGTTCTGCAGCAACTCAGGGAAAAAGGACTGATCGAAATCAGTGGATCCTGCATCGGTATCTTGGATCTCGAAGAGATCCGAAGGGAAATGGAGAAATCATAAATACAGGAGGATATCCATGTCAAATCTACAAGCACATATCCGTCTATCGGAGGTGGATGGCGCAAAATATGCGATCCTGCCGGGAGATCCCAGGCGGATCGATCATATCCGTGAGTTTCTTACGGATGTAAAAGAACTGGCCTACAACAGAGAGCTTCGCAGTATTTCCGGTTATTATAAGGGATTAAAGATTCTGGCCGTGTCCACAGGGATGGGAGGGGCATCCACAGGAATCGCCGTAGAAGAACTACATAACATTGGGGTAGAGACTATGATCCGGATCGGGAGCTGTGGCGCTTTGGATAAACGAATTGGTCTGGGAGCTCTGCTTCTGGTAAACGGAGCGGTACGTGATGACGGAGCATCCAAAACTTATATCGACAGCATCTATCCTGCGATTCCGGATACCAGACTTTTGACGGGAACAATTCTGGCAGCAGAGAAACTGTCTATCCGCTACTTTACCGGTATGGCACGCAGTCATGATAGCTTTTATACGGACCGGGAAGAAGAGATCTGCGAGTATTGGGCCAAAAAAGGTGTACTAGGCAGTGATATGGAAACCGCGGCCCTGTTTACCATTGGCGGCCTGCGGGGAATCCGTACCGCATCGATCCTGAACAATGTGGTATTATACGGAAATGATGTGGAGGCCGGAATCGGCAGGTATGCGGATGGAGATGAACTTATGCGGCAGGGTGAGACAAATGAAATCCTGGTAGCTCTGGAAACTATTGCAATGGAGAGTAAAAATGAAGCCTAGAAAAATTATCATTGATACGGATATCGGAGACGACATTGACGATGCGCTGGCCATCGCTTTGGCGCTGAACTCACCGGAGCTTGAGATCCTCGGTATAACGACCGTATATAGAAATACCAGTGCCAGGACCCGCCTGGTCAGGGAGCTGCTTAACCAGTATGACAGGACTGATATACCCGTCTATACCGGGATCGGGATGCCGATCATTGAGAGGGTGGACACCCTTACCATACCGGATCAGTGCATTGGATTGACTGGTTATGAACAGGATGAAGAGCAGATGGACGCATCTGACTTTATCATAAAAGCTGTGCAGGAAAATCCGGACCTGACGATTGCAGCAATCGGTCC
Source organism: Diplocloster agilis (assembly GCF_019042275.1). Classification (GTDB taxonomy): domain Bacteria; phylum Bacillota; class Clostridia; order Lachnospirales; family Lachnospiraceae; genus Diplocloster; species Diplocloster agilis. Next base: position 20,897 of record NZ_JAHQCW010000015.1, read on the forward strand.
GCAGACAAACCTGGCAGTATGCTTCTTAAGAGCAACCGATATTATGAAGCGCGCAAATATCGTTGCTATGGGAGGCAATATAACGGAGGTTTACGCCGAATGGAACATCCTGTGTGATCCCGAGGCCGCCAGGATCGTGGCTGATCTGGCAGAACACTACACAATGTTTGGATTAAATGTAACGAACCAATGCCGGCTAAGTATGAAAGAACTGGCGGAAATAAGAACCAGCGCAAGACCACAGTTAGCTTTTCTGCGGTCACTGATAGACATTTGGCTTAAGACCGGGTATCCAATCACATTGCATGATCCTCTGGTGATACAGTATTTGTTTGATCCGTCTGTAGTAACTATAAGGGAAATGCCGCTGGCAGTCGAATTGAGCGGAACGGATACCAGAGGAATCATCTATGAGAAGGTAAATTTATTTGACCCTCATAAAGTGGAAAAGGGTAAAACTTTAGTAGGGATATCCGTGGATAAAATCAGGGTTGTCCGGGAATTTATGAAAAGAGTTTTCAAATAATGTCTATGGAGGAAAAGATATGAAAAGAAAGATATGGACAGCAATACTAACAGGTGTTTTATGCTTATCTATGTTAGCTGCATGTGGAAAACAGGATTCAAAGGAACAGAGCGGAAAAGAGGTAACGGAATCGTCTTCCGGTGACGTGACTATTCGGGTAATGTCTTGTGGAGCAGGGACTTGGGATACAGCTTTCCCTAAAATGATGGAGGAATATGAAAAACAGAACCCTGGTATCCATGTGGAAGTAGAATTCTATCAGCAGGAACAGCTGTTTGAGGCTATCGAAGTAGTGCTGGGAAGTAAGAGCGATGAGTTTGACATTATTATGGTGGACGTGCCAATGGTAGCCGGCTATGCCAATAGAGGATATCTACTGCCGCTTGATGACTATTTTACAGAAGATGAAAAAAATGAATATGTGGATTCGGCCCGGAATGCCGGGACCTGGGATGGAAAGTTCTATGCTCCGGCGATGAATAATTCTGCTCAGTTGTTGTGGTATAATACCGCATATTTGAAGGAAGCTGGATTTGAGATTCCAAGTGGCCGCTTAGATAAACGGCTGTCCTTTGAAGAAGTTCTGGATATGGCTGAAAAAACTCAGAAGGTAGTGGACCCGGACGGTACAAAGGGAGTGGCCGGATTTATGCTGGAGCAGGTCAGCCGTGCCTACCAGGTGCTGGAGCTTCCGAATTCCATGGGAGCGCCCTCTATTGGTGAGGATGGTTTGAATGTAGAAGGAGTTATCGATTCTGCGGAGTGGATACAAGCCATGAATGTCTACAGAAACCTGTTTGAGACCGGAGTTTCGACGCGGGGAACTACCAATGATGAGACCGGAGATAATTTTTTGGCGGGAAAGATCGTGTTTATGATAGCCGGTACCTGGACAGACGCCAATGCCAAAGAAGCCGGATTTTCTGATTACGGCTATGCACTGTGTCCGTATTTTGAAGGACATGAGGATCAGGTCGGGACACCTACCGGCAGCTGGCACTGCGGGGTATCCTCCTACTCCAGTCATCCCAAGGAGGCTGCAGACTTTATCAAATATTTCACACTGGGGGAAGGAACTTCCTGGGTGGATGAGGTCGGGGATGTTCCCGCCACCAAGGCCGGAGTAAATAAGATATTGACCGAGGGAACCGACGATGTCATGAAACTAGCGGCTTATGAAGCAGAGAATACAGCGGTAGCCCGTCCGGTAACTCCTGCCTATACAGAATACGAGACAGCCATGAATACCATGTTTGAGGATATCAGGAACGGCGCCCCAGTAGAATCATCCATTCAAAATACGATAACACAGTTGAACACTGCATTTGCGAAATATAAAGAGAATTAGAAAAATGTGGGGTGCCTAATGAAGAGCAGTATAAAGGGAAACAAAGGGTTGCCGTATCTCCTGATCGGACCGGCCTGTATCCTTATTTTAATATTTAAAATCTGTCCGATCCTATATACACTTGTAGAAGGTTTCACTTATAAAGGAAGCTTTGGATTGGGAACTTATGCCCTTCTGTTTCAAGACCCGTCTTTTTACAAATCCCTGTGGGTGACCATCAAGATGAACTTGGTTATAACACCTTTGCAGATTGTTCTAGCAGTAGGGATGGCGCTGTTAGTGAATACGACGGTAAAGGGAATCGGGGTATTTCGCACTATTCTGTATCTTCCGGTGACCATATCCATCACGGTGGCTACGATGCTGTGGGGAATGATGTTCAATGCAAACAACGGGATTATTAACAGTATACTCAGCATATTTGGTATGGCAAAACAGGGATTCCTGACCGATGTCAATCAGGCGATCTGGTGCATTATCGTGATTGCTACCTGGATCGGCGTGGGCTACTGGATGATTTTTCTGCTGGCAGGACTTAAGAACATTGATGAAGCCATCTACGAATCCGCCAGAATCGATGGAGCCGGCTGGTTTACCAGATTGTTTCGAATCACGCTGCCTATGATAAAAAATGTGTTGTTGTTTGTTTTGGTAGCGGACACGACCACGAATCTGTTATTGTTTGTTCCTATGCAGTTGCTGACTGAGGGCGGCCCTCAGGGCAGCACCAATGTCCTGATGTATGAAGGTTACAAATCAGCGTTTCTATATGTAGACCGTCCCCGAAGCGCTGCAATCGTCACGGTATTGCTTCTGTTAATCAGCTTGGTTTGCATCATACAATTTAAGTTATTTGAAGAGAAAGATGAGAAGAGAATTAAGAAAGAAAATAAGGAACCTAGACTTGCAGCAAAGAAAAGGGGGCGAATACGATGAAAAAGGAAACCCGGCTAAAGGTTCTATCTACCTATCTGGCCCTGATCCTTCTGGTATTGATTATGCTCTTTCCTCTGCTGTGGGGATTATCGGCATCCTTCCGAAGCGATCAGGAATTGTTTGAGTATGCTCTTCCTTTTACAATACATACCTTACTGCCGGTAAAAGCTACGTTATCCTCCTATGTGGAGGTGTTTACGGAATACCATTTTCTAAAACCGATTTTGAACACCCTGTTTGTGAGTATCTGCACCGTAGTTTTAGGGTGTATCGTGGATAGTCTGGCGGCTTTTGCATTTGCCACATTTGACTTCCGGTTTAAGAAAGTCATCTTCGCTGTTATACTGGTTTCTTTTATGATTCCTTTTGAATCCATTGCGCTGCCATTATATGCAGTTGTAAATAAACTGGGGATGGTAAATTCGTTTGCGGCATTAATCGTTCCGTGTATGGCAGATGGCCTAGTACTATTTTTATTTACACAGTTTTTTAAAGAACTGCCGGAAGGGCTGTTAGAAGCAGCCAGAGTAGACGGAGCCTCCTGGCCTGTTATCTTTGTGAAAATATTGCTTCCGCTGTCAAAGCCGGTATTTATTACAGCGGGCCTTATGATATTTATCAATCAGTGGAATGCTTATCTGTGGCCTCTGGTGGCGGCCAGATCGGCGGATGTAATGCAGATTCAGACGGCGATGGGTGTATTCCAACAGCAGCACTCAACAAAATGGTCTGCGATGTACGCAGCATCCATAATTACAGCTCTGATTCCTTTAGGACTGTTTCTTCCATTTCAAAAGTATTATATTCAAGGGATCGCAAACAGCGGGATTAAGGGATAGTCCATCATTTCGGGACTAGCATTCCCATAAGTTTTTGTTTAACAGGAGAGCTTATCTATTAATTCGGGTATCAAAAGGAAAATTCCCTTCTGATACCCGAATTTTGTTGAGAATTGTTTGATAATTGTAATGAAGAAAATTTCTCAACCTTCGATCATTTTCAAAAATTCCAGCGCCTTCTCTTCCACTTTGGACAAATCGCTGTCGGAAGGCTTGAACACACAGGTGACGGCTTCCTCAAAGACTTTATATTTCAGAACTTTCAGAAGCTCCGTCAGCTGTTTCGGCGCTTCGCCGCTCCAGCCGTAAGAACCGAACACCAGCGCAGGTTTATTGATATTGTTCACCACATCACTGCCGGAGATCAGATCCATAATCGGTTTGAGCGCCTGCTTGTTGATGGTGGGGGAACCGAAAAGAACCGCGCTCGCTTCATTCATCACTGCCGCCAGCTCTGCCTGGGGATGCTCTATCGCATTATATAGTTCGGCTTTGACTCCTGCCGCCTCGAAGATTTCCGCAAATTTTCTGGCCATGATTTCGGTGTAACCATAAGCAGTTACGTAAAAAATGGCGATCTTCTTCTCAACCGGCTGTTCTAAAGACCAGGCGCGGTACAGTTCCATGGTCTCTTTTAATTTTTCCTGAAGGACCGGGCCGTGGCTGGTGCAGGCGGTCTCGATCTCCAGGCCTTTCAGTTTATCCATTCCCGCGATTACAAATTTCTTAAACGGGGAGAAAATGCAAGTATAATAATTCAGACGTTCGCTGGCATAAGCCTCCGGATATTTGATATAACGGTCTAATACGGAGGGCTCGCAGAAGTGAGATCCGAAGACATCACAGCTGAACAGAACCTTGTCCGCCTTCAGATACGTAAACATCGAATCCGGCCAATGCAGCATGGGAGCCACGATGAAATCCAGCACGACACCGCCGCCCAGATCCAGCTGCTCTCCCGTCACCTGCTTAATCACCCGGCTCTTGAACTCCATATTGGTGATATTCGCCAGGTTACGGATCGCCGCGGTGGTTCCGATAACTTCTACCTGGGGATTCGCCGCCACGATCTTGCACAGGCTGCCGGAGTGATCAGGTTCTGTATGATTTAAAATGACATAGTCGATGGCGGCCACATCAATATAATTTTCGATGTTATGGAAAAACTCTTCTGAAAATGCATCATGTACGGTTTCAATCAGGGCACATTTCTCTCCCTGCACGAGATAACTGTTGTAGCTGGTGCCGTAATTGGTAGTCATAATAATGTCAAATACACGCATAGACGGATTCTGTACACCAACGTAAGAAACATGTTCTGTAATTTTCATTGTTTACCTCCAGTAGCGCGTTTACCGCGCCTTAGTTTCAGGGATGGGCGAACCATTTTTGTTCGGCCTTATCTCTCATTTAATTCTAATGAAATACTAACGAAAAGGAAACAGGCGGGGAAGTTAAACTTATTCCCCGCCCCTATTTACTATTCTGCCAATTTTACCAGATGAGCATACTTCTCTTTTGCAGATTTTTCCGCTTTTGCGAAAAGATCTTTTGCTCTTTCCGGATTCTGGCGCATCAGTGCGCTGTAACGTACCTCGCTCTGAATGAATTCCTGATAGTCAGCCTTCGGCTCTTTGCTATCTAACTGGAACGGATTCTTGCCTTCTTCCGTACGTCTCGGATCGAAGCGGAAGTTATGCCAGTAACCAGCTTCCACCGCTCTCTTCTCTTCTGCCTGAGCGTTCTTTAAGCCGCCCTTGACGCCGTGATTGATACAAGGCGCGTAAGCAATGATCAGGGAAGGTCCGTTGTAGCTTTCAGCTTCTACGAATGCCTTGATACACTGATTCATATCGGAACCCATGGCGATCTGCGCTACATATACATAGCCGTAGCTCATAGCGATAGCTGCCAGGTCTTTCTTCTTCACATCTTTACCGCCTGCCGCGAACTGAGCGGTTGCGCCGGTAGGTGTGGATTTGGAGGACTGTCCGCCGGTGTTGGAGTAAACTTCGGTATCGAATACCAGTACGTTTACATCCTGTCCGCAAGCCAGTACGTGATCCAGTCCGCCGAAGCCGATATCATATGCCCAGCCGTCTCCACCGAGAATCCACTGGGATTTCTTGGAGAGATACTGTTTTCCTTTCAGGATCTCTTTGGCAGCGTCGCATCCGCATGCTTCCAACGCGCCAACCAGATCGGTGGTAGCTTTGCCGTTGGTAGCGCCGCTGTTGTAGGTCTCGACATAGTTTGCAACTGCTTCTTTTACTTCTGCCTTGTCCGTAGTCTCAGCCAGAGCTTCCAGTTTGCCTTTTAAGCGGTCGCGTAAGGTCTTCTGGCCTAAGAACATACCATAACCAAACTCAGCGTTATCCTCGAACAGGGAGTTCGCCCATGCGGGTCCGTGTCCTTCTTTGTTAACCGTATAAGGTGTGGAAGGTTCGGAACCACCCCAGATAGAGGAGCAGCCGGTCGCATTGGAGATATACATTCTGTCACCGAACAGCTGGGTAGCCAGTTTTGCGTACGGTGTCTCACCACAGCCTGCGCAGGCTCCGGAGAACTCAAGCAGCGGCTGTTTGAACTGGCTTCCTTTTACGGTGTGCTCTTTGAATTTCTCTGCAACCGCGGGCTTGGTATCCAGTTCCCGTGCATAATCGTAAACTTCCTGCTCTTTGAGCTGGCTGTCTAACGGCTTCATTACTAAGGCTTTCTCGCCCTTCTTGCCGGGACATACATTTGCGCAGGCTCCGCATCCGGTACAATCCAGTACGGTAACGGTCATAGCAAACTTCATATCCGCCACACCGGTCATCGGAAGCGTCTTGGTTCCTTCCGGTGCATTTGCAGCTTCTTCTGCGGTCATAGCAACCGGACGGATAACTGCATGCGGGCAAACATAAGAACAGAAGTTACACTGGATACAATTTTCCGGATTCCATTCCGGAACATCTACCGCGATACCACGTTTTTCGTAAGCAGCGGTTCCCTGAGGGAATGTACCGTCAGCCATATCTACGAACGCGGATACAGGGAGATTGTTTCCTTCCTGAGCATTAACCGGGATCTGGATATTGTTAACGAAATCAACAACATCTTTTAAGCCCTTGGTAGCTTTCATGCCCAGATATTCGTCTTCGCAGTCTTTCCACTCCGGTTTTACCGGAACTTCCACTACGTCCATAATACCTCTGTCGATAGCGTCGTGGTTCATCTTAACGATGGCCTCGCCTTTTCTTCCATAGGTAGCCGTAGCCGCATCTTTCATATATTTTACAGCGTCGTCAACCGGGATAATGTTCGCCAGTTTGAAGAATGCTGCCTGAAGTACGGTGTTGATTCTTCCGCCGAGGCCGATCTCTTTACCAATCTTGATACCGTCGATGGTATACATTTTGATATTGTGCTCCGCCATATAGCGTTTTGCCTGTCCGGGCAGATGCTGCTCGATCTCTTCCGGAGTCCAGCTGCAGTTTAACAGGAAGCTTCCGCCGTCCTTTAACTCCTGAACCATGTTATATTTTCTTACATAAGAAGGATTGTGGCATGCAACGAAGTCTGCCTGATGGATTAAGTAGGTGGACTTAATCGGTTTCTTACCGAAACGCAGGTGGGACATGGTTACGCCGCCGGATTTCTTGGAGTCATAGTCAAAGTATGCCTGTGCATACATATCCGTATGGTCACCAATGATCTTGATGGAGTTCTTGTTCGCTCCAACCGTACCGTCTGCTCCCAGACCCCAGAACTTACAGTTTACAGTTCCTTCCGGAGTGGTAACCGGGTTCTCGGTACGCTCTAAGGACAGATGCGTTACATCATCGTTGATACCAACGGTAAATCTGTCTTTGTCTTTGTTATTAAATACAGCGATGATATCGCCAGGGGTCGTATCTTTGGAACCAAGTCCGTAACGTCCGCCAACAACCTTAACGCCGTCGAATTTCGTGCCTTTTAAAGCAGCTACAACGTCCAGGTGCAGAGGCTCGCCAAGTGCTCCGGGCTCTTTGGTTCTGTCTAATACGCTGATGAATTTAACGGTCTCAGGAAGAGCGTCGATGAAATGGCTTACGCTGAAAGGTCTGTACAGACGAACCTTTAACACGCCAACTTTTTCACCCTTGCTTACCAGGTAATCAATGGTCTCTTCAATGGTATCATTGACAGATCCCATGGAAATAATCACATGCTCTGCATCGGCAGCGCCGTGGTAGTTGAACAGTTTGTAGTCCGTTCCGATCTTCTCGTTTACCTTGTCCATGTATTTCTCTACGATGGCAGGCATTCTGTCATAGTATTCGTTACATGCTTCTCTTGCCTGGAAGAAGATGTCAGGGTTCTGAGCGGAGCCGCGCAGCACCGGATGTTCCGGATTCAGCGCACGGGCACGGTATGCATCAACCGCATCCATGTCCACCATTTCCTTCAGATCTTCATAATCCCACATCTCAATCTTCTGGATCTCATGAGAAGTTCTGAAACCGTCGAAGAAATGGATAAAGGGAACCCGGCCTTCAATAGAAGCCAGATGAGCAACAGCGCCCAGGTCCATAACTTCCTGAACGGAGCTGGAGCAAAGCATCGCGAAACCGGTCTGACGGCATGCATAAACGTCAGAATGGTCGCCGAAGATCGATAAAGCATGGCTTGCCAATGCTCTAGCGGATACATGGAAGACGCAGGGCAGTAATTCACCGGCGATCTTGTACATGTTCGGGATCATTAAAAGCAAACCTTGAGAAGCTGTATATGTAGTCGTCAATGCGCCTGCCTGAAGAGATCCGTGTACGGCACCTGCTGCGCCTCCTTCAGACTGCATCTCTGCAACTTTTACTTCTTGTCCGAAGATGTTCTTTCTTCCCTGTACTGCCCATTCATCAGTATGTTCTGCCATGGGCGAGGACGGGGTGATGGGGTAGATGGCTGCAACGTCGGTGAACGCATAAGAGACATGTGCTGCGGCAGTGTTGCCATCCATGGTTTTCATTTTTCTTCCCATTGTAATAAATCCTCCTTATGGTTTTTCTTTCTATTGTATATATAAATTGTCTCCGTTCCTATTTTAAATCAGAAGTACCGCAATGTAAAGGGTTAACGGGGGGATTCGCATTGTTTTTTTTGTGATACAATCTCGAGGGACGGTTTTGACAGGGTGGGACGGAGCGGGCGTGCTGAGAGCTGGAAAGCCGGGGCGTCAGGCCGGAGAAACGGTATCGGGGGACGGCTGCCTTCGGAAGATGCTAAGATATACGAGCGGACGGGCGAAAAGAAGCCTTATTACAGTTTTCTCCGCCAACTCGCCCTGGCGGGCTCAAACAGGCTCCGAAAACCGGGATTTCTTTTCGCCCGTCCGCAAGTATATCTAAGCATCTTCCTCAAAGCAGCCGTCCCCCGATACCGTTTCTCCGGCCTGACGCCCCGGCTTTCCAGCTCTCAGCACGCCCGCTCCGTCCCGCCCTGTCAAAACCTGCCTGGTGCTTTTTGAGGTGGTTTGCAGTTATATTGGGTAGGAATTTTATTAATTTGGATAAACGGATTTTTATTAGTTTCCGCATTCAATACTGATTTCGTTGAACAGCTTCAGGATTTCGTCGACCTGGGTACGGTCTTTCTCCGAACCGCTTTTATCCAGCACGCTCGCTCCCTGGTGCATCATTAACAGCCGGTTCCCGTAGTCCACGGCAAACCTTAAGTTATGGGTGACCATGATAGTGGTCAGGTTCTTTTCCTTGACGATCTTGTCGGTCAGTTCCATGATCGTATCGGCGGTCTTGGGATCTAAGGCGGCGGTGTGTTCGTCGAGGATCAGGAATTCAATGGGTGTCATGGTGGACATCAGAAGTGCCATGGCCTGGCGCTGTCCCCCGGAAAGGGAGCCCACTTTTACGTCCAGTTTGTCTTCCAGGCCCAGATTCAGCAGGCTAAGCTGATCCCGGTAGTATTCTTTTCGTTTTTTGTCCGTGCCTTTTCCCAGGAGATACAGTTTCCCTTTGTTGTCGGCCAGGGACATATTTTCCAGGATCGTCATGGTCGGACAGGTGCCCATAGCGGGGTTCTGATAGACACGGCCGATGTGGCTCATGCGCTTGTATTCTTTTTCTCTGGTGATATCACGGCCGTTCATGAGGATCTGGCCGCGCTCTATGCGGATGCTCCCGCAGATGATGTTGAGAAGGGAGGTTTTTCCGGAACCGTTGCTGCCCACCACAGAGACGAATTCACCGTCCCGGACCGTGAGATCGAAATTGTCAAACAGACACATTTCATTGATGGTGCCGGGATTGTAGTATTTATGAATCTGTTTTAATTCAATCATTGGTCTTCACCTTCTTTTTAAGCTGCATGCTGATCACCAGAATGATCAGGAAAAGGACGGCGGTAATCAGTTTCATATAGGTCGGCGGGAATTTCGCCAGTGCGATGGCCACGCATGCCTTATAAAGGATGGAGCCGATCAGGACTGTGGTGGTGGACCGAAGGAAGGTCAGTCCGCGCAGCAGGCTGATGCCGATGATCACGCTGGCCAGACCAATGACGATGGTTCCGGTTCCCATGGATATGTCAAAATAGCGCTGCTGCTGTGCCATGACACTTCCGCCCAATGCTACGAGCCCGTTGGCAATCGCCAGACCGACGATTTTAACCAGGCCCTTATCCTTTGCCAGGGAGGTGACCAGTACATCATTGTCACCGGCCGCCCTTAGGAGGAAACCGGACTTTGTCTTTAAGTAGGCGTCCAGCAAAAACTTGCAGGCCAAGGCCAGAATCAGGACGATGATCAATGTTTTGAAGTTTGCCATTTCTCCGGTAAAAATGTTGTTTATAAACGAATTATCAAAGATCGTTTCCTTGCTGAACAAGGGAACATTGGCTTTGCCGGCGACTACCATATTGATGGTATATAGCGCGGTCATCATGATAATTCCGGACAGCAGGTCACGGACCTTTAATTTTACATGAATCAGTCCCGTACAGATACCGGCCAGGACTCCTGCCGCAAAAGAGATCAGCAGGGTCAGATAGGGATTCACGCCATGTGTAATCAACAGGGCACTCATCGCCGCTCCCAGCGGAAAACTTCCGTCAACCGTCAGATCCGGAAAATCCAGAATTTTATATGTGATATATACGCCGAGGGCCATAATTCCAAAGATCAGCCCCTGTTCCAAAACACCTAAGATGATGCCCATACCCTTTTCCTCCATGAAAAACACTGATAAGAGCGCATCCGCTCCATTGCGTTAATTATTCTGCCATCTGGATTTCTGTAAAGGTTTCCGAAGCCCGGCTCTTTACGTCGTCCGGAAGAGAGATTCCAAGATCATCCGCCACTTTGGTGTTCAGATACAGTTCGCTTCCGGTGATGGTCTCCATCTTGATCTCGCTTGCTTTCTTTTCTCCCTTTAATACCTGGGCCGCCATCTTACCGGTTTTGATTCCAAGCTGGTAATAGTCGATGCCTTCGGAAGCCAGACAGCCTATTTTTACCTGTTCCACTTCGCTGCCGAATACCGGTATTTTCTGAGTATTGGCTTTATCCAGAATCGTAGGCAGGGCGCTTACCACCGTATTATCCGTAAGGTTATTCAGACAGTCCACCTTGGACAGCAGATTATCGGCAGCCAGCGGGGCATCCGCCGTAGTGTTGATGCCGGTGGTTACAAGCTCGAATCCGTACTGTCCTACCGCCGCTTCATATTCCGCGATGGTGGATTCACTGTTCACTTCACTGGTCGTGTACATGATACCGATCTTTTTCGCATCGGGAAGCAGTTCCCGGATCATCTTAAGCTGTGCATCCACAGGAAGTTTATCGCTGGTTCCGGTCACTTCTCCCACGGGCATTCCGTCTTCCTTAGCAAGCTCCGCTCCAACCGGGTCATTCACTGCGGTATAGATTACCGGAATCCCGGAATTCATCGCCGCGTTGTAAGCGCTCTGGGCCGCCGGTGTAGCTATGGCGCAGATCAGGTCCACTTTATTGGAGACAAAGCCCTGGGGAATCTGATTCACAATTCCCATATCGGCTTCCGCGTTTTGATATTCCACAGTCAGGTTTTCCCCCTCAATGAAGCCTTCCTCGGCCAGGCCGGTGAGGAAACCTTCCCGGCAGTTGTCCAGGGAACCATGCTGCGCGAATTGGGAAATGCCGATCGTAAAATCTCCTTCCACCAGTCCGCTGGCCGGTTTATTTTCTTCGGAAGACGCGTTATCTCCGGCTTCTTCCGGCTCCTTTGCCGCCTGGGGATCGTCTGCCTGGGGCGCCGGCTGTTCGGTTGCCGCCGGTTCTTTCGCCGCCGATGATTCTTTTTGTTCATTGCCACAGCCGCCTAATAAGGCCGCTGCCATTGTCATACTTAAAATAACCGCTAACATTTTCTTTTTCATAATAACTTCCTCCTCTTATACCTGTTGTGTACTTTTTCATGTTCCATGCCCGGAGCGTTCTTCTTTTTTTAAATAACCGAAGTTTTTTATTCCATAGGAACTCTTTTCAATGTAATAAAAAAACCGCCCCAAGCAAATGCTTGAGACGGTAATTAACGGATTAATTATCGCGGTACCACTCAAATTGACTGTACAGTCCACTTTGTTCATGTACTTCTGATACATGCCGGAATGGATAACGGGCCCGGTTCCCGTCAGAGCCTACTCTTCGCACCTGCTAATTTCGGTCTGCCCTCGAAAGTCCATTCAGTCTGATACGCCATACCGCAATCCCACCACCTGCGGCTCTCTGTGATCTTGTCATTAGACCTACTACTCTTTCTCAACGGTTTCAACTATTTATCTTGTTTCATAGATTAATACAAATATATGCAAATGTCAAGACTTTGTTCCTGATTTCTTTCCTGATCTTTCCTGATACTTTCCCCGGTTTCTTTTCCGGCACGATTATACCTTTATTGGACAGCCAGGGATGTTTCAAACAAATTCCGCATCTGCTCTTTGGTAACCGGATAGGGGAAGTTGGCCAGTTTCGCCGTATTGGCCATCATCCCGTCCGTATAAGACGTGATCTGCTCTTCGGTCACTTTGATGGTTCCTAAGACCTGCCGGATGTATTTCCGGAATGTACCGATTTCATCAAAATCCAGATATTCCAAAACCTGACGCACCTCATCCGGTTCTTTTGTCCCATACAGTTCCAGAAACGCAGGGAGGAAGATTCCAACCGCTTTTCCGTGGGGTACACCCATGTTATACGTCAGATAATAACTCATCCCGTGGGGGAATGAAGTACCGGTATGGCTGATGGCCATTCCGCCAAGGGTGGACGTACGCATGAGTTTTTCATACTGTCCGCCGCTCAATTCACCGGCCGACAGCGCCTCCTTTATTTCTCCCCAGAGTTTTAATCCCTGTGAGCTGAAGAGCCGGCTGTATTCCGTAGTATTTTTGTTCAGATGGCTTTCGATCAAGTGAGCCAGCGTGTCCACTGCAGTATTTATAAGCAGCTCCCTGCCTGCAAATGACAGGTATTTGGCGTCAGCCAGCGAAAGAACCGGGAATACATGGTGGCTCATACTCTTCTTCGTCTGCAGTTCATGAAGGGTCAAGATCGCATAAGGAGTCACTTCGGAACCGGTGCCTGCCGTGGTGGGGACCGCTGCCACAGGCAATGCCTCCAATTCTTTCTTCTCGTAGAGTACAGAAGGCTCTTCTTCCGGATGGTTCATCAGCAATGCGATCGCTTTCGCCGCATCCATCGGGGAACCGCCGCCGATACCGATCACAAAGTCCGCTTTCTGTTCCCGGCCGAAGGCAGCCGCACGGGCAACGGTCTCCACCGACGGATTCTCTTCGATCTCGTCGAACAGGCTGTAGCTTACTCCCTGGTCTTCCAGACTCTTTACCACATCGTCATAAGCGCCGTTGACCCTGGCGGAATGCCGCCCGGTGACCAGAAGCGCGTGACTGCCTAACGCCGCCAATTCCTTCCGGTGCCGGTAGACGCAATCCTCTTCCAGATACAGCTTCGTGGGCATATAAAATTTCATAACTATTTACCTCCTCTACTTTTTCATTTATGTATCATACCGCTCTCTTCAATGGATTTGACCGCTTCTCTTAATTCATCCGGCGGCAGCACCAGGGCCAGCCGCACATACCCCTCTCCCAGCGAGCCGAAGCTGCTGCCCGGAGTGCACAGAACGCCTGTTTTTTCCATTAATTCCATGACAAAATCATTGGCGTTCGTATAGCCGGCAGGCAGCGGAGCCCAGACGAACATAGACCCCCGGCTGTCGGGAACTTCCCAGCCAATGTTCCGCAGGCCGCTGCACAGAGCATCCCTCCTGGCCTCATATTCCCTGCACTGCTCTTTCACCGCATCCTGGGGACCGTTCAAAGCGGCGATGGCCGCGTATTGGACCGGGTAAAAGATGCCGTAGTCGAATTGGGAGCGAATCGTCTTAAAAGCCTGCACGATCCGGGCATTTCCTACCACAAATGAAATGCGGGCTCCCGTCAGGTTATACGATTTTGACAGGGAATAGAATTCCACTCCCACCTCTTTTGCCCCCGGAAATCCCAGAAAAGACCTGCCTTCCTTTTCATCATAGATGATATCGGAATATGCGTTGTCATGCAGGATCACCACCTGATATTTTCTGGCAAAGGCGATCAGTTTTTCGTAAAATTCCTCCGGGGCCACCGCGCAGATCGGGTTCGCCGGGTAGGAAACGATCATGAACCGGGCGGCCCGGGCCGTCTCTTCCGGAATCGCATCCAGATCCGGCAGGAAATCATGCTCCGCGCTCAAAGGATACTCCACCGTTTTACATCCCGCCAGGGACGGTCCGATCTTGAAAATGGGATAGCCGGGATTCGGCACCAGCACCACGTCTCCCGGATTGCACAGAGCCAGGCCAATATGGGTGATTCCCTCCTGGGATCCATAGACGGACATGATCTCACCGGTTTCAATCTCCACGTCAAACCTTCTTTTATAATGGGCCTTTACCGCCTCCAGAAGTTCCGGCAGATCGGTCAGAGAATATTTATAACTGTCGGGACGCAGCGCGGCTTCCGCCACGGCCTGCATTACATGGGGCGCCGGCTGAAAATCCGGTGTCCCTACGGACAGATTATATACTTTTTTACCTGCCTGGATCAGCTTTTCTTTTTCCACATTTAAAATACTGAATATCCCTTCACCAAAATCAGTCAGCCGGGATGCGAACTGTATATTCATTTCTTATATCCTCCTGCGTATTTCCGTTTGGCAGCGTCCTTTGCCGCACAAGGGGCGCAAGGGACACCGGATATAGTATACTCCTAAATTTTACCGGAAACAATACTGAAATGGATATACTGAAATGGACTTATTGACTGAAATAGACATGTCCCAAACTGAAATGGACATGTCCCAAACCGAAATGGACATGTCCCCTTTGCTCTTTTTATTTCTGTTCGATGGCGCGGATCATGGTAAATTTGATATAATCCGTATTAAAATAAGTTTTGCTCAAGAATACGGGAGTATTGTTATTATCATAGTAGACCGAATCTAAAATCAGCAGCGAGTCGCACTGCAGCAGGTCTTCTCCCATGGTATAGGCCATCACTTCATTGCCGCCTGCGGTGGTGATTTCTGTAGAATCCCTCACACAGCGGATACCGGCATATTCCTGGATTAAATCAAAGGGGAAAGCCCCCAGCACATCATCACTGAGAGTGTCCCAGTCATATAAGGTCTGGGGAAAATAGTTGATGCACAGAAGACAAGGCTTCCCATCCGCGTAATAGACCTTGTTAAGGGCCAGGATCTGATCGTCTTCCTCCAGTCCCAGATCCGAACACTGAAGCGGGGACGCCTCCTGCACGTTCCTGGACAGCACCTTCACGCCCGGTTCAAATCCGCTTTTCCGGATCAGTTTGTAATAGTCATGTCCGGTATAGAGGTCCAGCTTCATCTGGTTCAGGTTCGGATTAATGAAGGTTCCTTTGCCATGAATCCTCATGATCGTTCCCTTGCCTTCCAGATCCGTCAGCGCCCTGCGGATGGTTGTCCTGCTTACAGAAAGGATTCTGGCCAGCTCCACTTCGGATGGCAGCTTGGTCTGGCCTGCGTTTAACATCTGCCCGATATATGCGCTTAAGGATTCCCTTGCGATATCGCTTAAAGTTTTCTTTGTCAATGGGGCTAAGGGTGACTGTTGCATAAGTATCTGATACCTCCGGCTTACTTCCTTTCTGGTATTCTACCACTTTTTCGATGCCGCCACAAGTGCGCCGTCAGCCTTATGCGCGCTATCCCCCCTTACTGTACGCGCCTAACCGTACGTATCTTACTGTACATATCTTACTGTACGCGCAGGTCTTACCATCTTCCGTCAATATATTCACACGAAGCCCGCAGGCTGTCTGCCGTCAACGTGTCTGCGCTGCGTACCATCTGTGCCGGCGTTCCGACAAATACCACTTCACCGCCGTTGTTTCCGCCGTCCGGGCCGATGTCGATCACCCAGTCCGCTTGTTTTATTACATCAAGGTTATGTTCGATCACCACCAAAGTATTTCCCTGGGATACAATCAGGTCAAACAGCTTCAGCAGATACTGAATATCAGACATATGCAGGCCGGTGGTGGGCTCATCCATCACAATGATGCCACCCTTTTTCCCCAGTTTTTTCGCCAGCTTGATTCTCTGGCGTTCACCGCCGGACAGGGTGCTAAGAGGCTGTCCCAGCGTCAAATAGGAAAGCCCCACCTGTTCCATCTTCTTCAGGTGTTTCCTGATTCTGGAATCTTTAAATACCTCCATGGCCTGTGAAGCCGTCATGCCCAGCAGTTCGACGATATTTTTCCCTTTGTAGGTGCAGGCCAGCGCTTCCTGGTTATACCTCAGTCCGTTGCACGCCTCGCATTCCGTGACAATCGGGTCCATATAAGCAAGCTCGGTTACGATGACTCCTTTGCCGCCGCACACCGGGCAAGCCCCTGTGGAATTGAAGCTGAACAAGCTTTCCGACTGATTGTTTTCCTGTGCCAGCAACTTCCGGATCTCATCAAAAAAGCCCAGGTAAGATGCCGGTGTGGAGCGGCTGGTCGCCGTGATGGGACCTTGATCCACCATCACAATATCTTTTTCGTACTGGCTGGCAAATACCCGGGAAATCAGGGTGCTCTTTCCGGAACCGGCCACGCCGGTTACAACGGTCATAACGCCCAACGGAATATCCACATCAATATGCTTTAAGTTGTGAAGACAGGCATTCCTAACCGGCAGGCTGCCTACCGGCCTGCGGGGAGTCTGCTTTACCGGCAGAGACTGAAGCATGGCTTTTCCCGTCAAGGTGCCGGACTTTCGTAAATCCTGATAGCTGCCTGCAAACACAATCTCCCCGCCATCCTGTCCGGCCCGGGGGCCCACATCGATCACATAATCCGCAATCGATATAACGTCCCTGTCATGCTCCACCACCAGGACGGTATTCCCCTTGTCCCGAAGCTGCCTGAGCAGATTGTTCATACGATAGACGTCCCGCGGGTGCATCCCGGCACTTGGCTCGTCAAAAATATAAGTCAAACCGCTCAGGCTGCTGCCCATGTATCGGACCAGCTTCAGACGCTGGGCCTCCCCGCCGGACAGGGACGGTGTTTCCCGGTTCAGATGAAGATACGGCAAACCGATTTCGATCATCCTGTCCAGCCCCTCAATAATCGTCTGCACCAACACCCCCACCGTCGGGTCCGAGATCCGCGCCAGCACAGCGCGCAGCCGTGTCAGCTCCATACCGCACATATCAGCGATGGAGTAACCGTCTATTTTACAATTCAGAGCCGCTTCGTTCAACCTCTGCCCATGGCAATCACCACATTCCATCTCGGCCGTTAAATTGACCGCTTTCTCTTGTGTATGCTTGCTTTTACCACTGATATCCCGATTTAGCAGCGTTTTCGTATATTTATGAAACAAACCGGTCACTTTTGGATTCTCCGGTTCTCCCTTGCCGTCGCGGGAGCCATATAATAGAAGATTATATTCCTCATCGGAATACTCCTTTACCGGCTTATCCAGGTCGAACAGACCGGACTTTGCATATTGCTTCCAATACCAGGACCCGGGACGATATAAGGAATCCCTCACGCAACCCTCATTCCAGGACTTATTAAGGTCTATGATGGCCTCCACATCTACTTTTGTGATTCTTCCAAGTCCGGAACAGGTCTTGCACATCCCATTCGGATCATTGAAGGAGAAGAAGGACGCCGTTCCCGCATAAGGCCGTCCGATTCTGGAAAAAAGCAGCCGCAGGCTGGAATACAGCCCGCTGATAGTTCCCACGGTAGAACGGGCATTCCCGCCCAGAGGGGATTGATCCACCACGACGGCGGCCGTCAGATTCTCAATCCGCTCCACCGCCGGTTTGGGATACTTCGGCAGTCTGGACCGCACAAACGGCGGATAAGTGGCGTTCATCTGCCGCTGGGCCTCAGCGGCTATGGTATCAAACACAATACTGGACTTCCCCGATCCAGACACCCCGGTAAACACCGTAATCTTTTCTTTTGGTATGTTAAATGATACATTTTTCAAATTATTCTGGGTAAGCCCCTGCACATAAATATTTCTCATCTTCCAACCATTCTCCCTATAATTATTCTATCAATAATTTTCTTGTCCTATCATTCCCATCTTACATTTTACCTATTATACCTTCCAAACATAACCGTTTCTTTTATCCCCGTCATTCAAACACAACACAACCGTTCCACCTGACATCATACCAAAAGCTAATTACCCCGGCATGATACTTTTTGCGGATTTTTCCTATCGTCCCTCAAATACCTATGGTATAATCAAACAGCATAAACAAAAAAGCAAAAACCGAATAACCATCCAAAACACTATAGGAAAGCGAGGTGCTAATGTGCAGCAAATATCTCCCTTAAAAAAAGCAGTAGACTACATAGAAAATCATCTCAACCAAAACATTAACTTAAGCGATGTAGCAAAAGAAACCGGCTACTCCTACTATCACATGACGCGGCTTTTTACTTCCATATTAGGAGAATCAGCCGGCCATTACATCAACCGGCGCAGGCTGTACAACGCATCGAAAAAGCTCCTCCATTCCGACCAGCGTATCATTGACATTGCGCTGGAAAGCGGCTTTGAATCCCCTGAAGCGTTCAGCAGAGCCTTTAAAGCCGTATTCGGCAGCAGCCCGAGCGATTACCGAAAGGCAGGGCTTGACCTGGTCACAAACGCAAAAGCAGGCCTAACCCCCGATGATGTAAACCACATAGCGAATAACATCACCCACTCCCCCGATATTCGTATCCTGCCGGAAACGAAAATTACCGGCCTCCGGGGAATAACCTCACTTTCCGACAACCGTCTCCCTCAATTATGGGAACAATTCCAATCTCTCAAAAAAAACCTATCTCCCGCAACCACCCCCGGCTACAGCATATGCGAAACGCTGCAGGCCACTTACACCCAAGACGGCGACGTAATCTATTCCGTCATAGTAGGCATTCCAGCTTTAGCAAACACGCTTCCTCCGCTTCCGCCTCTGGTTGAAAAAACCATACCCCCAGGAAAATACGCCATATTCACACACCAAGGCTCCTTGACAAACCTAAACAAAACCTACCAATATATCTATGGAACATGGCTGCCAACCTCCAAAGAAGAACTGGACAACCGGGAAGACTTCGAAATATACGAACATGAAATCATATCCTATAACGATCCGGCCAATGAAGTAAAAATCCATATACCAATAAAATAACCTCCGAATACTCCTGCGCAGCCTTCCTATGTAACCTCCCCATCCTTACCTCTACCTCCCGGCCTTATGCAAACAAGGGATGAGAGCGAAGCGGAAATAGGATTGGCTGGGACGGACTGTGGCGGTATCCGGGGATGCTTCGGGCGGTGGTGGGCTTTTGTATCTCCCCGGGGCGCATAGGGCGGCTGAGCCTCCGCTTAGCGGAATCGGAAAGCCGGGTTCAGGATGCACGGCGGACTTCACGTCCGACGGGCAAGAGCCTCTGAACCGGGAACACATCACGTGTTCCTGGTGAATAGGCTCGGTTCCTGAACCAGGCTTTCCGATTCCACTTAGCGGAGGCCAGCGCAAGCCCTCCGCGCCCCGGGGAGATACAAAAGCCCACCACCGCCCGAAGCATCCCCGGATACCGCCACGGTCCGTCCCAGCCAATCCTATTTCCGCTTCGCTCTCATCCCGCCCCCCTAAAAAAGCAAAATATAAAAAACCGGCCTCAGTAATAATTGACACACATTTACACTCATGCTATACTCAAGGTATGATTTTAGTACCTATTTTGATACCTTTACTTTTATGAGGATTATGAGGAGGCGATGACATGTCTGGCTATGGAGTTCTATTGGTAGTGCTAAGCATCATTGTAGGGGTTGCGATCGCACTGCTATCCACAAAGTACAGCAAAATGAAAATGAAAAAAGACGAGCACTTTTTTACCGCAGGCCGCAATGTATCCACCGCGCTTATGGTGGCTACCTTTGTCGCATACGCGGTCGGCACCGGTCTTCTTTTCTCCCCCGCGGAAGCGGCCTACACCACCGGTTTTACCGCAATGATCGGCTACGCCTTAGCGATCTCACTGGCATACATAATCTTTATCCCGGTCTCCAAACGTATCCGGGAACGGATTCCGGAGGGCCATACCATCGGCGAATATACCAAAGTACGTTATGGCAATTTCATGTATGTCGTAACCCTGGTCACCACTACGGTATATATGTTTATCCTGTTTGTATCCAACCTGACCGGCGCGGCCCTGGCTTTTAAATATGTCGGCGGCGTACCCATGCTGATCAGCGTGCTGGTAGTAGGCGTACCGACCATATACTTTGCCACCCGGGGCGGGGTCAGCGCGGCCATATTCTCCAACGGCCTGCAGTCCATCCTGATTACCCCGTTCCTGATCCTGCCGGCCATCTTCGCCCTGATTCACTTTGGCGGAGCCGCACCGGTCTTTGACACCATTATGCAGAAGCAGCCGGAATTTCTCGAGATCTTCTCCCCCGCAGGCGTTCAGTTCGCTATCATGATCATTATCGCGGTCTGTGCCGCGGAGCTGTTAAATCAGACCTTATGGCAGCGGATCTATTCCGCCAAGAGTCATAAAGTTATCCGCAATTCCCTGCTGGCAGCCGCCATAATGGTATTTCCGATGACGATCATTGCGGCGTTCTTTGGACTGGCTGCGGTGGCTATGCAGATCGATGTTCCCCATACCTCCGTCGTAGGAGCCTTAGTCATCAACGCCAGCGTACCGCAATGGGTCTGCACCCTGTTCGTGCTTGTTATTATGCTGGGCGCTTCCTCGACAGGCGGGGATGCCCTGAGCGGTTTTTCTTCCATTTTCTCCCTGGATATAGTAAAATCTATCCGTCCGAACATGGACCCGAAAAAATCCGTACTCACCGCCAGAATCGGCGCGATTATCCTGGGAATCCTGGGGATGGCGATTGCCTACTTTGCGCCTTCGATTCTCTTCCTGCTTCTGATGGCCGACCTGTTAGCATCCGCAGCGGTCGTGCCCGTAATCGTCGGCCTGTACTCTCCGCGCATATCCGGCACCATCGCGGCCATCGCCACGATACTGGGAATCATCGCGGGCCTGCCTATGTTTATCATGGGAAACAGCCTGGTAAGCTTCTTCTCCGCTCTGGCGGTCTCCACCGTTACTGTCCTGATCGGACATTTCGTGGGCAAAAAGAATTTTGATTATGAGCTTCTGAAAACCAAGATCACCAATATGAAGGAATAAGGAGGAAAACCGGATGCATTATTCCAGTGTATTTTTTGATATTATCATTTATCTGTCACTTGTTTCCCTTTTTGGCGTGTTTGTATTTCAGATCTGGGCATTTATCAAGGACCTGAAAAACAAGGACATTTAAAGCAAACGCCAGCAGAAAGCAAATACCGGAAATGATCATTTAAATATTTTAGTGAAATTTTGAAGCATAAAGGAGGATAACAGTATGTCTAAAATGGATGCAAAACAAGCGCGCATTATGATCTGGGAAGAGTTAAGAAAGGTCGCACGCCCGGATTCCCGTTTCAGCTGGAACTTCGCTGAATTCATCACCGACTACGAGGGCAGCGACAAATGCGCCGATCTGCTCTGCCAGCAGGATTTTTACAAAAATGCGAAAGTAATTTTCATTACCCCCGATAACAATCTGGAATGTTTCCGCGAGCGGGCCATCCGCGACAAAAAAATCATTCTCATGACCAACTATGGAATTACCAGAGGCGTCTTCCTGATCCGTCCCGAATGGATTCCGGAAGGAAAAGAAGACTTCGCCTCCACCTTGGACGGAGTACAAAGATATTGGAAGCACATGACCCTGAAAAAAATCAAAGAAGAGATCGGCAAAATAGATCTGATGGTCACCGGCGCATCCGCGATTACCCCCAGCGGAATCCGTTTCGGTAAAGGCCACGGTTACTTCGATCTCGAGTGGGCCATGTTCTACACCATCGGTGTCGTAGATATCAATACCCCGGTTACCGTAGTGGGCCATGACTGCCAGGTGGTGGACGTAGATGTGGAAGTTCAGCCTTACGACACCGCCATCGATTACATCATCACTCCCACCCGCGTAATAAAAACCAGAAATGAGTTTCCGAAACCCACACGCGGTGTTATCTGGAGTATGCTGGCACCCCACATGTTGGAGCAGATCCCTCCGCTCCAGGAGATCTGGTGCGATAACTTCTGTAAATAACTGCGAGCCGGCCGCTGCCGCGCCGGTCTCCCCCCCCGGCGCGCCGGCTCCGTTATTTATCCATACAAGAAAAGTGCTAGAATGGCGTGGATGATCGTTTGACCATCCACGCCTATTTTCATTTCATAGGCAAGTGCGCCTATGGAATAAAAAAGCTCCGGGGAATCGCACTGCGGCGGAAGGAAGCTGCCGCTTACCCGCCGCAGGCGGATGGTTTCGCAAGCGAAATTCTTTTCATGAACTGTCTTCCGGCTATTATACCTCCATTTTTTCGACCTGATCTATGAGATTTTTAATCGCGATAACCGCAGCTATTCCTCCGGCCACAAGTAAAACGATAACGCCGACTAATGAGGTCATTGTCACAGCCATAATCTGACACGAGATGACCGCGATAATCACCGCCGCTACAATCGTCACCGTAACAGAACGCTTTCCAAACCCAAACCACAAAGCGATGACACCCAGGATTCCGGCCAGCAGGGAATAACAAATAAGCGATAAAAAACTATAGATAATGATTGCGGCGCTTATTTCATCTGCGCAAATCGGGCGTATGGCTTCCGTGGTATAAAAAATACCATATACGATTGTGCCGCACAAAAACATGGCGGCAGCCGTATAAGAAAATACCATTCCTAATTTAGTGAAAAAAATACTGCGGCGGGAGACCGGATAAGAAAACAACAAAACAGCCCGTTTCCCGGCATATTCTTCCACAATAAACCTTGCGGACATGACAGAGGAAAGAACTGCGAATATGGCCATGCCTATGATATTGGTGAGTCCCACAAGACCGCGATATGACAGGAACATATCCATGCCGGTTTCCGCCTGGTCTAACCTCGGCATTACAGCAAAAAGATATAAAAGCGCGAGTAAGCCGGCTGCGCTTATCAGAGCAGCAGCATGGTAGGAGCGCAGGCTGTTTCGTTTTAATTCAAGGGCTATTCGTTTATTCATTTTCTTTACCTCCATTGGCGATTGCCATAAAATAATCTTCCATGCCGTTTGGATATTTCCTTTTTATTTCCTTCGGATCAATTTCCTGTACCACGGTACCGTCGGCAATCACACCGATCCGGTTAGCCATATGCTCCATTTCCGTAAGGATGTGGCTAGACAGCAAGATGGTAATGCTCCGTTCTTGCACAAGATTGCAGAACAGTTCCCGCATTTCTTTAATCCCAACAGGGTCAAGTCCGTTAATCGGTTCATCTAAAATCAAAAGCTCCGGCTTATGTACTAACGCGCGGGCTATTCCTAACCGCTGACGCATACCGAGAGAAAATGTTGAGACCGCCTGCGTTCCCATATTCGGCAAGCCGACCTGTTCAAGCGTACCGTTAATATCGGCATTTTTGATTCCCATGTAGTCCAGGTGAATTTGCAGATTTTCGGCGGCGGACAGATGTTCATAGAAAATAAGGGTTTCAATTAAGCTGCCTGTCCGTCTCAAAATATCGAGATTGTTTTTCACGCTATCCATTCCTAAAACGACGGCTTGCCCCATTGTGGGTTTTAATAATCCTAAGAGAATTTTAAATACGGTGGTCTTCCCGGCTCCGTTCTTTCCCAAAAATCCATAAATAGTCCCTCTTTCCACTGACATCGAACAATCCTGGATAACCTCTTTCCCTTCAAAGGTTTTAAAAAGATGTATTACGTTTACTGCCAAGTCTGTGTCCATTTGTTTTCTCCTTTCATACATATATATGTATGTATCTATTTATTAAAAAACTGCCTACATTGCGACAGTTTTCCGACATTTGTTCTCAGCTATTGAAGTGCGGCAATTTCTTCATATAGTTTTTCAACTAAAATTTGCAATTCATCGTCAAACAGAGGAAGCCCTATACTCTCATACATGATTTTCAATTGTTCGAATTTTGCCATATAATCCTCTTTTGTGCCCGGGAAAATCAAAGGGCTTAACCAGATATTTAATAACAAAATCATAGTTTCCGCCGTTTGCTTTGGATTCTTCACATGAATGGAGCCGTCGTTTATCCCTTCCATCATATACTGCGTAAAATAGGGCGCCATCGTGTTCATACTGTCCAAAACCTGTTTGCCAATGTAGATAGGGCTTTGCAGAACGCTTGCTGCCACCTGGCTGAATTGCAGTGTGTCCGTGCGTTGTAAGGAAAATTTTAAAACATATTGAATCTTTTGGAGTCCATTCAATTGATTATTCTCTTCTACGGCCTCAAAGGGATTGTTCCCTAAAAACATACGGGTCGTAACCGCGTCTATGATATCGTCCTTCGACTTAAAGTGATGATAAAAGGCCCCCCGGGTAATATCGCCCAATTCATCCACAATGTCCTGTATCGTGGTTTGCTCCCACCCTTTTTCCAGAAATAATTTTGTAGCAGTATCTAGTATTCTGGCTTCTGTTACTTCCGGGTATTTATTTCTTGCCATAATCCACCTCACGTTTAGATACATTCGAATGTATCTATCTTATCATTCTCTGATTTGCTTGTCAAGCGCTTTAAAAAGTTCCTCTCCCGCAAAGTTCAAACATGAAACAACATAATTCATGTAAAAAGCAACACTTATTTATGAAAAAGCTGTTGTATTTTATTGGAAATCCCTTTATAATAAGTAAATAAAGATTGAACGACACGGAAGAAAATATAACATATTTTTCAGGAGGAAATCATGGCTGAACATACAAATTATGAGGGCCAGGCCATCGGAATCTTTGAGCTGGACAATCAGTGCGCCTGTTATGTCGCACTGGACGCCGCTTCCAAGGCCGCCAATGTCAGAATTCAAAGCGTAGAGAGAAATCGTTTAAAATGGGGCGCCTGCGTGAAAATGAGGGGCAGTATATCGGATGTCAATGCCGCTATGGAAGCCGCTTTAAGGGTGGCGGAGCCCATTTCCAAGATCGTACACCATTCCATTATCGCCGCGCCCGCCGCGGATACGGAAATTTCCATGGCCATGACGATTAACAAATAAAGGATAAGAAAGGGTATTGCGATGAAATACGGAGCATTTGGATTAGTAGAAGTTCTGGGTAACGCCAGCGCCGTCCGGGTGGTAGATCAGATGTTAAAAACATCCGATGTGGAATTCCGGACCTGGAATACCCGCTGCGGGGGACATACCCTGATATTCATGAGCGGTGAAGTGGCTGCGGTAACCGCAGCGGTAGACAGCGTGCGGACAAACCCTCCCTGCGAAGTTTTGAATACGGCCGTCATTTCCAATCCTTCCGCAGAAACGGAACGGCTGGTGGCGGAGAATGAATCGAAACAGAAATTCAGAAAATAAGAAAATACCATTTTCTAAACGGCAGCGCAAATATGGTTGTTTTTTGGCATTATCCTTAGTGGTAATGCCATTCTTTATACACAAAACAAAATATGAATCATTTAAGGAGGCAGATGATTATGAGGAAAAATTTTGGAGCGAAACCTTACACCTATCCCCAGGTCGTATTTATCATTTCCACTTATGGAGAAGACGGGACCCCGGATGCCATGAATGCCGCCTGGGGCGGAATCAGCGGTGACACGCAGCTCTCCATGTGCCTGAGCGCCGGCCACAAAACCGTGAAGAATATCATCGCCCGGGGGGCTTTTACGGTCAGTATGGCGGACGCAGCTCACGTGACCGCCTGTGATTACGTGGGACTCGAATCAGGTAATCATGTACCGGATAAGTTTGACAAAGCCGGTTTCCATGCGGTAAAGTCTGAGTTCGTGGATGCTCCGCTGATAGAAGAACTGCCGATGGCTGTGGAATGCAGACTGGTAAGCTATGACGAAGCTTCCGGCCGGATGGTGGGCGAGATTATAAACGTCAGCGCGGATGAAAGTATCTTGAATGAAAATGGCCTCATAGACCCGGCCAAGTTTGAACCACTTGTATTTGATCCGGTGAACAATGCCTATCTGAAAATTGGTGAAAAAGCAGGTGACGCATTTAAGGATGGAATGGCATTGAAAGCCAGATGATATATGATAAAAGAGACCATACAGCCCGATGCCGTGTTATGCTTCAATGCCGGCATCCTGTATGGTCTCTTTATGAATAGATAATTATAGCACTATTAGGCTATAATTGCTGATTATGCATCTCTACGGCTATATCCGGCTGTTCCAGCAGCCCCTGGGGTTCCAGTACATAATGGTCCGACCAGTCATTTCCTTCGGTCATAAAACTGGCCGGTTCACAATAGAGGGGATGCCGCTGCCGCTGATGAAGCGGCCCGAATGTATTTTTCCGGTTTAATATCACTTCCACTTCGGATAAGCCATCGGTTTCTGCGGTGTACGGCGCCCACGGTATCAGAACCGCAGTCTCTCCCACTGCTTTCAGACAACTCCCCTTCCAATTATGAGCTTCGACTCTTACCCGGTTCCCTGCAGGGATCGGATTCGGCAGTAGATAAGACACTCCGCCCGAATAAAAAGGAAATCCCTGGCCGGTCAGGTCACCGATTCCGATCTTTTCCGGCAGCTGATCCAACGCCGGTTTGTATCCTTCCTCCAGATATACTCCAAAATATCCCAGCAGATAAACGGCTTCTAATCCGCCGCCTTTATAATAATCATATTCGATCATCAGACTGTTACGTCCTGCCGTAAGATCCCTTGTGGGCAGCAGAATCCTGGAAAAGCAAGGGTCTGTCCATTCCCCGCGGCTGCTTTGTTCCACCGGTTTTCCATTCAAGCGCAGCTGCTTGACGTGACAAAGCTCTTCTAAAACCACCTCCAGGCTCTCCGGTAATTTCCTTATCTCCCATTCATACTGCACCCGTACCCTGCCAAGCGGTTTCTCCTTTTGCCTCTGCCTGGCTTCGAACCATGGCTGCAGCATTTCCGGTCCCCTCGCCGGAATACCAAAATATGTTCGCAGCTTTTGATCGGCCCGCAATACATCTTCAGGCCCCGTCCGAAATACGGCGTTTCCATTTTCAAGCACTTGTGCTGTGACCCGGTCTAAAACGCAGATATTTTGTTCCGACAATCGGTAATCGTACTGCTCAGGCATTTGGATCCGTATAGAATCGGAATTTCCCCGATGTATTGTTTTTGATGCGATCTGGTTTTCTGACCCTTGAGAAATCAGATATAACTTCATCTCATTTGGCGCGAGATCCGTCACTATACTTTCGGTCTGACCGTCTCTTTGAACCTCAACCGTCTCTGTATGTCCATCCGCTGCGTCCCAGAATTCAACTATAGGCTTGCAGTCCGTATCTTGCTTGCAGTCCGTATCTTGCTTGCAGTCCGTATCTTGCTTGCAGTCCGTATCTTGCTTGCAATCCGTATCTTGCTTGCAATCCGTATCTTGCTTGCAATCCTCATTTTTCCTACAGTCCGATTTATAATCCTTTCCGTCCCTTGCAGACCAGTCCGCTTCCATGCATTCTACTGCATCCCACTGTATTTTAACATTTTTAAAGTTTTTCTCTTTATTTGTATTCAAGACCATTACCGCTCTCACACATGGTCTTTGGATGCTCTGGCTCCCCTGCAAATTACTCCGGATGTTTTGGGAACTACACGTGCTCTGCGTCCTTTGGGTACACTGGGTACTCCACATGCTCCGTGTACTTTGGGTATCCCGGCAACTCCACGTACTCTGCGTACTTTGACCCCGGCAGCTCCACGCGCTCCTCGGGCTTCTGAAACTTCGCACCAGGATCTCACCTAAGTCCCTATCCTTCGCACTAACCTTTACTTCGCCGCCATCGGCGCAGGCGGCCGCGATCCGCTCCATGTCCCAGGGAACCCGTTCGCTATGGGCAGCCAGCTGCGCGCAGCGTGCGCTAGGAACGGCATCCACATAGTCCGGCGCATTCCCGGCGAAGATCACTTGCCCGCCGTTTCGCTGAACTTCCTCCAGCAAAGCAACCGTGGAGGACCGGATCGTATCCATTCCCGCCACCAGAATCTTCCGATACCGGCACGCGCCAAGAACCAGCTCCTTTTGCTCCACACATCCGTGAGCCGCCAGCAGCCCCTCGTCTCCGTAATCGAACTCAATGCCTCGGCCGGTCAGGCCGTAAAATAGCTCCTGGAACTCTAACTCCAGCCTGTTGATATCAGGGTCCGCGGCCGCCATCCCCTCGAATGCCCCCGCGTAGATTCTGGCCCACACGCTCTCAATGGGATAGATAACCAGAAGGCTGCATTCCGGCTCCATATGATCCAGGAACACATGAATCCGTGAAAAATAGTCTTCCACCGCCCGGTATTCCCGGTACCAGGATGCCTGGTAGAAAATACTGGCCGGATAATCCCGTTTGGTCTCGCCTTTCATCGTATACCAGCACAGATGCGGGCAACGGAAATTAATCCCGAAAAAAGCCTGCCAGTTTCCCATGGCCTTATACCCTTCCAGGCTTACATTCCAGCCGCTGCACCCGTACAGTTCAGACAACACCTGACGCTTTCCCATCTGTCTGGCGGCGGATACCGCCTGCTTTACGATCCACCAGCAGCGGTTATCCTCAAAAAGCACATCCACTCCGGGTATATCCATATATTCGTAGAATCTCATAAGGGAGCCCTGCATCATAGTCTGTGCTGTCAGAGAGTCCTCATGAAGCACATGTCCGGTAAACAGCATCTGATGTTCCCCGCACCATTTATGTATAGGAATTGCATAATTCTCCAGAAAAAGCTGCTGGCATAGCTCCATATAATCCCATTTAACCTTTGCCAGTTTCTGCCCTTCTTTTAACAGGAATAAGTCCGGCAGACAATCGGTCAGGGAATAGCCAAAGCGCTTCTGAAATTCGGCAAATAACGCGGGCGTATAAGGCAGAGCGTATGTACAGCCCCCGGAAAATTCGGAAAATACGGTCCCGCGATGGGGCTCATCGGTAAAGATCCCCCGTATCTTGGACCCGGTCCTGCCGCCGCAGTGGGCTGCATAGGCTTCATGAGTCAGTTGTATAAAATGCTCGACCGCCTCCTTATTCATCGTATCCAGATACGTATAGCCGTTATAGACCTCCCGGCACTGCGCCGGTGTGACGGTAAACGTAAGAACGGTTTCCCCGGCCCCCGGAAGTTCTCCCTTCGCCAGTCTTCTGGCATTCCGATAACAACAGCCGTTTCGAATACAGGTAAATACAGCGACCGTATTCTCCATCCAAAGTTCCGGTGTAAACTGTCCCGATCCGATGGCCTCCATTTTCAGAAAAGAGGCGCGGTAAGCTTCGTCCATCGTGGCCAGACCGCCGGCTGTGCCGGACGGCCACCGGTCCTCATCATAGAGCCAGGCCTGCATCCCTTTTTCTTCCCCGTAATCCGCACATGCATTCGTCAGAGCGAACCATTCTTCGCCCAGATACTCCGTTTCCAATCCCACTCTGGAATGCATGAAAAAACCGCCGAAACCCATTTCCTCCAGAATGTCGATCTGCCGGATCAGTTCTTCCCGCTTAAGCTTCCCATTCCAGGCCCAAAAAGGTTTCCCCCGGTAAGAAACTCCGGGATTTTGGAATTCTTCCCGCTTATTCTCATACGTGCAGATTTTCTCACAGACAGCCGGAGAAGAGTCTCTTTTTTGTTCCTCTTTCATCTGCCATCCTCCGGGATCAGTTCAATCCGGTGCCGGCCGCTGTTAAGCTTAATGCTCTTTTGTACGCCTGACCCGCCGGGCTTTGTTACCTTTTTATCCGCTATGATCTTCGCTATCTTAAATCCCGGCTCCGGAATCTTTAATATCACACTGGAATTCCATGGCACTTCCACCAGTATGACTACCCGGTCTTCCATCCGTTCCCACCGGCAGGCCAACGTTCCATTCATAAAAGTATGGGAGGCTTCGGCAAAGGACAGCTCCCTGATGAGAGCGGGCTCTAATTCGTACTCCCGCTTCCGGGACTCCTCGCCCGGACGGATACCGCCCAGTCCTTTCAGGAACCAGGTGCTGAACGCGCCCAGCATCGGATGGCTGTGCGAATTCATATGTCCGCCCGTCATGTTTTCCCAGCGCTCCCATATGGTCGTGGCCCCTTCCTCCAGCATAAATCCGATACTGGGATAGGTTTTCTGTATGGTTAACCGATATGCCACTTCATCCAGCTTCTCCCGGTTCAGCAGGTCATAGAGATACTTGGTCATTTGGTTCCCCGTAGAAACGTGATAGTCTCGCTTCACGATCAAATCGTCCAGCAGATGGCGTAACACCTTTTCTCTGCAGCCGTCCGGCGTTATCCCAAGCAGCAGCGGAAACAGATTGGCTCCCTGGGAATTTTGGTCATAATATCCTTCTTTCTCGTGAAGAAACGCCCGGTTCACCGCTTCCTTTACCGCTTCCGCCTGTCCGGCGCAATAAGCTTCATACTCCGGATCGCCGAGGGTCTGTGAGACCTTTTGCATGATTTCACAGTCATAATACAGATAAGACGTGGTCACCAGCTGCGGTGAGATATTTTTCGGCACGGCATTCTCTCCCCAGCCCAGTTGCGCCTCCGTCATAGGCGGCGCCCACTCGCCCATATATTTTTCGTGTAGCAGGCCGTTGTCCCTGCGCTGGCTTAGTTTGAATTCCAGATATCTTTTCATGCCGGAATAATGTCTGCGCAGGATCTGCTCATCCCCATAAAACCGATAGAGATACCAGGGCAGAAGCAGATACACGCTGGATACATGGGACGCGGGGCTGTCCCCGTAATAATAGGGTATCGTATCGGGTATGCAGCCATCTTCCTTCTGGGCATCCGCGATATCCCAAAGCCATTTCTCATAAAATAAGACGGTGTCAAAATTATAAAGGCCCTCTTCAAAACGCACGGTCATATCATTCATCCAGCCCAGCCTTTCATTGCGCTGGGGACAGTCGGTGGGTACGCTGTGCATATTATTTTCTTCCGTTCGGATCACCGCGTCATAGATCCGGTTGACCATATCATCCGAACAGCAAAACGTACCGTTTCTTCGGACATCCGAGCAGACCCTTACCGCCTGGACCGAATCCACCAGGACATCCCGGTCCGTCTCGATCTGCACATATCGGAATCCATGATAGGTAAAATGCGGATGGAAGGTTTCCGGCTCGCTGCTTCCTATGACATAGGTATCTGCAGCCTTCGCTCCCCGCAGGTTCTTCTGGTTCACTGTGCCGTCCGGGTTCAGCGTTTCCGCAAACCGCAGGACTACTTGCTGCCCAGGCTTTCCTTTTACCTTTATCTGTGCCCAGCCCGACAGGTTGACGCCGAAGTCGACGGTCATATGGTAGACGTCCGGATCGTCCAGAAGACGGATATACACCGGTTCCAGCCTGCCGGTTTCCCGGATGGGAGGCATCAGCTGGCAGCGGAGGTGTCCTCCCGGAGGCGGAACCAGAACGGCAAAGCTCCATTCTCCCGGCGTTTCCTCATAACCGGCCTCTTTCCATCCTTTTTTCCTGAGCCTGGCGTCATAAAATTCTCCGTTATAGATATTGTTCTGTCGGACCGGCCCGTCGCTGACCCGGAAATCCTGTTCATTGGACGCTAATACACACCGCCCGTCGATCCACAGATCGCACAGCAGCTTCGGCGTATCCAGCCATTCCGGCATGCGGCCGATCAGATCTTGAAATCCCTCGTGGGCGTTTCCAAGCCACCCCTCTCCTAATACCACCGCCAGTACATTTTCTCCGGGCACCAGCAGTTCCGTGATATCCACGGTTCGGTAGAGCACCGTCTTCCGGTAATCCGTCCAGCCGGGGTCCAGCACGCTGTCTGTAATTTTTGTTCCATTGATAAACGCCTCAAAGTATCCCAGCCCGCTGATATAAAGTCTGCCCTGCTCAAACGGCTCCCCGACCTTAAAACGGCTTCGGAACATAGGCGCCCTGCCGTTTACCGGCGCCGGTTCCCCAATCCAGATTCCCTTCCAGTCCTCTTTTGTGAGCTGCCCCATCTCGAACCGTCCGGTACCGGTCATCCGGTATCCGGTTCCGTCCTCCTGTTTTAGCCCCACGGTTACTTCCCATATGTATTGGCCGCGGCTCCTCAATGGCTGCCCGTTATATTCTATCGCAGTAGAGCGCCCGGAAATTTGTTCTTTGCTGTCCCAGACTTCCTCCTTCTTTGTCCCGGATAGGAGGGAAACCAGAATCCGGTAGGATGTCTGACTGGTATTCTGAAGCTCCCCTTGTACCCTCCAGGAAAATCTGGGCCTCGGATTCATGATCCCCACAGGTGTTTCCAAGTATTCGCAGGTCATCATAAGCCTGCTGTTCGCATTCTCCATGTGTCTTTCTTATCTCCTTTCTGTCCTCATGCGGGTTTTAATATTCTGCTTATCCCTTGACCGCTCCCACCATCATTCCCTGTACATAATATTTCAGGCAGCTGGAAGTAGCCACCAGCAGCGGTACCGTTCCGATCAGAAACGCGGCCGCGATCAGGCCCATGTCCGTCGCTCCTTTACCCGCCGCGTTATTAAACACGATCTGGCAGAATGTCTTCATCTCATCTCCGCCGGTAATGGCAACCGTGGGCCAGATGTAATCGTTGTACATGGCCACTACCGCCGTGATCCCCACGGTAATCAGGATCGGCTTCGAAAGCGGGACGGCGATTTTTGCAAAGGCGTAGATCTCGCCGGCGCCGTCGATTCTGGCCGCCTCGAACATATCATTGGGCAGGCTCCGGTAAAACGCTTCCGCCAGGATAATTCCAAAGATCTGCTGCCCGGACACATAGGGGATAATTAACGCCCAAAAAGTATTTAGCAGGTGCATCCCATTTACAATGTTATAGCTTGGGATAATCAAAAGCGTATAGGGGATCATCATCACAGCCAGCACCAGGGTATAGAGAAACTTTCTCCCTTTGAATTCCATGCGTCCAAACGTATAACCCGACAGCGCCACCACGATCAGAATCAGGATCAGGGAAATCAGGCACACAAACATGGAATTGAAGATCGGCCGAATCACAAAATGAAAAGCCTTCTGAAAATTGATCCAGTATATCTTTTCCGGTAATCCGAGGAAATCATTTACAATCATAACATTCGGCTTCAGCGACATATTGATCATCATGAGAACCGGAAAAAAAGTAGCGGCCAGAAGGATCAGCAGCAGCAGCCTGCTTAAAAGATATCCAACGCCTATTTTTCTGTGACTGCGCATATTATTCCTCCTCTCCCAACAGTTTTCTGGACGCCAGGGTCAAAAGGATGATTACGATAAATAAAACCACCCCCAGCGCCGATGCGTATCCAAACTTTCCATCTCCAAAGGCGATCTTATACATCTGCAGCGCCGGTATCATGGTCGAATAGCCGGGCCCTCCGCCGGTAGTGGCGGCAATCAGTCCGAATCCGGACAGGCTGCCGATCAGGGACAGGGTCACCACTACTTTGATATAGGACTTGATATTGGGTAAATGTATATAACGCACGACTTCCATCGAAGTGGCTCCGTCCACGATCGCCGCCTCATATAATTCATCCCCGATCGCGTTCAGTCCCGTATGCATAATCAGGAAATACATACTGGAGATAAATGGAAACCCGATCAGAATGATACAGATCAAAGCCGTAGATTTTTCGTTCAGCCAGTTATGTGTCAGTCCCCCCATTCCGAGGGCCCGTAAAATAGAATTAAAGCCAAAATTCGGATTGTACAGATATTTCCAGATCAGGATCGTCACGATCTGCGGGATCAGCATGGGGATGACAAAAGCGGTCTTGAAAAAGGAAGCCACTTTCTTATGCTTGATAAAAAACAGGATCTCCGATGCTAAAAGCGGAAAAAACACACTGTTAAATACGGCCGTCACCGTTATAATCGCCTGGTTTTTAAAGGAAGTCAGAAACATTTCATCTTTGAATGCCGCGATATAATTCGTAAATCCCACCATCCGGGAAGACACTCCGAAGGCAGAGTCCGTGAATGACGTGTATACCGCATTTCCGATGGCATAATAAGAGAACACGGCCATCAGAATCAAGGTAGGCGTCAGAAACAGATAAGGCAGTAATTTTGCATGAATCGATTTTTTCACAACCATCCTCCTCGTCTTTTCAGATCAGGGGTGCAGCGGCCCTGAGCCGGCACCCCTGATTCTTTACGTGGTGATTCTTTATGTAGTTATTCTTTTGGCGTATCATCTGTGGCCGGGTCAAGATCATAGCCGCCCGCGGTCTTCGCATCCTGGTTATAATTCGAATAGATCGGATTCAACTCCTTTAACAGGCCGTCCACGTCTATCTCCTTATTGGTATAGCGGATAACAGCATCATTGAATTTGGGTATGTCCGCCTGATTGGACCGCTCCAGCCCGGTAATCGAATTCCACTCTTTTGAGGGAGCTACCGGCTCAAACCCTGCCAGAATTCCTTCCAGCTCTTCACTTAAGGTTACCCCTTTGATGACGCAGGGACCCTGCACATAATTGCCGTTGGTCAGCGTCTCCTCATAGCAGAGCTGCGCTCCCTGGGGCGAATACCAGAATTTGTAGAAATCCTTCACTCTGGCCATATGGTCACTGTCCTCTTTGTGGATGATACTCATGATATTTCCAAAATCCCAGTAGCTTCTCAGATCTTTCTGGAATCCTTCCGGCGGATTCTCAAAGGAATTAATCTGGAACGTCGCCCACTCAAACGCCATATCCCCGGACAGCTGGTTGATATCGCTTAAGATCAGTCCCGCGTTAAAACTGGCCTGGTATAACATCGGGGAAATCTGGGATTCAAAGTCAGCGATACACTGGGTGCTCTCCGCTGCGATCCAGTTTTTCGGGAAATACTGGCCCAGCTTCTGGAACTCGGTCCACATTGCCTTATTTTCCGGCGTGTCCACCCCGTTTTCAATTCCGTATTTCAGCATCCGCTCCGGGCTTAACACACAGAACTGGTCGCAGTTCGGCTGGGCTTCGTCGAATTTGAAATCCTTATTGGAGGCCATCGTCGTTTCATCCCAGAGCGCGTCTTCCGGCTGAATCAAAAATTCCTCCTCTTTTGCGCGGTAGATAGCGTCGGCCAGCGTGTTCCCCAGCCGGAAGCTCTCATAACCGGCGGACAGCGGCACATCGTATCCGGCGTCTTTTAATTTCTGGCATACTTCCACCACTTCTTCGTAAGTCTCCGGTACCTGGATGTTATGTTCTTCGAAGATGTTTTTGTTATAGAAGAAAGCAAATCCGATTTTGTCGAACGGAAGATAAGGCCGGTATTTGCCGCCGCTGTTGCTCAGTACCCGGGTAAGGTCATCCGTTTCAAACACGTCTGCCACCTTGGCATTCCCGTTATAGGGATTTTCTTCGTCCAGCATTTCGGTCATATCATACAGATACCCCTTGTCCACGGCTAGATCCATACTGTTATTCGTCAAAGCCATGCCGACAAAATTACCGTGTACGATATCCGGGGCGTTCTCCTTTTTGTCATCGCTTAGAGAGGTTACCATCTTTGTCAGATAAGCGTCGTTATCTGAAATCACATCCACAACCACCTTGGTTTCCGGGTGAAGCTTCATATATTCTTCCGCCAGCTTCTTTTCACCTGCCGTATAGAAGTTGTTTATGACTGATAATATAATCGTATCTTCTTTGCCTGTATCCCAGGCCGCTTCGGTTCCGTCCGCGGGGGCCGGAGCCGCTGCGGATGCTGCGGTGTCCGGCTGCGCTGACTTAGCGCCGCCTGCGTTCTGTCCGCCGTCCGAAGCAGAATTACCGCATCCGCTCAATACCATTGATAAAGTCATTGCCGTTGCCAATAACAGGGAAATTGCTCGATTTCTCCTTTTCATGCTTGCTCTCCTTTACTATGAATCCACGTTTTGCGTTTTCTTTTCTATAAAAACGTTTTAATGAGTTTATAAAATTCCTTCCGGGAATCGTTTACAGAATCCTTCTGCTTTCTTGCTTTATCCATTTTCGTATGCTATAATGTTTGTGCTGTTTTCCACGGATTATCGTTCCACCGAGGCCGTATTGGGAAACAGCTATTTTTTGTCCATCCGCAACGTCACCTCCCTTACCTTTTCCTTTGCTTTTGCGATTATCTTTTCCTTTACCGTCGCATCTGTTTTTCTGATAACCTGCCTCCTCCTTTTTCTAATATATCATCTGCAGCATTGCGCAGTTGATTTCCGTATGGTCAAATCCAGGGTATTCCGATAATAGCTGATGGTATCTTCCATCATATCCGCATACAGCAGTTCAAATGCTTTGCGCCCAAACCGGTTCTGGTCCACAGCCATAGTGGTCAGCGACGGTTCCCAGTACTTTCCGAAGGAAATACCGTCGATCCCCATCACCGATACGTCTTCGGGGATCCGAAGCCCCTTCTCCCGGAACGCTTTCATGGCGCCTAACGCCATCAGGTCATTCCCGCAGATAACCGCCGTAAATTTATATCCCAGGTTCATCAGCCGGTTTGCCGCATCGTAGCCTTCCGTCATGCTGGTGGCGTAGGGATATTTCCCATCGACCAGCAGGGAATCCCGACACGGCAGCTCCAGCTTATTTACCATATTCTTATAACTAATACATCTAAGATCGTAAGGCAGATTCCTACCCAGACCGCTCAGATAAGCAATATCCCGATGTCCCATTCCATACAGGTATTCCATCGCCTCCTTCATAGCGGCGATATAATCGTTTTCAATCGAAGCGATTCTGCGGTAATCCACTTCCACATTGCCGCTGGTCACGATCTTAATCCCACGGTCAACCAGATCATACAGCTTATTTACTTTGAATTTATAGGGAAGCGCCGTAACAAAAACACCGTCCAGCCTTCGCGTAATAAAATTATCGAAATAGTCATCCAGTTTATTGAAACCGGTACAGATATTTACAAAATAATTTTTTTCATTGGCCGCGCTTTCGAACCCTCTGGCGATCTCTCCGAAAAAAGGATTTGAAATGTCCTCCAGTACGATTCCCACCTGCATGGTACGGTTGGTTGACATGCTTCTGGCTATCATATCGGGCCGGTAATCCAGCGCCTTCACAGCTTCCATCACTCTATGTACCGTTTCTTCTTTCACTTTACCTGACTGATTCAGTACGTTTGATACGGTCGCGGTCGATACGCCCGCCAGCTTAGCCACATCCGATCTGGTCGCTTTCATCCCTTCATCTCCTTTTTACCCGGGTAAATTTTATATCAAAAAAAATTTTACTTTCTTTTGTTTATTTAGTCTTTTTTATATGTTCAATCTTAGCATTTATAGTATAATTTGTCAATATATTTCTGCATCATAATTTACCCGGGTAATCTTATTGTGCAGCACATACCGATATAGAAAAAGGTTCTGTATCATTCCGTAAAAAATAAGCGCATTTCTACTTACGCCAAAATGTGGAACATTCCGCTTTGTCCAGCCTATTATAAACTATCATTCTTTTCAACAAAGAAAAATCCACCGGCTTGTTCCATGGAATACGCATCAGCTGCTGGCTGTGCTCATATCCTGCTTTTAATATCTCCTCCGAAAAATGTTCAATCCCGGCCCTTTCCGGCGAGACTGCCATATGCTGTTTCGACGCGCTAAAACCGATAATAAAGGTTCCGTGCTCGGTAAACATAGGCTGGTTCCAGGCAACTTTCGGCTTCAATTCCGGAAATTTATCCATCACCCATTTTAAAACCTCCGCTACTCTTGCCTGCTGCGTTAAATCCTCTATCTTCTCCAAATACCCTTCAAAAATATGAATTCCGCTCATATGATTATCCTCTGCTCTCTCTAAATTGCCTTTATTTAATGAATCCCTACTATCTACAGGAATTATTATATGGATAAGTTTGGACATTATTCGCTCTATGAATAATTCAAAATTCCATAGGCGCACTTTCCTATGGAATAAAAGATCCCGGCCATATATCACACGCCTCTTCCCCAGATTTGGATGAAACCAAATCTGGATTGAACCGCGTTTTATATGGCCGGGAACAGCTTACCGGATCAGTCAAATACAGATTCTTCCTTCCATTTCAGCACCGTTCCGTCTGTAGTATCGATTTCAAATTCATATTCCATGTCCTTATATATAATTTTACCTTCATAGACGGGCCTGCCGTCTTCCTCATCCAGTTTCATCCGTACATCCGAATCGGATG
Organism: Diplocloster agilis; assembly: GCF_019042275.1. Classification (GTDB taxonomy): domain Bacteria; phylum Bacillota; class Clostridia; order Lachnospirales; family Lachnospiraceae; genus Diplocloster; species Diplocloster agilis. The sequence goes on from NZ_JAHQCW010000015.1 coordinate 59,340, forward strand.
CCCCCGGTACTTTCTGAAGCGCGATCTGCCTTGCTTCACTTTCGCTGATCTGCGAAGCGGAGGCCCCGGCGCCGGCCTTCTTATTTTTCAATTCGGATTTTTACTTATGATTTTCCCATCGGCGGCATCGATATCATATTCATACTTTTGGTTTTCCACATAGAATTCCACCTCATAGCGGTATCCCCCATCCTCTGCATCCAGTTCGGTTTTCAGATAGGAAAGCCCGCTTTCCTTCATACCCGCGTCACTAAGTGCAATCTTCGCGGCCTCCTCTTCGCTGATCAAACCGTCCGGCATATCGGCTCCGGCGAAATCCTTGTTTTCAATATCATAGTCGATACTTAGAATAGTCCCTGATACGGCATCAATATCATAATCATATTCTTTATTCCCGGAATAGAACTCGACCTCATATTCGGTCTTTCCGTCATCGGTGTCCAGTTTAACCTTCATATAGGAGACATCCGCATCGCTTACTCCTGCGTTGGCAAGGGCTATCTGCTTTGCCTTTTCCTCTCCAATAAATCCTGAGCTTAGCACACCGTCCGGGGACTGTCCCTCCTGTGACTGGATCGCCACGCCTTCTCCTTTGGCCGGCTGAGCGCTATTGTCCATTTCATTCTGGGCAACATCCACAGACGCAGCCCTTTTCTCCGGCTGTGCCGTTTCTTCGGATGCGGCGATCTGCTGGGTAATGGGCGGAACCTCCTCCCTGGAACCGCAACCGGCCAGCAGGAGCGCAGATAAACCGAGTATCGGAAACCATGTATAAACTGCTCTCTTTTTCATATTTCATTTGCTCCTTTCCTTACATGTACTAGTATCTTTCTTATTGATATAAGTATAAGTATCCTATATTAAAAGAACATTAAAAAACTAACAGAATTCCAGACACCGCATAATTGCTGCGGCTAATCCGGTCGGATTCTCCCATGCCATCGAATGGCCCGCGTTTATTACGGTTTCGATATGAATTCCCTGTTTGTTTAGTATCTCATGATCCTTATCGGGCAGAGACCATTCCCCGAAAATAAAACCTTTTTTCATCGGCAGCTCATATAACATCGTTCTCCATGAATTCTTTCCTCCCCGGGCTCCGCTTTTTGAAAGGCCGTAAGCCGCAGCCGGTAACCAATTTGACAGAACAGCAGCCCACATCCTATTCCCACCTTCTCTGTACTCATGAATCAGTTCTTGAAATCCTTTTTCTATAAAATACGTTTCGGAAAACTGAGCTATCCTATAGCTGACTGCCCCTTCCTCACTGGGGTCCAAATTTGCTTCGCTCAAAACCAGATGCTTTACCTTATTACCACACATGCCGGCCAGTTCTATCGCTACCGGGCCGCCCAGACTGTGACCAAAAAGAATAAGGGCTGTTAACCCTAAGTCATCAATAAAATCTCTCAGATATTCCGCATGTGCAGTCACACTGTAATTGAAAAGCGTTGGTTTATCACTATATCCCGCGCCTAGCAAATCAACAAGAATGATCCGGTGTCCGCTCAATTCCTTTTGTACAGCAACTTGGGGATAATCAAAAGATCCTGCACACCCTAATCCATGTATAAAAAGGATGGGCGTTTTTTCACCGGGAAAATCCTCATATCTCATATACGCTTCTGCTTTTTTGACATAATATTCATTCATGTTGCAACGCTCCTTATTTTTCTTCTATGCCTGCTAAGAAATAGAATTATCTGTTTCCGTATCCACCGGAAAAACGAAGGTAAAGGAACTTCCCTCATGCAATACACTTTTCACCGAGATTTCACCGCCGTGGGAGCGGACGATCCATTTTACCATGGGCAGCCCCAGCCCGGCCCCCTTCCCCTCTTCGGCGCTTCGGGAGGTATCGACCTGGTAGAACCGGTTCCAAATCTTATCCAGCTGATCCTGCGGAATCCCGATCCCGTCATCTTCGACAGATCCCCGGATCTGTCCATCTTTTTCCGACAAGGTGACCAGAATCTGACCGTGATCTTTCCCGTATGTGATACTGTTAGAGATCAGATTCATCCACAGGCGCATCATCATCGTCTGGTCGGCCGCCATCTTAATTCCGGGCTGAATCCGGGTCCTGACTGTGATATTCCTGGCTGCCGCCGAAGCGCTCAGCTCTTCCGCCGTCAGCTGCGCCAGCTCGCTGAGATTCAAAACCTCCTTATGCACCTTCTGCCTTCCGCTGTCCGCCCTTGCCAGAGTCAAAAGCTGCGAAATCAGCGCGGACATTTTCTTTGCCTGATTACGTATGATCTGCAGACTCTCCCGCATCTCCTCCGGTTCCTCCTGCTCGCCAAGGGCGTATTCGCTCTGCGTAAGTATGACAGAAACCGGAGTGCGCAGTTCATGGGATACATCCGAGGTAAACTGTTTCTCATTTTCAAATGATTCCTGCAGCCGGTCCATCATACGGTCAAACGTATGCGCCAGCCGATGGACCTCATCGCCGCCATCCCCCAGACAGATCCTCTGTGACAGATCCTTGCCGCTGCTGATCTGCTGCGCCGTACCGGTGATATCGGACAGCGGCGCCAGGGCCCGCCGGATAATCAGATACCCTCCCGCCGCGATACACAGCACCAAGAACGGAAGCAGTACCAGCGCCAGCCGGACCACCGTGCTCAAAGCGCTGTCCGTCTGTTCCTGAGAGGTAATCCCGCGAATCCACACATTGCCATATCCTTCTATCTGATTACAGTAATCATAATAATACCAGTGAGCCTGGCTGGAATCCGCCTGCCTGAGTTCATCCATAACCAGCACAGAATCCCCCTGGAACTGGGACGGAGTCCGCCCATACAGGAATCTTCCTTCAGAATCATAGACGGAAAGATAGATCCCCTGTCCCAGATAATCCAGCAGATCATGATCGAACTCCAACCTGCCCTCCTCATAATCGATCTCCCGGAAGCTCTCTGTGACAGCGTCCTTCAAGCGCTGTTTTGCATCGGAAAGAACCCTGTTGCCGCTGATCAAAAACAAAAACCACAGCACCAGGATCACCAGAAGCGTCATAAAGATCGTATACCAGATCGTTATTTTAAACTTTATCGATATCTTTTTCATAGCCTATCTTCTTCCCCGGCGCAAGCCCCCGCATCCGCGCCGTTACTCCGCATCACACTTTCAGCACATACCCTGCTCCGCGCACCGTATGAATCAGCTTTGGCTCAAAGTCATCGTCGATTTTTTTCCGCAGATACCGGATATAGACATCCACCACATTGGAGCCCCCATCATAATCATAATTCCAGATATGCTGTTCGATTCTGTCCCTGCTCAAAACGATACCCTGATTATGAACCAGATACTCCAGAATAGAAAATTCCTTGGAGGACAAAGGAATCTCCTGCTGATCCCGAAATACCGTGCGGGCGTCACAATCCACCGTAAGATTCGCCACCCGGTAACAGTGATCCGTACGTCCCCCTTCCCTTCGCAGCATAACCCTGATCCTGGCCAGCAGCTCGTCAAACGCAAAGGGTTTCACCAGATAATCATCCGCCCCCGCATCCAGCCCGTTCACCCGATCCTCCACGCTGTCCAGCGCGGTCAGCATAAGAACCGGAATCCTGCTGCCGGAAGCCCGCAGCTTTTTCAAAACCTCCAGCCCGCTGACCTTCGGCATCATAATATCCAGAATACAGGCGTCATATTCCGCCCCCCGCAGACAATCCAGAGCTTCCTCCCCGTCACAACAGGAATCCACCGTATAATGGTTTTTAATCAGAATCTTTGTAATCACGTCATTCAGATGTCTTTCATCCTCCGCCACCAGCAAACGCATAAAGCCGCTCTCCTCCACTTCCACTCCGTATATATCCTTCATATCGTATCCATCTGTCCCCAGGAATCCCAGAGACGCTACATGTTTCTTTCATTATACCATATAACAAAAACATGAAAGAAACATTAAAATATACTAAAAAATTAAATAAAAAACTGCCCTGGCAAAAAAACAGCAGGCAGTTACAATACCTCTTTTTTATTGATTTTATAGCCGCTGGCATAGACGGCTGTCTCTGCTATTCTCGTAGGGCTATACGCTCATATAAAGCACTTGCTTTTCCTATAATCACGGAAAATTTATCACTTTCAATTCAACACCTTTGCAAACGGAAATTTGTAATTTAGACGATATTCTCCCCTAAGATTATTTTAGGCATTGTCGTTAAACATCTATTCCAACGTTTGTAGAATTTCTCTACCCCAAGTTTAGATACTCTCGCATGGGCTTCTTCATTTTCCAATACCCAATATAAGACATAAGTTACTTTACCTACATTTCTTGTAAGACGAATAGGCAGTTCCCCTTCTTTGACTGCGTTAAAATCTTTTTGTCTATGAGTTCGTTTAATATAGTGTACATCAATAACACCATCTTGCTTTAGATAAAATTCAGCGACTTCTTTCATCAATTCTTCAATTTCATCTAACTTAGTTAATTTCGCCTCATATATGCATATTTCATTAAACATAAAATACCTCCGCAAATTACGATTTGTCGCTCTCTATCGCAAAAAATAAATTTCCTGCCCTTCTTTACTCACAGGCACAATTTAAAATTGCTTTGATGATACCACAAACCTATAGATATTACCACAACATATCATAGGTATCCATTGACAAAATGAAACAAAATAAATAGAAGGTTAGGATAAACAGCACCCGCAACCCGGCCTGCTATAAACCAGGGAGGAGAGGGAAGGTACGCGGCCACCCAAAGCCGGACGTCCAATCTCCCAGGACCGAATCGCTTGAGACCGGGCCTTAGAACAGGTTACGCAGATACCGGGAGAACCTCGCTGGGCCTGGAACACTGTCCGAGCCGCTTTTGCGAGTTTGTTCCAGACCCTGCCAATAAGAGGTTCTCCCGATATCGGAGTTACCTGTTCTTAGGTCCGGCCGAAGCGATTCGGTCCCGGGAGATTGGACATCCGGCTTTGGGTGGCCGCGTACCTTCCCTCTCCTCCCGGCCCCCCTACAGCACAACCGCACACTCTATTCCCGCACCGCCTCCCCGATGGCTTCGGAAAAGGTCGGATGCGGATAGATCAAATTTCCCAGATTCTCAAGGGTCAGCCCCAGCTCAATCGCCTGCACAAACTGGCTGATCATATCTGTAGCCCGCGCGCACATCATCTGCGCCCCCATTATCCTTCCGCTGGCCGGATCCGCCAGCACTTTCACAAACCCGCGCTCCTGCAGCGAAAGCACGGATTTTCCGTTTGCGGACATGGGATACTTGCAGACCTTCACCTGGATTCCCCGCTCCTTGGCTTCATCTGCGGTCAGCCCGGCGCAGGCGATCTCCGGATCTGTATATACGCACCCCGGCACTGTTCCAAGGCATATGGTTTCCGGTTCGCCAAACATGGCCGCCACCGCGCTCAACGCCTCGGCCGTAGCCGCATGAGCCAGCTGTACACCTCCCACTACGTCACCGGCCGCATAGATCCCCGGTATGCTGGTTTCAAAATGCCGGTTCACCAGGATACAGCCCCGGTCCATCTCCGGCGTCATTTCATCCGTAAACAGCCCTTCCGTATTCGCCCGGCGTCCCGTAGCGATGAGTACGGCGTCCGCGCGCGCCTCCTCCTCATTTCCCTTTTCCACGTAGGTACACGTAAGACCCTCCGGCGTTTTCACGATTTCTTTTACCATAGCGCCCGTATGAATTTCCGCGCCCCGCTTTTTCATAATCATCTTCAGGTTTTGGGAAATTTCCCGGTCCATTCCCGGAAGGATTCTCTCCATGCTCTCCAGTACCGTCACCTGACATCCCATTGCCTGATATGCGGTGGCAAATTCCATACCGATCACGCCTCCGCCGATAATCACAAGACTCGCAAAGAGCTCTCCTTTTAATTCCAGAAGCTCATCGCTGTTCAGGACTCCCTCCAGATCAGCCCCGGGAATGGGCGGGCTGGCCGGACGGGAACCTGTGGCGATTAAAATATTGCCTCCGGCCAGCTCCCGGTCCGTTTCTCCCATGCCTGTGATTTTTACCGTTTTCTGCGGCGTGACCGATGCGCTTCCCTGATAGAGGGTGATCTTATTCTTTTGAAATAATTTCAGTATCCCATCCTGCAAAGTCCGGACGACCTCTTCTTTCCGCTCCCTTAATTTCCCATAGTGGATCGCCGGACCGGCGCCTGCAAACCCGATCCGCTCTCCCTGTTTGAGCTCCTGATAGAGTAACGCCGTATGCAGTATCGTCTTAGTCGGTATGCACCCCCGGTTCAGACAGGTACCTCCCACATTGCCGGAATCCACCACCGCGACCTTTTTTCCCATACCGGCAGCTTTAAGCGCCGCGGGATAGCCCGCCGGGCCAGCGCCAATCACGATTAAATCATATTGTTCAGCCATTTTTTCCTCCCTGCCTAATTATCCGCGCATCCATCTTTTCAGTCATATTCTAACAGCTATTACGGGACTTAGCCATTCATTTACCAGTATTTTCAATCCCTGCTATGCCACCAATTTTCCGCTGTTATACCACTGTTTTTTCCGCCGTTATTCCACCGACTTTCCGCCGTTATGCAAACAGCTCCGGCAGCATCCCGGTTATATCATGTCTCATCGTCTCCTGTACGGAATCCATAGCGGGAACCTTTTGTGCCGCAGACTTCAGGGACTCCAGTTCATATAACGCCCCCTCCAACCCTTCGGCCAGCTTCGGTATATACTCCGTATCCAGGGCATCCGAATATATCCGGGCGTGACACACTCTCCCTTCGTTTATGTGCAGATGCAGCTGTACCTCTCCCCAGGAGAAGCGCTTGGCCGCCTCGTGCTGGAAAGGAAGTCTTTGCCCATAATTCCATTCCCAGGATGCGAATTTTTTCTCCAGCGCTTCCAGTTTTTCCATGCGGATACGGGAAGGATTCATGGGCCGGACGGGCCCTTCATACACTTTAGCGAAAGCCAGTTCCAATTTTTCTTTCATTCCCGCCACCGTAATCTGAGGGTTCAGATCGGTCAGATTCACCACTCTCGAGCGTACGGAATCCACGCTTTTCGCCTTCAGCTTCTGCGGCGATACATTCAGATATCTGGACAGCAGCTGCTGATCCACCCGGATCAGCAGCGTGCCGTGATGGCAACCCACGTCGGCCGTCTGATAAAAAGCATTGCCGGAAAATTTTCTGCCCTCCGCTTCCAGATCGTTTCTGCCGGACTTTTCCGCCCGGATACCGCACATGCGCACGGCTTCCAGGATCACAGCCAGCTCCCGGTCCACCTCATAATACGGCCGCCTGGCTATAAAGGTAAAGTTCAGGTTTCCCAGATCATGAAAAACCGCGCCGCCGCCGGATAAGCGTCTGGCCAAAAATCCGCCGTCCCCGGATAGGCTCTTGGTACGGCACTCTTTCCATGCGTTCTGGTTTCTTCCGATGACTACAGTCCTCCGGTTCTGCCAGAGATACAGGATACACTCGTGTTCCTCCACCACATCCATCAGATAATTTTCAAGCGCCAGATTCCGGTAAGGATTTGTCCCGCTATGTACCAGTATGGTCCGTTTATTCATCATAGCTGTATTTCAGATGAGGTTTTCTGGCTGCCTGCACTTCGTCCAGCCGGCCCACAGGCGTCACATGAGGCGCCGTTTTTACCGCTTCCGGATTCGTTCTGGCCTGCTCATATATCTCTTCGAACGCCCGGATGATCTCATCCAGATTCTCCTTTGATTCAGTCTCCGTAGGTTCCACCATCAGAGCTTCCGCAACGATCAGCGGAAAGTACATGGTCGGCGGATGGATTCCATAGTCCAGCAATGCTTTCGCTATGTCCATAGCCGACACATCGATCTGCTCATGCTCCTGTTCCAGGCTCATGACAAACTCATGCATGCAGGTCCGGCGATAGGGCATCTTATATTTGTCCGCCAGTTTCTCCATCAGATAGTTGGCGTTCAGAACCGCATTCCGGCTGGCTTCCCACAGTCCATCTTTCCCAAGCATCAGCGCGTAGGTCAAAGCCTTCACGACTACCAGGAAATTCCCATAGAAGGCCTTTACCATGCCGATGGAATCCGGCTGTCTAACGAAGGTATAGGGGCCGTCTCCCTCCACCTGCACCGACGGCAAAAACCGGGCCAGGAAATCCTTACAGCCCACCGGCCCGCTGCCCGGGCCTCCCCCACCGTGCGGAGTCGAGAACGTCTTATGCAGATTCAGGTGGATCACGTCAAAGCCCATGTCTCCCGGGCGCGTCACGCCCATGATGGCGTTTAGGTTGGCCCCGTCATAGTAGACCAGTCCGCCCGCATCGTGGACGATCCGGGTGATTTCCAGAATATTTTTATCAAACAGTCCCACCGTATTGGGGTTCGTCAGCATCAGGCCCGCGGTATCCTCTCCCACCGCCTCCCGAAGCTTTTGCAGATCCACACAGCCATCGGGATCGGAGGGGATATTGACCACGGTATAACCGGCCATCACGGCGCTTGCCGGATTCGTCCCGTGAGCCGAATCGGGAACAATGATCTTCGTCCGCTTCCCATCGTTCCTGCTGTCATGGTAAGCCTTAATCAGCAGCAGACCGGTGAATTCCCCGTGGGCGCCCGCCGCCGGCTGAAACGTCATCCGGTCCATGCCCGTGATCTCGCAGAACACCTGTTCCGCAGTCTTTAACACCTCCAGGCAACCCTGGACGGTATGCTCCGGCTGAAGCGGATGGACTCCGGTGAATCCGTCGTTAGCTGCCGTCCTCTCATTGATTTTCGGGTTATATTTCATCGTGCAGGAGCCCAGAGGATAAAAGCCGTCATTGACTCCATGCGTCCGCTTAGCCAGCTCGGTATAATGCCGGCTGATGTCATTTTCGGAAACCTCGGGAAGCCGCAGCTCCTTTTTTCTTCCATATTCCCCGAAGTCCCAGACCGGCACTTCGCATTCCGGAAGCACCGAGCAGCCTCTGCCTTTTACACTGCGTTCAAAGATCAGTTTCATCTGCCGCACACCTCCTTTACGATACCTGCCAGGTGGTCGATCTCTTCTTTGGTATTCAATTCCGTAGCGCACCACAGAAGTTCCCTGCCGCTTAAGGGCAGGCCTCCCAGAATCCCTTCCTCCTCTAACCGCGTCAGAAGCATCCCGGTATCCACCGGACATTCGGTTACAAATTCATGAAAGAACGGACGGCTGTACTTGACCACGCATCCAGCTTCCTGTAGTTTTTCCGCCAGATAATGAGCCATAGACGCGCTGTTTATAGCTGCCCGCCTCATTCCTTCTGGCCCCATGGCCGCCATATATACGGAAGCTTTCATCGCGCACAGGGCTTCGTTGGAACAAATATTGCTGCCGGCCTTCTCCCGGCGGATATGCTGTTCCCTTGCCTGAAGAGTCAGCACGAATCCTCTTTTTCCCTGGGAATCCACAGTCTGGCCCACGATCCGGCCGGGAAGTCTTCGAAGCATATCCTGTTTGGCCGCCATAAATCCCAGGTACGGGCCGCCAAATCCCATCGGCATTCCAAGGGGCTGCCCCTCGCCTACCGCCACATCCGCCTGGTATTCCCTCGGTGTTTTTAAAACAGCCAGGGAGATCGGGTTGCAGCCGACTACATATTTGGCCTTACGCTCGTGCGCCAGCCTGCCGATTTCTTCCACATCCTCCAGGATGCCGTAATAGTTGGGCTGCTGTATATAGACGCAGGCTGTCTGCTCATCCAGCATTTCTCTTAACGCCTGGGTATCGGTCGCCCCCTCTTTTTCCGGTATCACCTGAACCGCCACATTTCTTCCGTAGCAGTATGTGCGTATCGTCTTAAGCACCTGCGGGTTTACGGCTGCGGACACCAAGATTCCGGTCCGTTTCCGGTCCAGGCACATCAAAACCCCTTCTGCCGCCGCGGTAGCTCCGTCATAGACGGAGGCATTGGAGGCATCCATACCGGTCAGCTCACAGATCATCGTCTGGTACTCGAAGATGGACTGCAAATTTCCCTGGCTGATCTCCGCCTGATAGGGCGTATAAGCCGTGACAAAATCCTCCTTGCCCGTGACACTGTCCACGATCGCAGGTATATAATGGTGATAAGCTCCCGCCCCACGGAATATGTGGGGAAATACTTTATTTTTCGCGGCCATCGCTTCCATCCTGCGTTGGACTTCAAGCTCCGACACCCCACAGGGGATCTTCAGCTCCCCGTGGATCTGCATCTGCTCGGGTACGTCCCGGTACAGGTCATCGAAGCTCTCGTATCCGATCGCGCGCAGCATTTCCTGCTGTTCTTCTCTTGTATTCGTTACATAACGCCCCATGAACGCTCCTCCTTCATTATAATAGGTTCCGCCATCCGCCGCGCGCCTACAGTTCCTCCAGATAGGCCTCATATTCGGCCGCGTCCATCAGGTCCTCCTGATCGGTGATATTTTCCACCCTGACCAGCCAGGCGTCATAGGGCTGCTCATTAATGGATTCCGGGCTGTCCAGCAGTTCTTCATGAATGGCAGCCACGGTTCCGCTGACTGGTGAGTATACGTCGGAAACCGCCTTGACAGACTCCACATCGGCAAAGCTTTCCCCGGCGGTTACTTCATCCCCTTCTTCCGGCAGGTTTACAAAGACCAGATCTCCTAATTCCTTCTGCGCATAGTCCGTAAGTCCGATCCTTGCGGTGGTCTCATCCTCAAAAAACAGCCACTCATGGGATTTTGCATACTTTAACTCCTTTGGAATATTCATGTTTGTATCCTCCTATTATTTATCATTTTATGATTCTTCTGCTATTTCTTTTCCCTTTTATAAAACGGGATAGGGATTACTTCCGCCCCGATCATCCGGTTCCTGACTTCCACTTCCACCTTTGTGCCGACGCCTGCGTATTCCACCAGCAGCAGCGCCATGGCCGCCGGATAACCCAGATACGGGCAGTGTGTTCCGGAAGTGGTAATACCAATCTCTTTTCCATCCGCAAACACTTTTTCCTGCTCTCTTATGATCCCTCTGCCGGTTACTTTCAGGCCAACCCGCCTTCTCGACGGTTCTCCCCTGTCCACCAGCGCTTTTTTCCCGATAAAGTCTTCCTTATTCATCTTCACCGCAAATCCAAGCCCGGTCTCCAACGGTGTAATCTCATCGTTCATCTCATGTCCGTACAGCGGCATCGCGGCTTCCAGGCGAAGCGTATCCCTGGCTCCCAGTCCGCATGGAATAAGTCCGTCTTCCCGCCCGGCCTCAAGCAGAAGATCCCACATCCGTCCGGCATCCCCGGTGCCCATATACAGTTCATAACCATCCTCGCCGGTGTAACCGGTTTTCGATATAATATAGGATATGTCCTTCACTTTACCTTCCATGACCGCGCTGTAATATTTCTTCGGAAGTTCCTCTTCCGGCACAAGCTTCGCCAGGATTTCATGGGCTTTCGGGCCCTGCAGAGCGATCTGAGCCACCTGATCGGACAGATCCTCAAAGTATGCGTCCGCAAACTGGTGCTCTTTCATCCAGGCGAAATCTTTCTCCCGGTTGGAGGCATTTACCACGATAAAATAATGGTTTTCCCTGATCTTATAGACAATCAGATCGTCAATCACCCCTCCGCTTTCATTGCACATCGGACTGTATCTCGCCTGGCCGTCATACATATTCGTAAAGTCATTGGTCAGCAGCATGTTCAAATTCGCCAGCGCATCCCGCCCCGTTAAGAGCACCTCGCCCATATGGGATACGTCAAACAGGCCGCACGCCTTACGCACTGCCATATGCTCCGCGATCACCCCCTGCTCGTATTGCACCGGAAGCAGGTAACCTGCAAACGGTACTATTTTCCCGTGATTTTCCACGTGCTTGTCGTACAATGGTGTCTTTTTTTCCATGTACTCACTCCCTCCTGATAGATTGAAATACCTTATTATGGCTAAGCGGATGCGAACTTTTTTTATTCCGCAGGAGCACTTTCCTATGGCATAAAAAAAGACATACGAAAAAAGCTTTCGTATGCCTCTGTCTGTTTACCTGAAAGATTACTCCATAACGGAGCATGCCTCTTCGGTGATCTTGCTTTTCCAGAGTCTCGTCCGGGTACGGTCCTTTTGCCTGAGAGTTTTTGCAATTCCCCTTCGGCGCCGCTTACACAGTCTCTCCCATATCCATCATCCGACTTATCCATATTATAGGTATATTTTAACATATATAAATGGCTGGGGCAACCGCTTTATGGGAAAAGGTATCAGCGGAAAACAGATTTGATTGTATGAATTTTCCAATTACCGCATATAATAACTGCGTAAATTCAAAGAAACGCCATAAAAGGAGGGCCCTATGAACCAACAACATTATCCTTTCACTCTGCCGCCGCTTCCGTATACTTACGACGCCTTGGAACCGGCTATCGATATGGAGACGCTGCATTTTCATCATGACAAGCATTTTAAAACTTACGTGGATAACTTAAACAAGGCGCTGGAAAACCATCCGGAATATCACGACTGGACGCTTCCCATGCTGCTGTCCCGTCTGGATGAACTCCCGGAAGACCTGCAAAAGCCTGTTCGGAATAACGGCGGAGGCGTCCTTAACCACGCGATGTATTTTGATTCGATGAGACCCGGGAAAAATGAGCCGTCAGGAGCCGTCCGTTTTGCAATCGAATCCCAGTACGGCTCTGTCGACCACTGGAAAAGCGAAATGAAAACCGCTGCGCTCGGACAGTTCGGTTCCGGCTACGCATGGCTTGTAAAAGATGAGAACCAGCATTTGAAGGTCATCAACCTTCCGAATCAGGACAGTCCGCTCACCTACGGTTACTGTCCGCTTCTCCTGGTAGATGTCTGGGAACACGCTTATTATCTGAAATACCAGAACCTTCGGGCTGACTATGTGGACGCCTGGTTCGGCCTGATTAACTGGGATGTGGTAAACAGCCGTTTTGCGGAATAGGCTTCCTTATTAAACCATAGAATTTAAGAAAAGGCAGGATGATAAGACCAAAGTCTGATCACCTGCCTTTTTTATGAACCGGCGGATACACCGATGCGCTCGCCCATCTTCACAATTGTCTCCCCGCCCATGCGGGTATGTTCGATCAGGTCCTCATCCAGCCGGACCCGGCCCTTGGGCATAAGAACCACGATCGTGGAACCGCCGAACTCAAACCGGCCTTTCTCCTCTCCCTTACTTACAAAAGTTTTCCGGGACTGATAATTCGTAATCCGGCCGACCATCAACGCGCCGACTTCCATGATTAATAAATTGCCGAAACGCTTCGTCTTTAACAGGCAATACTCTCTGGTATTTTCCTTATAAATGGGATAACAGTCATTGGCGATGGGATTTACTGTGTGAAGCTTCCCCGGTATTTTCCGGTTTGCTGATTTTAATCCATCCGCCATATAACAGTACCTGTGGTAATCATCCACAGTCAGACGGAACACGCAGGCGAACCCGCCTTCAAACCGATTGGCCAGCGTTTCTGACCGGAGCAGTTCGGTAAGCGTATACCAGGTATCCTTGATCTGAAAACGCCGGTCGTCCCCGATAGGCCACACGCTGAGTTTCCCGTCGCAGGGGCTTATTAAAACCTGTTCTCCCGAAGCCACAGGTCTGGCGGTTCTCTGTAATCTTCTGGTAAAAAAATCATTAAAAGAATGGAATTTTTTCTTTTCACATTGGCTCAGATCCATCCGGTTCAACCGGACGAAGGGCTTTACCAGCAGCGCGGACACACGGGAATTCAAAATACAGCCGCCCGCTTTGGATACCGTAGGACAGATCAAAGGCTTTAACAGCAGCCGGCCCGCTGCGTGGGTGTAGAGCGCTTTTAATAAACGGTCCTGGACGGAAGACTTTTCTGTCAGGCGGCCCTCTCTGTCATAATATTTCAATGGACGCCTCCTTTAAGTATGGCTTCATTCAGCAGCCCGCCCCGGAACCGGATCGGATATCTGGTAAATATCAGCATGATCAGCAGCGCTGCGGCAACCACCAGCACCAATACCACAAGAGTCGAATTTTTTGGCTTTTTCACTTTAAAATCCACAATAAACAGGATACCAACTAAAAGCAGGATTACATATAGCAGAATCCGGAACACAAAATTGGGTACAAAAAACTGGACCATGAATACCAGTGGCAAGGCCACGGCCATGGAAGTGATCGGAAGGCCCCTGTAGAACTTTTCTCCGTCCTCCGAAACCAGCGCGTTTTTGGATTCCATCACGTTAAAATAGCCCAGCCGGATGACAGACGCCGTACAGTACAGGACGATTACCGCTATACCCAATATTCCCTGCACACCCAGCAGATAACAGATCAACGCCGGAAAGGCGCCGAAACAGACCATGTCACACAGGGAATCGATCTGGATTCCAAACGCTTTCGCATCCTCCGACCGGTTTTTCATAGCTCTGGCGATCTTCCCGTCGAACATATCGCAGAACCCCGACAGGGCGAGGCAGAAAATGGCGGTCTTAAACCTTCCATGGATTGCCTGGGTCATTCCAAATACGGAAGACGCCAGACTGATATACGTTAATATAACGGAGTGATTATAAAATCCTATCATATGCTTTTTCCTTTACTTTGTTGTTCAAACAGTACCCGTTCGGGTTTTGGTTTGCCGATTACAAAATGTGCCACCACCGTCATTGCGGCGCTGAACAGCAGCTGGCTGTAATACGCCAGGCCTCTGCTCAGGATCATGCCCGGCAGCAGCAATGCCGTGCCAAACACCGGTGGGAAGATCATCAGAAACAGCTTTTCGCTGATCCCCATCCCGCCCGGCAGAGGGAGCATATCCACCGCTACGGAGATAACCGCCTGCAGCATCATCACATCATAGACACTGGTTCCGCTGAGACCGAAAGCCCGATAGACCAGATAAGTGACGAAAAACAGTGCGAACCGCTGTATAAACGTAATCAGCGTGACATTGACTATCACTTTCTTGTTTTTCTTAAAATAGGCTGCCGTGGCCGTATACTGATCCATGGAATTCGTAAGCCTTTCGGCCCGCTCCGGTTTGTTCTTCAGAATGTGCAGCCTCACCAGCAGCTTCAGGCCGGCCTGCATGATATTCTTCGCCAGCACCGGATGGAACACCAGCACCAGCATGATCGCGCAGCAGAACACGTTCAGGACAACCCCCAGATAAAATACCGGAAGAATGCCGGTCAGATACCGGTTCACGAAGCCACGCTGGAATATCACCAGAAAAAGCCCGATAAAAACAAGGATCGATTTGTAGGTGATGGTTACCACCATCAGAACCAGTGTGGATACGGATATCGGAATCTCATTCTTTTTCATATAATAGATCTGGGCCGGCTGACCGCCGCTGGCCGACGGCGTGATGCAGCTGAAGAAAAACCCCACGCAGGAATACAGAAAACAGGTCCTCTTCCTCGTTCGTATGGAAAGCGTCCCCAACATGTAATGGATGATGATTGATTCTCCCCAGATAAAGAAAATCACAAATATCATCCCGAACAGCAGATACCAAAGCTTTACCTTTTTCAATGCCTGCAGAATCGCGTGCAGGTCTTCTCCCTTAAACACTCCGTATATGGTAAGCCCGAATACCGCCGCCAAAAACAGCAGATTCAGTATATTTTTCTTTTTTCCATTCACCGCTAACTCTCTTTCCCGCTGTCCGTAGCCCGTCTGCCAAACAACAGTCCGGTAATCCGGTCCATACATTTTTCCACGGACCGGTAAAACTGCGTGTGGTGCGTCAGATAATAAGCCGCTTCCGCTACCGCTATTCCGCCTATTACGTCAATGATATAATGCTGCTTCGTCACCTGGGTGGAGACAAAGACCAGTACGGCGAACACACAGGAGAATATCCGGTATGCCCGGGGAATGGATTTCTGCCCACGGATGCCGATAAAACAAAACCAGCTGACCAGACAGTGAATCGACGGAAAAAGATTGGTAGCACTGTCCATACTATAGAGCGTGCGAAGCAGTTCCGTCCAGATACCGCTTCCTTCCAACACAGGTCTTACATTCGTTGTGGGTATCAGAAGGTAAAAAACGCCACAGACCAGCCGGGATATCATATCTGCCGTCACAAACCGCATACAGTGCTCTTTGCTGATTCTCGCAATCATTATGTAATTCACAATCCAAAACAGATAACAGCCAAAATATATACTTACAAACCATGGTACGACCGGAACCATCCGGTCAAGCGGTGTTGTAAAATCATAATGCTTCCAGCCGGAAGCGAATTTCGCCAATCCAAAATAAACCAGACAATTTACTATGACACAACTGATCAGGGGTACAATCGCGTATGTCGGTACCGGCTGTTTGGCATACCCCTTTGTTTTTCTCTTCATAATGCAGCTCCTAACTTGTAAGACCATCACATATTATAGCAAATTTCGCCGGTATCTTATAGGTTATTGGGTAATCTTAATATTTCTTAATATTTCCGGGTTTTTACACTCCTCTTCCCAGGGAAGGGTAAATGGAATTCAATCAAAAAAGGATGCAGGTCATTTCTGACTTACATCCTTTCTCTTTGATGTATGTATATCCTTCCATACTCTCAGTATAATCCGGTTTGGCTCCCGGCAATATTATACAGGCAGATCCCCAATATCACCACCATCAGGCAAAGGAACAGCCGGCTTACATGCCGGTCTTTCAGACGCCGGTTTATCCTTCTCCCAAGGGCGGCTCCCAGTATGCCGCAGATCCCCATTCCCGCCAGCAGGAACACCGGAACCGGCGGTATCGTTCCTGTGCTCAGGTTCAGAAGCAGGCTGGAGATCTGGGACAGGCAGATGATATAGATTGAATTCTGCGCAGCCGTCTTGGGGCCCATGGAGAAAAAATAGTATAGAATGACCAAGTTCACCGGCCCGCCGCCGATTCCCAGAAAGGAGGAGAGAAATCCCAAACCCAGTCCAATCAGCATACAGCATATACGGTTCTTTACCCGCAGCGTCCGGATTTTTTCCTGTCTGAGTGTATATACAAGAGCCGCCAAAGTGATGAAAAACAAAATTACAGACTGTCCTGCGCTCAGAAGTCCTGCCGGACTCACCACTGACCGCAGATACTGAAACAAGCCTTTTCCCGCGATGCCGCCCGCAACAGCGCCGATTCCAAGATAGGAACTGACCGAAAAATCGATCGCTGTATCCTTTGAGATCCTGGCTTTCACAACAGAGTAGGCGGACATGGTCAAAACCGTACAGCCGGACAGGAAACTGATCGCAGAGACCTCCAAGGTCCCAAAGGCATCCAGAACCGGTTTTATGACTATCCCTCCGCCGATTCCACAGATGGAACCAGCGACCGACGCGATAAAACTGACGAAAAGATATATGAGTTCCATCATTCACCTATTCTTTTATTTTTGTCCGCGCACGGCCATCCCCGTCCACGTCTTCAAACCAGGCGTACAGGGAATGTCTCAGCTCTTCTGTCTGCTGCGGACATTGTAATACCAGATTGTTCGTTTCTTCCCGGTCCCCTGCCAAGTCATAGAGTTCTTCCTGTATGGCTTCCGGCAGAATCCGTTCCGGTACCGGCCGGTCGATGATGTCCTGATATTTCTCCGGATGGTACTTGATATCCTCGTCGATGTCATATTCCCACTGGGGCAATTCCAGAAATGACGCAACCGGCGGATGGACAAACTTCAGATCCCCCCTGCGGACTGCGCTGTTGCAGTATTTTTCCGGGCGGTAGCGGCTCCACTGCCAGTAGACAGACCGCTTCGGCAGGGGCTCCCCATAGAAAGCGCCGTCGACGTTGATTCCGTCCAGTTTCAGATCCTTCGGGTAACTCAGACCGCACATGTGCATCAGGGTGGGCAGCCAGTCAATCCCATGGATCACTTCCGCCGTGCTGCTTTTTTCCGCTATCCGTCCTTTATAAACCACCACGGCGGGCACCTTGATACCGCCTTCGTACACCCGCATTTTGCTCCCCCGAAGCCCGCAGTTGTAGCGCATCAGCGCGGAATTTCCCGACTCAGCCCCCAGATCCGGGCCATTGTCACTGGTAAAAATAAGAATCGTGTCCTGATACAGCCCCTCTTCCTCCAAAGCATTGAGCACCTTTTGGATGCCCGCGTCCATGCATTCGATCATCCCGTAGATCGCGGCCACTTCTTTTGTAAACTTTCCGGTGGAACGGTATTTGTCCACATAAGCTTCCGGCGCCATCAACGGATAGTGGGGACAGTTGTAGGCCAGGTGCAGGAAAAACGGCCGTTCTCTGTGCTCTCTGATGTAATGCACCGCCTGTTCACTGAACACATCCGTCAGATACTGCCCTTCACAGGCTACGGGCTGCCGGTTGCATTCGATGTGGTACTGATAATAGTCGCTCCATCCTCCCCGGAATCCGAAGAAATAGTCGAATCCCCGGTTGTTCGGATGGTAGGCCGGATCGATGGCCCCCAGATGCCATTTACCGACCAGCCCGGTGTCATAGCCGTTGGCCCGGAACACATCGGCCATGGTGGTCTCATCCGGATTCAGCCGGTCCAGCCCTCTGGCTTCCAGCGTGTCCACCACGCCGGTCCGGTGGGGATACCGGCCGGTCATGATGCCGGCCCGGGCCGGGGCGCACACCGGGGAGGCGCTGTAGCATTCCTCCAGTGTGCAGCCTTCTTCCACCAGGCGGTCCAGGGCGGGCGTGTGCACGTCCGGGTTAAACGCTCCGAAATCCCCGTATCCCATATCATCGGCTAAAATATAGATCACATTTGGTTTTCTCATTCTAAACTCCATTCTGCCGCAGCGTTTACCGGCATATATAGAAATACTTGACGGCTGTCAAATCACCGTTAATTCAATGGATTGATAATCTTCTGGATTTCCTCAGAATCCAGGTTGTCTTTCGTCACCAGAGCGACGCCGGTGTCAATCAACGTTTCCACTTCTTTTCCGTTCAGCGCATCCACTGCCTTTGCGACTGCGTCGTAGCCCATCTTGAAGGGGATCTGTGTAACGATACTGGATGTGATGCCATCCTTGATCTGGGCGCAGGTCTGCTCCGTGGCGTCGAAACCGATATGTAAGATCTCTCCGACCTTTCCTCTCTCGGAAAGAACCGTGGCCGCCGCAATGGTTCCGGTCTCGTTGTTGGTATAGATTCCCTTGATATCCGGGTTGGACGTAATCCAGTCATTGATAATGGAGATCGCTTTGTTCATGTCATTATCCATATACTGGGTCTGGATCAGCTCCATATCGGGATAGTTTTTCTCAATATACGCTACCGCGCCGTCGCTTCTGTCCCTGTTATTCTTTACTCCTTCGGCGCTTCCAAGCACTGCGTACTTTCCGGTCCCGCCCAGGGTCTCGCCCAGAGTCTTGCCCGCCAGCTCTCCGGCCGCATAGTTATCGGTCGCCACATGGCAGATCGGCACATCGCTGTTGATCGTGGAATTGAAGGTGATAATCTTGATTCCCTTGCTGTTTGCTTCCTCGCAGATCGGAACCAGCGCTTCGGAATCCAGGGTTGACAGGGCGATGGCATCGGCCCCCTTCATGATCGCGCTTTCCACCAGCTGTATCTGCTGCTCATATTCGGTCTCGGTGTCACAGCCTTCCACCACCACTTTGACTCCCAGATCTTTCCCGGCCTGCTCCGCGCCAAGCTGGACCGTTTTCCAGAAATCCCCGGTGAAACTCTTCATAATCACCGACACATAGTAATCGCCATTGTTTTCTTCGGACGCCTGGGCATCCTGATCCGTACCCGCGTCACCGGCCGGTTTTGCTGATTCCTGCTGTCCGTCTGTCTGAACCGGCTGGCCCGCGGCCGGTGTCTCTTCTTTTGTTCCGCACCCAGCCAGTAAACTTACCGTCAACATTGCGCCCAATACCCAACTCATTAATTTTTTTCCCATTTTGAAATGCCTCCTTGTTTTTTACGATCCGCTTTTCGCGTTTCTTAATTTATCCATGTAAACCGCGCCGATTACAACCAGGCCGGTAATTACTGTCTGCCAGTTCTGTGATACGGACATCAGGTTTAATCCGTTTAGCAGGATTCCCATAACCAGCGCTCCCAGGATTGTCCCGCTGACTGTTCCATGACCACCGGTCATGGAGGCTCCTCCGATTACCGACGCTGCGATGGCGTTACATTCATAACCGGTCGCAATGGTAGGCTGTCCCGAATTCACCCGGGCCGCCAGCACGATTCCCGCGATCGCTGCCATGATTCCGCTGTAGGAATAGGCAAACATCCGGATCTTAGCCGTATTGATACCCGAAAGCTTGGCTGCGTCTTCGTTGCTGCCCACGGCGTAGATGTGGCGTCCAATTACCGTTTTTTTCAGGATAAAAGCGGATATGATTCCAAGCACTACCAGGTAAATAGCTGGGAACTGGATCACACCAAACAATTTACCCTGCGCGATCTTTTTAAAGAAATCCGAATTGGTAACATAGACCGGGGATGCGTCGGTAACAACAAGCGCCAATCCTCTTAGTACCATCTGCATGCCTAACGTGGCTACAAATGGCGGAAGTCCCATTTTGGATACGCAGAATCCATTGATGACCCCGATCACCGCTCCCAGAAGGATACAGAACAGAATCGCAAGCGGCAGCGGGATGCCGGCCGAGATCATCATGGCGCAGGCGACACCGGCCACGGCGATGGTAGAGCCGATCGAAAGATCCACCGCCTGGGATATGATGACGAATACCATTCCGTAAGCAGTGATACCTGTTACCGCGGTCTGGGTGATAATCAGCAGAAAGTTATCGGCCGATAGAAAATAAGGACTTTTAAAGGCAAAAAAGATACAGAGTAAAATCAATGCCAGCAGTACGGTCAGCCGCTGCAGCTGTTCATTGTCCAGCGAGCGGAATTTTTCTTTTATGGTTGTCATCACACTACCTCCCTTTTACGTGTATGCGTATTGGATGCCATGTGCAGGATGGTCTCCTGATCGGCTTCCTCTCTTGTCACTTCCCCGGTGATCCTGCCTTCACACATGACGACGATCCGGTCGCTCATACCCAGGATCTCAGGCATGTCCGAGGAAATCATGATGACTCCTACTCCGCTTTCCGCGATCTTATTGATCAGCGAATAGATCTCATACCTGGCCCCCACATCGATGCCCCGGGTCGGTTCATCAAATATGATCAGATCCGCTTTCCTGCACAGCCATCTGGCGATCAGCACCTTCTGCTGATTCCCCCCGGACAGGAATTTGGCGATCTGACGTTCGGACGGAGTTTTGATCCGAAGTTCCCGGATCTGATCCGCCACCACCTTTCTGGCTTTCTTTTCATGTATCACATTATGGCTGGCATAGTAGGGAAGACTCCCGATGGTAATATTCATACTCACTTCCATGTCCAGGAAAATGCCGTCCTTTTTCCGGTCCTCCGTCAGATAAAGCATTCCTCTTTTAATCGCATCATAGGGCCTTTTTATGTGCAGCTGTTCTCCGTTTAGATAAAATTCCCCGGCTTCCACCGGATCGGCTCCAAAGATAGCTCTGGCAAGCTCCGTTCTGCCTGCTCCCATAAGCCCCGCCAATCCTACCACTTCACCTCTTCGCACGCAGATCCCCGCGTCCTTTAATACTTTACCGCGGCTCACATGTCTGGCCTCAAATACTACCTCTCCCGGCTTTGCCTCTCTCTTCGGATACTGCTCCGTGATGCTGCGTCCCACCATCAGCGTGACCACCCCGTCGATGTCCGTATCTTTCCAGAGCATGGAATCCACATAGGTCCCGTCACGAAGCACCGTAACCCGGTCCACGATCCGCTCGAACTCCTCCAGCCGGTGGGATATGTAGACAATTCCTTTTCCCTCGTTTCTCAGCGTCCGGATAATCTCGAACAGTGTGTTCACTTCGTTTTCCGCCAGCGCAGAGGTCGGCTCATCCAGAACCAGGATATCGGAATCCACCGCCAGAGCTTTGGCGATCTCAACCATCTGCTTTTGGGCCACGCTTAAGTTTTCGACGGTCTCCGTAGTCTTTATGTTGATCGAAAGCCGATTCATCAGTTCACCGGCCCTCTGATGCATCTTTTTGTCGTCCACGATACAGCCCGCTGCTTTTGTCGGTTCCCGGGTGATGAATATGTTCTCCGCCACATTCAAATCCGGCAGCAGATTCAGTTCCTGATGGATGATACTGATTCCCTGTTCCTGCGCGTCTCTTGGATTCCTGGCCAGGAAATCCTTCCCTTTGAACCGTATCGTACCGCTTTCGGCTCTATAGATACCGGTCAGCACCTTCATAAGCGTGGACTTTCCGGCGCCGTTCTCACCGATCAGGGCATGAACCTCTCCGCGCCTCACGGTAAAATCCACATCGCTTAAGGCTTTCACTCCCGGAAATTCTTTGCAGATATTTTTCATTTCCAGTATGATTTCACCCATTCTGACACCCCCTTAGTCTTTGTTTTGTGTTCCTTTCGATAGATACAGTTTATCATTTCTGTCCCGGCAGCCTCAATTGGGTGATTTTATGATTACGTGTGTGATTTTATTTTTTTGTTAATATGGCACACATTTAAATCTTCCTAAGGCATTTATGTATCGAAATCATGATATAACAGATCCCGGATCTGTTGTATTGATAAAATTTTCCATAGAAAAAGAGCTGAAAAAAATATTCTAAACACAAAAAGGACTTTCCTCACCGGTCTCCGCGTTGCTGAGACGGTATGTCCTCTTCGTATTTAAACTATTTTTTCACAGCCCCTGCATCCATTTCCGAAGAAAGATGTGAAAATATCAAATATAATGATTACGCTTCGTCCGTTCTGTTCATATGCTTCTCCAGATCCTCCCCGAATGCGCCTTCCAAATAACAGCTCAAGGCAGCGTTCATAAACTCATCAACCTCCTTTTGCTTTTCGGCCATCTCATTATTCCAATTTTCTTTGGCTTTATTGAAGTCTGCCATCTGCGGCAGTAAGTTCAGATCCCCGCCGGTAAATTCAAGGATCATATTCCACCACCGCCCGGCCAGTTCCTGGCTTTTTAAGCTGTCCGCCGTCTCCCCGCTCCGTTTTAGTATAACCGCCTCCTCCAGCATTTCCTGATAAGCCTCATATATTTTCAATCCCGCCTCAGCATCATTTCCAAACCGTTCCCGTATATGTTCCCTCAGCGGTTCCTTCATGTGGGTCCAGACCCAGTAGCCCTGATTCCCTGTCTTCAGGAATTCAATAATCTCCGCGTAACTGGTAAAATTCACCTCCTGGCCGGCCAGCACCTCCGCCTGCAGTTTATGAACCGCCTGCAAAGCCTCCTGCAAATTCGCGATTTCCTCCTGGATCGCCCTTTTCTGCTGTTCTAAAGCCGCAGCCACTTCCTGAGGGGTATCCAACGTAAACAGCCGGTTTCTGATTTCCTCCAATGAAAACCCCAGATACTTAAACGATAAGATCTGATGGAGCTTTACCACATCCTTCGAAGAGTATAATCTGCGCCCGCCCTCACTTTTTGCCGTGGGCTTCAGCAGCCCTTCCTGATCATAATACTGCAGCGTACGGACCGTAGTCCCCATTAAACTGGCCAGTTCTCCCACTGTCAGAAATTCTTTCTCCACGATCCCATTCCTCCTGCGCCGGGTATTTTTCATGTCCTTCAATCACATCTTATTAAATCATATCATGATAATAAATCATTCTGGTACAGATCTTTTCCATTTCCACGGCATTGGTGGAAAGGATCATCACGCTTTTCCCCTGCTTCTGGAGCGTGTAGATATAATGAAGCAGCGGATGGCTCTGGGTCAGCTCGTCGGTCAGGTTAGACAGCTGCATCACCAGCAGCTCCCACCTATACTGGGCATATCGTTTGATCATCAATTCCAATATCTCCGAACGGTGCATCTGTTTCAGGGGCTTTTTGCCGGCCTCTTTGATTCCGCCGTCCAGAAACTTCCCGACGAAATACTTTTCCAGCGAGTTATTGAGAACCCCCGGAATCCGGCATAGCTTATCGAAGGCCAGCATCTCCACGTTATCCCTGGCGGATAGATCCTGAAACGCGGTCCGCTCCACCGTATCGTAAAACAGCCCAACCCCTTGGCGGATTAAGCTTTCCAGGCTTCCGGTCGTCAGAAGCCGCCCGTCAATTTCCAGTCTTCCCAATTTTTTCTTCATAAATATGCCGTCGATGATACCGTCGCTTACCTTTTCACCGGCAACCACCCCGAGGATTTCTCCCTTTCCCAGTTGGATCGTATCCGCTCCGAAAGCCCCGATTCCGGGCACCGTTATATTGATGTGACCTGTCTGCAGGGTAGTTTTCTTCTGCGGAGGAACCAGATGTTTGTATATATTCTGCCGATACTGCCAAAGCATCGCCTCGTTGTGAACTTTGTACGGGCCGTCGTCCTTGTAAAATGTTCTGACCATGCTGTTTTCGTGCATATAGTAATTCAGATCCGTCTGGTCAAATACAGGCGTATGCACGCTGGAGAAATAGATCACCGCGCCGCCCTGCCGGCGGTAGGAATCCGTACACGCCACAAGCTCCTTTTGTTTCTTTTCATCCGTAATCTCATGGATATGATCGATCGCAAGGAATTTCACATGGTATATTTCGATCGCTTTGGCCAGTTCCAGCAGATAGCGCTCATATTTTGTCAATTTACCGGCCGGAAGGTCCAAAGAGACGTCCAGATGGTATCTTTTCAGAATTTCTTCCGCTTCCTTCCTGCATCCGGCATTGGATAAAATCAGCTGCCTGCCGGTCTTATGCCTCAAAAAAAGCAGGTTGTCCATCACGCTCATATTCCGGATACAGCTATTTCCATCCACCAGAAAAGTGTATGGATCTTTTCCTCTGGTACGGACAGCTTCTCCCAAGCTGTCGTTCATCTCGATCGTCCCCTCATCGGGAGCCGTCTGCAATAACAACAGCTCCATCAGCCTTCTTCTGGCTTTTGCGCTGGCGCTGAGGATCCCAACCTGATCGCCTTCACAGATCACACAATTGATATGCCGCACCACCCGGCCGGCCGAGAAGGTCTTTCCCACATCCCGGAAACGGCATAATTCCGCTTTCATGATACCTGTTCCCCTTTTTCTTCGATCGGCGGAAGCAATATTTTTACCTCCGTACCCAGCTGCTCCAGACTGTTGATTTCCAGCCCGTATTCCTCCCCGTAATACAGTTTGATCCGCTTGTTTACATTGATCAGCGCAATACCGCCCTTCTTGGGCTTTTCCCCGGTTGCGGACGCCGCCGGATCATTGAACTTATCAAGAAGCTGTTCCAGCTCCGCCTGTTTCATCCCTATTCCATTATCCTGAATCAGGATTTCCAGGTAGCGGTTGGTGAAGGTAGACCGAATGTGGATAATCCCCATGCCGGTCTTCGGCTCCAAACCGTGGTTGATGGAATTTTCGACGATGGGCTGGATAATCAGCTTTGGAATCTTGTATTCCATCAGCGCCGCATTGCCGTAATCGCAGTCATTGATCAGATAGAACCGGTTTTCAAACCGGTATTGGATAATTTTGAAATAGTTGTCCAGATTATCCAGCTCTTCCTCTAAGGTGATGATATTATTTTTCATATTAATGCTGTACCGGAAAAATTTGGCCAGCGCTTCCACCATATCGGCGGTGTCGCCAAGCCCCTCCTCCACAATATCGCCCCGGATGGCATCCAGCGCGTTATAAAGAAAATGGGGGTTAATCTGACTTTGCAGTATATTCAGTTCCGCTTCCTTCTTTAGCAGCTTGTTTTCATAATCCCGTTTTGCCAGCTCCTTTTCCCGGCAAGCGGTCTCAAGCAGTTCCGGGAACAGGAAAATATCATGGGTTAACGGTTCCTTCTCCAACTCCTGCGCACCGAAAATCTGATGCAGCCGGTCCTGGGTTCTCCGAATCCGTTTCCGGCTTACCGCCAGTTTATAAAGGATTCCGGCTAATCCGGCAACGTCCAGAAATAGCATGACGAAAAGGCCGGCCGTCACACCGCCGCCGTCTACGCTTGCTACAGAGGAAAGCAGTCCCAGGCCGGTCAGAAGGTTCAAGAACAAAAGTATCCCGGTGCCTGATAGCCAGACCAGAAAGGAACCATTCCTGTTTTTTAAGTTCATCTTGTCCCTCCTACGCATTCATCCGGCGGTATTCCTGGGGTTTGATTCCCACCCGTTTGGCAAACAGCCGGCTGAAATGCCGTGCGTCGGAATAGCCGCATAGCTCAGCAATCTCCGAAATATTTTTTGTCGTGTCTTTCAGCAGCCGTTTCGCATGGTCGATCCGTACCTGAATCAGGTAGTCCGTGATATTGCCCCCTGTCTCCTGCTTAAATAACCCGCTGAAATAATGGTAGCTCAGATCCACCTGCGCACAGATATCTTCCAGGGACACGGGCTCTGCATAATGTTTTTCGATATACTCGATAGCTATGGTGATCGGCTGCTTGTGCCTGCTGTTCATGTTCTCAATATAGCCGCTCATGATCTGAATAATATATTCACGGACCGCCTGCTTAAGCTTATCCAGGCTGTTTAGGGCGAGGAAATATTCCTTCTGCGCCGTTATTTCCTCCGGCAGGATTTTAATTCCGTCTTTCTTAACCTCTTCCCGAAACTGATTCAGAAGCTCCGTCAGCAGAATTTCCAACTGCCACGGGCACTGGTACAACTGCGGCGCCCACTCGGTAAAGCTCTGATCCAGAAATTCTTCCATCGGTCCGATCTGATAGTCGTGGATCATAACGTCAAAATTATGAATCCACAGTTTCGTCAGCATGGGAGCCGCTTCTTTTAGTTGAATCCGCTCAGCCGAAACCGGTTTGGAAGTTCCGAACACCGGCTTCATCCTGGTGCATGCAAACGCATCCCGGACACTTTCACCGATCCCCATATGGCTTTCATAGAATCTGCCCACCCCGAGTATGGATTCCATTTCCGGATAGACCAACAGGGCGGACGCCCAGTCCGAATGCAGCTTTAAAAACGCTTTCTTCATGTCCTCTTTTTTGCCGGCAGGAATATTATAGATGCATTCGATGACATTTTTTTCTTCGATCATGGCCCAGTCATAACACAGATCAGAGAGCAGCCGCTCGGCTATATTGTATACTTTATAAGAGACGGACGGGCTCTCCTGCGCTTCCAGTAACCTCCGGCCCGCATGGTCCGGACAGAATATCCGGATAAGAAACGCTCCATACAGTCCTTCCCGGAACCGGAAACCATTTTGCCGGTTAAACTGTTCCAGATCCCTCTCACAGTCCCCAATCTGATGCAGGCAGTTAAACAAAAACTGGTTCCTGGCCAGTTTGGTAAACTCTTCCTCCAGTTTCTGCTGCTTTTTGCCGATATCGCTTCGCTCGATCCGCTGAGACTCTTTGATTTTCAAAAGCCTCGCCAGACTGTTGTTCAGATCCGAGGCGTTGATCGGCTTGATCAGAAAATCGATCACGCCGCTTTTCAACGCGTCATAGGCGTAGTCAAATACCTTGTACCCGCTAATAATAATGACGGATATTTTCTCCTGTATCTCCTGCACCTTCCTGGCGAGAACCAGGCCGTCCACACCGGGCATCTTGATATCCGTAATCAGGATATCCGGATGCAGCTCTTTGACCTTTTTCAGCGCTTCCTGTCCGTCATAGGCTTCTCCTGCGTATTCCAGTCCCAGTTTTTCCCAATCCACAAGGTTTTTAATAAGTTTCACTACCCGTTTTTCATCGTCCGCGATTAATACCTTGTATTTCTCTTTCATTGGATAAAGCCCCTCTTCCTTCTTATGCCCTTCCTCATAGAATTACCGTAAGGAAACTCTATGCAGATGTCTCTTCTATTCAAACGGATATTTTATCCCCAGCCTTTCCCGGATCGCATCCATCAGCTCCATGATCCGTAAGGTTTCCTGAAGCGGCATGAGAGGGGATTCCGTAAGCCCTTCCCGCAGGCAGCGGCAGGCCTCCCGGATCTCATATTCATATCCGCGGATTCCGGCCTCTTTTTCGTAGACGGCTGTTATTTCTTTCTGTTTATTATAAACCGTCATCTTTTTCCAGTGGTTGAATTCATCGATGAGGATCATGCCCTGCTCTGCGCTGATCAGCCCCCTGGTCTCCAGCATGGATTCCATGGAACAATGAAGAACCGCCGTCTGCCCGTCCTTATAACGGAGGGTAATGCTGTCCTGCAGGTCCACTCCCTTTTCCGATATTTTAGCCACAGCATCAAATCCTGCCACCTGATCCCCCAGCACCATCGACGCAAACGTAAGAGCGTATACTCCCATGTCCAGCAGCGCGCCGCCAGCCAGCTCAGGCTCATCCAACCGGGCCCAGCCGCGCAGGTTATTGCCAAGCGAAGCCTCCACCGACTTCACCCGCCCGATAGCGCCGCCCTCCAACAGATCCCGAAGCGTGTTAAGCTCCGGAAAATATCTGGTCCATATGGCTTCCATCAAAAGCGCGCCCTTTTCCCCGGCCAGTTCCACGATTTCCTTCGCCTGACCTGCATTGGCGGTAAACGCCTTCTCGCACAGGATATTTTTCCCATGGGCCAGGCACAGCTTCATGTGCTCATAGTGATGGGAATGAGGCGTCGCAATATAGATCAGATCCAGTTCTTCATCCGCCGCCAAATCTTCGTAACTGCCGTAAGCCTTATCAAATCCATACTTCTGCGCAAACGCTCCGGCCCGGTCATAATCCCTGGCCGCCACCGCAGTGACCTGCGCCTCATCCATACGCCCGATCACAGCCGCCAGCGTATTTGCGATACCGCCTGCTCCTAAAATTCCTATCCTGATTTTTTCCATAAGAAAGTCTCCTTCTCCCTTTTCTTCCATCCTTCGTCTATACACTTGAACCTTCCGTAAAAACGTCCCCCGGAACCGAATTAATTTCCCCGTCCCGTCAAGTCCGGCCCTCCCTTTTTATACATCATATGACAGCTCTTTATTAGTCCGCAAGTCTTTTTTCATAAAAGCGGTTGAATCGACAGAAAGAATTCTATATAATGGAAATGTTGAGTAAAGAAATGAACATTCGAGGAGAGAGATTGATGAGAACAGGTTTTGACAATGAGAAGTATGTAAAATTACAGTCCGAGCATATCAGAGAGCGGATTTCGTCTGCGGGGAATAAACTGTACCTGGAATTCGGCGGGAAGCTTTTTGACGACTTTCATGCTTCGAGAGTGCTGCCCGGCTTCAAACCTGACAGTAAGATTAAGATGTTGATGCAGATGAAAGATCAGGCAGAGATCCTCATCGTCATCAATGCTTCCGATATCGAGAAAAACAAAGTCCGCGGGGATCTGGGAATCACCTACGATTCCGACGTCCTGCGTCTGATCGATGCCTTCCACAACATCGGATTATATGTGGGAAGCGTCGTCATCGCCCAGTTCGCCGGCCAGAGCGCCGCGGAAACCTTCCAGAAGCGGCTGGAATCCCAGGGGATCAAAGTATATCTTCACTATCCGATTCCCGGATACCCCACCAATATCCCACTGATCGTAAGCGATGAGGGGTACGGTAAAAACCAGTATATCGAAACCACCAAACCCCTGGTCGTAGTGACCGCTCCCGGTCCCGGCAGCGGCAAGATGGCCGTCTGCCTGTCCCAGCTATATCATGAGTACAAAAGGGGCATCAAAGCCGGTTATTCCAAGTTCGAGACCTTCCCGATCTGGAACCTGCCCTTAAAGCATCCGGTCAATCTGGCTTACGAGGCCGCCACTGCGGATTTAAACGACGTAAACATGATAGACCCGTTCCATCTGGAAGCCTACGGGGTCACCACAGTCAATTACAACCGGGATGTGGAGATCTTCCCCGTATTAAATGCGATACTGACCAGAATCCTGGGGGAAAGCCCCTATAAATCTCCTACCGACATGGGTGTCAACATGGCCGGAAACTGCATTTTCGACGACGACGCGGTTCAGGACGCCGCCCGCCAGGAGATCATCCGCCGTTATTACACGGCCCTCTATGAGAAGCAGGAAGGACGGCTGGACGAGGAACAGATCTACCGTTTCGAGCTGTTGATGAACCAGGCCAACACAAGCATCGATGACCGCCGGGTAGTAAGCGCCGCGCTCACCCGTTCCGAGGAGACGGATCAAATGCCTGCTGCCGCTCTGGAACTGCCGGACGGCCGGATCATCACGGGAAAGACCACCTCTTTATTGGGAGCTTCCTCCGCGGTCCTGTTAAATGCCCTCAAGGCCCTGGCCGGAATCGACCACGATGAACATCTGATCTCCCCCACCACCTTGGAGCCGATCCAGCACTTAAAAGTGGATCACTTAGGCAACCGGAATCCAAGGCTCCACACGGACGAGACCTTAATCGCCCTCTCCATCAGCGCCGCCACGAATCCCCACGCGGAGCAGGCCATGGCGCAGTTGGAAAATCTGCGCGGCTGCGAGGTCCATTCTTCCGTCATCCTGGCTCAGGTCGACGTTAACACCTTCAAAAAACTAGGCGTCAATCTGACCTTTGAGCCCAAATATCAAACTAATAATTTGTATCATAAGTAATTCCATTTAAGGGCCGGAAGGCGTGCAAGGGGAGGGGGCAGCGGGGGCCGGACGGGCGGAATGCAGCGGGGCTCTAATTGCTTCGGCCAGGCCTAAGAACGGGTAACTACGAAGATCGAAGAACCTCTTATTAGCAGGGCCTGGGACAAACTCGCCAGAATACGGCTCGAACAGTGTCCCAGGCCCTGCGAGGTTCTTCGATCTTCTGCGTAACCCGTTCTAAGGCCTGGTCTCAAGCAATTGGAGCCCCGCTGCATTCCGCCCGTCCGGCCCCCGCTGCCCCCTCCCCTTGCACGCCTTCCTACTTTGGTGAAATTTATAGATGCTTGTGATTTGCTGGTGGGTCTGGTGGTCGTGATTTATAAGTAATACAGGGGCGAACCTACAACAAAACGCCGCCATTAGAGACAATGGGCGGCATTTTTGCGTATATGTGAAAATTGCGGCGGACACTATATGGGCAAGACGGGATCGTCCTGTCGATGGCATTATCCCACGCACTACTTGATATTTTGTCCAGTAGTGCGTGGGTTTGGGAAACAACCCCAACAGGCATTTTCGAAGCTCCTTGCGGGCGCGAAAAACGCATGTGTGGCCACACCTGCATTGCTTGTCGGTAATGCATATTCCTTTGTCTACATAATTTCAGCAGTCATTGGTCAAATGAAAAGTGAAGAATTTCTTCAATGAAAAGTTGAATATATTTTTCCTTTTGCTGTTGGGAATTAACGCAAAGAATATCTTTAGCAACCTGATCGGTGATCACATATATCATTCTTGCTTTAATATAATAATCATCCTGTCTATCTGGGTAGCGTTTTCTTAAAAATGTTTCTATAATAGCAATCAAGCTTTCTTCCGCCTCGGAAAGAGTGAATTGTACTTGAGCGTTTTCTTTAGCAATGACAATCGAATCCTCGAAAAACTTCTTAGTGTCCACGGCCCGCTCAAGCAGCTGCCGCAGATAAAGCGACAGAAAGTCTTTATAAGCAATGGGACCTTCAAGTGCTATCAGTTGATCAAATAATTCTTGCATCGCTTTGCAGGAATCGGTGGCATATTTCTTTAGCAGAACACAATAAATTTCACCCTTATCCTGATAGTAGTTATAGAAATTGCCGATTGATAATCCGGCGTAACGGGCAATTTCTTTTGTGTTCGTGTTGTAGTAGCCCTTTTCAACAAAAAGGTGATATGCAGCATCCAAAAGTTTTTTCCGGCTTTCAATCGTTCGCTGCTGTATTTTTTTCTCTGCTCCCATCGAAATTCTCCTATCCTCGATTAGATATTACATTTGATAAGGATAGCACAAATTTCCCTAAAAGTGAACCTAAATTCAGAATATCTTGACGCTATGCAACGGTTACTATATAATAAATCTGAATAAAAGTTCAGTTTTTTAAAGCCACACCATATAGAAAGAGGTGTTACTGTGCGTAGTGCGCTATATAGAAGGATAAAAAGAAAATGTGGAGTATGATTATTGCGTTGATCGTATTTATAGGGGTTGCTGTATGCACCATATTTCCACCCAGTTTGGGGAACACAAAACCGTTTCGAGACGAGAGCGGTTACACGTTACAGGATAGTATTTCAGAAAAATTGATTGTAGACATAAACAATACATCTTTTGGTATGTTTATTATGGGAAAAGACACCGGCAAACCAATATTACTATTTCTCGGTGGCGGCCCCGGTATACCAGAGTACTTTTTAGAAACGCAATATCCCTCCGGCCTTGAAAATGAATTTGTTGTTTGCTATCTGGAATATCGTGGAACCTCTCTTTCTTACCATCCTGATATATTGTCAGAAACAATTACAACAGAGCAATATATTCAAGATGCGGTGGAAGTAACCAATTATTTAAGAGAAAGGTTTGGTCAAAATAAAATCTATTTGATGGGTCATTCGTTTGGCACCTATATTGGCGTTTTAACCGCATCAAGACATCCTAAACTTTATAAGGCTTATATTGGAATGTCTCAAATTACCAATCAAGAAAAATCAGAAGAATTGGCATATAGTTATATGCTGGAGCAATATCAACTATCTAAAGATACAAAGATGATAAGCGCGTTTGAAAGCTATCCAATTTTCACTGACGAAAGCGCATATACAAACTACTTCAATTCATCACTACGTGATACTTCTATGCATGAACTTGGCGTGGGAACCATGCACAACATGAACTCTGTCATTACGGGTATATTTTTTCCCAGCTTGCGCTGCAGGGTATATACGCCATTTGAACGCATCAATATTTGGCGTGGAAAAGCCTTTGTCAAAACATCCCCTGCTGTTGCAGATGCAGCTCGCTTCAATGCCTTTCTTGAAGTGCCGGCATTAGATATACCGATTTATTTTTTTGCAGGTATATACGACTATACATGTAGCTACTCTCTGCAAAAAGAATACTTTGACCAGATACAAGCGCCAATAAAAGCATTTTATACTTTTAGTCATTCGGCTCACAGTCCCCTCTTTGAGGAGCCTGATAAAGCCAGGCTGATCTTACGTGAGGATGTGCTTACCGGCCGTATAGATCATGCGGATACACAGTAAATAAATAATACCCGCAATCGGATAGAAGGTATACGCTATGAAGGCGGAGCAGAGAATTTTGATTATTGATAGCGACTCATTGGAAACTAAATTCATCACCCTATGCCGTACCCATTTATAAAAAACTGGGGTTTCGTAATACGGACACGGAGCAACTCATGAATGGAATCCGCTATACGCCAATGAAAATAAATATAAAATCTAAACTTAGATCCTAATCATCTACGGCCCTCACCGATGTAGGGAGTCTGCCGTGCCGGAGGGCGGAGTCTGGAAAGGGCGTTCCAAAGGCAGCAGGACCCAAATCGCTTGAGGGCAGATCTTAGAATGGGTTACGCAGAAGGAGGAAGAACCTGGCAGAACCCGGGGGCGTGTCTGAGCCGAATGGCGAGTTTGCCCCCGGGTTCTGCTAATAAGAGGTTCTTCCTCCTTCGTAGTTACCCATTCTTAGATCTGTCCGAAGCGATTTGGGTCCTGCTGCCTTTGGAGCGCCCTTTCCAGGCTCCGCCCTCCGGCACGGCAGACTCCCGGCCCCAGATAAGGGCCCCAGAGTAGGCCCCCAGTCACCTAGTCCTCTCTGACGGCGACCGCCTCGATTTCTACCAGGCCTCCCTTGGGCAGGGCTGCTACCTGTACGCAGGAACGGGCGGGGGTGTCTCCTTCGAAATAGGTCGCGTAGATGGCGTTGACTGCGGCGAAGTCGCCCATGTTATCCAGGAATACTACGGTTTTTACCACGTTTTTCATGGAAAGACCGGCGGCCTCTAATACAGCTTTTAAGTTTTCCAGAGCCTGGGTGGTCTGGGCCTCCACGCCTTCTTTTAGTTCTCCGGTTGCGGGATCAAGGCCCAGCTGCCCGGAGGTGAATAATACATCGCCGGCCATTACGGCATGGGAATACGGTCCTACTGCGGCGGGTGCGTTCTGTGCGGTGATTACTGTTTTTTTCATAATTTCATCTTCCTCTCTTTTATCTGGTATTACCTTTATATAATATATTATGGGGACATGCCTGCAACAGACATGCCCTCCATCCTACTTTTTCGGTTTGCGGTAGAACGTGCCGTCTAAGGGGAGCTTGGTTCGAAACGTTCCATCTAACCGATAGTAAGCATTCTGACAGGCCGGAGCGGTGGGGACACTGCATATTTCCCCGATTCCCTTGGCTCCGTAGGCCATTTCGGCCGGGTGGCCGGAATTGACGAAGATCACTTCCACCGGCGGTACGTCGGTGGACCGGAGAAGTCCGAGCCGGCCGTATTTTAGGGTGGGATATCCGTCCGCCAGCGGGAAATCCTCGGTCAGGCCGTAGCCTAATCCCATGACTACCCCGCCTTCGATCTGGCCTTCTGCCGACTGCGGATTGATCACGGTTCCCGCATCGTGTGCGGCTACTACTTTCTCCATCTTTCCTTCCTCATCCAGGATTACCACCTGGGTGGCATAGCCGTATGCCACATGGCTGACCGGGTTGGGTTTCTCCGACCCCATGGGATCGGTTTTGCCCAGGTATTCTCCCGTGAAGAGCTGTCCTTCCAGAGCTTCCAGGGAACCGGCTGCCTCAAGCGCTTCTTTTAGTTTGAGCGCTGCTCTCCTGGCTGCCTCTCCCATGAACAGCGTCTGCCTGGACGCGGTGCTGGTGCCGGAATCCGGGGTTCTCTGCGTATTGCCCCGCTCGTATACGGTCAGCGAAGGTTTGATTCCCAGGGTCTGGCAGACGATATGGGTGGCTGTGGTTCCGATCCCCTGGCCCATACAGGCTGCGGAGGTCAGAATGTGCACACGGCCGTCCCGGATCTCCAGGTTACATCTGCCGGTATCGGGAATGCCCACGCCCACGCCGCTGTTCTTCATACAGCTGGCGATCCCGGCGTAAGGGCTGGATTCATAGACCTCTTTTACCGCCTCCAGCGTCTCCACAAGGGCTGTGTCGGGGCTTGCGATCTGGCCGTTTGGCAGTACCTGGCCGGGACGGATCGCATTCCGGTAACGGATCTCCCAGGGAGTGATCCCGGCCAGCTTTGCCAGCTCGTTGATGTTACATTCGGTGGCAAAGCAGCTCTGAGTCACGCCGAAGCCCCGGTAGGCCCCGGCCGGGATATTGTTCGTATAGACGCCGTAACCTGTGATGTCCACATCGTGATAGTTATAGGGACCCGCCGCGTGGGTACAGGCCCGCTGCAGGACAGGGCCGCCTAAGGATGCATACGCGCCGGTGTCGGAATAGATGACGGCTTTCATTCCGGTCAGGCAGCCGTTTTCATCACAGGCCGTGGTGAATTCCATCTCCATGGCGTGGCGTTTCACATGGCAGCGGATGCTCTCTTCTCTGCTGAATTTTACTTTTACCGGGCGTCCGGTCAGCCAGGCCGCCAGCGCCGCGTGGTGCTGGACGCTCATGTCTTCTTTTCCGCCAAAGCCGCCGCCCACCAGCTTAGTCTCACTGATTACGCTGTCCGCAGGCAGATTCAATATATGGGCAATCTCATGCTGTTCGTCATAGATGGACTGGGAGGCCGTATACAGATGCAGCTTTTCTCCCTCCCGGAAGGCAATCGCGCACTCCGGCTCCATGAAGGCATGATCGGTAAACGGCACCTGATATACATGGGAGACGACATATTTGGATGCGGCGATGGCAGCGTCCGCGTCTCCGCGTTTCAGAACCTCCTTGGTCAGCAGGTTCCCGCCCTCGTGGATCTTCGGGGCGTCCTCCTTAAGCGCATCTCTTGGAGAGGTTACCGGAGGCAGTTCCGTATCATCCACCTGGATCAGATCCAGGATCTCATCCAGCGTTTCCTTGTGTTCTGACACCACCAGCGCCAGCGCGTCTCCGATATAACGGGTGATATCCCCCTCCGCGATCATGACGTCCCAGTCTTTTTTCAAATGTCCGTGCTTATTATTGGGCACGTCCTTTGCCGTATAGATCGCAACACAATCGGGATGCATCACAGCTTTTGACAGATCGATTTTATTAATCCGGGCTCTCGGATACCGGCTTCTTAACGCTTTGGCATATATCATATCCGGCAGTACGATGTCATCCACAAACTGCCCGGTCCCCATCACCTTTTCCCTGGCATCGACACGGGGAAACCGCTCGCTGACCAGCAGATGATCCGGTTCTTTCTGCGGAATCTCGCGGTTCTCCCGGAAATATTCTGCCGCCATCAAAATCGCGTCCTCGATCTTCTGATAACCGGTACACCGGCAGATATTCCCGCGGATCGCTTTTTTAACGTCTTCCCTGCTGGGGGTGAGGGTCTCATCCAGTAATACCTTCGCGGATATTACCATACCCGGTATGCAGAAACCGCACTGCACCGCCCCGGCCTCCGCGAAACAATAGGCGTAGACCTCTTTTTCCCGGCTGCTCAAGCCCTCCACAGTGGTAATGCATTTCCCATCCATCTTCGAGAGCTTCTGCACGCAGGCTTTCACCTTTTTCCCATCCACGATAATGGTACAGGTGCCGCATGCCCCTTCGCTGCAGCCCTCCTTCACGGAGGTCAGCCGCAGCTCATCACGCAGATAATCAATCAGGCGGATATCTTTCTCGCTTTGACATTCCTTCCCATTTACAATAAATCGAAACATTTTCATGCCCCTTTCATTAAATCTGCCCTGTCTTTCGCAATATGGCTTCCAGCACACCGCCCCCGATGGCCCTGGCCTTATCCGATATGGTGAAGCAATGGTCTCTTACGCATCTGGCGTCGATGTCACCGCATTTCATCCCCTCTGTGACTAGGACGCCTGTCTGCAGCATGCCCCGCACCATACCGGACATCTGGGCCCGGATAGGGATGCCGCCGCTGCAGGCGACCACCTGCCCTTGCGTTACGGTATCCCCGATCGATACTAAAGGCTCAAACGGACCGCCGGCCTCTGCCCTTATCAGCCGCTGGGTCGTATAGCCGCCAACATCACCGGGAATGCCCGTATTTGGTATCGCACTTCCACGTTCTATTACCCTTCCAAGATAGTGACCCCTTTTTGTCTCCACTACCAGATGGCAGTCCTCTCCTGCCGTAAACCCCGGCCCGACTCCGATCACCAGCGGTGCATCGCCGATCCGGGTTCCCAGATTCCTTTTCGCCAGTATGGCGTCCACTACCACATCCGGCTTCCACATCTGTATGATCTTTGCTTCCGGATCTGCCAAAACGGCGATGTTCCCCTCTTTCACGATCTTCTCCGCCTGTCCGTATCCCGCCGCGAAGACGGCCAAAAGCCCCTCAACCTCTGCCTCGCCTTCGTATACCGCGCGGGAAAACGCTACGGTGCGCCGCACCGTAGTCGGCACCGCGATCTCTGTCATACAGATATCAAAACCGCATTGTTTCAGCCTCCATGCAATTCCGGTAGCCAAATCCCCGGCTCCCTTAATTAAGATCTTCATATCGCGTCAATCCCTAACAGATAAGCATAATCGCAGATCACAGTCCGCATGAGCCGGACCAGCTGTTCCGGCAGGCCGTTTCCTTCCTTTAAATCAACTTCGGATTCCTTACCGGTAAAGCGGACTTTTACCCTCTGCGCTTCCTGATCCAGCACCACAAAGCCTTCGTTCTCACTGTCCGCAAAATCCGCCGCATCGGCGAACAGGGTAAATTTCTCTTTGTACGGCGCGCTGTCATACGGACAGAAGCTGGCGCAGTTCCCGCATTCATTGCACATATAGTCTACATGGATAATCTGTGCCATCTGCATTCCCGGCACCTTCACCGAGATATTGGCCCGGTTGGGACATACGTCTGCGCAGTTCTCGCATACGGCCCCGCATTCCAGACAGCGGTAATTCTCGCCTGCCGCCTCACGGGCTTCCTTGAGCACGCCCTTCTTATCCGCGATCGCCTCTACCAGTCCTGTCTCCTCCCGGTCGGTACCTACCGAAGCACCGAGAATCGCAGCAGCAGCCAGGGATGCATCCCGGATCGCCTCCACCACCGTCGCCGGCCCGTTCACGCCGT
The DNA here is from genome assembly GCF_019042275.1 of Diplocloster agilis. Lineage (GTDB taxonomy): Bacteria > Bacillota > Clostridia > Lachnospirales > Lachnospiraceae > Diplocloster > Diplocloster agilis. Next base: position 97,334 of record NZ_JAHQCW010000015.1, read on the forward strand.
CGCCGGCCACATAGACGCCCTCCACGCTGGTTTCCAGGGTCTGGGCGTTGACCTTCGCCCGTCCTCTGTCATCGGTCAGAATCCCGTTCACCTGATACCATGCGCCGTTCACCTGTTCTCCGGTTGCCGCGATGACCGTATCAGCCGTTATCCGGACCTTCTCGCCGGTCTCCACCGGTCTTCTTCTGCCGGAGGCGTCGGCATCGCCAAGCTTCATCTTATTGCAGACCAGGACATTGCCCTCCAAAGACACAGGGGATAAGAGTTCCGCAAATTCCACTCCGTCCTCCATGGCCAGTTCCAGTTCTTCCGCATCCGCCGGCATATAGCGCTTGGTTCTGCGGTAGACCAAAGAGACTTTCTTCACTGCGTCCGCCCGTTTGGCTGCTCTGGCCGCGTCCATTGCCGTATTGCCGCCGCCGATGACCACCACTTCGCTTCCCAGGTTCAGATGGCCGTCTGTTTTCTTGAATTCTTCCAGAAAAGCCAGAGCATTTACGGCCTCTCCCTTCTCCAGGTTTAACAGCCCGGGTTTGGAAGCGCCCACCGCCAGTATCACTTTGTCATATCCCATTTCTTTCAGGGATGCTATCGTCTTTATCTCCTGATTCAGCTTAACTTCGACGCCCATTTTCTCCATCAGCGCCACGTCTTTATCGATGGAGGCGGACGGGATTCTGAATTCCGGGATCACATACCGGACCACTCCGCCAAGGGAATCCCTCTTTTCAAACAGCGTCACGTTCCGGCCTGCTCTGGCCAGGAAATAAGCGGCCGCGATACCGGCAGGCCCGCCGCCCACTACGGCAACCGGTTCCGCCTGATCCTGCCGGGGCTTCGTAAGCCCTGCGATCAACTGGTCGTATCCGCCTTCCGCCGCTTTTAGCTTCATGTCGCGGATGTGAACCGGTTCTTCATAGAAATTTCTGGTACATTTGCTCATACAATTATGGGCGCAGATCGTACCTGTGATAAACGGAAGCGGATTCTTATCGGTAATCACTTCCATAGCCTCTTTATATTTTCCTTCCCCGGTCAGCTTCATATAAGAAGTAATATCCTGATGAATCGGACATCCTTCTTTGCAGGGGGCGGCGAAACAGTCCATCAGCGGAACCTTTTTCTTCATCTTGCGGGAAGGCAGCGGTTTGACCGCCTTCTTATGATGCCGGTCCTGTCTGGATGCTTCCGCCAGATCCGAAAGCTCCCTTTCATCCACGCCGGTATACGGACGGTACCCGCCTTGCGCCAGCAGTTGGGCGATCTGCACCATTCTCTGATAACCGCCGGGCTTTAACACCGTCGTTGCCACCGTGATGGGCCAGATTCCCGTATCGAAGATCTGACGGATATTATAGGTATCCGCACCGCCGGAATAAGAGATCCTAAGCTTCCCGCCGAATTCTTTGGACAACCTGGCCGCTAACGCGATGGACAGCGGATACAAAGAACGGCCGGACATATACATCTCTTCTCCCGGAAGCTCCGAAGCCTTGATATCCACCGGGAACGTATTGGTTAACTTCACACCGAAAGCCAGCCCCTTCGCATCCGCCAGCTCCTGCAGACGGTGCAGCATCGGTACCGCGTCCTCATACTGCAGGTCATCCTTAAAATGGAAATCTCCAAAGGCCACATAGTCATATCCCATGTCATCCATGGTCTTTCTGGCAAATTCATACCCCAGAAGCGTCGGATTACATTTAATAAACGTATTCAGCTTCTTCTCCGTAATCAGGTAGGTAGCGATCCGCTCGATCTCCGCCGGAGGACAGCCGTGCAGCGTGGAAAGCGTGATGGAATTACATACATTAGGGGAGATCCCCTCCACATCTTCTCTGGTAATATGCTCGAACCGCTCCAGATTAGCCAGAAGCCATTCCCGGCATTCCCGGAAAACCGGCGTTTCCGAAGCGTCTTTCAGTCCCTCGATAAAGCGGTCGATCTTCTCAGACTTGATGCCCTCCAGATCATAGCCCACACTCATATTGAATTGGAAGCCGTCGGGGGATCCCAGGCCGAACTCTTTCGACAGCACCTTTATGGCCATCCAAGCCTTTACATATTCATCAAAAGCCTGAGGGACATAAAGCTCCGTCGACCATTCCACGTTATAGCATTCATCATCCGCTTTGATGCAGGGTTTGGAGACCGGGAGATCTTCGCCGTCCAGAATCTGTACGGTTTTCAGTTCGAAGAAACGGCTGCCCGCCCAGTAAGCGGCCACCAGGTTCTGGCACAGCTGGGTATGAGGACCGGCGGCCGGCCCGAAGGGGGTCTCAAGCGCCCGTCCGAAGATCTCAAGGCTCTGTCCGGCATCGGCTATATATGGTTTCCGGATACCGAATACGGTGCCTTTCGTTTTCTTTTCTTCTAAAATCCAATTCATAAACCCGGCAAACGGGATAGGTGTCATACGATCGCTCATTCTTTTTTCCTCCTGAATTTTATGGTTTAACCGTTAATGGAATGCCATAATTTCTCTGCCTGCGCCCGGCAGTCCGCCATCGCTTTTTCTTCGTCCACGACTGTCAATACCCGGTCCTTCATCAGAACCTTGCCGTTACACACCGTTGTCGTCACATCATGCCCGCTCATTCCGAATAGGATATGCCCGTTGCAGTTATCACCGTTCATAGGGGTCAGCGGATTATAGGCGGCCACGATCACATCGGCGGCAGCCCCGGCCTTCAGTACGCCCAGCGGCTTTCTAAAATACCGGTTGGCGATCCTGGCGTTATTCCGAAACAGCATCTCGGGCACCTCCGCCCATGCCGCGTTCGGGTTGCACAGATGATGCTTGTGCAGAACATTCGCTACCTTATATGATTCTAACATATCATGGGTATAACCGTCCGTGCCAAGTCCTGTCAGAATTCCATGCCGGAAAATCTCCATGGTAGGAGGACATCCGCAGGCGTTCCCCATATTGGATTCCGGATTATGTACCACCATGGTATCGGTATGTTTTAACACATCCATCTCATGTTCATTTACATAAATACAGTGAGCGGTGATGGTCTTCGGCCCCAGAATGTTCAGATCCATCAGCCGGTCGATGATCCGCTTGCCATATTTTTTCAGGGAATCGTACAGATCTTCGATGCCTTCCGCCACATGAATGTGATACCCTGCCTCAGAGGGCTTGTTCGCCGCGCAGTATTCCAGCGTGTCGTCGGAAAGGGTAAAGGAAGCATGCAGTCCCATCATACCCGCCGACATATCGTCCTCTTCCGCCAATGCCGCCTTGATAAACGCTGCGTTTTCCTGCACGCCCTCCCGCATCTTCTGTGTGCCGTCCCGGTCGGACACCTCATAGCACAGACAGGTGCGGACTCCCAGTTCCCTGGCCGCGTCCTGTATGGTAAACAGGCTGTCTTTGACAGAACCATAGCTGGCATGGTGGTCAAACACGGTGGTGACGCCGTTTTTAATACAATCAATATAAGTAGCCATAGCGCTCTGCCTTACCTGCTCCAAAGTCAGATGCCGGTCGATCGTCCACCACATACCGTCCAAAATATCCAGGAATCCGTCCGGGTTATATCCGTTGATGGAAAGTCCTCTGGCCATGGCGCTGTAAATATGCTCATGGGTATTAATCAATGCCGGCATGATGACGCCGCCTTTGGCGTCTATGTATTCCGCATCCGGATACTCCTTTCTAAGCTCCTGCGTCGTTCCTACTTTTTGAATTACCTTGCCGTCTATCAGTACAGCGCCGTTATCAAAAAAAGTATTTTTCTCATCCCTGGTAATCAGCCTGCCATTCCCTATTAATAGCATAATTCTATTCTCCTTTCCAAAGCTCTTTTTAAGTCTCGCCTACGATAATTCCTAAGGTTTTTGCACAACATCCGATTTCCCCAACTAAAAATCATTTATGCAAAATCCACAGAATCTATTTCTATAATCATAGTTTACTACTGAAAACTATATAATGCAAGACAAAAATCAAAAAATTTTAAGGCAACCTAAAAATTTTTGTAAAAAACTATTGAATTTCTGAAATTATATGCTATGATGGATTTATAAGAAACAAAACTGCTGTGATTTTACACCCCAAAATCTTCGGCAGCCACTCTTTGCGCAGGGAGGATTCTTACATGAAATTTCAACTAGAGTTTCTGAAACAGGTAGCACGCGGGATAACCAAACAATTCGGACAGAACTGTGAAGTCGTTATCCATGATCTGACCACCGATGACCTGGAGCATTCCATCGCTTTTATCGAAAATGGCCATGTCTCCAACCGCGCTTTAGGTGACGGACCCTCTCATGTGGTTCTGGAAACCTTGCGAAAAGGCGCCGATGAACTGCAGGATCATCTGGGATATCTGACCAGAACCACCGACGGAAGGATTTTAAAATCCAGCACGATCTACATAAGAAACGACCAGGACCAGATCCGCTATATTTTTTCCATTAATTATGATATTACCGCCCTTCTGACGGTAGAAAATGCTCTGAAATCGCTGACTGCCACCGAAACCACGGCCAAAGAGCCTGAAAAAATCACCCAAAACGTCAACGACCTGTTGGACGATCTGATCGAACAGTCCGTTGTCCTCGTCGGGAAGCCGGTAGCGATGATGAACAAAGAAGATAAGGTCCGCGCCATTCAATTTCTGAATGAGGCCGGCGCTTTCCTTATTACAAAGTCAGGCGACAAAGTCTCCAATTACTTCGGCATTTCCAAATACACGCTCTACAGCTATCTGGACGCCGGAAAAGAAAACGGCGGCGCCTGATCCTCATATTACGAACAGATTGTATATGGAAGGAGTTAATAAAATGAACGACATTTTATGGGTTGAAAACACGATGCCGAAGACCGAAGACAAAAATCTGGAGATCATGGCATTGGAAAATGTCCGCAAAGCCCGGGCTTTCCATGAGAGTTTTCCCCAGTACACCAGAACCCCTCTGGCCAAGCTGGAACGCATGGCGACCTATCTTGGGATCAAGGAATTATATGTGAAGGACGAATCCTACCGGTTCGGCCTGAACGCTTTCAAAGTATTGGGCGGTTCCTTCGCCATGGCCCGCTACATAGCAAAACAGATTGGCAAGGATGTATCGGAACTTCCCTACCGGGTACTCACCTCCGACGCATTGAGAGAGGAATTCGGTCAGGCCACTTTCTTCACGGCGACAGACGGCAATCACGGCCGCGGCGTCGCCTGGTCGGCAAATATCCTGAAGCAGAAAGCAGTGGTATTTATGCCGAAGGGCACGACCAAAACCCGCTTTGACAATATCGAACGTGAAAACGCGACGGTGACCATCGAAAACGCCAATTACGACGAATGTGTCCGGATGGCCGCCGAAGCTGCGGAAAATACAAAAAATGGTGTCGTCGTTCAGGATACCGCTTGGGACGGCTATGAGGAGATCCCCTCCTGGATCATGCAGGGTTACGGGACCATGGCCGACGAAGCCAACGGACAGATGGAGGCCTACGGCTGCGAATGTCCCACCCACGTATTCGTGCAGGCTGGCGTAGGCTCCTTAGCCGGCGCCGTACAGGGATATTTCGCCAACCGTTATCCCGAGAATCCTCCCATGGTGATCGTAGTCGAGGCACAGGCCGCCGACTGCCTGTATCGGAGCGCCGCTTCCCATGACGGCTCCATACATATCGTAGATGGGGACATGGAAACCATTATGGCCGGTCTGGCCTGCGGAGAGCCAAACACCATCTCCTGGGATATCTTGAGAAATCATGTAAAAGTATTTACTTCCTGCCCCGACTGGGTGGCAGAACGCGGAATGAAGATGCTGGCCGCGCCTTTCCGCGGAGATCCGCAGGTGATCTCCGGCGAATCCGGCGCCGTGCCCTTCGGGCTGCTGGCCTGCATCATGAAAATGAAACGCTACAGAGATCTTCGGGACGTATTAAAATTAGATGAAAATTCCAGGGTACTGCTCTTCTCCACCGAGGGCGATACCGATCCGAACCGCTTTAAGGACATCATCTGGGATATGTGATCCCGCTCATAGAATCGTTACTCTATCAATGGAAAATGGAAATCATAGGAGGTAGCAAAATGGATTTCAACAAAATCAAAGAACTGGCACAAAGTTATGAAAAGGACATGACCAAATTCTTACGTGACCTAGTAAAAATCCCCGGCGAAAGCTGCGGTGAAAAAGGCCACATTGACCGCATCGCTGAAGAAATGCGCAAGGTAGGATTCGATAAAGTGGAAATTGACCCGATGGGCAATGTACTGGGTTATATGGGCAGCGGCGAGACCCTGATCGGCTACGACGCCCACATCGACACGGTCGGTATCGGCAACATCAACAACTGGGAATTCGATCCTTACGAGGGCTTCGAAACCGAAACGGAAATCGGCGGACGCGGAACCTCCGATCAGCTGGGCGGCATCGTCTCCAGCGTGTACGGCGCCAAGATCATGAAGGAACTGGGCCTCTTAAGCGACAAGTATACCGTACTGGTAACCGGTACCGTGCAGGAAGAGGACTGCGACGGCCTGTGCTGGCAATATATCATCAACGAGGACAAAGTAAAACCGGAATTCGTCGTAATCACCGAGCCCACCGACGGCAATATCTACCGGGGCCAGCGCGGACGTATGGAAATCCGTGTGGATGTTAAGGGTATCTCCTGCCACGGCTCCGCTCCGGAACGGGGTGAAAACGCGATCTACAAGATGGCGGACATTCTTCAGGAAGTACGCGAATTGAACAACAAGCTGCACTACGATCCTTTCCTCGGCAAAGGAACCCTGGCCGTTTCCGAGATCTTCTTCACCTCTCCTTCCCGCTGTGCGGTAGCCGACAGCTGTGCGATCTCCATCGACCGCCGTCTGACGGACGGAGAAACCTATGAGATGGCATTGGATGAAATCCGCGCGCTGCCCACGGTCAGAAAATATGACGCCGTTGTCAGCATGTACAAATATGAAAGACCCAGCTACACCGATCTGGTATACCCGACCGACTGCTACTTCCCCACCTGGGTCATCCCGGAAGATCACGCCGCGACACAGGCCATGGTGGAATCCTATCAGGGAATGTTCGGGGAACCTAAGGTTGACAAATGGACCTTCTCCACCAACGGTGTTTCCATCATGGGACGCTACGGCATCCCCTGTATCGGTTTCGGACCCGGCAAAGAAGCCCAGGCGCACGCTCCCAATGAGAAGACCTGGAAAGCGGATCTGGTGAAATGCGCCGCAGTCTATGCCGCGCTTCCTACCTTATACTGCAAATAAACTCATGGATTCCTATGGCTGATTCCCCCAACAGTCAGCCATAGCCACTCATAAATCATTAAAGGAGATAAAAAAATGAAAACATTACAGGATTACATCGATAAGCTCAACAAATTAAATTTCAAAGAAATGTATAATAACGACTTTTTCCTGACCTGGGAAAAAACAGATGATGAACTGGAAGCCGTATGGACGGTAGCCGACGCGCTGCGTTTCATGAGAGAAAACAATATTTCCACGAAAGTATTTGAAAGCGGCCTTGGTATTTCCTTATTCCGCGACAACTCCACCAGAACCCGTTTCTCCTTCGCGTCCGCCTGCAACCTGCTGGGTCTGGAAGTACAGGATCTGGACGAGGGCAAGTCTCAGATCGCCCACGGCGAAACCGTAAGAGAAACCGCCAACATGATTTCCTTCATGGCGGACGTCATCGGAATCCGTGACGACATGTACATCGGAAAAGGAAATGCCTACATGCACGAGGTATCCGACTCCGTAAAACAGGGCAACATCGACGGAATTCTGGAGCAGCGCCCCACCCTTGTAAACCTGCAGTGTGATATCGACCATCCGACCCAGTGTATGGCGGATATGCTGCACATCATCCACGAGTTCGGCGGTGTGGAGAACTTAAAGGGCAAAAAGCTGGCCATGACCTGGGCTTACTCTCCTTCCTACGGCAAACCCCTCTCCGTTCCTCAGGGCGTTATCGGCCTGATGACCCGTATGGGTATGGAAGTGGTGCTGGCGCATCCGGAAGGCTACGAGGTAATGCCGGAGGTAGAAGAAGTTGCCAAGAAAAACGCGGCGGCATCCGGCGGAAGCTACCGCAGAACCAATGATATGAAAGAAGCCTTCCAAGACGCCGACATCGTATATCCAAAGAGCTGGGCTCCGTTCGCCGCTATGGAAGAAAGAACCAAGCTGTACGGCGAGGGCGATACCGAGGGTATCAATAAACTGGAAAAAGAACTGCTGGCACAGAACGCAGAACATAAGGACTGGGCATGTACGGAAGAAATGATGTCCTTAACCAAAGACGGCAAAGCCCTCTATCTGCACTGCCTGCCCGCCGATATCTCCGGCTTAAGCTGCGAAACCGGCGAAGTGGATGCCTCCGTATTCGACCGTTACCGCAATCCTTTATACAAGGAAGCCAGCTACAAGCCCTATGTCATCGCTGCCATGATCCTGCTCAGCAAATTCGAAGACCCGGCCGCTCTGATGAAAAAACTGGAAGAGCGCAATGTTCCCCGTGTCTTTAAATAGAACTGACTCAGGTCACACATGCACGCACTGGAGGATCATATGAATAAAAAAAGAATCGTCATAGCACTGGGCGGGAATGCCTTAGGGGATACCCTGCCCGAACAGATGGCCGCTGTTAAAATAACCTCCAAAGCCATCGCAGATCTTATAGAAGAAGGCCATGAGGTCGTTGTATCCCACGGGAACGGGCCGCAGGTCGGAATGATCAACAATGCCATGGCCGCGTTAAGCCGTGAAAATCCGAATCAGCCAAACACTCCCCTCTCCGTCTGCGTAGCCATGAGCCAGGCTTACATCGGCTATGATCTGCAGAACGCGTTGCGGGAAGAGCTTCGCAACCGGGGGCATTATGATATTCCGGTCGTCACCATGGTAACCCAGGTCCGGGTTAATCCCGACGATCCGGCTTTTGAGAATCCCTCTAAGCCCATCGGGCACTTTATGACCAAAGAGCAGGCCGATATCTCAGCGGAAAAATACGGATACATCATGAAGGAAGACGCCGGACGCGGATACCGCCGTGTAGTCGCATCTCCACGGCCCATAGAGATCGTGGAATCCGACGCGATCCGTACTTTGGTGGAGAGCGGTAATATCGTCATCGCCGGCGGCGGCGGCGGAATACCGGTAACCCTGCAGGGGAATCATTTAAAAGGCGCCAGCGCCGTCATCGACAAAGACTTTGCCAGCTGCCTGATGGCCCAGGAACTGGATGCCGACTATCTGATTATCTTAACCGCCGTAGAAAAAGTTGCCATCAATTTCGGCAAACCGGATGTGAAATGGTTATCCGAAATCACCGTGGATGAGGCTAAGAAATATATGGACGAGGGACATTTTGCTCCCGGCTCCATGCTTCCGAAGGTGCAGGCTGCCGTGCAGTTTGCCTCCTCCAAACCCGGACGCACCGCCCTTATCACCCTTCTGGAAAAGGCGAAGGATGGGATCGAGGGTAAGACCGGGACTATCATCCGGCAGTAAATAAATTATCATTGTTCCAACGGATTACACGAAGAAGAGGACGAAACCTCGCGGGATTTCCGGTCATAACCGCCTTTGGCGGATATGACCCGGCTCCTGCAAATATGAGGTTTCGTCCTCTTTTTTGTTATCCGGCTTTTCTAATTGCTACTGCGGCCCGCCGCTTTTTGCGAAGGCCTCAAGCAGCAGATCCATCTGAGGCGGTATATGAATCGGTTCTCCCGCCGCTTTGATCGCGTTATTTACATCCTTTAAACCATTCCCTGTCACGATACTGACCACCGACGAGTCTTTCGGGATCAGGCCCAGTTCCACCGCTTTTTTGACACCGGCGGTCCCGGTTACACCGGCAGGCTCGCCAAAGACCCCACAGGTACGTCCCAACAGCCGCATGGCAGCCAGTATCTCCTCATCCGACACCTCCACGGTGACACCGTTTGACTCCAGAATGGCGCTGATCGCCTTATCCGGATTACGGGGTACGCCTACTGCGATGCTGTCGGCGATGGTATTTTCTTCCATAGGCTCAAGCGGCGTATTGGTTCTGGCCGCCCGGTTGATCGGATAGCAGCCCGACGCCTGTACGCTGATCAGCTTCGGCAGACGGTCGATAAATCCGGCCTCATACAGATCCTTTAATCCCTTCCAGACCCCGGCGATGGAACAGCCGTCGCCTACGGAGATCGCAACATAGTCGGGCATCTGAAAGTCCAGCTGCTCCGCGATTTCCAGGGATACCGTCTTCTTCCCCTCCATCAGATAAGGGTTGATCGCCGCGTTTCTGTTATACCAGCCCCAGCGGTCGATGGCTTCCGCCGACAGCCGGAACGTATCCTCGTAGGTTCCCTGCACACTGATCACCGTGGCCCCGAATATCATAAGCTGGGACACTTTTCCCTTCGGCGCCCGCTCCGGCACAAAGATAAAGGTCTTATAGCCGGCAGCAGCCGCATTTCCGGCCAGGGAGGAGGCCGCGTTTCCGGTGGAGGAGCAGGCGATGGTATCGGCCCCGGCTTCGTATGCCTTGGCTACGGCCATAGCGGAGGCGCGGTCCTTCATGCTCGCCGTGGGATTGATTCCGTCGTCCTTGATATACAGGGTTTTGATACCGATCTTCTCAGCCAGGCGGTCCGCTTTATAAAGAGGGGACCAGCCAACCCGAAGCTTTGGATAATTTCCCTCCTCCGCCACCGGGAGAAACTCCCGGTAGCGCCACATGGAATACTCTTTGCGCTGCGTCAGCTGCTCCTTTGTCAACTGCTTTTTGATATAGCTGTAATCATATTTGATATCCAGAATGCCGCCGCATTTGGGACAGGTCGTCACGTTCGGAACGGCTTCATGCTCCGCCCCGCATCGGACGCAGACGGCTGAAATTACATGTTTCATAATATTCGGCCCTTCCCTTCTACAGATTCTTGAGCAGACCGGTGCTCTCATTGAATTCCTTAATCAGCTCATCGATCTGGGCGGCCTGTTTATGTACCGCGCCCCAGGTATTTTCATAGTCATACCACAGCGCGTTCAGTTCTTCCACCGTTCTGCCCTGCTGCTCTACCCAGGTGTAATATTTCAGATTATGGATCCGTTTCCGCCCTGTGTAGGTCAGCTCTTCCAGGTTATCCGTCTTCACGGACCGCAGATGGGTATGATAGTCGACTGCGGCTTTCATCGTGCTGTACTCTCCGTCTTCCTCCCGCAGCTCCTCGATTCTGGAGCCGTACATAGCGGCGGAGTCCGTCAGTACGGTGGCCACCACATCGTTTTCCGTCAATTCATAATATTTGGCCATCTTGATGGCACACAGCACATTGGCAATCCCTGAGATTCCCATGTAAGCAAGTTCATCCACCAGCTTCGGATCAACACCCGCTTCTTTGACCAGGTATTCACGGCCTTCCGGCTCGTTGAACAGGCGCAGCAGCTTCTGGCTGTCCTCGTCGTCGATGGCAATGACCATATCCGTATTCTTGACATTGTGAATCCACGGCACGTGCTTATCGCCGATGCCCTCGATCCGGTGTCCGCCGAATCCGTTGTTCAGAAGGGTCGGGCACTGCAGCGCCTCTCCCACGCCCAGCTTCAGTCCCGGGTACTTTTCTTTCAGATAATCGCCGGTTCCCGTGGTGCCCGCGGAACCGGAAGTAAAGCAGGCCCCGGCCAGATGGCTTTTCTCATTGGCGATGCTAAGATAAGCCTCTTCAATCGCATTCCCGGTAACCGCATAGTGCCACAGATGATTGCCCATCTCCTCAAACTGGTTGAAGATCATGACGTCGTCTCTGGTGTTACGAAGCTCCCAGGTTTTATCAAAGATCTCTTTTACATTGCTCTCGCAGCCCGGTGTGGCAATGATCTCCGTCGCCACCGTAGCCAGCCAGTCAAACCGCTCCCGGCTCATCTCCGCCGGCAGTATGGCGATGGAGTCGCAGGATAAAAGCTTGGAATTAAACGCACCGCCCCGGCAATAGTTGCCGGTGGACGGCCATACCGCTTTCTGCCGGCTGGCGTCAAACTGCCCGGTCACAAGCCTGGGCGCCAGGCATCCGAAGGAAGCTCCTACTTTATGGCAACCGGTAGGGAAGAATTTTCCGATCATGCACAGAATCTTCGCATCCACACCGGTAAGCTCCTTGGGAAGCACGATAAAATTCGGGCCTCCAAACAGGCCTCCGCTCTCCTTCGGCTCATTTTTCCATGTAATACGAAACAGGTTCAGGGGATTGATATCCCACAGCCCCACACTTTTTAACTGTTCTTTAATCGCTTCGGGTACCTTTTCCGGATTTCTCATCTGCTCGAAAGTGGGAATGATGATATTCTTTTCCTTTGCCCGCTCAATATTTCTAGCCAATGCCTCTTGTTTCTTGGTTAAATCGATCACTATATTCATCCTCCTGAAATATGTAGTTTTAGGCGTACCCCAACTGTAACCTATGTGTAATATTATAGCATCTGCAGGCGTTTTATTCAATGAATCTAAAGTATTATCGAGAGTATTTGCAGGATTATCCGTCCGATTCACGGTTTGATTCTGCCTTAAGGATCTTAATCAGGAACCGTCAGCGGAATGCATAGTATTGAAGCAGATAATCCTTTACTGTTTTATAACGGGCCCGGCTGACAGGAACGCTGCGGCCGTCGGTAAATTCCGCGGACAGGGCCGTTAATTTTCTTAGCTTGGCCAAGTTTAGGGCATAGCTTTGATGGCATCTTATGAAATAAGAAGGGAGACGTTCCATGATGTCGTCTAATTTTATATAGCATTTCCACCGGCGGCTTTGGCTCTGAAGATAGACCACATGCTTATCGCTTTCCAGATAATAGACGTCTGCCAGGGGAATTTTCTGTATTCCATTTCTGCCCTTTAGCATCAGTGTATTTTTTTCGTCCTGCCTGCATCGGTCAAGAGCTTTCATCAGAGCCGCTTTCAGATCCTCCGAAGGAATTGGTTTGGGAAGGCAGTAGATCGGGTTGGTATCAAATATTTCCTCCGGCATGTCCGGATCGGAGCTTACCCAGATAAATTTGATCCCGGGATATTTCTGACGGATCTCTTTTGCTATATTTATCATAACGCCGGTATCTTTGGAGATATCGGACAAAATCAGGTCGGGGTAAATTTTTCCCGCACAGATTTCCGCGGTCAGGAAGTCCAAAGATTCATAAAGATCTGTCTCCATTTCCTGCTTGTAAGATGCGGATACCTCTTTGGCAATTTCTTTTCGAACGGTTTTGTTTTCATCACAGACGGCCAGCCTTATCATGCGGATTCCTCCTTGTTGTGTTCTCAGGTTATTATACCGTGGCTGGCATCCCACAACAAGACAGCCTGCATTTTTGCGCATTTTTATAGCACAAAAAGACAGGCGGTAAGCAGTTCGCTTATGGTTCTTCCTCGGGTTTGGGTATGCCCGCTGCTTAAGGGCCGGTGTGTGTCGGTGTCCCGGAAATGCTCCGGGCAGCCGGATTCCTTTGTGTCTCCCCGGGAG
>NZ_JAHQCW010000016.1 GCF_019042275.1 Diplocloster agilis
TCACGTCCGACGGGCAAGAGCCTCTGAACCGGGAACACCTCAAGTGTTCCTGGTGAATAGGCTCGGTTCCTGAACCCGGCTTTTCGATTTCACTTAGCGGATACCAGCGCAAGCCCTCTGCGCTCCCAGGGAGACACCAAAGAACCCGGCCGCCGGGAGTCCCCGGATACCGTCCGCATACCCCAACCTTAAGCGGCAGGCCTGCCCGGATCAAGGGAAAGAACCGCCCCGGCCCCGCCGTCCTTCGTCCGCATCTGCGTCAACAGCCGTTCTAAGGCCCGCCTCCAGGGTTTTCACCCCCGCGCCGCTTTCTCCCCCACATCCACAGGCCATCCTCGCGGCAGCCCGCTCCGGCCCACTGCTCCGGCCCACCGCTCCAGCCCTCAGCCCTCCACCAAAGCTCTAAGCCTGTTTTGCGAATTGTTCTTCGAAATAGCATTTTTTGGCTACGATTAGGTGGTATTCGCCGCTTTGGAGGACTTCTCCTTTTTGGTTTAGGATGGACATCTGGGTGACGATGACGCCCCGGGTCGGCTTGTTATCGATCTTGTCTACGATCTCTGACTTGGTGTAGATCGTGTCGCCTACGTAGGCTTTTCCGTAGATCTTCCAGTTCTTGGTTCCTTTGGAGACCAGAATCGCTTTGTTGATCTTCGCGGTCAGCTCGTTGTTGGTGTCGATGGAAGTGGTGAAGGTAAATAACATCATGTCCTGGGCGACGACGCGGCCGTATCTGGTCTGTTTGGCGTACTCGTCGTCGATATAGATAGGAGCGTACTCACCGGAGATTCCCGCGTAGTTGATGATATCGGCCTCGCGGATGGTTCTGCCGTAGGGGGAGGCTGTCGAGTAGCCTAGCGGTACATCCTCAAAGAACCAGGTATCCTTAAACATTTCTTCAAATTCATTCATAACAGCTCCTCCTATTCCCCTGCCTTATAGTTGCGTTTTGCAAATTTATACTCCCGGACATTGTCAAGGGCAATCTCTCCGCGCTGGTTGACCCCGTTGAAACCTAAGACTATGGTTCCTGTGTCCTCTGCGTCGTCGATCTTTTCTAAGACTTCCACTTCCAAATGAATGGTATCGTTGAATTTGACCGGGTTCATGTATTTGACGTGTTTCATGCCCGTCATTTCCAGCATGGTGGTATCTGTGTCGGCGCAGAACTGGGTACGACGGAACATGCCGCCCACTACGGCCAGCACACAGGCGCCGTGTACCAGGTTTTCCTTATACAGAGAGGTCTTCGCAAATTCATGGTCCAGGTGAACCAGGTTGTAATCTCCCGTAAACTGGGCGAAGTTTACAACCTCCGCGTTGGTAAAGGTCCGCCCGCCGGGTGATTCAAATTTATAGCCTACTTCTATATCTTCAAAATATAATACCTTATTCGCCATAGCTGTATCGCCTTTCTTTTCTATAATTTAATCAGATCGCCAAAAAGTTTTATATTTTCTGCACAGGGTTTGTATTTGCCTTCCTCACAGCCGGTTACGATCTCTACGACTTTGTCGTTGAACGGTGTCGCTACGTTGCTTTGACGGCCATATTTGCATACTACGCCGTTGATCGCGTTGATCTCCGTCTTTTTGCCGTTTCTTAAATCGGTCAGCATACTGGCCACGATGGGAACAGGCTTCATAGCCTCATACATAGGACGTACCCGTTCGCGGTCCGCTTCATCTTTGAATCCGTACATGGCTTCCATGGAGCTTCCCTGGATCTTGCCGATCTGAAATCCGCTGGCGTGGCACACCTTAATGCACTCGTTTGCCACATGCTGCGTTACATACAGGTTCTCTTCCGTGGAAACCGTCTCCCCAAAGGTTGCCCCCAGAGCCGCCGACATTCCGCTGAACGTGGCATTGGTCAACAGCTTCGCCCAGCGCACTTCCATCAGATCGGTGATGATGTTGGTCGTGCACAGGCACTCCAGGATTTCTTTGATCTCCTCCAGTTTTTTATCCACATGGCCGTCCGGCCAGCCGATATCAAAGGACATCTGATCCAGGTTCGATGTGAGCGTCGACACGCCGGGCTCTGTCATCACAGCGGCCCAGCCTACCGGGCAGCCTGCCACGCGTCCTTTCCCGATATATTCTTCAACCTCAGGTTCAGGCAGGCCGTTTTGCATGGTTACGACGATGCCGTCATCGGAAAGGTGCGGAAGCAGCTGTTTTAGCGCTACCTCATTGGCTGTCTGTTTTGCCATATAGAATACCAGATCGTATTTTCCCTCCATCTCAGAAGTTAAAACGGTATTGACCGGAACCACCAGGTCCACCGTTCCTTTGATCACGGCTCCTCTTTCTTTCATGGCGTTTAAGTGGGCGGCGTTTCTGCTGACCAGATCTACCTGTCTTCCCGCCTTTGCTATAAATGCGCCTAATACGGTTCCAAGGGAACCGGCCCCTAATATTGCTGTACGCATATGTATGTTATCTCCCTTTCACGTTTTTATTTTGTCCCGCCATTGCGTTCTTCCGCAAGCTTCCAGCGCTTGATCTTACCCATTTCATCCCTTGGAATCTCCGGTACGATTTCATAGGATTTGGGAATCTTGTGGCTGCTGATTTTGGCATGGCAATACGCAGCCAGTTCCCCAAACGGAAACTCCTCCGGATTACCTTCCACCTCCATCAGCGCGTGTACTTTCCTTCCCCATTTTTCATCCGGAAGGCCGATCACTACGATATCCCGGATCTTAGGGAAGCCACGCATCACGCTCTCCACCTCTTCGCAATACACGTTTTTCCCGCCGGTTACGATCATATCGCTGCGCCGGTCCACAATATAGAGATATCCGTCCTCATCCAGATAACCCAGATCCCCTACGCTGTAATATCCTTCCGCGCCTGACCGGATCGCCGCCCGGCCTATGTAGTAGGTCACCAGTCCCATATCCGGCCTGCTGAAAATCTCGCCCACCTCACCTGCGGGTACCTCTTCTCCGCTCTCGGAACAGATACGTATGGAGCATCCAACCGGCTTTCCAACACTCCCCTCGTGCAGCAGCCATTCGTCTCCTCTTATCGTTGTGCTCCCAATCATTTCCGTCATCGCGTAGAATTCATAGATTTTTTCCGCCCCGATCCGTTCTATCCAGGTCTTTTTGATAATGGGGGCGCATGCGCCGCCGGCATGGAAAATGGCAGTCAGGCTGCTCAGATCCACGGTATGAAAATTCGGCGCCAGCATCATGCGGTCCAGCATCGTCGGCACAAACCCTCCGCATTGAATCTGATATTTGCCGATCAGTTCCAGCGCGAGATCCGGGTTAAACTTCATCATTAAGTAGATGGTATGACCCATAAATAAACCAATATATAAAGAAGAATTATAAAGCGTATGATAGATAGATCCCGGTACCAGCTGACGCAGATTGGCTTCCTGCCCGGACATGGCGCTCCAGCCCTGAAGGCCCAGATCATTGTAAGCCATGGTAACATTCTGTACTACGAGTTTGGGTTTCCCGGTAGTTCCGCCGGTCGCCATAGCCCGGCCGGGTGACGCGGTTACAAATGGAACACCGTCATCCTCTACCGCGGCATCACTTTCATACAATTTCCGGATGTCTACGTTGGTAAGCTGCCATGGATGCTCCCCAGGCAAAGTCCAGTCCGCCACAATCAGCTTGGGTGTTACCAGGCCCAATACCCTGTCCCGCTCGAATTCCTTCAGGCTGCATGATATGGGAATACAGCAGGCTCCCAAATGCCAGGCCGCCAAACTGGAAACGATATGTTCGATTGTATTGGGAAGGCCGATGATAACCTGTGACCCCTTCCTTATTCCGCCTTTATCCATTTCAGCCGCGACTTTCTCCATGGCTTCATATAACTGACGCCATGAGAATACCCGCTCGCTTCCGTCTGCTGCAATTTCCACAACAGCGGTCTGGTCTTTGCGTTCCCGCGCCATGTTTCTAATCTGCTTTGGTAAAAGTACCGGAGGATTTAATTTGTTATTTGTCACCATAATTCCCGCCCCTTGTAAGGATATATCCTCTGTCAGATGCCTTTCCCCCTGATTTGGTTAATGCTGATTAAATCTGGGCGGCCTTTTCTCGTTAAACGCAGCCTTGCCTTCCTCATGGTCAGGCATAAACGACAGCACCGGCTGCGCCAGGTTTTCAACTTCCAGTACCTTGAACAAATCATAATCCATACTGGCATTTACCAGACGTTTTGTCAAACCGATCGCATAACGTGGGCCTTTCGCCAGCTGTTTTGCGTATTGGATGGCCGCGTCCAGATACTCTTCCGCCGGAAGCGCCTTGAAGATCAAGCCCATCTGTTCCGCTTCCGCGGCTCTTACTTTACGTCCGGTGAACATCATATCCTTCGCTTTTTGCGCGCCGATGATATGAGGCAGGAAATAAAGGCCGGCGAAATCAGGAATCAGCCCCACGTTCACAAATGATTGGATGAAACTGGCTTTCTCAGAAGCGAATATAATATCACAGGCCAGCGCCAGGTTACAGCCGCCGCCGGCAGCCGCTCCGTTGATAGCGCCGATTACAGGCTTTTCCAGCTGATACATCGGCAGGATGATGTCGCGGGCATAGCTTACGATTCCATCCCGCACCAGGGCCGGAGTAATTTCCATCTCCACAGGTTTCATGTAACCGCCTGCGCAAAATCCCCTTCCTTCCGCCGTCAGCACGACCGCTCCGATCTCAGGATCATCGCCCGCCCTTTTCAGGGCGGCGACGAATCCTTCTACCAGATCGCTGTCTAACGCATTCATGATTTCGGGGCGGTTCAGGGAAATGATCAGCACATTATCTTCCACTCTGGTCAATACTGCATGGTTCTCACTCATAATTTAATCCCTTTCTATGTTTCGAAGATCCCGGTCAAACTGCGTTATTTTTATCTGTAGCGCTTCAGAATCTGGGGTGCGGTGTTAAAGATCATAACCTCATCCGTTCCGCCGGCGATACGGCAGGCACGGGTATCAATATAGTAGCGGGCCACACGGTGTTCTCCCACAATTCCGATTCCGGCCAGTACCTGGATCGCATCATCCAGTACTTCGCAGACGGTTCTGGAGCAATACAGTTTGGCAAGTCCGGTATCAATCCGGATGTTCTGGTTCGTGTCTATCTTCCAGGCCAGCTTGTAGAGCATATTCATCATATTATCAATCTTAATCGCCATGTTGACGATCTTCTCCTGGATCAGCTGGAACCGGCCGATCGGCTGACCGAACTGGACACGCTGGTTGGCGTAGGCGGCAGCGTCCTCAAACGCGTTGATGGCTGTGGCGATCACGCCGGAAACATTGGCGATACGCTCTCTGGCGAAATTAGCCATGGTCTGCATAAACCCATTGTGTTCCACGCCCAGGATCGTACTTCTGTCAACCCGCACATCGCTTAAGAACACTTCACAGATGCTGGTGGGCTGATCCGTATGTCCCATCTTGGGCAGTTTGTTGATACGGACTCCGGGAGTGTCCACGTCCACGATGAACATGGTGCCGGCCTGATGCAGATTCTCCACCTGGGGATCCCGCGCCATAACGATGATCGCTTTTGCCTCAGCCCCGCAGGTGGTATAGTGCTTTCCGCCGTTGATCACAGCAGTGTCGCCATCCCAGACATAACTGGTCTGCATACCCGCCACATCCGATCCGGTTCCTGGTTCGGAGATGCCTAATGCCAGCGGAGGTCCGCCCTGCACATAATCTTTTACATATTTATCGATCTGTTCCTGCGTTCCGAATTCGCAGAGGTCATACATAGTCGGAATTCCCATCGAGTAGAAGCAGGCCACAGGGCCGCCGTAGCGGGAAATGGTCAGGTTCGCCATCGCGAGCGTCAGCATGTCGCAGGGGGTCCCGCCCACTTCTTCCGGGAGTCCAAGGCCCACAAAGCCGTTATCCGCCAGCGCCTGCCATGCTTTCCAGGGAAATTCTCCCGTCTTGTAGCAGCTCTCGCCGCCGTCGGGAAGTTCTCGTTCCAGGCATTCTTTAATGCCTTCCATTAAGAGCTCCTGTTCATCTGTCAATGTAAAATCTACCATGATATCATTTCCCCCTTATTATTTTTGTCTCTTCATGAATCTTTCCATATTATAGATCTGAGGATCCCACTGGTCGCCCTCGAGAATCAGTCTTTCTTCGCGCATCCGGTCAACATCGGCGTCACTGTAACCCAGCCCCTTTAAGACATCGCGGGTGCTCTCTCCTACCGGACCCGCGGAATTAAATTCTGCCGTGCCCGCTTCCTTGAAGACCGCCGGCGCTTTTACGATACCGACGTGCATGCCGCTGGGATAATCGATCCCCTGGAAGAATCCGGCATCCCATGCCTGCTGATCCCCCTGAAGGTCTTTGAAATCCTGGCAGATATCGAAAGGCATCGGGGTATCGATCAATTTGTCAACCCAATACTGCCGGTCTTCTTTCAGGAACATATCCTTCAGGATCGGCGTGATCTCCTGCGCATGTGCCAGGGCGTCCTCGTAGGCTACCCAGTTGGTTATGTATTCCTCCGGAAGTCCTACCGCTTTTACAAATACCGGCCAGGTCTTCTGCCAGTCCAGACCCATCAGCCCGATCCATTTTCCGTCTTTACACAGATAAGGTTTCGCCAGAGGATGCACGGTGTTCGGATCGGTCGGATACTGATCTCCATAGAGGGAAGAAACGATCGGTACGTTGGCGCTCCACATTCCGGCGTGCATGAGAGCTACATTGATCTTCTCTCCCTGTCCTGTGCGCTGCTGGCGGATGTAAGCGGCCAGAATCGCCATTGCCAGGTAGGTGCCTGTCGGAATATCGCCAAAGCCAAAATACGGAACCATCGGGGTATCGCCCTCAACCGGACAGTCTTTTACATATCCGCAGCGCGCCGCATAGGAAACCCCGTCGAATCCGCCGCGTGTCGACCAGGCACCGCCAAGTCCGTACCCGCTGGTGGATGCGCAGATCAGCTTCGGATACTTTTCTTTTAACGTCTCATAATCCAGTCCCAGTTTGATGGCGTCTTTTATTTTCAGATGAGAGATAAAAACATCCGCGTCTTTTAACATCTTCTTGAGGATTTCCATTCCTTCCGGTTTACGGGTATCCAGAGCTACATATTTCTTGCAGGCATTGAAGCAGTCAAATCCGGCCTGGTCCCCGTTCAGAATATGACGGGAGATCCCCACGCCGCGGGTGGAATCACCCTGGGGCGGTTCTACTTTGATTACGTCTGCTCCCCATTCTCCCAAAATACGTCCGGCCGTAGGCGCGGCCATGAACCCGGCAATTTCGATAACCTTCATTCCTATTAGCAGATCCAACATCTTTTTTACCTCCTTAGAATTTGTTTTTATCAAAGGGTCTGGGCCCTTAATGATTGGTTTTTAGAATTCTGATTTCAGTTTCTCTCCATTCTTAAACGCGATCAGCAGACACAGTACACAGGCCACCAGGAATCCCAGGATCATGTACAGCACATACTGATAGGTTTTCGTTGCGTCATACACAAAGCCGTACACCGGTACCAGCACCATACTGGCCACATTGATCGCGGTTACCATAAAGCCAAAGATCGTGCCGAAGTCCTTATATCCAAAGATCGAGGAGACAATCAACGGCCCCAAGGTTCCCATCGTAGAAGCCAGGAAACCGTAGAATACCAGCGCTCCGTAATATCCGGCCAGATGCTGGCGGAAGAAGATCAGGATCAGGACAGCCACAAATCCGAAACACATAGCCAAAAGCGCGGATTTCTTTGCTCCCAGTTTATCAGCCAGCATACCAAACAGCAGAGATCCTACAAAAGTACCGATCATCCAGAAGCTCATGCCGTTACCGCCTACCTGCGTGGTGAACTGGGAATCCACAGCCAGCGTGGGCACATGGGACGCAAAGGAAGCGATGCCGCAGATAAAGAACATAAACAGGAAAACACAATAAAACGCGGGGGTCTTCAACGCTCTGGAGGACGTAATGCCAGGGATCATGCTGGGATCGACCGCCTGCCTGCCGGAAGCCTCCTGTTTCTTTTCCGCTTCTTCCGCACCGTAAGCTTTTAATCCTTTGTCTTCCGGATTATCACGTATTAACAGGAGAACGACCGGGAGCACCACTACGAAGGATACAAGTCCCAGGCAGATATAACCCGCGGACCAGCCGAACTTGGAGATAACCGCCGCGGTTGTCGGCTGCAGGATCGCGCCAAAAAGGCCCACCGCCGCCATCATAATACCCATTGCGGTACCGTTCTTCTCTTTAAACCATTTGTTAATCAATACAGGCCCTACCAGCTGTGTGGTGAACGCCGCGCCTAGAGCCATCAGGCCTACGAAGCTGTACCAGCCCCACAGCTGATGCATCAGCCCCATAGCCGCGAAGCACAGGGCGTGTACGCATACGGAAATACCTGTGATCATACGAATACTATACTTTTGAAGCAGTTTCCCCGCAATCGGATTCCAAACCGCCCCTACCAACGCGGATACACTGTACATGATGGACAGGGAACCGATACCGAATCCCAGGTCCTGGCTGATCGGCGACAGGAACAGGCCCATACCGCTGTTCACCCCGCCGCGTAAAAATCCCATCATGATAATAATCGCAATTAATACAAACCACGCGTAATGAATCCTTTTCTTTTGCTGCGCCATATCAATACCTCCTCATAATTTTGTGGACCCTATTTTTATGGATCCTGCTTTACCTGCCCCGCCTTTTTTGTCTACCGGCTTAACCTTTTCGCCAGCGCCGGTACGATCTCATACAGATCGCCCACGATACCGTAATCGCACTGTCTCATGATGGGCGCGTTGGCATCTTTGTTGATCGCCGCCAGGATCTTTGCGTCTTTGAGGCCTACCATATGCTGTACCTGTCCCGAGATCCCAACCGCCAGATACAGATCTGATTTGACGAAGACGCCGGAAATACCTATGTAACACTCCTTAGGCAGCCATTCCAGCCCTTCCGCTATCGGACGGCTGCATCCAAGCTCCGCATCCAGAGCGTCCGCCAGCTCCTTCACCATGGGTATATCATCTTTGCCGGCGACTCCAAGCCCGATACTGACAATCTTCTTCGCCGCCGCCAGATTCACACTTGCGGACTCCCGCTGCTGTTCTTCGCAGAGTGTAATGTTCCAGGCCGGTTCCACATAGGGAACTTCCACCACTTTTCCGGCGCCCGCTTTTATCTCCTCCGGTTTTTCCAGTACGCCGAAGCCCAGGATGACCAGGGTAAGTCCCCCTTTCGCGCTCTGCTTTAAGTTCGCTCCGCCACCGTATACCATACTGACGCCTTTTGTAATATCGCCGCTTAAATCCAGCTCTTTCGCATCCGCCAGCACGCTGGTTCCAAAACGGGCAGCCAGCCTTCCCGCGATCGCCCGGCCGGTCAGCGTAGCGCCGAACAGCACTACCTCCGGTTTTTCGTCTTCCACTAATTTTGCGATGGTGTCCGTATAACTCTCCGCCATTCTTTCGGATGTGTCACCCAGATAGTAGACGGTGTCCGCTCCGGCCTTTGCGGCGGCGTCTGTCAGCTCCCGGCCGCCCACCGCTATGACGCTGACTTCCCCGCATTCTTTCACCCCTGCGGTAATATCCTGCATTAAAGCCGGCTTATCTGAAAACACCCAAACTTTCTTTGCCATACCTGCTCCCTCCTATACTAAGCCTTCTTTAGCCAGATGTTCCACGAATAGGTCAACTGCTTCATCCACAGCCGCGTCGATGATAATACCCTTACGGTCCCGGGATTTGGGAGCCAGGATACTGTCGATCTGAACCTTCGATTCAAAGCTGCCCAGATCTTCAAGCGCAACTTCTTCCACCGGCTTTTTCCCTGCGGAAAGGATATCTTTCATCGTGGGTATCCGGGACGGCGCGTAATCCGCGGTAACGCTCAGAACAGCAGGAAGCGGGATTACGATTTTCTGGACACTGTCCTCCGTGGTGCGAAGGGCGGTAACGGAAGCTTCCCCGATCTCCAGCACTTTACTGATGCCGTTGATAGCCGGCCATCCCAGCAGCTCTCCAAGCTGCATTCCGGTCTGCCGGTAATAAAAATCCGCGGAGCCTTCCCCGCATATAACGATCCTGCACTCCTGGTCCTTTCGCACCGCGGCGGCGAGTATGGAGGCCGTCAGATTCGTGTCGGCATTCCACAGGGAGTCATCCATAACTACAGTCAGGCTGTCCAGTCCCCTGGATAACGCATTCTTTCTGGCTTTCTTATTGGAAAGGGCTGTGGGCCCCACACAAAGCCCCTTGTGGGAGGCTTCTGCCATAGCGGCAATCTGAGCGCCCGCCTCGATGGCCACCAGATCAAAATCGCCGATAATCCATTCCGCCCTGTCAAAGGATACTGTGTAATCCGGATTAATCTGCATGTCCTGATTGTCAGGGGATAATTTGTAGCAAGTGATTACGTCCATAAATCCATAAATCTCCTTTCTGCTTTTGGCCTTTCTACCATTTCTGAGATATTAATTACGCAAATATGATGCCAAGTATAAATCCACCATTTTAAGCGGCTTTGTGAAATTTTTAATTAGCGGTCAATTTGTACATTAAATAACAATTTGATACACTCTGATACATCATAATACACTTTAATACATTCGAAAACCTTATTCGGCTTTATTTTAATATCATGTGTGAACTTTCACCGTGCAATTTGAAACAGGTTGACTTCTTTCTAAGGTTCAACCGCAACTTAAAAAATCACGGAGCCGGAATTAAAAAATAGAATAATAATAAAGAAACTTCTCAGAAAAACCGATTATTTTGGATCAGTTGGCATTGTATTTGCTTTTTAATATATTAAAATCTTGAAGAAAGAGGTGCACACATGGGCGAAGATAAGTTTGACGTGATTATCGTAGGGGGCGGCTTGGCGGGTTCGACAGCGGCATATATCCTTGCGCAGGAAGGCATGGAGGTTCTCGTAATTGAACGGGGCAACTACAGCGGATCAAAAAATATGACCGGCGGCCGTTTATATGGCCACAGCCTTGAAAAAATTATTCCTGAATTTGCAAAGGAAGCTCCGGTGGAGCGAAGAATCAGCAAGGAGCGGTTTTCTCTGCTCACAAAAGACAGTGCCGTCACGCTGGAATATGCCGGCGCCAAAACAGGAACACCCGGCTGTGAATCTTATTCCGTATTAAGAGCTGGCTTTGACCGCTGGCTGGCGGAAAAAGCGGAAGAAGAAGGAGCTATGTACATATATGGAATCCGCGTTGACGACCTGATCGTCCGCGACGGAAGAGTCTGCGGCGTGATCGCCGGCGACGAAGAGATGGAATCGGATCTGGTCATCTTAGCTGACGGAGTCAATTCCCTGCTGGCCCAGAAAATCGGCATGAAAAAGGAACTGCTTCCTTCCCAATCAGCCGTGGGAGCCAAAGAAATTATTCAGTTGGATGCCGCTACCATCGAACAACGCTTTCAGTTAAACCCGGGAGAAGGACTGGCCTGGATCTTCCAGGGCGACTGTACCGACGGGCGGATCGGAGATGGTTTCCTATATACAAATAAGGACACGGTATCTCTTGGTGTCCTGACTACCATAGAAGACATCGACGGCAAGGAGACCACGATACCCCAGCTGGTGGACCGCCTGAAAAATCATCCGGCCGTAAAGCCCCTGATAGAAGGCGGAAAATTGGTGGAATATTCGGCTCATCTGGTTCCTGAGGGCGGTTACTCCATGGTACCCACCCTGTATAGGGACGGAGTATTGTTAGCCGGCGACGCCGCTTCCCTTGTCATCAACCTGGGATTCATGATCCGGGGAATGGATCTGGCGATCGAATCCGGCAGGCTGGCCGCTCAAACAGCCGCTGCCGCAAAGGAAAAGGGGGATTTCTCAGCCGACACATTAGCGTCCTATCAGCAGGCCCTTGAGGACAGTTTCGTAATGAAAGACTTGAAATTCTATGACGGATACGAGAAGGTCATGGAGGACCGGCGCCTTTACCAGGACTGCCCGGCAAAAGCGGACCGGCTATTTGCGGATCTGTTTGTAGTGGACGGAAGCGGCGCGAAAGATATTTCCAAGAAAATCGTGCCTGATCTGATCGAAGGGCTGGAGAATTACAACAGCTGATCCCGATGGAGAATAACGAAAAGGAGAGATAGAAAATGACCATAGAAGATAAGTTGGGTGTGGATAAATTTCATACGGATGAGATCAACAGCCATATTGAGGTAGATAAAGAGTCCACGGATATGGAGGAAATCCAAAAAGTCATCAAGGCATGTCCCGCCGGGCTGTATAAGCTGGATGATGAAAACCATCTGCTGTTTGACCATCTGGGCTGCCTGGAATGCGGCACCTGCCGGGTGTTGAGCAAAGGGAAGATTGTAAAGGATTGGGAATATCCGATCGGGACAAGAGGGATCGAGTACCGGATGGGCTGATGTCCTGAAAAAAAGAACGACTAAGGAAACACCCTTCGGGTATACCTGTATGTCCTGAAAAAAAGGACGACGAAAGAAACACCCTTCGGGTATACCTGTATGTCCTGAAAAAAAGAACGACTAAGGAAAGGAGATTTATCAGAATATGAATATCATCGTATGTATGAAACAAATCCCGGATACCTCTGAGATTAAGATTGATCCGGAGACAAATACACTGATCCGCGCCGGCGTACCGAGCATTGTGAATCCTTATGATAAAAATGCGCTGGAAGCGGCAGTCCAGTTAAAAGAACAGCACGGAGGGACCGTGACCGTCATCAGTATGGGGCCGCCTGCTGCAAAAGAAGCCTTAAAAGAGTGTCTCTCCCTGGGCGCAGACCGGGCGTTTCTCATCACCGACCGGGCGTTCGGCGGGTCCGACACCTATGCAACCAGTTATATCCTGGCGTCTTCCATCCGGCACATCGGTGATTATGATCTGATTATCTGCGGAATGCAGGCTATGGACGGGGATACCGGGCAGACCGGCGCCAGCATGAGCGAACATCTGGGAATCCCGCAGCTCACCTACGCCGTTAAGATCGAAGTGGAGGAGGATACCGTAACCGTGCACCGGGAAACCGATGACGGCGTGATGGTACTCTCCACCAAGCTGCCCGCTCTGTGTACCGTGGGCAAAGACATCAACGAACCCCGGAGCGCTACCATGAAGAGCAAGATGCGCGCCAACAAAATAGACATCTCGGAAATCCATGTGGATGACATGCCCGGCATTGACCGGGAAAAGATCGGCCTGAAAGGTTCTCCTACCCGGGTTAAGAAAACTTATACGCCTACGATTAAGAAATCAGGCAAAAAATTAGAAGGATTAACCTGCAATGAAGCCGTGGAAGCCCTGGCCGGTTTCCTGACGGAAAAGAAAATCCTGAAAGGAGAATTGGTATGAGCTTTCCGGAATATAAAAATGTATGGGTATTTATGGAAACCTTTGAAGATGAACCGAAGAACGTAGGCATGGAACTGCTGGGGCAGGCCAAACAGCTGGCCGATAAGCTTCAGGAAAAAGTAGGCGCCGTGGTAATCTGTGAAAACCCGGACAAGGCCGTTCAGGCCGCCGGAGAATATGGCGCGGACGAGATCTACGTCGTATCCGGGGAACAGTACCGGCACTTCAATACTGAGACTTATTCTCATGCTTTAACGGAACTGATCCAAAGACATAAACCTTCCGCCATTTTAATCGGAGCCACCCACAACGGCCGTGACTTGGGTTCCAGAACCGCAGTGCGTGTACATACCGGACTGACAGCTGACTGTACCGGGCTTGATATCGATCAGGAGTCGGGAAATGTCGCTTATACCCGTCCGGCCTTCGGCGGCAACCTGATGGCAACCATCCTGTGCGCCGGCACCAGACCCCAGATGGGAACCATCCGTCCCGGGGCATTTAAGAAGGGAATCCCTGAGATCGGCAGAAAAGGCCATGTGAATGTGGAAGATATTCATGTGCCTGAGGAAACCATCGTTACCAAACTGCTGGATTTCATTAAAGTAGAGCAGGTAGGCGGCCTCCAGCTGGAAGACGCCGAGATCGTGGTATCCGGCGGAAGAGGTTTGGGAAAACCGGAGAACTTTAAAGTGATCGAAGAACTGGCCAACGCCCTTGGCGGGGCGGTAGGCGCATCCCGCGCCGCCGTAGACGCCGGCTGGATTCCCCATGTGCAGCAGGTCGGCCAGACAGGCAAGACCATTTCTCCGAAGCTATACATCGCCTGTGGTATCTCCGGAGCCATTCAGCATCTGGCCGGAATGAATTCTTCCGAATTTATTATCGCCATCAACAAGGACCCGGAAGCACCGATTTTTAACGCCGCGGACATCGGCATCGTGGGAGATCTCTTTGAGGTCGTACCTGCGCTGACCAAAAAAGTCCTGGAGTTGAAAAAATAATAAATTGCCTTCACCCTCCTATTGTTAGATCCTATATAGAGAGTGCTGCCCGCACTCCCCGAAACCCTCCGCCCTTTTTGCTTTATTGGGTGGAGGGTTTTTCTTTTGGCGCCAGAATCCGGGATCGCGTTTGCCGGTTCAAAGATTTCGAATAAATGCTTGAAATTCTTTTACCCCGGCCTCAGCTGTGGTAAAATGATAGATAGGATTTTACAGAAAATAGCAGCAACCGGAAAGGAGAAAGATCATGAGAAATGTAGTAGTAACCGGAGGAAGCCAGGGCATCGGCAAGGCAACGGTCAAAGCGTTTCTGGCCGAAGGCGATCGCGTACTCTTTACCTCGCGCCACGCAGAGCCCGCAGAAAGATTAATGGAGGAATTGAAATCCGACCGTCTCTTCTATCTGAACGGGGACAGTGCCACCGAAGATGGTTCCAAAGCTTTGGCGGAATATGCGAAGAAGACGTTGGGCAGCTGTGACGTCCTGGTCAATAACGCGGCGATCTTCATCGGCGGAGCGGTACATAATACAAGCATCGAAGACTTTGATAAAGTATTTAACGTGGACGTGCGCGGAGTATTCCTGCTGTGTAAGGCGTTCCTGCCCGAGATGATGGAGCGGGGAGCGGGAAATATCGTTAATATCGCTTCCCTGGCGGGACTGGGCGGCGCTTACAATATGACCGCTTACTCCATGGCAAAAGCCGCCGTGGTCAGCCTGACCAAGAATATGGCCATGGATTACGGACACCTGGGCATCCGGGTAAACGGAATCTGCCCCAGCGCCACTCTGACCGAGATGTTCTTCACCGGCAACCCGCCGGAAGTAGTGGAAACCTTTAAAGCCAATAATCCCATGGGTCGTCTGGGCAAACCGGAAGAGATCGCCGACGCGGTGGTATATCTGGCTTCTGAGAAGGCTTCCTATGTAAACGGACAGCTTTTGAGCGTAGATGGAGGCCTGGCTTCCTGGAACCGGGAGGCCAAACAAGACCGCTGACGGCAGAGCCGTATAGGCTGCCACTATCAAAATCAGACAAGGGTTGCTAATCGAAAGGGCCTGTTAAAAACAGCCTAAATGCAAAGAGGGCTTAGCGTCTCAGAAACGTGGAGACGCAAGCCCTCATCGCATTTAGACCGTTTTATCGCAGCCCTTTTGCAGTTACAATTTATTTACCTGTCTCATGTTACTTATTTAACTTCTCTTCTACCTGAGCCAGGCCGTTTTCATAGCCTTCGATTTTCGCGTTTAGACGGCTCAGGGTTTCCTGGAGTTCCTGGATTCTGCTCTGCAGCTGATCCCGCTGCTCGATCAGAATCTGTTTTCTGGCATCTCTTGAATTCTCCCCCTCTTGGAACAAGGCTACATAATCAATCAGGGCTTCCACCTGGATACCGGCGCCTCTCATGCATTTGGCAAATCCGACCCAGCTGCAGTCCGCTTCCGTATAGTTCCGGATGCCGCCTGCGGTCCGGTTAACCGGCGGGATCAGGCCGATGCGTTCATAGTAACGCAGCGTATCGGCGGATATCTCATATTTCCTGCTCACTTCAGCTATCGTCATGGCTTTTACCTCCTACCGCAATGAACCCCGCATTTTTACCGGCCGAATAGCGCCCGGGCCTGCCTCATATTCTGAATGATTTCCACACCGAACGGACATCTCGTTTCGCATGCGCCGCATTCCACACATGCCGCTGCCTTTTTAGGCAGTACCGCATAGTGTTCACGCACGGTCTCGGGAACCTGCTGCTGTGCTTTGGCCAGATTCAGAAACTTCGTGACAGACGCTACGTCGATTCCCTGAGGGCAGGGCGCGCAGTGGCCGCAGTACATACAATGGCCCTGCCAGCTGATTTTGGGAAATGCGGCGAATGCGGACGCATAATCCCGCTCATCTCCCGACGCTGTTTCATAGGCGGTGCACTCCAGCAGTTCTTCTATGGTGCGCGCCCCTGTAAGTACCGTGGCCACGGCAGGCCGTGTCAGGGCATAGTGCAGGCACTGGCAGGGTGTTAAAGCCATCCCTGCAGGTGACAAGGACCCATCCAGCAGATCTCCCCCGCCGAAGGCTTTCATCACGGTGATGCCCACTCCGAGACGGCTGCATGTCTCGTATAGCGCCTCCCGGTCCTGATCCATATTGATCAGCGGTTTTTCATAATTTTTTTCGTCCCAGAGCGCCTCGCATTCCTCTCCCGCCGGCTGCAGATCATAGCAGGGGTTCACGCTGAACATCAGGACTTCGATCCGTCCGCTCTCCACGGCAGCCATAGCGGCCTTCGGATTATGGCTGCTCAAACCGATGTGGCGGATTCTGCCGGAGGCCTTTAATTCCATGGCGTACTGCATAAGCGGCCCTTCTGATACTTCCCGCCAGTCTTCCAGTGAATCCACATAGTGAATCATTCCCACATCGATGTAGTCTGTTCCGAGCTTGTCCAGCAGATCTTCGAAGGATTCCCTGACCTCTTCGATCCTGCGGGTCCTTTTGTACTGGCCGTCTTTCCAAACCGTACACAGATGGGCCTGTATCAGAAATTTTTCTCTTCTCCCCCGCAGGGCTTTTCCTATCAGAACCCTGATAGCGGGGTCCGGTATGTATAGGTCAATGTAGTTGATTCCGTGTTCCTCGGCGGCGTCTATTAGGGTCTTCGTCATCGCACCGTTCTGCCCCGCGAAGCCTTCGCAGCCCAGACCTATTTCACTGACCGAAAGCCCCGTACTGCCCAGATTTCTGTAATTCATAGAGTCCATCCCCTCCGAATCGTGGTATTGTTTTTATCTTTTTGCCGGTTGGTATATTTTTCTTTCTTAATATAAACAATATCACCTGGAGCTGGCTCTAAGTCAAGTTTTTATTTTAACCTGTTCCTAAAATGTAATAGTTAATTCTTGTTTCACCCTTTAAATTCGTGTTTGACGATATTTCATCTGTTACCTATTATATCTCCATATAAAATAAACCGTGTTTATTACAGTACCAAAGCAGTCTTCCGTGTGCGAGAACAGGAATACGTACTTGTAAGTCCCATTCCGGATATTGCTTTTTAAGCAGAATACTGTCGCCTGTCAGCAACGCGATGAATGCGATATAGTGTCCGCGTTCCATTGGATGATCAGAAGTGATATAAAAATCATTTTCGACCGTTTCCACCGTCAGCTTTTCATTCTCATTCGCCTTCTGCGGCTTCAGCGCTTTCATTTTTTTGCCGCAGCAGGACATATTTGTATCTGTGATAGCGGTAACCATATTTCCACAAGCAGGACAAATATAAAACTGTAAATTTTTCATGCTGCCTCCTAAGATTTCGTTTCTGTCCAATTCTCCGGATAGTAAGTTCTCCAAATCCACATCAAGTATAGTTGATAATTCGGGCAGCAATGATACCTCCGGGCACCCGAAACCCCTTTCCCATTTACTAACGGTTTTATCACTTATATTCATTCGTTCCGCTAACTGGACTTGCGTTAAGTTTTTTTCTTTTCTTAAGTTATAAATCAATTTGCCGATTTTTATATTATTCATTTTTGTACCTCCTACCTGTCAATTATATGTAATTCAAAATTTGATTGCAATAAACGCTCCGTAGAGTCATACGCAAAAATACTATGTAATAGGACGGATACGTGTAGGCACTGTATGGAGTAATTACTGTTGCAGGTTACACATCGGGTACCTCCTTAAAATTTATATTTCGAGGTGCGAAGCCTGCATTTTTTTACTCAATTGTCAAGTTTTTTTATATGTCCATATATTAAAAAAGAGAATTAAAATATCTGTCATAGGTATTTTAATTCTCCTTTTAGCTTAACTTAATGACATTGCCCATATGATATACATTAGATATATATTAAACAATCATATGGGCAGAAAATTTAGCAAAAAACTAAATTGACAGTATTGAAAAAAACAAAAAAGGAGTCTACTTTTACAATCATAAAAAAATTGTGGAAACACAATCGGATTCCTCCCTTTGTATAATAGGAGATCTATAGATTCTAAACGCTGAATCTTATAATTCCCTGACGGCCAGAACCGCATATGCTCCCAATTTGACATTCAGCTTTAAAGAACCATTCTCTTGCGCCTGAACGACATAATTCCGGGTTTCAGAAGCGGCCTTAATCACCTTCATCTGTTCCTGATTCATATTCGCCGGGTATCCCAGTTTTCCCCAGGCCGCAGCCGCGCATCCGTGTTCTTTGTCCAGAACCTCTACGCCAAAAGCCTGCCCAGACGCCAGATGGCTGATTTCCAGATTCATATAAGCCTCTTCCCCCGAATCCCGGAAGGCTTCCGCCGTATGGTAATCCGGGTACATGGACATGGGTACCGGGCGATCCTTTCGCATATCATAATTCCATATTAATATGCGCAGTTTCTGATCCGCTCTCCGGGTTATGAGATATCCTTCTCCCTGATCCACGATCTCATCTCCCAGCTCATGCAGCATGCGGTACGCATGGAAAGAGGGTTTGCGGATTCCCTGAAGGTTCATCAGGCCGAATCCCCCGTGAAAATCCTGAGGGCCTGGGCCTTCTTCCTCGAAAATGTCCGTAAACACCCAGTAGGACAGAGAATCCACCCGTCCGATATTTTCGATATTCGACCGGATGATATAAGAGGCTTCGGGCAGGAAATCATGGCTGTAATCCCTCGAACAGGGGCTGCTGCTCCATTCTGTCAGGTGAATCTCCACATCCGGGAAAGGGCTTTTGGCAATGGTTTCTTTCAGCCAGCCGATATCATCCCTCAGCGCTCTGACATACCGGGTGCGGCCTGCCATCCCGCCATCCGGGCTTTTCTGTCCTCCCAGCGCGAAATCTGTGGGATACGGATGCGTGGATACAAAGTCCACGGGCAGATTCCTGTCCGCCGCGAATTCCAGGAATTCTTGAATCCATACGCCCTTCCATTCCAATGACTCCAGATCTTCCACCAGATGGGTTTTATGTTTTGACTGATCCTCCCGCTCTCCGGCGAATCTGTCATCCGGCACAAAATTGCTGGTTGCCGGGCCGCCTACCCTCAACTTCGGGTCGATGGCCTTGACCGCCCTCACCGCGGACTCGTACAGCCGGAAATATTCCGATCTGGACCCGTCCCAGAAAACGGACAGATCCGGTTCGTTCCAGATCTCATAGTACCATTTCCGAATTTCCTCCAGCCCATACCGCTCTTTCCAGTGCAGTACAAGAGCGGTAATCAGCTCACCCCAGGCGTCATAATCGGACGGCGGCGTTACGTTGCCTTTCCACCAGAACATAGTGGTCTCTCCCGACGCCAGCGCAGACGGCATGAATCCGAATTCCACAAAAGGCCGCATGCCGATGCTTAGCAGGAAGTCAAACAAGCTGTCAATATACTGCCAGTGAAAGCGCAGACTGCCATTTTCCCGTATGCAGACTCCCATGTCATCACTGAGCAGGCCATGAAACCGGATGTACCGGAAGCCGCAGGCCTCCCGCGCTTCCCGCAGCTGCCGCCTCCAGTCCGCCCTGAGTCCTTCACAGGCCCTGCCCGCCCCGACGCAGTTGCTCCAATAGTGCTTTACCTTACCGATGCCCGGCTTGTTTTTATCCGTATTTATTATAATCTCTTTCATACTTACCTCCATTCGCGGGTATCCCGCCCCTATTGATATGGGAGAACCTTTTATCCGGCCTTTATGCTCTCCCTTCTTCCGGTTTACCCGGCCGTATAAAATCCGATTTTCATTTCCTTTCCTTTTATTAACATCAGCCGGATACCGGATTCTCTATCCGGGCCTGACACGGCTGTAACCGGATCTGTATCCTCCATGTCCGAATCCCGGACAAGATCCGCCTTCATACACTCCGGCGCAAGGTACCGTTTTCCATCAACCGTACAGGAATCCCATGGAAGACCCGACCTCAGATATATAGTTCTGCTCTCTTCCGGCATAAGCGTCAGTGACACCGCCGGCTTATTTTTTCCCGATACCGTACGGTCCCAGCACAGGCATACCACTTCCGCGCGGCATCTGGTTCTCACCCCGCACAACTGCCCCTTCGTCCACGAATCCGGCAGCGCGGGCAGCACCTCCACCTCTTCCTCTCCGGAATAGACCAGAGCCTCCAGGATAATCCCGGGATAGGTTATAGCGGCATCGGTGCAATAAGCGCTTCCCCGTCCCCTGTCGTGGGAGGTCATCAAAGACGTGTACTGATACTCGCCTGCCGTCAGCACATAGAGCTCCTTCTCCAGATCCCGGGCGGATTTCACCCTGGCAGCCGCCATCGCTTTATGCAGATGGCCATGGGCCATAGCGTCGTCCGACCGGTTTTGTCTGGTCCTGTTTTGTATCGCTTTGTATATGCCAGCCCTTAATCTTCTGTCCTTCTGTGCCTCATGGGCGGGCCACGCCCCGTATGCGTGGCTTATATGCCGGTGGTCGTCATTTTCCAGGAATCCGGACAGCGCCCATTCCTTTACCGCTCCATCGTCTGTGTAGAGATATTCCGGGATTCTTTCCCTCAGCTTATCCCACTTAGAGCACCAAGGCAGCCGCAGGGACCGCCGGCTGATCTGTTCCGCCATATACAGGGAGTCTTGCATAGCCGCGATATCCATGGCAGTGTTGGCTGCCAGTGACAACACCCCGTTATAATCCAGGCCGCCGGGCGCGTTTTCCGCCGAATATCCGGGAGTGAGCAGGTAATGGTTCCCCCTCTCCCCGATCCTCGTCCCGTCGTCCAGATGAATCTTACCCTGCTCATCCAGATAATATCTGTCATCCGCATACTGGGTCCAGAAGTTCATCAATCCCCGGATGAGGGGGACCAAAATGTCCTCCTGCAAATCAAAACCATCCCGCAGGATTCTCTTTTGGTCAGCCTCTGAATATCCGCATATACCGGCAAGCCGGTTCATAGACAGATTTTCACCGTATGGAATCTTTCTGTTTCCAAAACACTGGTAGGTTTCAAAAACAGGGATGATCATCCAGTCCGTAATCGCATTACAGTAGGCATGGGGATAACCAGGCAGCGAGTGATAGGCCTGGCCGTTTCCGTCACCCGCGGTATGTACGGGCGCCTGCAATGCGCTCACCATACCATAGATGCGGGCCGCATTTAACTGCCAGTCCGGAAGCTGACGCAGCAGAAAATAAATGTAACCCCAAGACGCCTCCGGAAGGTTTCCGGTATTCATGGAAGATACCTGCAGATTCAGGTTCGCGTTGGTGATAAATCCTCCGTGGAACAGAGGCATCCAGCTTCCCGTCCACATTCCGCACATGCGGGGCGCATGGTAACCGCTGGAGCACAGAAGGGCAAACCGCCCATGCTCAAACAGCCTCTCCGCATATGCTTTATTAATCCGGGGAGACTGCCGCTGCTTTTCCATCAGCGCCTCGTTGGTCAGACGCCGGTCCGCTTTCTCCTCCCGCGTATGGCAGAGCTTTAGACTCACTCTTGAGAATGCCGGCTCATGAAGGCTCCTGTGCTTAAGGAGCGCATCCTCGTAAGAAAATATCCTGTTTTTTTCATAAGGACGGGTATTATCCCGGATCTGTCCTTTTAACTCTTCTAACAGAACTTCTTTCACACTCTTCCCGTCTTTTAACCCGTGGGCGCAGCGCCCCATTCCGGCCGCCAATATAACTATTCCCGCGCCTTTGACCCGCAGTACCGGTGATTCATATCCTCCGACCACCGCATCCTGTCTGTCCGGCGTGAATTTTCCACATACCTGGATGTCCCTTACAAACTTATCCACATATATTTCCCCATCGGTGTAGATACGAACCGCAGTGGCCCAGCCCCCGTCATGATATTCGGAGGGCGGGTTTGTGCGGACCCCTCCGATCGGAAACTCCTGGTATTTACCGGTCTGCCACAGCCATATCTCTTCGCCGGCCTCTGCCCCTTCCGCGGTAACAGGTGCCGCCGGGATGCCATAGTCGGCCATCGCCTCCTGCTCAACCGACATCTCCAGAATGTGATCCAGCCCGATCGTAAGATCCAGTTTATCCGCTTCAGAAGCCCCCATACAGGAATCCGGGGCAAGAAGTTCTGTTATCACCAGCCGGTTCTCTCTGGAAGCAAAGGAGCGGGTATTCCATTCCAGACCATTCTCATCTTTCCACTGTCCGCCGATCTCTCCGGTCTGATAATTCACGTACCTGTTATAGGCGGTCTGTGTACAAGGACCTAAACGGCGGATACGAAGCTGGGCGGAGGGATGATATGGCCGTTCATCCGCGGATACCATATCCTTCACCCCATAATCCCTCCGGTTCTCCCTGGCCGCTTCTTTTGCCCAGATTCCGACCTGGCTGCGCAGTACGGCGTTCTTTCGTTCCTGTTCTAATATCTTCGAATAATCCGGCACCCTGTAGATCTGGTTCGTGTCCAGCACCAGCTCTGTATTCTGATAGATAATGACATCTTCCTGCGGATCAAAGCTTTCCAGCAATCCGGTCCATCCGTTGCCGGCCGCCAGCGCGTCCCTCCACGCATCCAGACCCGCCTGCCCTTTTCCGATCACCGGGTAACTGCCGGAATCAAAACCATGCATTCCGTTCCTGCCATATAGCCAGTGTACGCTTCCCGACATCTTAAGTTGCTCCCTCCTCATCCCTTTACGGCTCCCATCGTCATACCCTGCATAATATGCTTACTAAAAATAGCGTAAAGAATTAAGATCGGCGCGATACTGATCACCAGCGCCGCGAAATATAAGGTATAATTAAAGGAATGGGCCTGCCCGAAGAACCGGATTCCTATAGATATGGTTCTTAGCTTTTCATCCCCGATCAGAATCAGGGAAAATGGATACTCGTTCCACGCGCTGATAAAAGAAGTAATAACCACAACGGATACGATCGGCTTGCACAGAGGGAATATAACCTTCCACATCATCTGGAAAAAATTACAGCCTTCCATATACGCGGCCTCGTCCAGCTCCCGGGGGATGGTCTTAATAAAATTTTCCATCAGCAGCACCGACAGCGGCATGGCAAAAGACACATAGGGAAACAGCAGCGTAAACCAATGGTTTAACAGGTTCAGCTTTTTAAATTCAATAAACACAGGCACCATCAGCGATAGAATCGGTATCACCATACCCGAGATAAACAGAAGGTATATCAGACGGGAACCGAAAAAGCGGTAGCGGGAAACCATAAATCCTACCGTAAAGGAAAACACAATCGTTAAGATCACCGTAAGAATACTCAAATAACCGGAATTCAGAAAACAGTGCCACAAGTCTCCGGTCTGCAATGCCTCCACATAATTGTGAAACGCCGGCTTTGCCGCCAGGCCAATGACGCTTTGCATAAAATCCTTATTATCCCGCAGAGAAGAATTGA
The DNA here is from genome assembly GCF_019042275.1 of Diplocloster agilis. Taxonomy (GTDB): domain Bacteria; phylum Bacillota; class Clostridia; order Lachnospirales; family Lachnospiraceae; genus Diplocloster; species Diplocloster agilis. The sequence continues at coordinate 23,703 of NZ_JAHQCW010000016.1, forward strand.
TCATCCAGAGAATCGGCAGGATGCAGCTCAGGGAAAACAGCATGACCATCAGGTTTACGAGAAAATGGAAACAGGTATTTCCCGCCTTCATCACTTTATTCATAGCGTTTTCCTCCTAACAGCAGCCTGCTTCCGAGCGTCAGCAGCAGCGAGATCACCAGGATCATAACCGCCAGCGCGCAGCCGTATCCCATCTTCATCATGGAAAAACTGACGTCGTAATTATACAGGGACAATACCATGGAAGAATTCCCCGGCCCGCCGCCCGTCATAACGGAGATATGATCGAAGGTCTTAAAGGAACCGGCGATACAGATCATGATACATACTTTAAGGGTATCGTAGATCATGGGGATCGTGATATAGATGCTTCTCTTCCAGCCGCTGGCGCCGTCTACCTCCGCCATCTCCAGGATATCCTTCGGAACCGAAGCGATGGCGCTGGTCATGATCACGAGATAGTATCCCACGAATTGCCAGATCACCGGAACCGCCACGCTGAACAGTACGATCTTCGGATCGTCCAGCCAGGGCCGGATCCAGTCCTCCCGGCCGATGGCGCGCAGGAACTCATTCAGAATCCCCGCCTGGTTACTGTAGATGATCTGCCACAGCAGGCCGATCACCACCGCCGAGATGATATTCGTGATAAACATCACTCTCCTGTGAAACTCCGTCCATTTCATCCACTTCATCGTAAAGAACAGGGTAAACACAAAAGCGATCCCCACCTGGCCCACCACCATGAGCAGGGTAAACACCGCGGTATTACGGAAGGAAAGCCAGAACGTGTCATCTCTGAGAATATCCAGATAATTCTGCATACCGAGAAACGTCATGCTCTTCCCCCCGGACCATTTAAACAGACTGTAATACGCCGCAAAAAAGATGGGGATAATCACCATAAATATATATACTCCCACCGGCAGCAGCAGTACGGTTCCGATCTTCCACCCCTTCGGCTGTAACGGATTCTTTCGCATTTCTTTCCTCCTTTTGGGCAAAAAGAGAGCAGGCAGATTTTCACCACCTGCTCCCGATAGCATATTCGGTTCACTTCGTTTCTTCTACTGCTGTCCTTCCTCATAGGCAGCCTGAAGCTTTTCCGCCAGCTGTTCCGGCGTTAATGTGCCGATCAGCAGTTCCTGATAGCCGTCTTCCGCCGCGGATACATAAGTCGCGTTAAATTGTATCTCCGGATTCGGCACTACTTCGTAATTTTCGAACATGGCAAACATCCGCTGCACCAGCTCGCTCTGTCCGGAACTGTCATATTCCGCCGTCTCTGCACAGGGTATGGAACCTCCCGCCGCGATCTGGGCCTGCACCTCCGGATCCGACAGACTCTTTACAAAATCCAGGGCGATCGCTTTCTCTTCTCCTTCTAACGCGCTGCTCACCGACACGCCCCAACCCTGTCCGCCGGACATGTATTTGGCGTTTTCCGGTTTCTCCGCGGTTCCGGGGAACATAGCTACCTCAGAGTTGGCGAGCACATCTTCCGAAGCATTGTTGACCACGTTTCCGGAAATCCAGAATCCGCCCATCAGCATTGCCGCCTTACCGCTGTAATAATAGGAGTTGGCAAGCAGTTCTTCCTGACTGTTCACATCCTCGTTAAACATACCCATATCCGCTAATTTCTTCATCTCCGTAATCGCCTGTACCATGCAGTCGTCGGTGAATTTCGCACCTTTTCCGTCTTTCAGGCTTTCATACCAGTCCAGATCCACATACCGGAACAGCACGCTTGGCATAACCTGGCTGGATACCATGTAACCCTGTTTATTGCCGCAGGCCACAGGGATGTAGCCTTTATTCTTTATCTGAGTCACCGCATTTTCTAATTCTTCTACGGTTTTTGGGAATTCCTTCAGTCCGCATTCCTCGAATATGGCCTTGTTATAGACGATCATACTGGATACGATCATCGACTGGGGAACACCCAGGATCTTACCGTCAAAGGTATAATCATTGAAGGCCCCTTCCACCATCCGGCCGCTCCACTGCGCGTCTGCGGCCACTTCCGGCGCCAGATCCAGAATCTGCTCATTATCATACATGGAAGGCATCAGTCCCGGCAGCGTCTGGAACACATCCGGCAGGGAGTTGGTGGCCATTAACGTCTTAAGCTTATCCTCGTATAGATCATGGGCGACCACTTCCACATTCAGTTCCAGATCCGGATATGTTTCCTGGAGCTTCTGAAGCATTTCATTCCCGGTTTTGGCGGAAATATCATTGTCATCACTCCAGGTTACCATCACGGACAGGGAGCAGTCCTTCCCGGTACCGGCCTGGTTTTCTGCGGGTTCCTTGGTTTCCGCCGCCGCATCCTGCGCGCCATCCGCGTCCTGTTTATTATCCTGGGCAGACGGTGCGGGCGCCGCTTCCTGCGTGCCTGATCCGCTGCCGCAGGCCGTCATCGATACCGCCATGACCAGAGTTAGTAAAACTGCAATCACTTTTCTCTTCATTTCTTTTCCCTCCACCATTTCTTACTTGTTCTCGTGTTTCTTTGATAGTCTCAATTATAGGGAAATCTCCTTTTTCTTCACACCAAAAAAACAATAAAAACTCCTGAATTTCTGTTCTCTTTTACAGAAATTCAGGCTGTTGGATTATGGCGGTGGTCCATCCCCTCTCATCCGTCTCATAGTAAAGCCCATAGCGTTCCCCGAATCTGAGCTGAATCCGGTTATTTACGTTTCTTATGGCAAAACAGGATTTTCCTGCAGAATCATCCTCCTTTTCCAGAAGGATTTCATTTAACCGGGCGCAGTCCGTCCCCACGCCGTCGTCGCTTACCTTTATAATCAGTTCCTGATTTTCCCTGTAGATACGGATCCGGATCGTCCCTTCCGCATCTTTTGGGATCATCCCGTGCAGAATCGAATTTTCCACAATCGGCTGCAGGATAAACCGGAGCGTCCGGCACGCAACGGCCTCCTCGTCTACTTCGAATTGGAAATGAACCGTATCTTCCAGCCGGATCTTCTGGATGACCAGATAATTGTCCAGATATTCCAGTTCTTCCCCGACGGTCACGATTTCGTTGACATTCCCCAGGCTTAATCGGTAAAGCCTGCTCATCGCCAGGATGATCTCTCCGGTCTTCGGCGCGTCCTCAAGCCTGCTCAGCCAATAGGCCGTATCCAGGTTATTGTATAGGGAATGGGGATTGATCTGAGCCTGAAGCGCGGCGAATTCCGCTTCTTTTAATTCTATTTTCTTCCGTGCAAGCTCATCCGCCAGCTGATCGATGTAGCCCGACATATTGTTGTAGGTATCTACCAGAACCCCCACCTCATCGTTCGAAGGCGTCATCTCGATATGCTTCATGTCCATGACCTTCAGACGGCCCGTCAGTTCCACCAGGGGCTTCGTACAGATCCTGGAAAACAGATAGGCGCAGCCGACGCACAGGATCACGCTGATCAGAAGGCTGCCGGCAAGAATCCGCTTCAGTACCACGCTGTCGCTCAATACATATTTGACCGGAACCACGTTGACCAGCGTCCATGGGCTGTCATTAACCTGATACAAGGTTACCATGCAGGGCTGTCCTCCCACGGTCTTCTCCGTCCTGACGCTCTCCCGGCTCATCTCCTCCAGGATCTCCCGGGGCGCCCTGCTTCCCAGTATGTTCATGTCTTCCGATGCGATGATATCGCCCTCTTTATCGATCATGTACGTGACATTATTTTCATCGGCGATCTGGTCCGCGAAGGATTTTGACAGCTCCTGCACCAGGATCTCGATCCGCATGGTAGCCAGCTTTTTCCCGGAATTCATATCGTTGACGGACCTGACCATGGAAATGGTCTTCTCGCTCTGGTTCAGCCCGTCCCATTGTTCGATATCCGTTACCCAGGTGAGCCGTCCTTTTAGCTGATCCGCGTCTTTTTTCATCTGCTCCTTCATGGGTGTTTCCCGGTTCGTTCCTACGAATACCGTTTCTCCCCACAGATTTTCAATGGATATTCCGGAGATGTAGTCCTTATTTCCCACGCAAAAAGACAGTCTCTTCTGCAGCGCGATCCGCTTCAGATCCATGATATCGTCCGGTTCTTCCCCCGTTTTCAGCCAATCCCTTACAATATCGTCCTGAATCAGAAGCACAGACAGATCATCCACGTATTGAAGGATTGTCTCCACATTCGTGCCGATATGCGCCAACGTATTCAGCTTGGCCGCACTCTCATTTTTCTTGACGATATTGGCGGACTGGGTAAACAGCATGGTCCCCACGATCAGCATAGGCAGAATCGAGATGGCTACGGCGGTTAAGAACACTTTATAGCTGAGGCTGAACATTCTCTTTTTGTGTTTCTTCTGTTTCATAGCAGGTTACGCTCCATATTTTCTCTGAACTGGCGTGGAGAACATTTTTCATATTTCTTGAAAATGAAACTGAAATATTTATAATTCTGATAACCGCACAGCTCGGCGATCTCATAGGTTTTCAAATGCTTCTCCCTGAACAGAAGCTTTGCCCTGCCGATCCGGTACTGGTTCAGATAATCTGCGAAATGCACTCCGGTTTCCTGATAGAAAACACGGCTGAAATAATTGGGCGTGACATAGACCAGGTCCGCCAGCTGCTCCACGCGGATCTCCGACTGATAATGGTCGGCCACATATTGAATCGCTGTGGCCACCACGCTGCTGTAAGAATAGGTGTTCATGGATTTTAACTGCTGAATCAGCTTTTCCATGAAGCCCTTCAGCCAGATCCGGATGTCATTCATCACACGGCACTGATTCAGTTCGTCCAGAATACTGGCGTTCTTACCCAGGATGTCCTGAAAATCCACGCCCATATTTTCCACGGAAAGCAGCGCCACGATGACCTGCCGGACCGCCAGATTTTTCAATTGCTCATAGTTGGCGTTGTGCTCCCGCACCTTTTGAAAGATCTGATCAATCACTTCCCCTGTCTTATCTGTATCCAGCCCTTTGATCCCGTCCAGCAGCATCTGTTCCTCCGCCTTCAGGTCAATATTCATATTTTCCCCCGGGGCTTCGATTTCAGAAAATTCGATGATCGTCCCCTGACCCTGGCCGCTCTTCATCTTTAAGGCGGTCATAGCTTTGGTAAAGAAATCCGGGACGTGTTCAAGCTTCTCCCGGACGTCTCCGATCGAAACCGTAACGGAGGTGTTCAGCATGACTTTCGTTTTCTTCTGCAACGTGCGGCAGTCTTCTACAATGTTCCGGCCCCCGGTTATATCCCGGTTTACTATGCCGCAAAGATAGTTATCGTGGGTAAAAAATGACTTGGCTTTGTATGTATTCCAAAAGATCCGGTCAAACAGGTCTCCTATCTTCTCATGCATTTTTTTCAGCTGCTCGTTGCTGTTGGACGGGACGATAGCCGAATAGTCGTCGATATCCACCACAATCACCTGATAGGCCGGGCCTTTAAAGTCCAGTTTCAGTTCTCCTGCCCTGAGAAAGAATTCATCATCTATGGGAATCTGTCCCTCAAGAACCTGCTGCAGAAAATAAGTCCGTATGATATCCATGCTACCGTCCATAATTTTGTTCTTTTCCTCGATCTGCCGGAAGATTTCCTGTTCCTCCTGAATCTTTTCCTTCACCTCCAGGATATTTTCCATCATCTCTTCCGCCTTCACCGGTTTCAGCAAATAATTCTTCACTCCCAGCCGCAGCGCTTCTCTGGCATAATCAAACTCGCTGTATCCGGTTAAGATGAGGATCCGGACCTCCGGCATGGTCTCGCTTAAGATCCTGGCCAGCTCCAGGCCGTCCATCACCGGCATCTTGATATCGATAACCGCGATCTGGGGGTGTTTTTCCCGTATAACCTCCAGTCCGGTTTTGCCGTTAGAGGCTTCCCCGACGATCTCACATCCGATTTTTTCCCAATCAATGGATTTTATGATCCCCTTTCGAACGATCATATCATCATCTACTACAACGATATCAAGCATACTCCTGCCCCTCTCCTCTTTCCATTGCAAACGCATCCTTAAACTAAGACTACGCCATGGAAAAACCCCTGTCAAGATATGTCATATTTTGCCTGATAAACTCCGCCGGCAAAATCCCAAAACCAAATCAGAAATTCAAGTCGCCGGCACCCACGAACCAATATACAAAATCCTCAATATTGCGTCCCCACTTTTCTAACCTCCTGTAATACGCAAAAATACCGCTCGGAAGTGATAAAAATCACTTCCGGCGGCAAAATATTTCCTCGCCTGACAGTCATTTTCCGGAATGCTTCTTTCATGTCAGACACCGTATACACACTTTCCCCTGTATTATTAGTATCAAAAACGTTCCTCTGTCTCCCCGCTATATGCCACATCCTCCGTCACATCATCTATACGATCATCCACAGGATAGAAGCTCCGGCGACTGTCCACCACCTGTGAGAGCCGCTCCACACGACCCCGCAAGGCGGCACAGAGGGCGTCTGCCCGGGCTGTGTCGATAAAGAGGGACCCTTTTACCAGTTCCCTCAGTTCCTCCTCAATTCCTGCTAGCCCGGTGAGGTCAAGCCATTCAAACGAAGACACCAGTTTAATCTGCTCGTCATGGGTGGTCTTAAACGGCTTACTGGGCGCCTTCGCCCCGGCGCTGATCATCGCCGGCGGCTTATCAAACCAAAGGGACGTTCCGCTATCATAAATCGGCGCACACCCTATCCATTCTAACGTCCTGGCGTTGCGGACAGCCCCGAAATTGTTCTGGTGCCTGTCCTCATTGACAATCAGGTAATCCAAAACAAGCATACGGTCAAGGCTGTCCCTGACGCCGGGAATACCAAGCGATTCACAGCAGTTCCGGTAATGCTGGTACACGGAAATATGGTTGGGCTTTGGCTGTGTCTGCATAATATACCAAGCCGTTACCAGCTCCGAGTCCGGCGTAATAAAATCCTCGCACACACTGTAAGGGTAATCCTCCTGCACAGTCAGCGTGTAAGGGACATGGGGGATGTGCAGCCGTTCCATGATTCTGCTTGCAAGCGCCTCGTTGTACGGTTCCTGCTGGGTCGCGCCGCTACCTCCTTTGAGCAGGCAGCGTTTCCCGTCAATAATCGTCCATTTCTTCTTCAGCCAGCCATCCGAGGTGTTGTCCGGCGACATCAGGCTGACCGCCCCGCCGCCGGAAGGATTCCCAAAGAGGATATTGCCCACGTCCTCTGAAAAAGGATTCTCAAAAAAGTTTACTTCATGCCAGGAAACCTTTCTGTCGGCTGGACAGATCCAATACTGATCCGACAGGGAAAGGCCCAGACATTTTTCCAACAACATCTGCGGGGAGCTGATGTGCAGTTCCTCCAGCGCCTGGCGCAGACCGGCGCGGCTTGCGGGAATTGCCCGCCCCCTCCACCATTCATTCAGCGCGGCGCGGTCAATCCTCCCCCTTTTTACAGGGATACCCACCGGAATATGGGCTGGATTCCATACCTCCCCAACAGCGGAAACAGAGCCGGCGGCGCTGTCCAGGCGGATTTCCGCTACAGGAATTTCTCTATGCATTAATATATATGTTTGAATAGTTTCCACCATTTTCCAACTCCCATCTACTGTTATTATTCTACCAAAATGCAGATGCTTAAACAAGCGTTTTGCGCTGTGGTATATTGGCGGTTTATTTGTAGGGAAGATATCCTTTTGTTCAACTTACATTCCTTCCCGCTACATTTATTTCCCTAAAATGCCCGTCGGACACACCATCCAACGGGCAAAGGTAAATATCAGAAATTCTAATAGAAGCGGCTCGGTTAAAGTTACTCCGGGGATCTGCAATACTGGAAAATCTGGACCTCTAAAATTTATAAAAATTTTTTCCTTTTCTCCTGCCTTTCCCTAGCAGCGAATGTCCCGCGTCATACTGCCTGCGTACATTTCTGCTAAAATACCCGGATCTCATAAAAGCCCAGGCCAGAATCCCGCCCATTACGATATACTGGATAAACTGGTTCCACCCCATCAACTTCATCCCGGTCTCGATGGTTTCCAGAATCAGCACCCCCATCACCAGCCGCCACGCGTGATAGCCGCTGCCGGTCTTTGACGCTTCCGAGTTCACAGCTCCGCTTAAATATACCGCAGTAATGCCAAAAATTTCCATACCGGCCCCATTATAGGACGTGGCTCTCCCATATTGTGATATCATGATCAGCGCAGCCAGCGCGCAGAAAAAGCTGCTGATAAGAAAACAGACCATTTTTATCAACGCCACATTCACATTCGACTGCCACACCGCCTCCTCATTTTCCCCAATCGCTTTAATATAGCGGCCCAGATATGTGAATGCAAAGACAAATGCAGCAACCATAAGGCACACGGCCGCGATCCAGATGTCGGTGTGAATCCCCAGTATCTTCGTCTGTGTCAGCACGCGGAAGGAAGCAGGCAGATTCGAGAACACGCTGCCGGATGATATGGTATAGGAAATCCCTTTGAAAATCACCTGTGTGGCAAAGGTCGCAGCGAATGGCGCCAGCCCCAGTACCGCAGTCAGAAAACCATTCAGTAGCCCGCAGAAAAGTCCCGCAAAAAGACTAAGAAGGATAACAATGACCGGATGTACTCCTGCGCCAAGCAGCCGCCCGGCCAGCACCGAAACCAGGGAAATCTGGTATCCTGCTGAAAAATCGATCCATCCGCCTGCCATCACAAAAGAAAGCCCGATGGTCATGATCACTACATACGTATTACGCCAGATGATTTTCCCGAGACTGTATACCTCCAGGAAATCCGGTGACAGTATGGTAAACATCAGCATGACAAGGCCATATAAGCCGAATATATAGAGATTATGCAAAATCTTACCTGATAAAATCTTTATATGTCCTTCTCTGCCGTTCATGACACCCCTCCGTCCATATTGACCGTTTGTTCATAGGGAACATTATAATGAACTCCATTTTCTGTAATAATAATATAGCGGTCCGCGAAATCCTGAAGCAGCTCCGTCCCGGACAGAAGCAGGCATACCGACGTCCCGCCGGCTGCCAGATCCCGCAGCCCTTTCCGGACGATCTGATAGGTATAGACATCCCTGTTGGTGCTGACGATCCGTCCGATCAGAACATCGGGGCGCTGTAGCAGCATCCTGTACATGGCAATCGCAGCTTTGGCACGTCTGGACAGTTCCGTGCTGTCCGGTTGCTCCATAATCCATTCATTTTCATACCACTCGGAAAATTCCTGTTTCACACTGCGCATCCGGCGCGGTTTCACCACTCCCAGTGTAGAGAAGCGCCGATATACGCCCATACACAGATTGTCCACCGGCGCGAGACCTGCCGCCATCTGGTCATGGTCACCAAAGCTCATGGCCAGGACATGTGGATGCCGGCGCGCCGGTATCTGCGGATGCGGGCGGGTGCGAATGACATCACCGGCGCTGCCGGTATCACAGACGTTTCTGTCGAAATTCATGAAAACAGAACCGTTGGCCACCTCCCCGTCCCCGCTCAGCGCTTTTAAGGACGTTCTGGATAGATCGATTACTACCGTAACATCTCCCCGATACAGGTCGACCTCCAGGCGCTTTCCCGTATAGGTATCAAAACTCACTCGGCAGGACATCTCTTTTTCCATGGTCTCCGCCGGGCTCTTCTCCACCGGTGTGGATGGCAGAAGCACACTGACCATCCGGTTGATCCCCTCCTGCTGCTCCGGGATATTGCAAAATATGCGGAGCACTTTCCCCCGGGTCAGAAACGCGATCCGTTCCGTGGTAGCCTTGATAGCCTCCATGTGGCTGCTGATGACCAGGAAAGAGATTCCATTGTTCTGGATCTGCTTCATCAACTGGCGGATCTTCCGATACTCATCCGCAGTAAAATTAAACGGGAACTCATCGATCAATATGATCTGCGCCCCCATCACATAGGCCTTTAGGATCTCCACCATATAGTGCTGGGCCGGCGTGAGCCCACCCGCTAGACATCCTGCATCGATCTGCAGCCCATATTCATCCAGCAGGCTCTGAGCCTGCTTTCTCATGATTAACGGATTCATCAGAAAGGAAAAATGACGCCGCCTGCGGATAACCAGAATATTTTCCCATACCGTGCGCGCCTGGACCAGGGAACTTCTGGGCAGTATCCGGATCACAGACATGGATTCTGTCTCCTCCGTACTGCGGGTAAGCGGAACACCCTTCAGAAAAAGTATACCGGAAACCGGAGAAACCCGATTCACCAATACCTGTACCAGCGCGTTCCGGACCGACTTTGAGACACTGAAAATGCCCAAGCTCTCACCTTGGAACACATTCAGGTTCAAGCCATCCAGCACCGGTCTGCCGTCCAACATATATACGATTCCCCTTGCACGGAACAATTCTCTTCTCATAGATTCTGTACCGACAGGCAAAAAGGAAAAAACAGCTCCACATCGGTTCCCATACCTGGGCAGCTGTTGATTCCCAGTCCGTATTCCTCTCCGAAATATAGCTTGATCCTTCGGTCCACGTTCTGCATTCCGATGCCTGTCCGCCGTTCCCGTTCCCCCGCCGGAAGATCATCCACGCGAATACTGTCCGTGAACCTCTCCAGTGTTTCCGCGTCCATACCCCGTCCATTATCCGATACCACCACGCTGACATGCCGGTCTATCTTCAGGATCCTTATTTTCAATTCCCCGCCTGCGGTCATCTGCGAGAATCCATGAATGATAGCGTTCTCCACCACCGGCTGCAACGTAAGCTTTGGCAGCACCGCGTCCAGCAGGAGCTCATCCTCATCATCCATCATCATCTGGTAACGGAAGCGGTCCCGGAAACGGAACTTCTGGATGGAAATATAACTGTTCACATTTTCCAGTTCATCCTTTAATGTAACCAGATCGCTCTTTCCGCTAATACTGTAACGGAAAAAATGTGACAGGGCCTGAGTGATGGCCGCAATGTCCCCGGAACCGTCAATCAGTGCCTGCCCCCGAATGCACTCCAGGGCATTATAAAGAAAATGCGGATTAATCTGATTTTGAAGGGTCTGAATACTGGCCTGCTTCATCAAAATATCACGCTCATAATTTCTGGCGGCCTCTCTGGAAGCCTGCGTTAACCGTTCTTGGATAATATGCTCCAAACGTTCTTCGGTAAGAATCCTCCATTTTTTCATACGCAACACCTCAACCGTAGATTTTCCGGTACTCCGCCGGCGTTATTCCGGCCGCTTTTTTAAAAATCTTGCTGAAATATTTCGGATCCTTAAAACCAACGGCGTCTGAGATCTCCAATATGCTCAGATTACTTCGCTTTAACAGGTCTTTTGCCTTCTTGATCCGATAGTCCGTGACATATTCTGAGAAGTTCTGCCCTACTTCCCGCTTGAACATCCCCGAAAAATAGACCGGGCTTAACGTCACTTCATTTGCCACGATTTCCAGGCTAATATGCTCCTTATAATGTTCTTCAATATAAGTGACGGCCTGCCGGATAGGCCGGGCATTCTGGGTATGGGTATGCTCCATGATATCCTCCATAATGCCCGAAAATTTCTCCTGAAACGCCGCAGCGTATTTATCCATCGTATAAGCCATCATCAGCACATAGGTCGTCTCCTTGGCCATGGTATTCACATCCGCAAACGCATCGATCAATTTTTCATTAATATCGAAGAATGCATTTTTCAGATCTTTCAAAGCCTCATAGGCGATAGCTCCTCCCAGAATATGTTTTGGCAATGTGAAGAATTCCTCGGTACAGCGGCGGAACTCCGTAACATTCAGCGTCTCGAAAGACTGCCGGATCTTAGCAGCCAGCTTTTTCATCTTATCCTCATACAGAGACTGGGAGGAGTTCTTCGTCTCGCCGAAAAAGATCACCTTCTGAAACCCCAGCACCATGCGGGCCCAGACTGCTTTCTGCGCTTCGTCCCGGGAACATATGGCTCCGGCCAGATCCGGATATTCATTCCCGATACCCACGGTTACGTACAGCCCCAAGAAGAGGTCGGTCACATTTTTCGCCTGTAGCAGGAGGGCCGGCATATTCTGCCGGATTTCCCTGTCTTTTTCCTCCTCGTAGTTCAGCAGGACTTCCACCCGGTCCGTTTTCCGGTCGTACAGAATATCGTGGCACAAAGGTCCGAAGATTCTGTCTATTGTCTCTTCCACCTTCTTTTGCAGGGAGGACAGATTTTCATAGATTATCTTGATATCATCTGTATAGTCGATTTTTACAAGTAAGAAACGGAACAGACCCGGCCGAAAGTTCAGGCCGTAAGTGCCGTTCAGGCTTTCCATGGATAAATCGGAAGTTTCCGTATCATAGAACGCTTTTTTCATGAAAAAGCTGCGGAGCATCCCGGTATCATCCTGGGAGGACGCGCCGTTTGCCCGAAGGTCTTCGGATATTTTTTTCAGCGCGCTGTTTAATTCTATTGCATCGATCGGCTTTAAGAGGTAGTCGGCCACATCATATTTTAACGCGTTATAGGCATAATCAAACTGACGGTATCCGCTGATCACCACAAACCGGCAGGGGTATCCACGCTGCTTCGCCACCCGGATCACGTCCAGGCCGTCCATCAGCGGCATGCAGATGTCCGTGATTACGATATCCGGCTGTCCTGACTCTATTATGGACAGCAGCTCCCCGCCATCGCAGGCATGGCCGGCCAGCATGAGACCCAGCTCATCCCAGTTGATCAGTTTGGCAAGCATACTGCAGATGAGCTGCTCATCGTCTGCGATTACCACCTTAAGCTTCGTCGTCATAGTGCCGCACATAGTTCATCCCCCTTATATCTACTTCTTCGATCATATCATGACTGGGTGCAAACTTCAAACGCTACTGTTTTACTGCGCTGCTGTATTTTTCTTTATGCTGCTGTTACTTTTATTCCTATTCTTCAGCCAGCCAGCGGGAGCTTTCATCATAGAGACGTTTCAATGTCTCCGGGTGGTCAGCCCCCGCCCACTGGTCGGCATTTTTCAGGCCGCCCATAAAGGCATCGCGTCTGATTGCCATGTTCCAGTTAATGGGGCGGTATTTGGTAAGTTCTGTTCTAGGGATTTGGAATGTGCTGTCTGTGAATACCGGATCCATGCGGTCTTTTTCGTAGATTCCTTCAAAGTAGAGTATACCCCACCGGCCCGCGCGTTTTTCCACACGGTAATGCATACGGCACCAGCACTGGGAGTCCATCCATTCTACACCCAGTTTGGAGCGGAAGTTCAGGAAGCAGAGGACTTCGGCAATGGCACGGGTGCCCTTTAGCCAGACTACTGTGTTGTTGATCCGGTGGCCGTGCATTTCATGAGGTTCACCCTGAGGCCAGGGTTTGGGCATGATGGTAGGATTCCCCAGGTATTCGCTTACCGGACCCTTGAACCAGGTGGTGAACAGTTGGCCGTCCTCATGCCAAAGTTGTCTTTCTTCCTGTTTGTGGCTATAATCACAGCAGTAGCGGTCGTATTCTACCAGCTCCCGGATTCTCATTTTTTCAAACATTTCTTCGTCGCTTAGGTTTGCCATTGGCAATTCATAGAACATTTTCAATTTGCTTTTCTCCTGTCCGGTATTATTTTATTTTAAAGTATTGGCATCGTATATGACGCTTACCTGGCCGCATTTGTGTTCTTTTACGTCATAATCTAGCTCTTCCGGATCGATGCAGGGGAATGGCATTCCTGAAGGGGTGTCTTCCTCAGTACGGCCTGCTAGGATTTCCTGCATTCCATTTCGGATGTCGCGGGCTGCTGCGAGGGTCAGGTGAGACCGCTCATGGCCGGTGTAGATGATTACATCTTCCGGCATCCGCTTGATGAATCTTTCATAGTAGAATACGCTTTCTTTCAGATCCCGGCAGCGCTGGCAGGTGTTATGCAGCTGGATCGCGTCACCGCCCAGTACGTAATTTTCAGCCCTGTTATAGTAGACCAGAGAGCCTGGGGTGTGGCCCGGAAGTTTGATAACTTCGAATTTTACTCCTCCAAGATCGATCAGATCCCCGTCATCGATGTTTTGGAAAGCTATGCCTTCGTTGTGCAGATAGTGTTCTTCACAGTATTGTAAGACTTCCCGGTTGTTTTTACAGAATACGCCCAGGTCACTTAGACGTCTCTTTACATTCAGGTTCCAGGCTAGTTTGGGCAGTTCCCGTTCGTTCATGCAGGCTTCGTCGAAGAGTATGGCGCCTCCGGAGTGATCCAGGTCCACATGCGTCATATATGCGTGCATGGGTTTGGGGCCGGCGGTTATGTTCCGTTCTATGTAGCTTCTCAGGCCGGACGTTACTCCCAGGCCGGTATCAAATATGCCCGTCTTGTCGGCTCCTGGGACAACGTAAATGTTAAAAATGTTTTCCGGGTTTAAGTAACATTCACGGATCAGGTATAGGCGGTCCCTCAGTTTTTCATGGGATAGGAAAGTAAAATCATTTATCATAGTATCATGTGACATCCTTTCTGGGTTCTTTCTCGAAATAAGTTATGGTTTTGATCGTTAAAAGGTAAGGCTTTTGCAAAATTTCAGGGATTTTGAGGCAGAACTTTGGAATCGTAGGGAACGTTATAGGAACCACACTTGTGTTGGCGTACATCATATTCCAATTCTTCGGGATCTATGTATTCGAAGATCAGTTGGAAAGGCTCATCCTCCTGCGTGTCTCCGGCCAGGATTTCCTCAAATGCCTGCTTTAATTCAAGACAATCGCGGATCGTCTGAGTCTCATAGCCATGATTGCTGTATAATATGATATCCTCCGGCACCATTTCGATGAATCTGGTGTAGCAGTCCAGGCATTCCTGTAAGTCACGGCATCTCTGCCAACTGCTGGTCCGCAGTATGGCATCTCCCATGATGGCGTAGTTTTCGGTTCTGTTGTAATAGGCAAGTGAACCGGGGGTATGGCCAGGGAGTTTTATTGCCTCCAGCTTTATATTTCCCAGATCGATCTCGTCGCCGTCCTCTATGTTTTTGGTCTTCAGATGTTCATTGCAGACATAATGCTTCCGGCAGAATTCAATCAGTTCCTGATTATTATGACTGAACATTTTCAGGTCGCTGAACCTCCGCTCTACATTCAGATTCCATTCTAATTTCGGCAGTTCACGCTCATTCATATAGACTTCATCAAATAAAGCTGCCCCGCCGATGTGGTCCAGGTCTCCATGGGTGGTATAGCAGACCATCGGGGTTTTATCGGTAATGCATGTCTCGATGTAACGTCGCAGCCCGCCCGTTACGCCAAAACCCGCGTCAAACACTGCGGTCTTGTCATCACCTGTCACAACAAATATATTGAAGCAGCTTCCCTTTTCAAAGCTTTCATGTACAACATACAGATGTTCACGGAGCTGCTCATGGGATAGGAAATCAAACTCGTTCATAACTTTACCCTTCTTTCACAATTTAACGTTTTGGGACATGTCCATTTCAGATTGGACATGTCCCAAACTGATTTGGACATGTCCCTAATCACATGTTTAGTTCTTTGGCCCTGCAGCAGCTGACAAAATGGCCGGGCCTTAATTCTTCCAACTGCTGAGGTTTGCCGCAGGCTTCACACACGTATTTGCAGCGTGCCGCGAACCTGCAGCCGGGTTGGGGATCTACCGGGGAAGTCAGCTCGCCTTCCAACGGTATATTTTCCATCGGAGTGTGAATATCAATAGTGGGTATCGCGGACAGCAACGCTTTCGTATAAGGGTGCAGCGGCATGGTGAACAGCTCATCGGAGGGGCTGGTCTCGACCATCTGGCCCAGATACATGACGCAGATATCGTCGGAAATATGCTTCACCACCGACAGATCGTGGGTGATGAACAGATAGGTAAGTCCCATGTTCTCCTGCAGATCCTGCAGCAGGTTCAGCACCTGGGCCTGTATGGACACATCCAGGGCGCTCACCGGCTCGTCACATACGATGAATTTGGGATTCGGTGCCAGCGCCCGTGCGATCACGACCCGCTGCCGCCGTCCTCCGTCCAACTCATGGGGGTAGGATGTCCGCAAGCGCTGATCGATACCCACCAATTCCATTAACCGGTCGGTTTCCTTCGGGATCTGGGACGGGCTGTATCGGCCGGTCAGCCTAAGCGCCTCCTGTATGGCTTTCTCCACCGTATAACGGGGATTCAGGGATGAGAACGGATCCTGGAAAATGATCTGCATCTCTTCCCGGAGCTTTTTTAATTCTCTGCGGCTGACGGATGTGATATCCCTCCCCTCAAACCGGATGCGCCCCCCAGTGCTCTCCAGCAGGTGAATCAGCGTCCGTCCAAGTGTAGATTTTCCACAGCCGGATTCCCCTACGATTCCCATGGTCTTACCCTTTTGTATCGTAAAGGTAACATCATCCACCGCATGCAGCAGTCCCCGGGAAGTTTTAAAATACTTTTTTAAATTCTGTGTTTCCAGCAATGCTGACATATGACTTCCCTCCTATTCTTTTCTCTTGTTACAGCGGCAGAAATGCCCGGATGTGAGTTCCTTCATCGGAACCTTTCCCTGCCCGCAGGCTTCTGTGGCCAGAGGACATCTGGGATGGAACCGGCAGCCCGTCGGCAGGTCCGTAGGGTTCGGAGGCAGTCCGACAATGGGTTTTAAGCGGCTGGCGCCGCTGTCCAGCTTTGGAAGTGCATCGAACAGGCCGATCGTATACGGATGGGAGGGATGATCGAAGATATCCTCCTTCGTACCACTTTCTACGATCTCACCGGCGTAGATCACCGAAACGTCATCACAGTTCTGCGCCACCACTCCCAGATCATGAGTAATCAGAATCATAGAGGTGTTCAGCTTCCTCTTTAAATCATTGATCATGCGCAGGACCTGCGCCTGGATGGTCACGTCCAGGGCTGTGGTAGGTTCGTCGGCCAGCAACAGCTTGGGACGGCAGGCCAGTGCGATCGCGATCACAACGCGCTGTTTCATCCCTCCCGAAAACTGATGCGGGTACTCCCCGGCACGGCTGGCGGGAATCCCCACTAATTCCAGCATTTCTTCCGCCCGGACGGCCGCCTCTTTTTTACTGACATCGTTGTGCAGCCGCACCACCTCGGCGATCTGCTGTCCCATGGTTTTCACTGGGTCCAAAGCCGTCATAGGATCCTGGAAAATCATGGACACCTGCTCTCCCCGTATCTTTTGCATCTGCTTTTCACTCAGGGATAAGATATCCCTCCCATTGAACTCAATCTCTCCGCCGGGTATCCTGGAAGAGCGTTCCGGCAGAATCCGCATGACTGCCTTGGCGATAGTGGTCTTTCCCGCCCCGGTCTCTCCCACCAGGCCCAGCGTCTTCCCCCGCCGAAGGGACAGGGATACGTCATTTACCGCATGGATCACTTCCCCTTCCGACGTATATTCCACTACTAGGTGATTAATTTTTAAAAATGCATCCTGATCCTTTAATTTAACTTTCGTATTTACATTATCTTTCACGTTTAGCTGTTCTGATCGCTTTAATTCTTCCATCTCCGGCCTCCTGTTAATTTTTCAGCTTCGGATCCATGGCATCCCGGATACCGTCACCGATGATATTAAAGCAGAGCACACAGATAACGATCAGCATCCCAGGCCCCACCAGCATATAAGGGAATTGTCGGATATAAGTCTTGGCGTCAGCCAGCATGGCTCCCCATTCAGGGCTGGGCGGCTGTACACCGAGACCGATATAGGCCAGCGTCGCCGCGTTCAGAATCTGGGAAGCGATTCCCATGGTCGCCGCCACGATCACCGGTGTCATAGCGTTCGGCACAATGTGGCAGAACATAATCCGGAATACACTGCAGTTCGTAGCCTTCGCCGCCTCCACATACTCCATCTCCCGGATAGACAGCATCTTCGCGCGGATCTCCCGGGCATATATCACGATGGAACTGACAGCCAGCGCGATCAGCAGATTGGTAAATCCTGCGCCCAGGACCGCTGAGATCGTCAGTGACAGGAGGATACTGGGCAGTGAGGAAAACAGGTCCAGGACCCGTGTGATCACCATATCCACTACCCCGCCGAAATAAGCAGCGACAGCGCCAATTATGACACCGGCCACCAGCGCGATGGCGGTGGAGAGCAGACCAATAGCGATCGAGTACCGTCCGCCGTACAGACAGCGGGAAAATATATCTCTGCCCATAGCATCCGTACCAAACAGATGCTTCAGGGACGGCCCCTGTTTAATCGCGGAGGTATCCATCACCTCATATCCGTATGGAGCAATCAGCGGTGCCATAATACAGGCAAGCAGGATGACCAGCAGAATGACCAGGCAGATCATAGCCATCTTTTGTCTGCGGAATCTCCGCCAGAAGATGGCAAAGCTTCCCACCTTTTTCTTACGCTTTGCATTGGGCAAAGTCAGGGCAGCAGTTCCTGCACTCATACAGCCACCTCCTTTTTGTTCCTGCTCCGCTTCTTAGAGCTGCCCGTGAAACCAGCCCTGATGCGCGGATCCACGAAAGCGTATCCCAAATCTGTAATCAGATTCAGCAAGCATACCCAGATCGCAATAAAAATAACCGTTCCCTGCACCACCGGATAATCGCGGCTATTCAGGGCATTTACCAGATACACTCCGATCCCCGGTATACTGAATACATTTTCAATAATCAGTGATCCCGCGATCCCCCCGCTCAAAGTAAAAAACATCTCCGTAATAATAGGTATACTGGCATTGGGCAGCGCGTGGCGGAAAATAATCCCTTTTCTGGAGAGTCCTTTCGCCCGGCAGGTCACAATATAGTCGGAATTCAAAGATTCCAGCATAGAAGAGCGGGTCTGTCTCGCCTGCATAGCGATCCCGATCACCGAATTTGCAATAGTCGGCAAAATATAATATTTGAAGCTCCCGATTCCCATCATAGGCAGCCACCCCAGATTCAGCGCAAATACAATGACCAGCATCAGGGCCAGCCAGAACGGCGGTATCGATACGGCCACCAGCGAGAAAAACATCGCGATCCGGTCTTTCCACGTATTCGGGTTCACTGCCGCGATAATCCCCAGCGGAATCCCGATCAGTATCGTCAGCACCAGACTGTTCACCGTCAGCAGCAGAGTCCTTGGAAATCTCTCCATCAGAGAACTCTGAATCGAGGAACCGTTCGTAATCGACGTTCCAAAATCAAAATGGAAAAATACATCCTCCACATAATCCTTCAGACGGACAATATAGGGCTGGTCCAGTCCCAGCTTCTCCCGGATCAGTTCCACATCCTCCTCATCCGCATCCGTACTGGCCACGATCCTGGCCGGATCGCCCGGTACGAAATACATCAGCGTAAAGATCACCACCGTTACACTTAAGATGAGCGGTATCATCCACAGAAGCCTTTTTATCACATATTTTATCATGGCATCTTACCTCATTTACAGCAAACGGCCGCCGATCACCGGCTATGGCTGCCTCTGCCTTCAGTCGTGATCGTACGGCCGCTGCTCTATTCTTTCAAACTCCAGCTGTTATTTATTGATTAAATACCGATGAATAAGTGCACGCGCCCGGTATAATGCCGTACTGCCCGGAAGTCACAAAATTGGTGACACCCTCTTTGCCCACGATATATTCCTGATTGTTGAACAGGCCGTAGAAATATCCCATTTCCGTAAAATAGTTGTGGCAGGCCAGAATATCCTCGTCCGTCGCATCCTGGCTCAGGCTGTTTGCATAGAGGGATGCCAGCTTCTCATCATGGATCATGTTGGCCTGGCCGTAACTGTTGGTGGCCAGGAAATGCGCCCAGTAATCAGTCAACAGGCCGGAGCTCTTCCCTTTAAAGGCCAGAACCATATCCCACTGGTCGTCCTGTGTGCAATAGGTCTCATACAGCGCCGGTTCGTAGGCTTTGATTTCCGCGTTGATTCCTGCCGCCAGTAGCTGACTCTGAAGAATCACTGCCACATTCTGGGTGAAATTCGCACACATCAGGGATATTTTCAGCTCACCGGATTCATATCCGGCTGCTTTCAAATATTCTGCGGATTTGGACAGATCACAGCCGTAGCAGTTTTCAGCCGCCGCATCCGCCATTGCCTGCTGAAACCCGGAATACTGTTGTCCGCCGTCCGTATATTCCACTTTTCCCTCGCCATTGACCGCTGTAGCCAGAAGCGCTTCGTTATCGATGGCATACAGGACTGCCAGCCGTAGGTTATGCTCTTTTAACACACTCTTATCACTGCAGTTGAGTACCAGGGAATAACAGGGAACACTCAGCTCGGACTGTACGAACCATCCATCAAGTGCCGCCTGGCTGCCGGTATCATAGAAATATCCGATATTATCTGAGTCGATACCCGCGACCATGTCCACCTCGCCGGTCTCCAGCGCGATCGCTAACTGTGCGGTCTCATTAATCACTTTATAAGTAATGGAATTACAGTTCTGCTGCTGAATAACGCTTCTCTTATCCTCTGTCTGCCAGTAGTTCTCATTTTTAGTCAGGTTGTAGTAAGAACCCGTCGTATACTCATCCACCAGATAAGGTCCTGTTGCGACCGGATGCGGCGCGTACTCCTCTTCGCCGATGCTCCCATAGGTCTCTTTATCTACGATATAGATCATCATAGATTCGCAGAAGGATGCATAATCCAGAACCTGCGCGTAGGTAAAATCTAGTGTGTAGTCATCCACCGCTTCCACGTCCACGATATCTTTGACACGGTTATTATAGCCGCCTCCCGCGATACACTGTTCGTAGCTCCACACCACATCTTCGGAGGTGATGGAGCTGCCGCCGGAATCCTTCACGTAATCATAGAGGTAAACCCGGTATGTAAAATCATCCAGTTGTTCATAGCTCTTCCCGATAATACCTACGAAATCCCCGCCGAATGAGGTATAGTTAAACAGGGTTTCATAGACTTCCGCATACATTTTTCTTCCATCCGATGAGGGTTCCCAGGGAGCCAGGCTGCCCGGGTCTGAGGACAGGGCCAGATTGACATGTTCTGCCACAGCCGCTCCCGCTGTACCAGTCTCCGTCCCGGAGGGTGCAGAAGCCGCTGCGCCTTTGTCCTGCTCTGCGACCGCGTTGCCCGCAGGCTGTGCTGTATTATCAGCCGGTTTCTCCTGCCTGCCGCAGGCAGTCAGGGTTAATAACATAATTCCCACTAGAATAAGGGCCAGTATTCGTTTCATAGATTCCTTCTCCTTTTGATCATCATTTTCTGTTATCACTTGAATAGGACGCCCATTATATGTCTTTGGATATTTTGTGAAATATGACGAACCACTTCTTCAAAAACGCAATAATCAATACAACAAATGCCGCCGGCCGGAACACACCTGTTATTTCATTTGACATTTTAAATATTTTTTTACATTTTGTTCGTCCTTTTCTGTTTAAAATGATAGCATTTCTCATTTCGCTGTAACAGGCATTAAATTTAAGAATAAGTGTCTTTTCTTACTTTTTTAAGTGATGAACGGAACAATCCCGAATCCAGCGTAATGAAATCCCCACCCACACTGTACGGGAATTCAAATACCATCAATCAATATTTACCAAAATATAGTAAAATACCATTTAAAGATAACAGCGAAGGTAAGCAATGAATATCAATCAGACAATTTATAATGAAATTAAAAAGAATAACAACATATAATAACCACATCTCAAGTGCTTTCGCTAGGATATTCGAAACAGCTGCTAACGAATTATGAAAAAGAAGGTCTTTTGGAACGATGCAGACATGGTGTTATATCCTGCCGGATACCGTGCATGATGATATGTATACTATGATGCTTCGTTCTGACAAAATTGTGTTTTCACATGAGACTGCTCTGTTTTTAAATGGATTATCAGAAAGAACACATTTTATACACACAGTGACCGTTCCAAGTAATACAGCTTTGCCAAACTCTTTAAAAGGCGAATGCATCTGCTTTTATGTAAAACCAGAGCTGCATAATATTGGAATTATTGAAAAAAGCACTCCCTTGGGAAACATCGTCAGATGCTATAATGTGGAAAGAACAATTTGTGATTTCTTAAGGTGCCGTAATCGCTGCGATGATGAAACAGTCATTAGTGCCATTAAGAATTATGCTGTATATGATAAAAAGGACTTAAATCTCTTATCTGTATATGCAAAACAATTTAAGGTTGCAAACGAATTGAAAAAATATCTGGAGGTACTGTTATGAGTTCAAAAACAATAAGCTATGTACCGACAGAGAGGGGACTGGCTCCTTGCGTCAGCACAGCCAAACGGCGGAATTCGAATGGCGCAAGGTGCCTGTCCCCGGACGCCGGCAATAAAATCCTCTACTTGCGCCCCCATCTCCGCCACAAATACACCCCGCCATACAACATCCCCCAGATCAGCAATACCATGCCTACCGCGGCCGGCAGATACCAGGCTCCGAACATTTCCTGAATCACATCCAGAATCGACCCTTCCGCCGCCTCGCTGATAAACAGATAGTTACTCTTTAACTGCCGATTGACCACCGCATCCACGGCCGCCAGCACGGCCAGAAAGGCAAAACAGCCCGGAAGCCTTCTGACCCGCGGGACAAACCCGTCGGCAAGCATCAATACCGGGATCAAAAACAGCAGAACATGCAGCATAATAAACAGCAGATAATAAATATTCCAGAACGGATAATAAATCTCTCCCGGAGTTATCAGCGCAGCCAAAGCACCCGGCATGCCAAGTGCGAACACAAGCTCCCGGGGGAACTCTTTTTTGCTGTAAACGGCATAAAACTCCACAAACATCATGACATCGCACAGATGCAGCGGCAGATCCCAACGGGGAGAAAACACGCCGCAGGCGATGCGAAACCCTATCCGAAAGATACAGCCCAAAACCAGAATCCAGGCCAGCAGCCGCAGTATCTTTCCCCGGCGACCGCCGTTTTGCTTTCTGAAAAGCCAGACCGCGAGCAAGCATCCAAGCAGGGCTATCGCAAGCCAGGTCAGATGCGTGGCGCTGAATATCGGAACACCTTTTACATCCCCCGGCATCTTTGACAATGGTGTCCAAAAATACAAAGCAGCCGCCTCCTCCCCGATCTTCTTTTTTTTGACCGATCGTTACATACTCACTTTCTAACATCATATGAAACACAGTCCGCTTCCATAATCTTTATTTTACCACGGCGGGCGTGCCAAATACATGAATTTTCCGGTAGTTTCTGTCTCAATTAGCAATTTTTTCGTGGTAATTTGTACAATTCTGAATTATAATTTAAATATCAGCGTAAGGCTTCCGGTATTCCGGATACCAGGCAGCGCCCTGCGCACAGAAAAAACCGGTACCTTACTTCACGCCGGTGTTTCGTATGTAATAAAATGAATAAAAATAAAGGAATCAACGATCGTGAAAAGAAAAAATGACGGCTTCACATTAACCGAAATGATTGTCGTGCTGGTGATTATCGTAATCCTGATCGCATTGCTGGTGCCGACACTGACCGGATATATTGATAAGGCGGCCAAACGGGCCTGCGAGGCCAATAAAGCCAGCCTCCGCCGAGAACTTATTTTGGTGGAGATCGATGATAAGCTGGGCGGAAAACTGGATGTGACCGGTCTGCAGGAGCTTGCCCAAAAGTCCGATTACAAATGTGCCCAGGGCGGGGTCTACGAGGTAACCCGGGCTTCTGACGGCGACATCATGGTCACATGTAAAAAGCATGACGTTAACTATAACTTTAATATGTCCGGAGCCCTGGCTTATGCCATGGCCAACAATCCGGAGCTGGATGCATTGATCCAGTCTTACATCAAGGGCAATAAAAATATCGACTCTTCCTCCCAGACAGGAAAAGCGTATGAAAGTGTACTGGCGGCGCTGAAAAACCTGGGCTTTGATCCCGGGCTTCAAAATGTGGGCACCTGGTCTTTGCAGGCATACAGCACCGGATACCTGTTCTACTGGACAACCGAAGACATTTCCGCCAAAGCACCGGGGGATAAAGTAAAAGTCCTGCGTTACAACTCTCTTCGCCAGACCTATACGGCGGGCTATGTTACCATCGGGACGACCTCCATCTCAGCCAGCGATTCTTCCACCGGGACCGCCGTCACTTACAATATTCTCGGACGCGGCGATTCAAACTGGTCGGAATACACAGATATCAAACAGACCGATACGGATAAGAAAGATTATGACGCTATCTATAACGTTTTTAATCAGATGAATGAATGATTATCGAATTAATGATTACCAGGAGCCGCTAAAACCGGCTCCTTTTATCTTTCTGAATCTGTCTCAGAACAAACACCATGGTATACGCCGCCATGAATCCCGACACCGCCGGCGCGATCGCGCCGATCACCGCCAGGTTCTCGGGGCAGTAAGTATAAGCCAGCCAGATCAGCGGCATCCTAAGGGCCAGCGCTCCAAAACAACAGCTGACCATCGTAAACACGGTCTTTGATCTTCCGTTCATATACCCGTTCAGGCAGAATACAAAGGAAACCGCCAGATAATCATAACTGCAGGATCGGAAAAAAGGAATGCCCGCCTCAATGATTGCCGGGTCCGAGTTAAAGACCCCGATCATGGTCTGAGGGGATATCTGCGCCCACAGGAAAAAGAGCGAAGAAGCCAGGAACGCGAAGCCGATCCCCGCTGCCAGCGACTGTCCGGCCCGCTTTAATTTTCCGGCCCCGTAATTCTGGGCTGTGATCGCCGCCAGGGCGCTGGCCAGAGAGGTGGCCGGAAGCATGGCGAACACGTCATATTTACTGGCGATGCCCACTGCTGCCGCCGCGCTCACCCCCAGCCGGTTGGTGACCGAAGTCAGGTACAGAAACGACAGCCTCACCATACATTCCTGAAAAGAGATGGGAATTCCCACGACAGCCAGTTCCCTGGCCAGTTCCGGATAGATCTTAAAGTTCTTCAGCCGGAAGGTAAAGATAAACTTCCTGCGGTTCAGGTAAATGATCGAACAGACCATACTGACCGCCTGAGAGCCTACCGTGGCAAGAGCCGTCCCCGCCACCCCCATCCCCATATATTTAACAAACACCACATCCCCGATGATATTAAGCACGCAGGACAGGGCCGCGAAATACATCGGCCGTTTCGAGTCCCCATATCCCCTCAGAATCGCGCTGATGGCATTATATCCGCAGATGAAGAAAATACCGCAAAAACAGATAGTCACATACTGTTTTGCCATATCAAAGGAAGCGTCCGGCGTTTTCAGGGCCTCCAGAACCGGTACCCGAAGCAGCAGCATCACCAGGGTCAGAACCAGCGCTACGATGGCGAATACCGACAGCGTAGTCCCGATGGTGCGCTCCGTCCTTTTTTCATCCCTCATCCCGGTATATTTTCCCACCAGAATGGTTCCGCCCAGCGTCAGGCCTGACACCATACTGGTAATAATCTGCGTTACCTGCGTGCCCGTCGACACCGCAGCCACACTCTCCGGCGGACAGTACCAGCCGATCACCATCAGATCCACAGCCCCATACAGCGCCTGGATTACGTTTGCAATCAAAAATGGTACGGAAAACGACAGCAGTACCCGGAATACGTTCCCCTCCGTCAACAGATTCTCATTTTTCATTCTCTCCTGTGCCCTCCTTGCTGAATCTTTTATACCTTCTAAGGCAATTTTTTTATAACCGTATTTTTCTATAGCAGCACTTTTCTAAGGCAAAATTATTCTATGGCTGCATATTCTATGAAAAACAATAAACCCTCCAGCTGGTGGAGGGTCAATACCTTTTTAATTTCAGGTGATTTTAGTTCTTTCATTTCAGTTCTTTTCAGTTCTTTTCAGTTTTGATTTCCGTTCCGGATTTCAGTTCACGTTTTTCAATTCGCACCTTTCAATTCGCACCTTTCAATTTGCGCTTTTCAATTCGCAATTTTAAAATTCCCTCTTTCAGTTCACGCCCTTCAGTTCGCGCATCACAGCAGGGATATCTATTTTCTGAGGGCACCGGCCTGAACAGACCCCGCACTGTATGCAGTCATCTGCAGTTTTCGCATCGGGAAACGCGCCCACACGCCAGGTCTCTCCGCTTGTATTCCTTTCGTTATACTCCCGTATCAGCAGCGGGATATCAAGCCCGGCCGGACAGGTATCGCAGCAATAACGGCAGGAAGAACACGGAACCCCCAGATGGGACAGAAATACCTGTTTTGCTTTTTCCAACACGGCCTTTTCTTCCTGGCTGAGCGGGTTGCAGTATTCAAAGGTTTTCAGATTATCCTGCACCTGTTCCAGGGTGGACATACCGCTTAAAACCGTGTGCACATTGGGCAGGTCCTGCAGAAAACGGAACCCCCAGGAAGAGACCGACTGCCCGGGAACGGCTTCTTTCAGAATGGAGGCGGACTCCTTGTCTAATGTGGACAAACGGCCTCCCTTCATTGGTTCCATGACCCAGACAGGAATCCCGTGGTCCGTCAGTATCTCATATTGTTTCTTGGCCTGCAGCATGGTCCAGTCCACATAATTCATCTGAATAAGGGCCATGTCAAACCCATCGTACCAATCCAAAAACTGCTCTAAGGCTTCCGGGCCCATATGGGAAGAAAATCCAATATGGCGGATCCGGCCGGCCTTCTGCTGCTTCTTTAAATATCCGATATAATCCTTTTCCGGACTCATATAGGCGCTTAGATACTGTTCCTGTACGCCGTGCAGCAGATAAAAATCAAAATATTCCGTTTTACAGCGCCGAAGCTGTTCCTCGAACATTTCATCTATAGGCAGTCCCCGCGTCACATAGAACTTGCTGGCCAGGTTGTAGCTTTCCCGTGGGTATGCGGATAAAATGTCGCCGGCCGCGCGCTCCGACTCCCCGTTCAGATATGTATACGCGGTGTCAAAATAGTTTACGCCGTTTTGGATCGCCAGATCAATCAGCATTTGAGACTGCTCACGGTCAACGGAGTCGGGGTTTCCCTCCAAAGCCGGAAGACGGAGCAGGCCAAACCCAAGCGCGGAAATCTGTCTGCCGCAAACATTTTTATAATACATAAGTTAACCTCACTTCTTATCTGCGTAGTATGGTTCCAGAATTTGTTTCAGAACCGTCTTACAATAGCGTTCATTCCACGCCAGAAGATCAAACTCACCGTTGGTCAATATCCCATAAAACTGGGCGCCCCAAGTGGATAAGACAATATCTTCCGCCAGTGTGTCCAGACACACGTCGCTTCGCAATTCCCCGTTTTTCTGACAGCTTTCCAGACATTCCTTTACCTCTTTAATCGTGATATTCACTTTGTTTGAGGGGTCATGCAGCGTCGTGGGGTTGCTTAAGTGATATATGAACCACTGGCGGGCAAAATTAACGCCATAAACGTTCACTGTGTAGTCCGTACTATTACAGAAATAGAAAGTCAGCATATCCAGTATGCCCTTCCCATGCATCTTGCGTACATTTTCAAGATTCCGGTCATATAGATCCCGCTCTACCGCTATAATCAGGTCCTCTTTAGATTTGAAATAGTGATAGAAATTTCCGGCCGACATGCCGCTGGCTTTGGTGATATCGGAGATGGATATATGATCATACCCCTTTTCCGATATCAGCTTCTGCGCGGCGGTAAGCAGCTTTTCTTTCGCGATAGCAGCCTGTTCCTTGCGTTTCACAGTTTATCCTCCTGACATTCATTGAATTTGATTTACTATATTGCATATTATCTACTGTTTCTTTCAATAAATCAACAGTTGGTTATTGAAATTTTTTCAAAATTAGTGCATCATAAACATAATTACTAAATTTGATTCATTAAATTTAGTTCATCACACTAAGGGGGATAAAACGATTACATGAAACATAACAGTTTGTACAAAGCAGTATTTATTCCATCGGTTTTGATTTTGATCGCAGCCATTCTCTGCATGATTATCATTCCGGAAGCTACCGCGTCGGCAGTCAATTTAATTTTTACTTTTCTGACTTATCAATTTGGCTGGTTATACCTTCTGATTTTTGTTGTCTGCAGTATCACCGCCGTATGGATCGGTACTTCCCGGTTCGGCAGAATCCGTCTGGGGGATGAAAAAAAGGAATATTCCGAAGCCAGCTGGGCCGCTATGATGTTTACTGCCGGTCTCGGTGTCGGCCTGATCGTACAGTCTTTTGTGGAACCTTTATATTTTCTTTCGGCACCTCCTTTTCACGTGGAAGCCATGAGCGACAAAGCCTATGAATTCGCCCATATGTACAGTCAATTCCTGTGGGGGCCTATGGGGTGGGCCTGTTATGTCCCGGCGACGATCGCGGTGGCCTGGACCCTGTTTATCAAAAAGAAACCTTCCCTGCGGCTCAGCACATCCTGTGAACCGGTATTTGGGAAGCATACCAACGGATTTCTCGGCAAACTGGTCGATACCATTGTGGTCGTCGGTATGGTGGGCGGCAACGCAACTTCCCTGGGGCTTGGGGTACCCATTGTGGCGACCATCATCTGCCAGCTGACCGGAATCAAGCTTAATATCTGGCTCACGGCAGGTATCCTGCTGGCATGGTTTGTCGTATTTGGTTCCGCCACCTTTATGGGTATGGATAAAGGTATTAAAAAGCTGAGCTCTTTTAACATGTACACGCTATTTGCGTTTATAGCAGTCATTTTGCTGGTTAGTCCGGTTCTGGATATTTTGAATCTGGAACTGAATTCCATCGGTTTGATGTTCGATAATCTGGGGATGCTGCTCCTGGGTACTGATCCCATTACGCAAAGCGGGTTCCCTCAAAACTGGACCGTGTTCTATTGGGCCTGGATGCTCACTTTTATTCCGGTAATGGCCTTATTTACCGCGCGGATTTCCCGGGGACGCACCATCCGTCAGGTCGTCTTCGGTGAAGCCATTTGGGGCGGCGTCGGCTGTATGTCCGCGTTTGCGCTTTTTGGCGGTTACTCGCTGTTTTTACAGCGCAGCGGAAAAGTTGACCTTGTGGGTATCTTAGCGGAGGGAGGCCGGGAAAAAGCCATCGTTGCCATTTTGGAAACGCTCCCGATGGCCAATATCATGATGATTGTGTATGTGGTGCTATTGTTCCTTTTCCTTGCCACCACCATCGACTCCACCAGTATGATGTTGGCGTCCGTCTGCACCAAAAATCTGCCCAGCACGGAGGAACCGGCCCGCTGGCACCGCGTACTCTGGTCTCTGATTTTGATGCTGATGGCCTTTGGACTTTCAGTGGTGGGAGGACTTCAGGTTATCCAGACGGCGTCGCTGGTTGTAGGCGCGCCCTTGATCGCAGTCGCGGTTATCGCCATTATCGCCGTGAAAAAACAGTTTAAAACATATGAACTGGAACATAAGAAACCCGACTCGTTCAAATAATTTTGAAATGACACTTGAAACAATATTTCCGTAAGGGACTGTCCCAAAAGTACGATATGGCTGCTGCCTGGAGCCTGTGCCGTACATTTGGGGCAGTTTTTTGTATATTTTTACATTATTTTGCTTGAATATCCTAAAATAGTTGACAAAAACACAAAAAACGAGTATTTTTTAATTATTATAAATCTAATTTAATGAATCGCATTTAATATAACTCGAATGCGATGATCCGCAGCCGCTGTGCAGGAGGAACAGATCTGAGCTGCAATGATAAACAAATTATGAAGGGGTGATTCAAAATGGGAAACAAATCTGCATTAAAAGGTAAACTTTTGCCATTAAGTTTCATGGCGGCAAGTTGCGGCATGTATAACATCTTGTATTTATGTGTCATTTTCTATGTGCCTTTCCAATCTGCCTTTGGTTATACCAATGAACAAATGGGTGGTCTGCTGGCGGCGTATGCTTTGATCGGCACTCCTCTGCTTTTCTTCGGCGGGTTACTAAGCGACCTGATCAATCCGAAAGTATTGCTGTCCGCTTCCTGTATTGTTACGGGATTGTGCGGTTTTTCGTTATTAACATTTCCAAGTTACAATGTAGCGGCGGTCATCTTCGCTATATTGGCATTTCCCATTAGTATGCACTGGAGTTCTTATACGAAGTGTATCGCTATGTTGGGAACCAACGAGGAGCAGGGACGTTTGTTCGGTACGTCAAATACCATCGACGGAATTATGACTACGGTCCTCACGCTTGGTTTGACGGCGATTCTTGGCAACAGCATCGGTACAAAAGCCGGTTTCAGCGTAGTCATTGTTGTCCTGTCTTCTGTTTATTTCCTTACCGGTATCGGCTTGATTTTCTTTTATGATTATAAGAAATACGCGGCCCTTAATCCTCAGGCTGTAAAGGCAAAGAATGAAAAATTCACACTGAAGTCGATCATTGATTGTTTCAAAGAGCCCATCACCTGGCTCGCCGCCTGTATGGTAATGGGTTCCTATATGGCTTCCAGCTGTTTAACCTATTTAAGCCCGTATCTGAATAGTGTTTATGTGCTGCCTGTAGCGCTGGCCTCCGCTTTCGGAGTCATTACCCGTTATGGTGTTAAGGTCGTTGCCGCTCCTCTCGGCGGTACCTTGCGTGATAAGGCCCTGGGCGGTTCCACACCTAAACTGGTATGGGTGGCTACCGCAGGTATGGCAGTTTTTACCGCGGTTCTCGTTTTTGTCCTGCCTAAGAGCGACGCGTGGGTCGTACCCGCCGTGATCACAGCCCTGCTGATTATTTTCGCTTTCCGTTTGAACAACAGCTCGGAATCCACCGTATATTACGGCCTTAAGCGTACTCCGATGCACTTGATAGGGACCATTATCGGTCTGGCCTGCGTTATTGGTTACAGCTCCGATTTGTGGCTGCCCAGAGTTATCGGCGGACTGCTTGACCGAAAAGGGAATGACGGTTACATATACGTATTCTTAATCATGGTTGGCGCGATGGTTCTTGCCTCCGCAGCCGGTTTCATCATGTACCGCATGGCTAAAAAAGAGGCGGCAGCGGAAGCTGAGACTGCGTAACTTTTAACAACCCTATTTTTAAGGAGGAAAAAAATATGAGTGTTGTAGCTATCCGTAATTGTAACTTTATCAAAGAATTGACGGAAGGAACTGATTTATCGACCGGCGACCTTCTGTTTAAAGATGGTGTAATTGCAGAGATTGCTCCCTGCGGCACAGCTTTTGAAGGTGTCGAGGAAGAAATAGACGCGAATGGAATGACCGCTATGCCCGGATTGATCGACGCGCATATTCATTTGACATCGATCCGTGATATCATCGCGGAGGGGTGCTTTGTCAGTGACTGTACCCGCGCGTTTGAATCCTTGAATTACGCGCAGACATTACTTGGTCTCGGTTATACGACCTTGCGTGATTGCGGCGAGGATAAGGCCTATTCGGTTGTGGCTACCCGTGACGCGATCAATGCCGGAATGTTCGTAGGCCCCAGAATTCTGTGCAGCGGCATTACCATGTGCCCTACAGAAGCAGGCAGCCTCCCGGAACAGGATTTCGGCTACATGATGCCGTATAATGTGGACGGTCCCCTTGAGATGCGTAAATACTGCCGTACAAACTTTGCCCATGGCGTTGATTTTATTAAATTATACGGAAGCGGCTCTATGATGGGCGCGGGCAGCAATCCCGGACTTCCGTTATTTGAAGATGATGAGATTATCGCTGCAGCCAGTGTTGCAAAACAAAAAGAATCCTATTGCGCGATCCACTGCCATGGCACGGATGCGATCTATCAGGCGGTCCGGCTTGGCGTTGAGACCATTGAGCACGCCAGTTTCATTGATGACCGGGCGCTTGACATCCTGGCTTCCAAACCGAACTGCGGTATCGTACCGACCCTTTCCATTACCGTTGATTTGATCGAACATACCGATCCCAATTCCGATTATGGCAAACGTGTCATAGCGAAGGTATCCGGCCTGATCGGTAAGATCAAAGAACATCTCGGCCATGCGTATGAGCGCGGCGATGTCCTGATCGGATGGGGCACCGATGTCGGCATTAACTCTTACCTGCGTGAGCCGGGCGCGGAATTCCGCATCCGTAAAGAAGTATACGGCTGGGACAATGTGGAACTTCTCAAGCAGGCAACGATCAACAGCGCTAAGCTTTGCC
The DNA here is from genome assembly GCF_019042275.1 of Diplocloster agilis. Taxonomy (GTDB): domain Bacteria; phylum Bacillota; class Clostridia; order Lachnospirales; family Lachnospiraceae; genus Diplocloster; species Diplocloster agilis. The sequence goes on from NZ_JAHQCW010000016.1 coordinate 55,626, forward strand.
GGATCGATGATGTCACCGGCAGCATCAAGGTTGGCAAGTGCGCCGATGTAATTCTGGTTGACGGAAATCCCGCTGAGGATCTGAGCATCATGTATGGCGGCGGCGCGAAGCATGTATTCCGCGCAGGCGTACAGTACAAATAAGTTCCGGTACAAATAAATTCCTTAACATTTAGGGAATAACTTTGAACGTAACCGAAATCATTAACTTTAGACTTTAAGAAGACAGGCGGCAGGAAATCAGATTCCTGCCGCCTGTCTTAGCTAAGCTGTCAGGTACTTCCTCGGGTTTGGGTATGCCCGCTGCTTAAGGCAGGAATGCGTATCGGTGTCCCGGGATGCTCCGGACAGCCGGATTCATTTGTGTCTCCTGGGGACCGCATAGGGCGGCTGAGCTCCCGCTTAGTGGAACCGGAAAGCCGGGTTCAGGATGCCCGGCGGACTTCACGTCCGACGGTCAAGAGCCTCTGAACCGGGAACACATCACGTGTTCCTGGTTCAGAGGCTCGGTTCCTGAACCCGGCTTTTCGATTCCACTTAGCGGGTGCCAGCGCAAGCCCTCCGCGCTCCCCGGGAGACACAAATGAATCCGGCTGTCCGGAGCATCCCGGGACACCGATACGCATTCCTGCCTTAAGCAGCGGGCATACCCAAACCCGAGGAAGTACCAGCTGTCAGGGATGCAGCCTTACGACCGCGTCCGCCGGACACTTCTCTGCGCAAAGTCCGCACTGGAGGCAGTGTTCTTCCTCGATAACATATGTACTGCCCTCCCGGACCGCTTTCTGCGGACACACCCGGGCGCAAATTCCACAGCCTGTACATTTATCACTGATCCGGAAGCCATTGCGCTCAACCTCTTCTCCTCCATAGGCAAAACTCTCCCGGGAGATGGGATAATTCAGGAGATCAAACCATTCCCCATGTCCCTCATAGATGTGGAACGCGTCCAGAATGTACCTGCTCTTACCCGGATATACCTCGTTCATACCGGGATTTTCCTCAAATACACGGTCTACCCATTCTTTTCCCACGATCCTGCATTTTCCCAGGAACTTAAGGGACTGGCAGTCCGGGCACATGGCGGACAGCGCCACCTCTCCCCGCTTTACCAGCTGTTTATAAAAGGGCTTTCCCTTGGAAGTAACGATGTACATTCCGTCATCCGTGGCAATCATGACATTGATGATCCGGGTTTGGGGATGCCCTCCTTCGTCTACCGTGGCGGCAGATGCTATCTTTACTTTTCGGAACATATCCACATATTTTTTTGCCTTAGCGTTCATTATCCACATTTCCTCCCTGTTCCTTTTTCTTTTATAATAAACCGGATGACGTGGGGACGCCAGTATGCACTTTTTTGTAACTTAGGGGGGCTGGCGGATACTATTGGGATCTTTCTTATTTAACATGACACTGCATTCTTTGCGATAAAAGCAAATTCCATATTCTTTGATTCTCCGATACCCTTCCAGCCTTTTGTTAACTGCTTTAACTATCCTATGAAGAAGCGTCGTTATCGTTGAGATGCTCGACTCCCTGTGCCCGAATGTGTTGCTCGATAACCGTAACCCTCAGATGTTCAGGCTGCGTGATTATGGCGTTGAGCAGCTGACATCCACAAGAATACTTTAGGTTAACGAACAGGGTGTCATCGCAGAAGGGCCCTACGGCAAGAAACGTTAGAAGCTGACATTCGTTCTGTTTCATAGGGCATGACATTCACCTCATCTTTCATAATTGTTCTTGTTATGCGCTGAATATTCACTCATGTCAAGTGAACAAAGTGAATAAAGTGAATTTTGATTGTAGGATATTTCCATGTATCCGGATCTGTCTGTGGAACAGCTCCGCCGCTTTTACCCGGGCAAATAAGTTATCACCGATGCCGGACCGGACTGTTATTTCTCGAATGAAGAAAGGAACAAAGTCATATCCAATCCAATCTGATCAATCCGGACAGAGTGATATAAGCAGCACTAAAAAGCAGGAAGACCCTATGGAATGAGCATATTCTAAAAGCTCTAATTTCCATAGGATCTTAATATTCTTTGTAAGGAACTTATAAATCAATACTAACCTACAGCCCCTTCTTTTAAGCTTGTTCCTTTATCTCACTCAAACCGTCACAGACCTGATCTTCTCAATCTGCATCCCGTAACCAGGGATTTTAATATCCCTCCGAGCTTCCTCTTCCATCCCATAACTCTCATCCAGTTCAACGATAGCCTCAGACCCGCCATGGTTCAGGAAAATCCCATACAGTCCCTGATCCCCCCGCTTCGGAATATATTCCACATCCTGCGGTAACCTCCGTGGAGTAACCCCTGCTATCCGCAGAATCACTTTGAGGATCTCGGAATAACTCTCCATGTCACAGCCGACATAGATCACATTGCCCTCGCCCAAACGGTTCCAGGTCACCGCTGTTTTGCCCTCAAAATATCCGGCTCCATACGTACACAGGCTCTCCGCCAGTTCCGGCTCCAATACCTCGCACCGCATCCCGGCTCTTCCCACTTCACCTGAGCGCCTCTGTTCCGTCTGGTTATCGTCTGTGGCTTCCCATACCCGTTCCTCTTCTCTTAGAAGAATCGGAACGCTTTCCCCACATAGGGTGTCAAACTCCTGCACCTGCACGGAGGCCATCTCCCGGAACACCCCCGGCAGAGTCTGATCCGTAATCCGGTTCTCCCCGGTTCTCTCCCCGCACAGCATGGTCAGGACCAGCGTACCGCCTTTTTTCGCATACGCTTCACATTTCCCGCTGAATTCCTCCGAAGCCAGGCTCAGATACGGCGCCACAACCACCGGATACTCAGAAAATGGGGCCGACGCATCCGACACCGCGGCCGCGATGCCATTTCGCCCTAATCCCTCATACCAGGCGGTCACCTGTTCCCGATAATCAAAGGATTCCTGATGTCTCTGGAACTCATGGATAAATTTGTTGTCATAGTCATAGAGGACCAGCGCTTCATACGCCGTCTCCATCTGAAAAATCCGCTCCTGCTCATGAAGTTCCCGGACCGTCTCCTGAATCTCCCGGTACCGCCGTCTGGGCACCCCGTCATGATCCAATATCCCATACCAGTACTGTTCCGCGCCGAACAGGCAGCTCCGCCAACGGAAATAAAACAGATTCGCAGCTCCATGGGCCGCTCCGCACAGGCTCCACAGCCGAAGCTGTCCCGGGGCCGGCGTATTTCCCAGTATATTCCACCCGCAAGGGCCGCTCTGCTGTTCCAATATCCAGAACGGTTTGCGCTTATATCCTCTGGTCAGTTCATAATAAAACCCGATCTTAGCCATGGAATTACAGTCCCACTCCGAACGGGGATAGGCGTCATACCCGGCGTAATCCAGCATTTCGGCCAGCTTATAATTGTCGCAATATTCCGATACGATATTGTGGACGACAGGCACATCCGTACAGGCCCGAAGCGTATCACACTCCATCCGGGCATAACCGATCAGGGAATCCGATGAAAACCTGGCGTAATCCAACAATAATCCCGGATTATGCGTATGCCGGCTGTAGGAGTCCGTCACCGTCCTGGCCGGCAGCACGATCTGATCCCAGTCCGTATAGGTCTGGCTCCAGAAAACCGTCCCCCAGCTTTGGTTCAGGTGCTCAAGCTCCCCATATTTATCCTTAAGCCACAGGACAAACGCATCCCGGCAGTTCCCGCAGTAACAGCGCACCTCATCCTCGCAGCCCAGTTCATTGTCGATCTGCCAGCCACATACCAGAGGATTTCCCCGGAAATGCTCTGCCATCACCTGAATCATCCTGCGGGAATACTCCCGGTACTCAGGATGGTTATAACAATAATGCCTGCGGCTTCCGAACCCCAGCACATGTCCGTCCCGGTCCACCCGGTACAGATCCGGCAGCTGTTCGCACACCCAGCGGGGCGGGGTGGCGGTAGGGGTGCACAGGACCGTTTTGATCCCGTGCTTTCCCAATACCTCCATCGCCTCCTCATACAGGCTGAAATCATATTTCCCCGGAGCGGGCTCCATCACAGACCAGCCGAACTCTCCCATCCGCACAGCCTGAATGCCCAGTTCCTCCATTAGCCCGGCGTCAGTCTCCCAGCGTTCCCGGGGCCAATGTTCCGGATAATAAGCAGTCCCGACCACCATCATACAGCCTCTTTCCTCTTTCGAAAGGTCAACTTGTCTTTATTGATACTGACAGCCATGAACAGGATCATAAACAATCCGGTCACCACCTGCTGCAGCGTCCCCGGCAGACCCATAGCGATCAGGCCTGAGTTAATCATAGTCATACTGAACACACCCAGAAACACGCCCAGCATAATATCACAATAACGCTCCAGATACTGCCCGATAAACACGCCCATAAACGGAGGGAACACCATAGACATCGTATCCATCCCGCCCTTAGGGGCGATCGCCCCGCCATAACTGACCTGAAGAATACTGGCGATACCCACGAAAATCCCGCAGATCACAAAGCACAGAAACCTGACATTCATCGTCTTAATCCCGATACTTTTCGCTATCATTTCCCCGTTTCCAACCGCCCGCACATTATATCCGAATTTTGTGTGATGATACAATACATAGGCCAGCAGATACGCCAGAATCCCCACGCCGAAGATATACGGCGACTTTCCGAGGAATCCGATGGCAGGCGGAATCGTTATGCTGGCACCCCCGTTAAACAGGGTGCCTGCGGACTCATACACCAGCATCAGGCCGATGGTCACGATAATCGACGGAATCTTAAACACAGAATAGATCGTTCCCGTCAACGTCCCAAGCAGCACCGAAACCAGAACCGTAACCACGATCAGGCCCGCGATTCCGAAATACTGGGCCGCGAACGCCCCCAGCAGCCCGGCCAGAACCAGCTGGGACCCGGAACTGAAATCCCACGTATCGATAACCAGATTATAACAAAGCCCAAACCCGATCACAGAGTTGATAATCGACTGCTGTAACATAATCATAATTCCGGTCGGTGTTCCAAACCGGTCAGGCTGGCACACGAAGAATATGAGAAATACAATCAATGGCATAGCAATTGGAACGATCAAATTTTGCAGTTTAAATTTCTTCTTCATACGATCACTCCCCATCCGCGGCCCTATTCCGCATCACTCTCAGCCCCGGCATCCGCCTGGCCTCCGGCATCAGTACCTGACTGACCGCCGCCGTCTGCATCCGCCTGGTTCTGTGCGCTATGTCTGGCCACCACGTCATCCACGCTGTAACTTCCTGCGATCCCCTTTAACTTATCGATCGTCATATCCGGATTAAAATACTTCACCATATCCCGGATCTCCTCTTCATTATAAGGAAAGCTCTCGCCCTCCACATATTGATAATAATTCACCGCATCTTCCGGGGAAGTCAGATTCACAAAATTCAGGTTCATCGTCTCGCATTGATCCGACAGAGGCGTTCCCGCCAGCTTATTCACCATCAGCATATAAGAGAACAGAGGATCCACAAAATGTCCGCCCGAGATCGCATCAATCGCCCCGTCTTCCAGATACTTATCCAAGTCCGAGATAAAGTCCACACAGGCCACCTTCACCTCGCCCGTCTTATTATGCAGGGCCAATGCCTGAATCACGCCCTCCAGAATCGTATTACTGCCTCCGGTAATAAAAATCCCGTCCAGTTCCGGAAATGATGCCAGAAAATTCTCCACCGCCTTCGTCGTCTCCGCCGCCGTCAACGTATTATTCCGAACCTCGCTGATCCGGTTCATCCCAAGCTCCTGGCACGCCTTATCAAAACCTCTGTCCCTGGCATCCGCCGTCGTATCCCCTTTTTCCATCGTAATAACGCCGATATTACGGCTTCCCTTATCATACAGCGTCTTCCCCATCCGGTACCCGATCTCTTCCTCATCCTCACAGGTATTCCCCAGATAAAATTCGCTGCTCTCCACGATCTCCTTCACCTCCGGATCCGCGATACTCCTCCAGATCAGAGTAAAATACACCTCATTCTCCTCGCAGATCCTGGCGATCTTAGGCAAAATATCATCACTATAATTACAGATAGCCACCGCGTCACACCCCGCCGCGATCAAATTCTCCGTAGCCGTAATCTGCGTCTCCGGCGACGAAATATCCGTATTATAAACCATCTCGCATCCCAGCACATCCGACGCATAATTCAGCATATCCGCGCTGGCCTTCCCCAGATCATCCACGGTAGACCAGATCACCACGCCAATCTTAAACTTCTCCGGAAGCTTCCCATCCTCCGAAGCCGCCTGCACGCTCTGCCCATCCGAATTCGCTTCCTTCTCCGCACTCTTACCGGAGCACCCCGCCAACCCCATCGTAAACGCAAGAACCAAAACCATCAAAACCGCCGCTAACCTTTTCCTCTTCATACCGCTACCTTCCCTTCTCTAAGAATCATCATCCACATAAAATAAGCACTATCCATATACAATTAGTAAAACAACCTCTAAGTCAAAGCTCTACCAGTTCCAATCCTCATCTTTCCTCCAAACACCATTTCTTAATCTAGAGCCTCTTCATTGGAATCCCTCTTATCAATTTTAGTCCCTTCACAATATACCCCACCATTTAAAACCAGTCACACATCCACAGCCTGGCACCGCCTGCACCAGTGTAGGTGGGAAACAGCGCGGGAGGCGGGGAGCCTGGCCGTCTGTGGGGAAAAACATTGAGGAGCGGGCTTAGAGCTATGGGCGGGGCAGGGAAAGAATTCCCGTTTTTCGGAGCATGTCCGAGCGACAGCGAGTTTGCGGAGAAAAATGTAATAAGGGATTCTTTCCCTGCCCCGCCCATAGCTCTTAGTCCGCTCCGAAGTTTTTCCCCACAGACGGCCAGGCTCCCCGCCTCCCGCGCTGTTTCCCACCGGCCCCTCCCCCCAGGCCCAGGCTTTTACTTGATAACCTGCGCGTTCCGCTTATCGAATGTGAGCCATACGGCCACCAGGAACACCACGCCCTTGATCCCCTGCTGAAGCTTCTCATTAATATTCCAGAACACCAGCCCGTTGGCCAGCACCGCCAGGATCAGACTTCCGATCACCGCACATCGGATCTTGGAGGAAGCACCCCCTGACAGGGGCATTCCGCCCAGCACCAGCGCGATCAGCACGTCCGTCTCGAACAGGTTCCCCGTATTCGTAGCCGCGGACCCGGCCCGGACCATGTTAAAGAAACCGCACAGCCCGCACATGGTGGCCGACAGCGCGTAGCCGAATATCCTCATCTTGTTCACCGGAACCCCGGACTGGAACGCCGCTTCCGCACCGGAGCCCACCGCCTTACAGAATTTTCCCACCTTCGTGTAATTGAAGGCGAAGCAGGCGATTGCGATCACACCCAGTACTACGACTAATTTTAACCCGGAATTATCATAAATGTACATGGAAAACGGCACGCTGACCGATCCGCCTCCCGAGATAAAAATCGTAAGTCCCCTTAAAACCAGCAGGGTGCTTAAGGTTACCACAAACGACGGAATATGGAATTTTACATACAAAAGACCGTTGATCATGCCAAATACCAGCCCCACCACCAGAGCCACCGGCAGCGCCAGGACCGGCATTACCTGAGCCGTCCACGCGGCGCAGACCGCCGTGATCCCGACCATGGAACCCATGGAAAAGTCCACGTCCCCCTGCGCCACAATGAAGGAGCAGGATACGGTTCCGATCACCAGCGCAAAAGACTGGTTCAGAATCAATTTCATATTTTTAATAGACAATAAGGTACCTTCGCTGATGATCTGAAAAAACAGAACAATCAGGATCAGCCCGATAAACGGAATGAAGTCCCTTATATTGATCCGGTCCGTAAGCTTTTTCTTTGGCTTCACCAGGACCGGTGCTTTTACCTGAGCCACTTTCCATCCCTCCTGTTAAATCATATATTGTATCAGATCGTTTTCCGTAAGATCCGGGCTTCTGTCAAAGGTTCCCGAGAGCGCTCCATCCTTCAGGATCAGAATCCGGTCGCTCATGCCGATTAATTCCTGCAGTTCCTCGGATATCATCAGGATCGATTTTCCGGACTGCTTATACTGGTTCATCAACTGGTAGATTGCCGCCTTGACCCCTACGTCGATCCCCCTGGTCGGGCAGTCCAGGATCAGCAGATCCGAGTCGTTGCCCAGCCATTTGGCCAGCGCCACTTTCTGTTTGTTGCCGCCGCTTAACTGGATACACAGCTGGTCCAGGGAACTCATCTTGATACTCAGCTTCCCGCTCTCCTTTCCGGCCAGCCCTTCTTCGGCTTTGGGCGAGACATAACAGCCTTTTTTAATCTTGTCATAGGACGGCAGGCAGATATTATCCCGTATGTTGGACAGCTTCATGATCGACTCCTGATCCCGGTTCTTGGACACATAGCCGATCTTTTGCCGGATCGCGGTTCTGGGATTGCGGATTCTGATCCGTTTCTCCCCTGCGTATACATTTCCTTTCTTCGGCTGCTGGATGCCGAAGATAACTTTCCCCAGTTCGTGCATGCCGCAGTCCGTCAGGCCGCCGATTCCCAGTATCTCCCCTTTCTTTAGGTTCAGGCTGATATCCTTCAGCAGGCTGCTGCTCACATGCTCCACCTCCAGCACCACCTGATCCGTCAGGGCTCTTTGCTGGTCCGTCCGGTAGTAATCGTCCTGCACGTCCCGTCCCACCATGAGCTTTCTCATGGTATCCGGCGTAATCTCCTCTTTTTTCAGATCCCGGACAAAATTCCCGTCCCGAAGTATGGTCACGGAATCACAGAGCTGCGTCAGCTCATCCAGGTCATGGGAGATGAAAATGATGGTCTTGCCCTCATCCCTTAACCGGTTCATCAGCCGGTACAGGATCTCACGTCCCTTCTGGGACAGGGCGGTGGTGGTCTCATCCACGATCATCACCTTTACCTCTTCATACATTGCCCTGGCGATCTCCACAATCTTCCGGTTCTCGAAGGACTCCCCGTCGATTGGATTTTCCGCCCGGATATCCGACGCCCCGATCTCATCCAGGATATTCTGCGCCGCCCGGATCATCTCCTTCTTCCTAACGATTCCCATATGGGCGAACAGATTTTCCTTTCCGGCGAACACGTTGGCCGCCACACTGATTCCATCGATCGTGCCCATCTCCTGGACGATCATGCAGATCCCCTGCCTTGCGGCGTCCAGCACCGATTCCGGCTGATACGGCTTCCCGTTCAGGGTCATGGTTCCCTCCTCCGCCTTGTAGACGCCGGTAATCACAGACGCCATCGTTGATTTTCCGGAGCCGTTTTCCCCGATCAGCCCGTGTATCTCACCTGACCGGAAATCAATGCTGACCTGATTGAGGGCTTTGACGATTCCGAAGTTTTTCGTTATATTCGAAACCGACAAGACCGCTTTATCCTCCATTGCTTTCCCTCCCTTTTTCATCTTCCTTTATGCAACTTTCGTAAACCAAGTATAGCAACGGATTCGAAGTAAAATAATAAAATATCCGACCTTTTTGTTTACTATCCCATCATGTTCGGGTTCGGATATTTACCATAAATTCCGGCTGTGCTACTATAAGAGAAAGCTGCAAATTAATAAAATGCACCGAAAAAGAGGGAGACGGTTATGGACAGCCTGCAGGTTTTGTTAGTGGACGATGAATATCTGGCAATTGAAGATCTGAAATCAATGGTGGACTGGGAAGCCCTGGGGTATCATATCGCGGGCGCGGCCCACAATGGAAAGCAGGCGCTTCATATCGCCGACCGGGAAAAGCTGGATATCATTATCACGGACATCAGCATGCCCGGCATGGACGGTATCGAACTGATCCGGCAGATACGCAGGAAGCAGCCCCGCATGCTGTTTCTGCTGCTGACCGCCTACGCGGAAATCGATTATATGAAGCAGGCGTTCCGTCTGGGCGTGGAAGATTATCTGATGAAGGACGAGATCACCTCGGACAGTCTGTCCGCGAAACTGACCGATATACGGGATAAATATCTGTCGGATCTGCGTCTTAATTACACCTATATCCAGAAGAGCCTGCACCACGCATTTCTGGACAGCAACGCCGCCATGCCGGAGGATGTCCTGTCCGTCTTACCGTCCGCGTATTCTTATCTGGTCATTGCCCCGGATATCCTGTTTCCCTGGGTGGAGGATCAGGGCCTGCAGGAACGGTACCCCATCACCAAACGATTGGCGGACGCACAGGTCCTGTGTGAGAGCTTCCGGGATGCACACGGGGAGAATCTCTATGTATTCCAGGCTTACAATAATAAACTGGTCATGCTGCTCAAGGTGCCGCCCACCAATTCCGGGGCGCAGGTTCAGCAGTCCGTCTACCGTTTTACCCAGGCGCTGCACCGGCATTTTACCGAACATATGGCGGAGAGCTTCTCGCTTTTCTACCATCCTCAGGAGCAGCCGCTTGATAAGCTGCACCGGGATTATTTCTGCCGTCAGAAAACCTTGCGGGCCCGGTATTTTCTGGAAAACCGGCAGGTCCGGTCCCTGGATGACCCGGATCTGTTCATCACGAATACCAGGACCGGTCTGACGGAGACAAAATTAAACGCGCTGATGGAAGAGGACCCGGATCAGCTGCTGTCCTTCACCGAGGATCTGTTTCAGACCATCCTTTCCCGGCACAATTATCTGGGCCTGTCGGAGTACACACAGGTGTATTTTTCCTGCATTTTCCACAGTATGTCTGTGGAACCGGATGATTTAAAGGACAGCGATCTTATCAACGCCCGGTCCGCTCACAGCTGGGTCCTGGCTCAGCTTGAACAGATCTGCCGCTTGAAGAAGCATAAGAGGACCCGGGAAACCCAAAAAGCGATTCAGTTCATTTCCGATTATTATGCCGACGAGCATCTGTCGGTTCAACAGATCGCAGATGAAGCGGGCTTAAGCACCACCCATCTGGGACGGGTCTTCAAACAGGACACCGGCTTCACCGTATGGGATTACCTTACCAGATACCGGATCGAACAGTCCTGTAAAATAATGGAAAAAGAGGATCTGAAAATCTACCGTGTGGCCGAGATGGTCGGTTATTCTTCCTCCCAGTATTTTAGCCAGGTGTTCTATAAGCTGAAGGGAATCAAGCCCATCGAATATAAAAACAAGTTCTCCTATACCCTGAAAGGAGGAGCGGAATGAAAACACGATCAAAAATCGGACAGAAGCTGAAACGCCGCACCAGCATCCTGGTGATTCTGGCCGTTCTCACCATCAGCATCCCGCTAATTTTCCTCTTCTCCTGGAATTATGTCAAAAATTCCGTCAATAACATGAACGTCATCTCCGACCAGATCGTCGACCAGATGAATGACAGCTGCAAAAGCGTAATACAGTATGCCGGCTGGATCACTACAGATAAGCGCCTGCTCTCGCTGATTCAGGAATACGGCCTCACGCGGGCGGAGGAAGAACGGGCCTACTATGAAAGCCTCATTTCTAACCAGCTGACGGAACTGGCGGGTATGAGCGCCTCCATACAGGATATCGTCCTGCTGCTGGAGGACGGAAGGGTGTTCCGCTCCGTATTTATCGAAGATTCCGATGTGGAACGCATCTTAAGCTCCGACTGGTATCGGAAACAGGAGGAAGAGAATTATCTGAAGTTCTTCTACCCCGACGGACCGGACCGCTTCACGTTCTGCGCTCCCCTGGAATCCATGTCCGGGCTGTACGGTAAGATTATTCTGACCTTCCGGGCGGACAGCCTGATCCAGCTGATCCAGACTGCCGATAAGACCTTCCGGCATTATCTCTGGCTGGACGCCTGGAACCAGCCCTTTTATTCCGGCGGCGGCGATACCGCTTTTGATTATGCCCCGGTGTTAGATCACAGCGCCAGATACCGGTTACAGGAGGATTTTATCCTGAACCGCGGAAGCGGAATCTATATCACCCATATCAGCGAGGTTACCCGCTGGAAATTCATCGCGTTTGTGCCCTATCATGAACTGCTTGGGAACTTTTTCCCTATTTTTATCATTCTGATCGTATCCGTCCTGTTGGTTGTCCTGCTGGCCAGCTTTATCCTGAATCCCCTGATCCGCAATATCATCGAACCGCTGGAAGTCCTCTCCCAGCACATGAAAAAGGTTCCGGGGGGCGAAGAAGCGCTGGTGGATATCCGTACCGGCGACGAGATCGAGGATCTGAGCCACGCGTTCAATCAGATGACCCTGGAGCTGCAAAAACATATCCGCAGGCTTCTGGAAAATGAAAAAACGAAGCAGCAGATGAAGTATGGCCTGCTGATCTCTCAGATCAACCCTCACTTTATCTATAACACCATGAATACCATTAATTATCTGGCCCGGAAGGGGCGGACCGGGGATATCGTGGTGCTGAATAACGCGCTGATCCGGATTCTGAAGGACAGCCTGCGGATCAATGACATCTCCGTCTTCGACACGGTGGAACAGGAAATCGATGTGGTCAAACAGTACATGACGATCCAGTCCTGCCGCTATGCGGATCAGATCCGGGTGTTCTGGGAAGTGAAGGAAGATGTACTGAACTTTAAAATCCCCAAGCATATCATACAGCCCATCGTTGAAAACGCGCTGCTGCATGGATTTTTGTCGGAGGATCTCTCCGGCTGGGAGGAGGAGCCTTTCATTCGGATTAAGATTTATAAAGAAGCGTTCTGCCTGCGAAACGCTCCTCCTGAGACGGGCCGGGAGCCGGACGAAAAAACAGATGCGGACCAGCTTGTGATCCGCATCGAAGACAACGGGGTAGGCATTGATATGGAGCAGTACCGGCAGCTGTGTCTGGAAGCGGACCGGCAGGAAGAGAACGAGGCCTCCCGGGGCAGCCACATCGGGCTGGCCAACATTCGGTGGCGGTTAAACTATCTGCTGAAGGAGGAACAGTCGCTGACCGTGGAGCAGGCATCACCCCACGGGACGGTGGTCACCATCCGAATCGGAAAGCAGGCCTGAACGGATCTCTTATTTTTTCATAGTCAGAAATCTGGCGCTGTAAGGACGTTCCAGTGTGATCCCAAGCTCTTTCGCAGCCGGGTCCCACTTCACGGTATCCTCCGCAAAGGAAGGATACCGTAATTCGGGTGCTTTGGTCCGGTCCTCCACAAAGTCCAAAGGAATGACGGCCTCCTTTTCCGTGCCGTTTAAACGCCACACCGCTATATAATAAGCCTTCGCTCCCTCCAGGCAGAAGCACAGCCAGGGCGCGTCCCACTTATGCAGCCCCAGCGGCCAGCGGGGCACCGCTCCCGTTATTTCCTTCCGGTAGCCTTTATAGCACGTGACCGCCTCGGCCGCCAGCCGACGGCATGCCGGGGCCAGCTGATCCAGCCTGCCGCCCATATGTACCCGGAAGAGCATGCTGTTGATCATGTTAAATACCGTATCCTCCGCATCCGAATCTTTCCCCGGATAGGACCAGATTCCGCACTGCTCCGGCGTCACCGCCGACGCGCTGTTGGCTGCGATGACAGCCATCTTACGGGAATCCTCCTGATCGCTGCAGGACTGGATGCTCATGCGGGACAGCATGGCATAATCCATTCTCAGTCCCCCGCTGCCACAGTTCTCCAGAATCAGATCCGGGTACATCTCCCGGACGGAATCCAGCCATTGGAGATAAGCCCGGTTATGCCGCAGAAGCCCGTCTCCCAGGCTGAACGCCTGATAATCGGTTCCCGGTCCGCTGCACATATTATAGTCCAGCTTAATGTAACCGAATCCGTAAGTTTCCACCATGTCCCGGATAATGTCCGCAGCTCTTTTTCTTACCTGTTCATTTCGAAAATCCAGCTGATACCGGCCGGAATCGATCACAGCATTTCCATCCCGTTCAAAAAGCCAGTCCTTTGGCAGTTGATCCGCAAGGGGGCAGTCTATGCCAAACGCCTCCAGCTCCAGCCAGATTCCCGGTATCATATGGTATTGGCGGATTTTTTGAACCACCTCTTCCAGTCCGTTGGGAAACCGTTCCTTAGATGGTTTGAACTCGCCAAAGGTATACTGCCAGTCGCCCGCGTCATACCAGCCGCAGTCTATGACGAAAACTTCGCATCCCGCGTCCGCCGCCTGTTCGATCAGCGGAAACAGCCTCTCCGCCGTAGAGTCCCCCATGAAGCCGTTCATGTAATCATTGTAAATAACCGGCAGCCGCTCATAATCTATATGGGGCCGGCGAATCCTGCGGCGGTAATTTGTCAGGTGCGCCAGCGCTTCCTCCACGCTCTGTGTTCCAAAGGCCATGGCCGCGGGGACGCTTTGAAAGGACTCACCGGGATTCAGCCGGATTCTCCAATGATTTTCTTCCAGCCTCGGTCCGCTCAACTGCAGGTAAAAAGTATTCATACACGGATTTTCCAGGAGTGGGCCCCGGTAATCCTGGGCCGCGATCCCGGCCTCCCACGCCCAGGCCCCGTTGGATTCGATCTGCCATACGGCCGACTCCTTCCCCCCGGCAAACGTCAGGCCCCCCATCGGCAGGTGTTCTCCGCTGGAAAGGCCGCTGCTGTTGGATATGTGAATCCGGTCGTAGCTCAGATTCCCATAGGCCTCCAGTCCCGCCCTTCGCAGACTCCTGGTTACCCATCTGCATTCTTCCGACCAGGTATTATGAGGTTCATAGAGGAGCAGCTGATCCACCTCATTTTCATGATTTTTTCCTATTGGGAATCCATATTGCAGGGAACTGATCCCCTCTAGCGTCAGGGGCCGGGTTCCATGATTCGTGATCCCGCTGCTGCACCGGAATACCGGTATGCCTTCATATAATGTGAAGGTGGTCGTTACCGTCAGATCCTGATGCTTTTGTACAAACCGTATTTCTTTTCCCCCGTCCCTGTCGAGGATTTCATGGGACTGGTAACTAAGGGGCAGCTGTCCGGTATCGTAATAATTCTTCGCTCCCCGGAAAGAATAGTTGGGAAGTCCCGGTGTCAATACGTCCACGATACGGCAGCCTTTATAATCCGTGTCCGGCTCCCGGTCATTGATTCCTGCGTACAGCAGAGTTACCTCCTTGCCTTTTTCATAAGCAAAGATCAGATTCAGATAAGGTTCTTTCCATTTCAGATAATTCATCTTTTCCTCCCACGTATTCTTACTTCCGCATATTCATACTTCCACATATTCATATGGCGCTCATGCTAATGATTCTGTTATAAAATCATTTTAACGGAACGGACGCAGGAAAAAAGTGAATATAAACTCATTTTGTTAAATATCCATGCAGAATATTTCTGATAGATGTTTTAAAATGAAGCTTCCATTAAGAATTCGCGAACGAATTTCCGAACAATATGTGAAAGATTAGAGTCCTCTTTGACATAGCGTTTTTTGGATGATATAATAGAAAAACAAATCTGAGGAAGAAGCAGCTTCTGAATAATCTTTTGTACTTCGCCGCAACACGCATGTTGTACGTCTGCCGGAAGATATACGGTATATGAATCAGATCCCAAATCCCATATCATCATTGCTTGTAGTATTCTAATACATCCTTTATAATATTCTTATATAATTCCCATGAAAAAAAAGCAGCGAATAGTTACAGATATAAGGAGGCCGTTTCTTCCCTGAATACATTTCAAGGAGGAAAAACATGAATACAACAACCGATTACATCGGGACGAACAAAGGCTATAAGGACCGGTTGTTCCGCCTTTTGTTCACCGAAAAGAATTACGGCCTGGACCTGTATAACGCGTTAAACCATACGGCTTACAGGAACACGGAAGATCTGGAGATCAAGACCCTGGAGGATGCCATCTGGATGAAAATGAAAAATGATGTGGCCTATCTGATCCGTGATATCCTCTCACTGTACGAGCATCAAAGCACAATGAATCCGAATCTTCCGGTCCGGGGCCTGCTTTATTTCGCGGATATGTTCCGGGGGCTCCTGCACGGCAAGCATATCTACGGTACAAAGCTGGTGTCCTTGCCTACGCCGGTTTACATCGTATTTTATAACGGTGACCAGGAGATCGGGGAAGAAAAATGGCTGAAGCTGTCCGACGCATTTATACATGGAAATGAGCAGTCTAAAATGGAATTGCAGGTTCAGATCCTTAATATCAACAACGGGCATAACAGCCAGCTGATGGAGCGGTGCCCTGTCCTCAAAGAATACGCGGTCCTGGTCGGAAAGGTGAAGTCCTACCGCGGGGAGATGAATTTTGAGGAGGCGGTTAAGCGGGCTGTGGACGAATGTATTGAAGAAGGAATATTGAGAGAGTTCCTGATGACGAGGAGGGCGGAAGTAATGAATTCAATCCTGACGGAATATAATGAAGAACAGGTTTTGGCCGACATAGGACAGGAACGTTACGAAGAAGGAAAAGCAGAGGGTAAGGCGGAAGATATTCTTGATCTGCTGGGAGAATGTGGAGAGGTCCCAGTAGATTTAAAAGAAATGATCTTATCGGAGAAGGACCCTGAGACACTAAAGCGCTGGTTGAAATTTGCGGCCAGAGCGGATTCTATAGAGGCGTTTAAAAAACGGATGCGTGAAGCTTAATTTTCGCTGTTTCAAAAGGAAACATTCAGTGTTTTTTGTTACTTGTAGTTTTTCGCTTTGGACTGTTTCGGACACTTGTAGAAATAAAAATGGTACACAAAACAGGCCGTTAAGTAATCCTTTAGATCCGGCCTGTTTTTAGAACTGTTTCCACTTCTCCTGGAAATCCCGGGCAAGATGTAGTATAATCATGCACATATCAGGAATTCAGCGGAGAAGATGCCATGTTTGGTTATGTAATGATAGATAAACCGGAACTTAAGGTGAAGGATTATTATAAATATAAAGCATATTATTGCGGCCTTTGCCGGATGTTAAAAGAGAAATATGGTTTTCTCGGGCAGATGACGCTGACTTATGATATGACGTTTGCAATCGTGCTGTTAACCTCTCTGTATGAGAGTGACACCGCTTTGTCCAAACATCATTGCATCGTTCATCCCGTGCAAAAGCATGAGATGCTTCAAAATGAGATCACGGAATACACTGCCGCCATGAATGTCATCCTGGCCTACTATCACTTTGAAGATGACTGGAAGGATGATAAGAGCCTGTCCGGTCTGGCCGGGTCCGCCCTGCTGAACCGGAAAGTCAGGAATATTATCCGGCAGTACCCTGTCCAAAGCGATGCTATCCGTAATTCCCTGAAACAGCTTCAGCAGTATGAGGCGGAGCGGGCCACGGATATCGACCTGGTGTCCGGCTGTTTTGGGCGGCTGATGGAGGAACTGTTCCTCTATCGCAAGGATCATTGGGAACCCACTCTTCGAAGACTGGGATTCTACCTGGGCAAATTCATTTATCTCATGGACGCCTACGAGGATCTGCCGGAGGATCTGAAGGAAAACCGCTACAATCCTCTGCGGTCTGTCTGTGAACAGGAAGATTATGAAGAGCGGTGTTATCAGATGATGCTCATGATGATGGGCGAGTGCAGCGCAGAATTTGAGAAACTTCCCTGTCTGCTGGATGCGGATATTCTGCGCAATATCCTCTATTCCGGCGTCTGGGCGAAATACAACAAGATACAGAAAAAGCGAAAGGAAGAAAGAGAACAAAACCATGATAACGGATCCCTATAGTGTACTGGGCGTGAACAGAAGCGCCTCCAACGATGAAATCAAACGAGCTTACCGGGAGCTGCTTCGCAAGTACCATCCCGATTCCTATGTAGGCAATCCCCTGTCCGGCCTGGCGGAGGAAAAATTCAAAGAAGTCCAGGAAGCCTACGACCAGATCATGAAAGAGCGGGAGGGCGGCTACGGCGGCCCGAACAGTTACGGAGGACCGCAGCAAAGCCAGCAGGCCTACGGCGGTTCCCAGGATGATGTGGAACTAAACGCGGTTGTCAACTATGTCAACTCCGGCCATTACCAGGAAGCCTTAAATCTGCTGTCCAGAATCCAGAACCGCAGCGCGCGCTGGTATTACTGCAGCGCCGCCGCCAACGCCGGAGTGGGCAATAACGTAGTCGCCGTGGATCATGCCCGCCAGGCGGTCAACATGGAACCCGGCAATCCTCAGTATAACCAGCTGTTAAACCAGCTGCAATGGAACAGCCAGCGCTACCAGCAGGGCGGTTACGGCAGCCGCGGCGGCGGCCTGCCCACGACCGGGAACTGCTGCTGCGACTTATGGATCGCGGACAGCTGCTGCGAATGTATGGGAGGAGATCTTTGTTCATGCATGTAAACGCAAGACAGATGGCCTTCACAGGCGTTTCTCTGGCACTTACAATCCTTTTGATGATACTGAGCGGTATTTTGAAGTTTAATACCCTGTTTTTACTCGGAGCCGCCTCTTTTTTCGTCGGCATTGTCATCCGTGAATTTGGGATGGGATTAGGCGCCGCGTTCTATGGAGCCTCCATCCTGTTAAGCTTCATGGTCGCCCCGAACAAGCTTCACTGCATAACCTTCGCCGCTATGGGCCTCTACATCCTGATCGTGGAGAGCGTCTGGAGGCAGTTAGGCAGGACGAAGACTGCGCTTAACCGGAAAGCATTATTCTGGGCAGCGAAATACCTGATCTTTAATATCCTTTATATTCCGATCCTGTTTCTGTTTCCCCGGCTTTTGTTCCAGCAGGAGCATACCTCCTCCTATCTCTGGATCGCGCTGGCCGTCGGGCAGGTTGTCCTGTTTGTATATGACCGGGCTTATGAATACTTCCAGTTTGCCGTCTGGGGTAAGCTGAGGAAGCACTTAAAATTAGATAAATAACAAAAGGGGACATGTCCATTTCGATTTGGGACATGTCCATTTCATCTACCGCTCACCGGAAGCCGCCCGCTCCTTAAACGCAGTTTCCACGCCGGTTATCTTCGTATGAAATACGATAACGATAACAATAGCAACGGCAACAGGGATAATCATGGTGCGCCACATGACGGCATACCCGGCCCGCTCTGCGATCGCACCGGCCAGCACCGGACCGGCCAGGTTCCCCAGATCCTGCCCGATATAGCTGGTACTGCTGGCAGAACCCCTTCTGGACTCCGGAACGCATTTCATGCACAAAGTCTGGACGGCCGGCTGGGCGGCGCCGTACCCGAAAGCAGAAACCACCGCCGCCGCCAAAAACATCGGCAGGCTGCCGGAAAAGCTGATGATCAGAAATGACAGGGCGAACAGGCACATGGCCGGTATCAGCGCCTTCACGGCGCCGAACCGGTCCGCAAGCTTTCCGACCGTGGTTGGCGCGAACAGCATGGAGACCGCATACACCGTATAGAACAGCCCGATATTCATAACTCCCCGGTTATTTGCGAAAATAACCAAAAACGAATTGATGTTGATGAAGGTCATCTGTAAAAAGAACAGCAGGACGGCCGGCAAAGCCGCTTCCCTGGCGAAAATGTTCTTGACCGATACCTGGAATTTCTTCTTTTCCCGTATGGGATTCTTGATCAGGGCCACTACCAGTACACCGCACATCGTGCAGCACCCGGCGATCACAAATGTGGGCTGATATCCGATGGTCTGGGCCAGTGACAGCCCGATCGTGGGACCAACCGCCTGGCAGGCGGCCTGGGCCAGCGTAAAGGTACCGATCCCGATCCCGAATTTATCGGCCGGAAGGGAATCCGCCGCCAGCGCCAGACAGCAGGTAGCCGTAAAGGCCTGGCCGCAGCCCTGAAGCAGCCGGAACCCGATCAGCATGGGCACGCTGTCGGAGATGCTGAAACCGAAAAAGGAAACCGCGATCACCGCGATCGCACCCATTAGAATGTATTTCCGGTTAAACGCATCGATGGAAGGACCGGATACGATCTTAAATATCAATGCGGTCAGCGCAAACAGACTGGACACCAGGCCCACAATCGTCGCAGTCGCGCCCAGATGATCCGCATATTTGGCAACCAGTGTATTTACCATCTGCATCCCCAGGAACAACATGGCGTTGGCCATAAAGACACAGGTATACACACGGTTCCATATTTTGGAACGGCCGCCGGAAGCTGATTTTGTTCGTTCACTACTCATTCTTTACCTCCAGTGTATCGCATTCACTGCGATATTCATGTCTTATTTCCGGCTTAATTTCGCTTCATCCGCCACATAGTCAAAGTCTGTAACGATACCGGCATCCTCCCGGGACGGAGCGCCCAGGACACTGAAGATAATCAGATTTTTTCTGAAACCATTCACATAGACAGGACCATGACGCAGTCCCTTGGGAACAAAGACGGCTCTGGGCTCCTCGAAGGACAGAATCTGTTCCTCCTCCCCTTCACCCAGATGGAATTCCACATGGGCCCCCAGATCCTCCGGATGGTCCGGGTCGGTGCCGTAGAAGAAGAACGTTTTGTCTGCATTATGGATCCATTTCGGATAAGGTCCGCCTTTGTGGCCGTCGGGGCCGATGTGTACGATCTTTTCTTCATCCTTGGACGTTCCCTCCATCATCATGAAATCATCCGTAACCGTCATGATCTCAACCCAGTTAGCCGCTTCATCCAGAAGTTCCTTTCCAAACATATAGACGGGAGATTTCCCCCGGATCGGCTCCCGGTCCTTTTTTAATATCATCTTGATACAATAATTTTCCGCTGAATTCATCGTTTGCGGTACCTCCATTTGCTCTACCTTTATGTCTTATTCCGGCGGAGAGTCTCAGGCAAGCTGTTTCTCAAAGTTGCCGATAGGGTCTACCGGATCACTGCCGTAAAATTTCTTATATGCTTCCATGTCATCTCCGATCACCGCTTTGATCTTCGCGTCATCTCCCACGAACTCAAAGTCGTTGACCACCTCAGCCGCCGCCTTACTGTTTACCGTATAGACGTTGGTGACCATTACATCCTTGTGGAAATTCGTAATGTAGATCGGGCCGTAGCGCACATTTTGAGGAATGAATACGGCGCGGGGAGAATCGAATTCAAATACCGTCTCGTCTTCTCCTTCGCCCAGGTGGAATTCCACATGCGCGCCCAGGTCATTCAGATCCTCCATATTGGTGCCGGAGAAGATCATGGTTTTATCACAGCCCTTGTTGTATTTCGGGAACGGGCCTCCCTTGTGATCGCCCATATTATAGGTTCTCTTTTCGAATCCTTCCGGAAAACCATTCATCATCATATAATTCCCGGTGATCATCAGGATCTCTACCATGTTCGGCGCGTCCTTATAATACTCCTGCCCCTGATATTCCTGTCCGAGAATCCAGGTTCCCGCGCGTCCGGGACGGCGGGGCCTGTCTTCGCGCAGCAGCATTTGAATGCAGTTTTTTTCATATTTTCCCATCTATTTATAACCTCCTTGATTTCTTTTTTGTATTTCCGATTCCTATGAGAAACCTGTATACGCTTCATGCCTGTTATGCTTTTAATACCTCTCCACGACTTCCAGCGTCTTCCGGTTCCTTGCAAAGCGCCGCATAAACGACCAGGACAGCCCAACCATGGAAGGCAGCGGCATGTGAGGCATATTCTCAATTCCTACCATGCGAAGATGATATTTCCCCGCGGTGTTTCGGATATCCGCCACATAGTGTTCAAATCCGTCGATAAACAAAACCTCACTCTTATCGCAGGGAATACCCAGCTTCCTGGTGACAAAGTCCTCACTTTTCGCCGTAGCTCCGATCTCATCCAATGTTTTTACCGGGCATCCGGAGGCCCTTAACCGTCTCTGCCAGCTTCCTGCCCGGCTCTCAAAGCTTAACGGGCACATAAATTCCTGTCCGGGCAGCAGATGGTCCGCCGCCTGATTTAACGGATACATGCAGCCGCACTCGCTGTAACCGCTGAAATTGATAAGCGGCATATCGATCTTACTCATAGCCTCTATCTTTTCATCCGGCACCAGCACTGCTTCGCCGCTCTCCTCCGGTTTCGGCAGGCCCGGGAAGTTACCGAGCGGCGCTGCCGCCGCCACCACATCGGGATGCCGGTAAGCGAATTCCCTGGTAAAGTGTCCGTTATGGGAATGCCCTGTTACATAGACACGGTCCGGATCTACCGGATAAAGCTCCGACGCGTCCTTTATCATCTCACACAGCAGATCATTATCATCCGGATGCTCCGCTGCGAAGAACAGAACGCACAGTTCGCCGAACGCAGCCAGCTTCACATACTCCAGATAGATCCCCAGTGCCGCCGGAATCAGATGATCATTCGAATAATTGACTTCCTGGAAAATGCATACCATCGGCAGCTTTTCTCCGTCTTTTCCCGCTGATTCAGGCGCCAGGAAGGTCCACCGGCTTCCGGCCCGGTCATGATTTTTACAAATCAAACCGTTCTTTTCCAAATATTCCTGAAGTCCGTCATCCTCCAGCCGGTCATACATGTATTCAAAATACATTCCTTCTGCCAGTTTTTTCCCCATCTCACTGTAGAGCAGCCGCTCTTTGTTATAGGTTGCGTTTCCGCATTGTGTAATCTGGAAGAAGTTATTGGTTTTATTGTTGGCCCAAAGACCGCTGATATTCAACACCGGAAGCTCCAAAGAGCCCATATGTTCCACCTTGGAATCCGGGTCCGTCACGTTTTCTCCCCCGGGTGTCTTCAGCGTGAATTCTTTGATGTCCGACAGCTTATGGCCGCTGCCGTATAGGGGCGAAAGATCCAGGTACAGCCTCTTTGGGTCCGCCGGAAAGATGGAGGTGGCTTCCATAAGGATATTGGAATACATCATGTTCTCATCCACCTGTTCCATCGCCACATACAGCAGCATCATCTGTTCCCGGCGGGCCATCTCGCTGTAAGCCTGGTAATGCTCCAGCATCTCCATAGCCCAGTACGGATTCGTATAATCTGTTTTCTCCAGAACCATCAGCGCCGGAAGCTTTTTCTGCGGATTCTCAAGCGCTTCCTTCGCAGCCATTACGATCCAGCGCACATGCCCCAGCTCGCGGTCCTCGTAATGAAAGCCCAGGTTCTTCCACTTCTCAATCACAGCCGGCACATTCATACTGCCGGTCTTGCTGTGGTAATCCTTCGGATTCTCATATCCTCTCCACAAGCTGTCATCGATGGTTTCTACCCGGTTGGGAACACAGGGATGCTCCTGCTTTGTGAGCCAGCGAACCAATTCATAGATCGAACTGGTCTTACTCTGCCATTTCGCTTCATCCCACAAATCTATGTTTTCATACTTACAAAATCGGTTCATTCTGTCCTCCATTTGCAGGTTCCCGTTCCAGTTTAAGTTCCATCTCCCTGGATTCCTTCCATCGGCTGCACGCTACGAAGTGTCCGGGTTCGACTTGTGTCAGTTCCTGATCCTTATTCTTACACTCCTCGCAAGCCATCCAGCAGCGGGGCGCGAAGCGGCATCCGGGTTTCGGATTCATGGGGCTTGGAACATCCCCGGTCAGCACGATCCGGTTTTCCTGCTCTTCGAAATCGATCTTCGGCACAGCCGACAGCAGCGCGATCGAGTAAGGATGCAGGGTGTTTGAAAATATCGTGTCGGTCGGCGCGATTTCCACGATCTGTCCCAGATACATGACCGCCACACGGTCGGAGATATGCCGCACCACGCTTAAGTCATGGGAAATGAACAGATAGGAAAGTCCCATCTCCTTTTGCATATCAATCAACAGGTTGATAATCGTCGCCTGTACCGATACATCCAGGGCCGATACCGGTTCATCGCAGACGATGAATTTCGGCTGCATAGCCAGCGCTCTGGCGATCCCCACCATCTGCCGCTTTCCGCCGTCCAGCTCATGGGGATACTGATCCAGTACGTAAGGTTCCAGTCCCACACGTTCGGCCAGCTTGCGCACCTTATCGTCCAGCTCTCTGCCTTCCGCGGTTTTATTGATTTTAAAGGGCTCAGACAAGATACTGCGGATGGGTTTTCTGGGGTTCAGGGAGGAGTACGGGTCCTGAAAGACCATCTGCGTCTTTTTCGTGAGCTCCAGGTTTTCCTTTTTGGATGGTTTCGTCACATCCTTGTCTTCATAGAAAATTTTCCCGCCGGTGGGCTTTAACAGCCGCATCAGCACATTGCCGACCGTGCTTTTCCCACAGCCGCTCTCCCCAACCAGGCCGAGGGTCTCGTTGGGCATGATCTCCATTGTGATATCGTCCACCGCGTGAAGATAGCCCTTCCCGGGAATCTTGAAATATTCTTTTAAATGTTCGACCCGCAGCAGCGGTTTCTGTGTACTCTGTCCGGTTGCCCCGGACTGAATTATATTTTCTTTCTTTATCTCGGTCATTGGTTGCCTCCCTTTGCGGGCCGCTTTGTTTCCGCCTTACCTCCGCGTTCCCAGCACTGCACATAATGATTTTCATTGACACAAATCATTTCCGGCTGCTTTGTCCGGCACGTCTTTGTACAATACCCGCAGCGGGGATGGAATTTACAGCCCTCCGGCAGCATCTGCGCGTTGGCCACATTGCCGGGTATCGAAGCCAGGCGTTCCCGTTTGCCGGTCAGCTTGGGTACGGCGTTTAACAATCCGATCGTATACCAGTGCATAGGATTTTCAAACACTTCCCTGACCGAGCCGTATTCCACGATCTCGCCTCCGTACATGATCGCCACGGTCTGGCACAATTCCGCGATGATTCCCAGATTGTGGGTAATCATAAGAAGGGAACTGTCCATGGTCTTCTGCAGATCCTTCATAAGCTCCAGGATCTGTGCCTGAATCGTAACATCTAATGCGGTGGTCGGCTCATCTGCGATCAGGATCTCCGGGGAGCAGACCAGCGCCGCCGCGATACCTACCCTCTGGCGCATCCCCCCCGAGAACTGATGGGGATAATCCTCCATACGGTATTCCGGTATTCCCACCATCTTCAGGAATTTTGCAGCCTCCGCATGGGCTTCTTTTTCCGTCATATGTCTGTGCTGGCGCAATACCATAGTGATCTGATGCCCCACCGTGAACACAGGATTCAGGGAGGACAGCGGGTTGGCAAATACCATGGAGATTTTGCCGCCTCGGATGGTATTCAGCTCTTTTTCTTTCATTTTCAGCAGGGACTGTCCCTTGTATTCGATGTCTCCGCCGGTGACATAACCGATCTTATCCGGCAGAAGTCCCATGACGGACAGCGCCGTAGTCGTCTTACCGGCGCCGCTCTCCCCGACCAGGCCCATGGCCTGCCCTTTATAGAGCGTCATGTTTAATCCATTCACTGCTTTGGCCACCGTATCACCGGAACGATATTCCACGCTTAATTTTGAAATTTTTAATATTTCTTCCATAACTTAAACTCACTTTCTATAGTGGAATTATCAGCCCCTTAATCCTTGTTCTTCGGATTAAGAATATCATTCAAACCGTCTCCCAAGAAGTTAAACGCCAGTACGGTCAGCATCAGCGCGATACCGGGTACGATAACGACCCACGGGGCCGTGGCGATATATTCACGCCCGTCCGAAATCATCGCTCCCCAGGAAGGGGACGGGGCCGGAACACCCAGGCCCAGATAACTCATGCTGGCTTCCGTCAGGATCATGCCGCCGAATGCCTGTGTGGCAGTGATGATGACGGGAGAGATTACATTTGGCAGTACTTCTTTTAATATGATTTTAGAATTCGGAATACCCAGTACCCGGGCGGCTTTCACATACTCACAGTCGCGGATGCTCATCACTGTGCTCCGCACCACTCTCGCCACCATGATCCAGCCGGTGATGGATAATACGACCACCAGGTTCGTGATGCTGGAACCCATGACGGCCACCACGCAGATCGCAAGGAGCAGGGTGGGCAGCGCCATCATAATATCGCAGATCCTCATCAGGATCAGATCCGCGATACCGCCGTAATATCCGGCCAGCAGGCCGATAATCAGTCCTAATATAGTGGTGATCAATACCACGCTGAACGCAATCAGCAGCGAAGTCCTGCCCCCCAGCAGCAGACGGGTCAGAACGTCCCGTCCCATGGGGTCACAGCCAAAAATATGTCTGGACAGTCCGCCAAAGATCCCTTCCGGAGCCGCCAGGCGGTTCGAAAGCTCTGCTTTCAGAGGATCGAACCGGACGAAGAGGGGCGATAAAAAGCAGACCGCAGCGATCACCAGGATGCCTGCAAGCCCAATCAAAAACAGCTTGCTCTTTCGCATCCGGCGCGTAAAATCTTTTCGATTCATGTTCTTTTCTCCCCCCTGTCAGTTAAAGGAAATACGTTTATCAATGAACGTATATAAAATGTCGACAATCAGATTACAAACTACCATAATCACAGCTACAATCAGCAGAATCGACTGCACCAGCTGAAAATCACGGGATGATATCGCAGTGACCGTCAACTGGCCAAGACCCGGCCAGTTGAAGATCTGTTCGATTACCATGGAGCCGCAGAGCAGGATGCCCAGCTGCGCGCCCGATATGGTTACGATCGGAAGGATCGCATTTTTAAATGCGTATTTGACATAGACCTGAAATTTGCTGACCCCGCGGGCACGGGTGGCCGTTATGTACTCTTCCTGGAGTACGTCGATCATGCTGGAACGAAGCATTCTCGTAACCAGGGAGCAGAACGCGAATCCCACGCACAGAGAGGGCATCACCATATTTTTCCAGCTCCCCACGCCCTGTGTCGGCAGCCATTTTAAGCCCACGCTGAAGATCAGGATCATCAGCAGGCACAGCCATACCGGGGACATAGCCTGGCCGCAGAGCGCAAAAGCAGTGGCGCAGGTATCCAGGGCGGAGCCTCTCTTGATTCCGGCCACCAGTCCCAGCGGAATCGAGATGATCAATGCGATGATTACGCCGATCACCGTGATCTTCGCCGTATTTACCAGCCTGGAGAGGATCAGGGGGCCGCAGTCCATATTAAAGTGGAAGGAATAGCCCAGATCGCCCTTCAACAGATTTCCTATGTACATAAAGTACTGGACCACATAGGATTGATCCAATCCCATACGGGTACGCATATTATCGATCTGCTCCTGTGTCGCCGTCGCCGGGAGCATCTGCACGGCCGGATCGCCCGGGGCGAGCCGTACCAGCGCAAACGCGATTATCGTAACACCGACAAGAACGATCAGAGTAAGCGCCAGCCGGCGTAGAATTTTCTTTAACACTTGGAACCCTCCTATTTCATCTGAACGAAACGGTATTCACCGGAACCATCCGCGAAAACATTGTAGTTGGACACATTGCCGGCGCTGGCGCACAGATAGGAAGGGGAATACAAGTAGGAGAACGGCGCCATCTCATCCATTTCGATCTGGAATACCTGCTCAATCAGTTTCGTACGTTCTTCCTTGTCACCGCAGGTCCGTACCTGCGCACACAGATCCGACATTTCCTGGTTCACATACTGGGAGCCGAATACGTCAAAGCCAATGATAACCGCAACTTCCGTCTGGGTGTCTCCCGCTGTGGAGGCGAACGCGCCCAGGATAATGTCAAAGCTTCCGGAGGAACGGCGGTCTGTGAAAGCTGCCTGCTCCAGGGGTTCCAATTTTACATTCAGGCCGACTTCCGCCGCCATAGACTGGACTGCCTGAGCCACTTCATCCGCACGGATAAAGCTGGAGCTGGTATAAACCATGGAAATCTCCGATCCGTCATAGCCGGATGCCTCTACCAGCGATTTGGCATGTTCCGGATCATATTTGTAGCCTTCCGCGTCCGCCTTATATCCTACGTTTCCTTCCGGGCAGGGCCAGGTCGCCGCGCTTCCGTTTCCGATAACGCTGGATACGATCGCTTCCCGGTCAATGGCTTCAGACAGCGCGATCCTTAAGTCCTTATTGTTAAACTGAGAGTTCTCGCCGCAGTTATATTCGATATGTATGTGAGTATCGGAAGCCACTTCCAGCATCGGGAATCCTTCCGCTTCCAGGTCTTTCTTATAATCCGCGCTTAACTGCAATACGATGTCCATATCACCGGAACGCAGGGCAGATGCGCGTGTGGTGTCCTCTCCGATGAACTGGTAATCGATGATGTCCACATTAGTTTTGGTATTATCGATCTCATCCCAGCCCCACCAGCTGTCGTTGCGGCTCATGATGCACTGTCCGGTCAGCTGGTCAAAGCTGTCCAGGGTAAAGGCTCCTGTTCCGACAGGCGCCAGGAAATATCCTTCCGGATCTGCTTCCAGCGCTGCCTTACAGATGATCAGCACGCGGTACAGCTCGTCATAGAACGTAGGCATCGGATTCGCCAGGCAGATAATTGCCGTCTTTTCATCGGGAGTTTCCACGGATTCCAGATCACCCCAGGCGCCGGTATCCGTCAGCGTCTTGTCATCCCTGATCCGCTCAAAGGTAGCTGCCACATCGGCGGAAGTGAAGTCACTGCCGTCCGCGAATTTTACTCCCTCTCTCAGGGTAAATGTATAGGAAAGGTAGTCGTCGGCCTGTGTCCATTCCGTGGCAAGCCCGGGGGAGTAGGTTCCCATGTGGTCTGAATTCACCAGAGGGTCGAAGATCAGGTAGTCCAGGTCATCGCAGCCGTATCCCACATTGACAAAACGGTCCAGGGTACTGACCTGGTCCGCATTGCTTCCGATGGTCAGGGTTACTTTGCCCGATGTGTCCACGGTTTGAGATGAGGAAGATGCCGCCTGGTCTCCCCCGGCCGGCTTCGCAGGGTTGTCCGTGCTCCCGCAGGCGGTCATTGACAGGATCATTGCTGCTGAAAGCACGCAGGTTAATAGTTTTGATACTCGTTTCATTTTCATTATAAGGTACCTCCCATTTTAATTTTAATTGTGCCACACAGGACACTTGTTTCATAGAACCTTATATTTCCAAGGGGACAGCCCGCCAGAGTATAACTGGTCTGAGTGTGTTCCCTCTTCTTTCGGCGTTTATCTTCATCTGTTAAGATGTTTCTTTGTGTTTCTATGTTCTTTGTGTTTTCATGTATTCTATATTGCTTTATTTATATCGCTTTATTTATATCGCTTTATTCTTATGTAATGACATTATATCATATGGTTTTTGGAAATGCAATGCCTTTTATACGTTTTGCTATTTTCTACAAATATCAACTATACTTTTTATGAAAAATAACTAAATCCTATGCTAATTAGCCATTTAAGCCGATTTTAACCCCCTTGTTTTTATCTTAATGGCATACTGTTTTCTTGTTCTTTCCATATAAATACGGATTTACAACCCATCTTTTTAATAAAACTTGACAATAAATTCAACTGTGTTAAAATATCCTTAAGGCCTTTTGTTATTACATTATATCAAAGT
The DNA here is from genome assembly GCF_019042275.1 of Diplocloster agilis. Classification (GTDB taxonomy): domain Bacteria; phylum Bacillota; class Clostridia; order Lachnospirales; family Lachnospiraceae; genus Diplocloster; species Diplocloster agilis. The sequence goes on from NZ_JAHQCW010000016.1 coordinate 84,761, forward strand.
ATGATTAAGATCTCATTTGGCCTCATATGAAGAACCTAAGATAAGTATTTAAGTGAAACTGCTTGAGCCTTAAGTAACTGCTTGGTAAATATTTGCACAGTATCAAGCAAAGGCATGGTACCGCGCACCGTGTATAGGGAAACAACCATGTAACTAAAAACTTGCGAACCCGTTTTGGGTCCGCTATAATATTATTATTCGTATATAATGACGATATGAAATCAGGAGTGATTGGATATGCTTCAGGAAAAACAGTTAGACAAATCAATTCCCGTCCCGCTTTATTTCCAGTTAAAGAAGCTGATATTGGAAGAGATGGAAGCAGGGACTTTTCCGGTCGGCAGTATGATTCCCACCGAAAATGAGCTGATCGAAATGTTCGGTATCAGCCGTACAACCGTGCGCCAGGCTATTACCGAGCTGGTACAGGAGGGGAAATTATACCGTATTAAAAGCAAGGGAACCTTTGTGTCAAAACCCAAAATTGATCAGGACTATGTCCGGCGCGCCCAGTCCTTCAACGCACCCAATAATGAAGAAATCATACGCAGCGGCCGGGTTCCCAGCACGGAAGTCATCAGTCTAAGCGTGGTGCAGATGCCGCAGCATATCGCAAAATTCTATCCGGCCTCTTCCAGCGACCGCGCCGTATGTCTCTACCGGAAACGCTGCGCCGACGGAAAACCTATCGTCCGCGTGATTACATACCTGCCGATCAGCAGCTGCAGCTATGTGCTGGAACACGATTTCATGAAGGAAGGTCTGCATGAGGTGCTGGCGCTGCATGAGGATACCCGGGTCTGCCGGATATCACGGACCTGCGAAGCTATCCCGGCCGATCTGGCTGACGTGGAGATTCTGGGCGTGAAACAGGGGAGTCCCATTCATTTCTTTACGAATATCGGCTACAACAGCCGTGGGGAAGTCATCGAGTATTCCAATGCTTACTGCCGCGGAGATCAGAGCCGGCTGCATTTTGAAATTATATTGGATCAGAACTCAGACGAACATTCGTAACTGCAGATTAAGGCTGCCGTCCAGCATATATTACAGCTGGTACGACAGCCTTTTTTGTTATAATCCGCGGTGCATCGATTCCAAGCCTTCCGGTTACAGGGGCGCTGAGTTCCGTTACAAAAGCTTCCTCTTCGCCCAGCGTCCCCTATAAAAATACAGAAAGCATATAACCGTGGGCAGCGCGCGCGACCAGGCGGTCCCGGCAAAAAAGCCAACGGCCCCCAGCCCCATTCCATAGACAAATAAAACACTTAGCCCCACTTTACATAACACCCCGTCCAATATACCAATAACGAAGTTAAGGGAAGCAAAACCGCTGCCCACCACCACTGCCTGAAATGCGGCAATCGCCGCCGACCACAAAATATGAGCCGTCATAATCCGAAGATATACCGTTCCCAGCTCCAGCACTTCCCGGTCCCCGGAAAATATTCCGAAGATCGGTTTCGGAAACAAAACAAACACGGCGGATATAAGCGCGGCGGTCCCAACTGCCGACATAAAGGTGCACCAGACAAACATCTTAACTCTCTCCTGTTTTCCGGCCCCGAGATTCTGGCCTATGATAACTGCCGCCGCCTGCTGGAGCGCCCCGGAAAATATGTCCGTAAATTTCTGAAGCTTATTGCCGATACTGTTGGCCGCCGCTGCCACAACACCATAAGCATTCACATGCATATTCACCCAGAACATCGAAACCCGCACCAGTGAGGTGCGGACAGCCTGAGGTATCCCAAGCCCCAGAAGGACCTTAAGATCCCGGCGGTTGATCCGAAAAGTCAAGCCCTTAAGTTCCAGACCTGACTGCTCCTTGTGCCGGTGCAGAAAGAAAACAGCCGCCAGAAAAGAAAGCAATTGAGCGATAACCGTCGCCACCGCGGTTCCGGCCGCCCCCCAATGAAATAGCGTCACAAAAGGAACATCCAGGAAAATATTCACCAGAGCCGCCAGAATAATAAAATAAAGCGGGCCTTTTGACTCCCCCATCCCACGCAAAATACCGCATACCGCATTATACCCAAAAACAAATGGTATCCCAAGAGCCGTAATCCACATATAAACGGCCGCCTGTCCCATCGCGTCCTCCGGACAGTTTAACAGCGCTAAGATCTGCCTATGGAACGCCACACCGGCCAGCATAAAAGCACATGCCAATATCATCATTATGGACAGGAGCGTTTCCGCCGCGCTCCTGATCCGCTCTTTCTCCTTTCCGCCGGCGATCTGCGCGACATAGATCTGTCCCGCGCTTGAAAAAGCCAACGCTACCGGTGTCACCAGATCAGAGACCTCACCTCCCGCCGAAACCCCCACCGTCCCCGCGCTTCCCAAAAACTTCCCGATCATGATCAGATCCACCACCGAGTAAAGCTGCTGAATCAGTCCCGATAAAATAATCGGCACCGTGAACACCGCCAAGCTTTTAAAAACAGGGCCTTCGGTAAGATCAAGGCCCAACTTTTTTGAATCTATATTATTAGTCATGCTCCCATCCCTTAGATCCTTCCGCTTCCTTATAAAGTACATTCCGGCAAAGGCGGCCCAAAACAACACTTTTGAATCCTGTTGTTCTGAGCCGCCTCTTTACCCGTCTGGCTGCACTGCATGATCCGTTCTCCGGCCCGCTGCATTGGCTGCTTTTGGGCCGCATTCGAAATCAAGCGCTAAATGCTATCAAATTCCGTTCTCATAATATCCAATGGATGCCCAGCCTCTGACCATCTTCTGCAGCCGGTCCCCATTCTTATAATCATAGCAGTTTGGATCGGCGATTATCTGATCACATGCCTCGATAATAGACAGGAGAATATTTTTGTCCAGGTCATTGGTGCCGTGGCCTCCGAAAATATAATCAAATTCATCCATGCGTTTCGCGGTTCTTACGAGGGAATCCCGGTAAGCCGTCACCGTTCTGCGGGAATCCTCAGTGGGGATCGTGCTGCCCTGGAACCGGTCACGGGCATGCTTCTCATCCGCATAGAAATCGCTGCCGCCGCTTAAGCCCACGCCGCTGCCGCAGATCGCATCCCCGGCGATGAGGATACGGTTCTTCTTATCCAGGTAACCCGCGTGCCCCGGCTGATGCCCCGGAAGCCAGATCAGTTCCACGTCATAGTCTTCACCCAGATTAAACACATAGCCGTCCGGAACTCCGACAAATTCATATTTCTTGAAGGGGATTATGTCTTTTCTCTCAAAATCCACCCAGATGCTCTTTCCATTGTCGTCAAACAGATAGTCCCAGATGCCCGGGTCCTGTTTCCAGTTCATATCATCCACCAGATCCACATGGCCATACGCCTTGTCAAACTGACAATTTCCATAGGAATGGTCACAGCTGCAGTGAGTATTGGCAAGGATCACCGGCTTGCCATTGCTGATCTCATCCACCAGGCCTTTTAAGTTGCCAAGACCAAAGCTGGTGTCGATTAGCATTGCCTTTTCGGGGCCAATGATCAGGTACATCCACACGAAATTATTATGCCCGTCCAACAGATTCGTCAGCAGACCGTAGAAGTTCTCACGGAACTGGTAGACCTCCACGAAGGGATCCACATCGTAGATTTTCTTTGTCTTATTGTTTTCCCTCAGATTATTGATCCATGCGGCGTCTAAGTATGCTTCGCCCACATCCAGCGGAATTCTTGTTACTTTTCTTGATGCTATACTTTCTGTCATTTTTTCTTTACCTCCTGGGTTTTATATTTTTACTGTAAATTATCATTGCAGACATTTTGAATACTGTAACTTGAACACTTCTTGCCCCTAAATGGGGCGCTTACGTGCGAGGCAGGAAAATAGTCAGAAAGAGTTATTCGAGGCTCTGCTATTTTGAGCCTGTTAATTACCGACTGACTTCGTCCTGGCATTATGTACGTTGTTGTTTTTCTTTTGTTACTATGTCATGTCATTATTATATTACAAGAAATAAATAAATGCAAGAAAAAAATAGCATCCAAACTTTAACGTTTGAATGCTATCCTTTCCATTCCCTCTACTGCCCCGACCGGATCTCCTGCCGCATAAAGCACACATAAGAGATCGCGAACACAATCATCGTCAGCGCCAGAAGCCACACCAGATGCGGCCAGACCAGAAGCAGGCTCTGTCCCAGAGGCAGGTAACCCGCCACAGCTCCGGACAGCTGATTGACCGTGATCACGCTGACCGTCCGCACACTGGGATTCAGGATCGTGGAAACCGCTTCGCTATAGAGATAGTACGGGGACAGCCGGTTCAGATTTTGATTCCAGGTATAGTTCTGCATTACCGTTTGCATAGAGGTGGCGTTCTCCGTCGGGAACAGTCCGTTTGCTATAATTCCCGCCAGAAGTCCCATGAAAATAGCAAAGAAGAGCCATACCGCGATCACCGAAAGGGCGGAGGTTGCCGCGTGCTTGCACAGCACGGAGAACAGTATCGACAGCGCCAGCCAGAAAGCGATATAAACTGTGGTATAGATCAGGAACACAAACAGCCGGACCAATTCTTCCCCGCTCGGAGCGATCCCGGTGCTGACCAGGCCCGCCGTTCCGATCAGGATTCCCATAGAGAAAACCATAATAACGATAACCGTATAGCCAGCCAGGAATTTCCCGTTGATGACAGCGTCCCGGTAGATCGGCTGGGAGACCAGGCGATTCAGGGTTCCGCCGTTCCGTTCGTTATTGATGGCGTCGAAGCCCAGGGTAAGTCCCACGAAAGGCCCCAGCAGCCCGATAAAGGATACGAAGGAGGGTATGGATTTGCCGCTGGTTGTAAATAATTTGAGGAAAATAAAATCACTGCTGTCCTTGACCGCTTCCTGGATTCCGGACAAAGCGCCATAGAGACTGGCAAGGCTGGTGATCAGGATCAAAAGCAGTATGATCAGGAACCTCTTGCTGTGCATGTGATCCGCCATCTCTTTCCGGTAGAGCACCATCAGTCCGCTGCTTTTGCTTCCCGCGCCTTTCGTTTCTCTATTCGCCATCCTGCCGGCCCAGGGACATAATTTTCCGAATTTTCTTTTTGTTTCTATTGTCTCCATTGTTTTGACCTGCCTTCTCAAAATAGCGTCTGTAGATTTCATCCAGATCCTGACCGCACTGGCGTAAATGAAGCAGTTTATAACCATTTAGTACGACAATCCTGGAGATCTGTTCCCGGATATCCTGGTTCGAACGGATGATCATTCCCTCCGGGCCGTCCCCGATCTCTTCCACTCCATATACGCCGCGAATCAGTTCCCGCAGCCGTTCATCCTCAGGTTCCGCCTTCATCTCCAACCGGTAATAACCGTCCTTCAGGATCTGCTTCCCCAGCTCTTCAATCCGTCCGCAGGCGATCAGATTCCCCTGGACGAATATCCCAACCCGGTCGCAGACCTGCTGGATCTGATAGAGCTGATGAGAGGATATCATGATCGTGCGTTTATCTTTATCCGCCAGCTCCCGGATCAGCAGAAGCAGTTCGTGCATCCCTTCCGGATCGATGCCGTTGGTCGGCTCATCCAGGATAATGACCTGAGGGTCCTTCATCAGGACATCGGCGATTCCCAGCCTCTGCTTCATCCCTTTCGAATAAGTAGCCGTTTTCTGGTCCGCCGCAGCGGTCATGCCGACCCTCTCAAGGAGCTGATCGATCCGTTCTTCCAGTTCATGTTCCCCGACTCCGTTCAGACGTCCCGTAAACCGCAGGTTTTCCCGGCCGGTCATGTCCGGGTAGAACCCGACGTTATCCGGCAGATAGCCCACGATCCGTTTTACTTCAATGGGATTCCTGGTACAGTCTTTGCCGTCGATAAAGGCCGTGCCGCCGTTTGGCTCCGTCAGCCCCAGCAGCATCAGGGTTGTGGTTGTCTTTCCCGCCCCGTTGGGCCCCAGAAGGCCGAACACTTCCCCCCGGGCGACACTTAAGTTTAATTGGTTCACAGCCGCTTTTTCGCCATACTTTTTTGTCAGACCATTTATTTGTATGATCGCTTGATTATCAGCCATAGCTATCTTCTCCCATATTTACGGAATACATATACAAGGCCGCCTGCCAGGGCGATGATGATAATCACTGCCACGAATCCCCACACCGTATGGGTCTTCACGGAGACTCTTAAGTCCGCCTTGGCGGATGTCTCGGAACTGCCTGCGCTGATGGAGGTGACATAATCACCGGTTATGGCGTCCGAGCCGGGAGTTATATAGGCAGTCACTTCCTGTGTGCTCCCGGCAGGCAGCGTCTCTACCGTCGGAGTTTCAAAACGGACATTCCATCCGTCCGGCGCGGATGAGGTCAGGCTCACATTCTGAAGATCCGCGCTGCCGTTATTGGTAATGGACAGGGTGACCGGTGTTTCCTTATTCGCATAGGCATCCAGGCTGAGCCTTCCGCTGGGTGTGGACAGGCTGAGATCGTAAGTTCCGGTGATCGTCACCGTCAGATCCGTCGTAAGGGTCTCTCCCGCCGACGCCGCCGAACAGGAGATCTTATAATCTCCGGCTGTGGCATTCGCCGCCGGGGTTACCGTAATGGCGATTCCCTGGCTCTGTCCCGCCTCCACGTTCAGGCTGGCTACCTGATTCGTCTCACCGGATGGTTTAAACTGTACCTGCCAGCCTTCCGGCGCCTGCGCGGACAGGCTGTAGGACTGGTCGGCGGCCCCGTTATTAGCCAGGGTCGTATTAAAGCTGAAGCTGGTGGACGGCGATCCCTGCAGTTCCGGATACTGGGAAGTAAAGCTGCTCTGTCCCACCGCGGCTTCATTTACATTTATCACAAGATCCATAGCGGATACGATCCCCTCGCCTGCGTCCGCCTGCAGGCTGATGGGATACGTGCCCTCCGACACATCATCCGGTATTTTAACATTGAAGGTTACGGTGGCTCCATCGCCGCCGGAGTTCACATGAACCCGGCTGACCTGATTGCCTCCGCCGTTAAAATAGCCCTCCCATCCGTCCGGGATGGAAGTCACACTCAGATCCGCATTCAAAGATGCGCCCAGGCTGTTCTGAAGCGCTACGGAAAAACTCAGATTTTCTCCTGGTTTCGCAGTGATCCCCGGGTAGCTGGTGCTCATCTCCAGTCCGCCTGCCGCCCAGGCTTTTATAGGCGAGGCAAATAAAAACACAGTCACTGCCATGGTTAGCAGAATAAAAAGCCAAACTTTTTCATACGCCGGCTGCCGGACATTTCTCACTTGCGCATGGGCGCAGGACTCCCCGGACGGGTATAATTTTTTACGTGGATTTACTATTTCTTCTAACATGTCGTTTTCCTCTCCATCCATGATACTTTTGGTTCGAACCTGTCTCCTTTTTGTTTCCAGTTGCCATGCGGGCTTCGCCCGCTTATGTAATCTCCTTTGACCTCAGCTGATACCAGTATTTTACAAATTTTTTATGATTATTTTATGTTTAAATTGTCAAAATTTTGTGTTCAGACAGAGAAATTTGGCAGCAAAACAGCAAAAGGGGACATGTCCAAACGGTTTGGACATGTCCCCTTTTGCTCAGTTAAACTTTTAAAAAAACCTATTCAGAATTCATAGTACAAAGCCTTCAGTACCGTAGGCTTCTCCTCCATTCGGATATATTGTTCATCGCCATTCAAATGCATATATTTCTTCCAATTACCTTTATCGTCATACGTGCCTTTTTCCAGGGATAAAAAATCCAGCTGCTTACCCGTATTTGTTGTTTCCGGATAAGCTCTATATCCATATCCCATAAAGATTAATTCATTTTCACTATTTTGTATTATGATACCCGCGCCCGGGATGAATCCGTTATCATCCCGGACCTGATGATAAAACTCAATAGCTATCCGGTATTTACCCAGTTTCACATATTTCGTCATGTGGCCGAAATCTTGCGTAAATCCTATCATGCGGTCCGTTCCATAGAATTTTGTAATGATTGGCATCATATTTCCAAACAATTGATAGCTTTGGGAGAGGAATTCCTTTACCGTTTCGCCGGATACATTCTTATCATTCGGATCTGTATGCAGGATCTGCGTGATAAATGATTTGTCCTCGCCAATACTTTCCGCCCCAAACGGCGCATAGCACAAGGCATGATAGGTGCCGACAGCCGTATACAAGTTCGCGGCCGCCCATTTATCTCTTCGGGTTTCCGCTATAAACAGCGGGTTATCGCCCCTTGTATATAAGCCCGCGGTCTTTTCAAATTGAAACGTATAAATGTCCGGAGACAATATATCCAAATCAGGGGCTGCGCACTTCCACACATCGAGCATCTCCGGCACCGGTCCGCCGCAAGGATAAAAGCCCGGCTTTTCATCCTCGAATTCCTTCAGCCAGGCATTGGTAAACATAGGCAGCGCATAACACTCTTTACCGGATTTCGCCAATCTGTTTATGTGCTTCGCATAGTTCCAGCACATAAACGCTTCCTCCGCATTATGTTTAAATACATTATCCCATGAGTGCCCGGATATATCCTCAGAATCCGCCGTTATACCGCACAGGCCGTGATTTCCCGCATTTTTTAAAAACTCCGTCAATGCATCCGGAACCTTTTTCTTAAATTCTTCATTCGCACCAGATGAAAAATCTCTTGTTGAACCTACAATGCCTACTTCATTTTCTACTTGTACCGCTATAACGGTCTGCTCATCCGCGTCGGTTTCTTTTATATATTTTATAAAATTCGTAAACGAATTGAGTTCCGCCGGCAATAGACCGCTTTGAAACATGCTGAGAATTTTCGTCTTTACACCATGTTCATCTTCCGCTCTCGGAAATCTCTTCAAGTCAGTTTTAACCCAATTGGGCGCATAGGTCGAAAGTCCGTTTTTAAAGCTTCCAAACCATAATAATACTAATTTCAAATGATGTCTTCTTGCATCCGCTATTAATTGTTCCACCAGATGAAAATCGAAGTGATTCTCCTGCGGTTCAACCAGCTCCCAATATACCGGAGCCAAAACCGTATTACAATTTAATTCCGTTGTCTTTCTCCACACCTCTTGCATATAATCACGCGAGGTACACGCCGAGTTATGCACCTCAGCCGCTAACATGATATAGGGCCGGTCATTAACCAGAAAAGAAAAACCGTCATTCATTTTATCAATTCTGGGCAAACTTTTCATATTTCCTCCAGTGCCGCATTTACTGCGGCTCGATTCAGGTATGCGTTCTACGCGTTTCCTCCAGTGCCGCATTTACTGCGGCTTAATTCAGGTATGCGTTCTACGCGTTTCCTCCAGTGCCGCATTTACTGCGGCTCGATTCAGGTATGCGTTCTACGCACTTCCTCCCAAATCACTTTTCCAGTTGTGTCGTTCCTCTGACAATCAGGTCCGTTTGAACCGCTATTTTCGTATTGTAATCCATCGCATCCACATTTTGTATCGCATCTACGATGGCTTTGGAATATTCTTTATAATTACACGCTATCGTGGTAATACCCGGATAAATAAACTGCGATATGTCCAGATTATCATATCCCACAATCGCGATATCCTTGGGAATACTCATATTATTTTTATAGGCCTCGCTTAACACGCCGGTTGCGACCAGGTCATTGATACAGATGATTGCCTGCGGTAATTTATCGCATTTCAGCATTTCCTGCATAGCGATATTCCCGCCCTCTACCGAGTAATCGCTTTCAATAATTTCCCTGCGTATGCTGATCCCGTACTTCTCCGCATTATCCAGGATCTCTTCCCGTCTTTTTATCGTAGTCCTGACATTGGAATATCCGCCCAACATCGCAACATCCCGGTAACCCATCTCCGATAAGTGTTTCAATAGTTTATTGCTGCTTTTTTGCTGCTCCTGATAGATCTGTATGCATCCCAGATTAGGCACATCCACACACGAGATAACCGGTATCTTTTTATTCACTTCCTCGATTTCAGAAAGGTATTTCTTTTTGCTCTCCACATCGTCAAGACGCCCGCCCATAAACACAATAGCCCTTACATTTGCGGAGATAAATGCGTTCAGGATATTGCTTTCCAGGCGTTTATCCGATTCTGAATTACACAGCATCAGCGTGTAACCCTGCTTTTGAGCAATGAGTTCTGTCTCGAAAAAAAGCTGCGCATAATAGGGGCTGTTAATGTGAGGAACAATAAAGCCTACGGTATTCGATTTACTCGACTGCAAAGCTTTTGCGATCAGATTTGGCTTATAATCGTATTGCTCAATCAAATCTAAAACCTTTTTCCTCTTGTCATTATTCACTTTTCCCGTATTATTGATGATTCTGGATACCGTCGCTGTTGAAACGTTCGCCAGTTTTGCGATTTCAACAATTGTTATCTTCTCGCTCATGAAAATATCTTATCCTTTCAATCCACTGTTCACTATGCCTTTAATAAAATATTTCTGGAAACATACGTATAGTATAATAATCGGCAATACCGTAAGCAAGGACATGGCCATAACCGGACCCTGGTCGAGCGCGTCTTTGTATCCGCTAATGGATGAATTTAAAAATACCAGGCCGACCGCCAATGTGTATTTCGACTGGTCATTTAAGAATATGACAGGCCCAAAGTAATCGTTCCACGTCCAAACAAACATAAAAATGCCGGCTACAAACAAAATTGCTTTTGAATTGGGCATAACTATTTTAAACAAAATATTTAATTCACTGCATCCATCTATTCTCGACGCCTCCTCTATTTCTTTTGGAAAGGTTTTAAAGAACTGATGTAATAAAAATATGCTAAAAGCGCTTCCCGCCAGCATATTTGGCAATACCAACGGTACAATCGTATTGATCAGCTTCAATTTTGCGTAAATATTATACAAAGGTATAATCGTTACAAAATACGGCACCATCATGGTGGACATCAGTAACGCAAACCAAAAGCCCTTCAGACGGGCGTCATATTTCGCAAACCCGTAAGCGACCAGGGTTGTACTGATCAATGTGCCGACGATATTTAACAACGTTATTATACTACTATTTTTAAAATATGTAAAAAAATCACTGTTTTTAAAAATATATTCAAATGACCGAAGCGTAGCAGGTGACGGAATTAATTCCGGCGGATATTTTACTATTTGCTCCGTACTCATCAAAGAGGTAGCCAACATCCAGACAAATGGCAGCAAAAATATCGCCCCTAAAACAGCGCATATTAAAATCCAAATTACAAATCTACTCTTTTTTAACATAAGTAACGAACTCCCTCCTTTCCTAATCTTCGTAATTCATACGTTTTTCCAACGATTTTAATATAAACATACTGATGAATAATATAATCAAAAACATAATCCAGGCAAGAGATGCGGCGTATCCGAACCGGCCAAAGCTAAAGCCGCTGTCATAGATATACATTCCATACATATAAGTTTTTTTGAACGGTCCCCCTCCTGTCATAATCAAAGGCTGCACAAATATCTGAAAAGCGTTTATGATTCCCATAACCAGATTGAACACGAATACATTCGAAATTAAGGGCAGCGTTATTTTAAAGAAACATTTCATGCCGCCTGCTCCGTCAATTTTAGCGGCCTCATAATAGGAGACGGGTATCTGCTTAATACCCGCCAAAAATATCAGCATCTGGGAACCGCAGAATATCAAATTAACCAACACAAGCGCAGTCATAGCCCACTTTGAATCAGTTAACCAATTGGGTCCCTGTATTCCGAAAAACGATAAAATATAATTGAGCAGACCGCCCTCCCCTTTCAGCAAAAACTTTGCCACAGTAAATACCGCAGCTCCTGCCGCTATAGACGGAAAATAGAAAACAATCTGGAAGAAATTACTTACTTTCGATTCTTTGGAAAGCAGAAATGCTATGATTAAAGCCAGCGTCAAACTTGTCGGCACTGCTATGATTGCGTATTGAAAAGAATTGATCAGACTTTTTATAAATAAATCATCATGGAATAAGATGTCCGTATAATTACGCAGGCCTATAAATTTCGGCGCCGCGCTTCCGCTGTATTGTGTCAGTGACAAATATAAAGAATAGATTAACGGTATAAAAGTCAATAGAAAAAACCCCACTAACCAGGGGGAAATAAACATATAAAAATATCTTGCTTCTTTTCTTTTAGATTTCATATTTAACCATCCCAGTATCATAATGGTGCAGCCGAAAAAGACTGCTCAGTTAATAAATTTCCAAATCAGCCGCAGCGGCTCACAGGCCAGGGATTTCAGAAGCTGCAGCCATCGCCGCAGCTTCCCCTCCCGGCCGGATCAGCAAAATCAGATTATTCTTCTTTCATCCGGTCTAATTTTAATTGACCCTTCGTCTGTATATTTTCTAATGTAGTATCTATATCCTGCTCCCCTGCAAACAGTAGTTCTAATTCATATTTAATAATTTCATCCTGTATTTCATTGAGAACCACGCCGTCTACCGCATAATCAAGCGCATCGTAAAATACTTCTTTGTTAAACGGCTTCCAGCCCTCCGGTATGGTATTCATAAATTCACTGTCCTCACTGATCGATTTCAGAGCGGGTAAACCAATGAGTTCCATTTCGCTCTGTACCTTATTCTGTGCGGACATATAACTTATGTATTCCCAGCATTCGTCTTTATATGGCGTATCCGCCGACATACCGATTGCGGTTGTCCACAGCGGAGATCTCCACTGACCATAGGTTGGATTCGAAGGAAACGTTACGATATCCCATTCAAAATTATCACCGATTGCCTGGTTAAAGCTTGCCATATCCCAGGAAGCCCCTATTGTCATCGCAAATTTGCCGTTTTCGAATGTTCCGCCAACATCTGCGGCCATGGTCGGCGTCGGCGATACTTTATGTACCTGGTATAAGTCCGTGATAAACTGGACGCCATCTCTGAATCCCTGGGTATCCGCCGTCATCGTGCCGGTTTCCCACTCCCAGGCTTTGTAGCCGTCATATAAGTTTCTGGCCAGTGAATACGCCCACCAGGATGAAAAATCTGCTCCCCAAACCTTGTCATCGCCCTCGCCTTTTGTCAGAGCTTTCGCAGCCGCTAAAAACTCTTCCTCAGTCCAATCATTTGTGGGAAGAGGAATGTTATTTTCCTCGAACATGGTCTTGTTGTAGATAATGAACCCGGAATTAAAGGAAGTCGGCGCCGCATAGACGCTTCCGTTATAGGACAATCCGGACATTAAGGTGTCCACCCAGGCGTCCTGTAATCCATCTCTTTCGATGTAAGAATCCAATGGAGCCAGTAAACCATCCTTAAAATATTCCCCTCCGAAGTCCCCGGCGATCTGTACCAGGTCGGCTAAGGTGCCCGATGATATCTGTACCGTTAATTTTTCATGGAAACCTTCCGGAATCGCTTCCAGATTCACATGGATTTTATCATTTTCCGCGTTGAATTCCTCGGTCCACTGTGTTTTTTTATCAATTTCCTCCTGATTTCCCCATAACAAAAATCTTAATTCTACTTTTTCACTCCCCGAATCGGCAGCGGTCGCACTGCTGTCTTTTTCCTCTGTCTTACTATCCGCAGTATTTGTTTCTTTTGCTTGATCTGCTGATGAGCCACACGCCGATAACGCGATCATCATGGCTGCTGCGATCATAAACACCTTCATTTTCTTAAAACGCGACATTGACATAACCTCCATTGTATAGTATAATTTTACCAGGATTTGTAAACGTTTACATTGTAGCATAGATATTTTCAGGTGTCAATAAGTGTTGTCAGAATGTACGTAATGTATAAAAAAAGGAGGGTTATATTGTGCATAGTGTTAAAAAAGGGTTATGTTTCTTCCTTATAATGGTTTTGTTATCTGCAACAATGGTTTCCAGTGTATCCGCCAGTTCCGGTGCAGCACAAAACACCGTCACGGTTAGTCCTGAGATTGAATTTCAAACCTTTAAAGGCTGGGGAACTTCTCTGTCCTGGTGGGGGAATGCCATCGGCGGATGGCAGGATACCGCAAAACAAAGTGAAATACTGGATCTCATCTTTGATGATACCGCCGGATTAGGATTCAATGTGGCAAGGTACAATATTGGCGGCGGCGATGATCCAACGCATACCCATATGAGAAACGGCGCTAATCTGGAAGGTTATCAGCCTGAACCCGGAGTATGGGATTATAACGCGGATGAAACCCAGCGCTACGTATTAAATGAAGCAATTGCACGCGGCGTCAACATTGTCGAAGGTTTTGCAAAAACACCGCCTCATTGGATGACCTATAGCGGATGCTCCGCGGGAAATGTGGATGGAGCCAGTAATTTAAAGCCTGAATACTATGATGACTTCGCAGACTATTTAGCGGAGGTGTACCTTTTATTTAAGAATACCTATAATATCACCTTCGACTCTATTTCCCCAATCAATGAGCCAAACGGGCCCTGGTGGGAAATTAATAACAGGCAGGAAGGCTGCCACTATACACAGCAGGAACAGAATGACTTTTTTAAAGTATTAGCGGAAACCTTCGATGCAAAGGGATTATCCAATGTGACTCTTGCCGGGCCGGAGGGTTTTGAATTCAACTCTACATTGTCCTCGTGGAATTCCTATGACAGCGCCGCGAAATCCAGCATTGATAAGATCAATACCCATTCCTACTACGGTACCGAACGTTTATTTCTCAATACCATCGCATTATGCAATGAGAAACGTATCTCACAATCGGAATACGGCGTCGGTGTGGGCGACCACGACCATAACGCAATTGAAAGCGCTTTGGAACTGGCGCATAAAATCCGGGATGACGTCAGGGAAATGCAGGCCGAGACTTGGGTGTACTGGCAGGCGGTTGAAGAAGAATTTAATGTGAACAATTGGGGCTTTATCCACGCAAACTTCGAGGGCGAAGAGAATTATGAAATAACAAAACAATATTATGGAATGGCGAACTATTCCAAATTTATCAGACCCGATTCCACGATAATCGGTGCGAATGACTCTAATATGCTTGCCGCATTAAATAAAAATACAAATGAACTGACGCTGGTGGTCATTAATGATACGAATTCCCAAAACAGTTACGCGATTGATTTATCCAAGTTTTCAACGATGGGCAACAGCGCGAAAGCATATCGGACTTCCCATACCGAAAATCTGGTACAGCTGGATAACATCGCCGTTCAGAACAATCTGTTACAGATTAGCACTGCCCCTAAATCTATTACGACATATGTAATCGACAACGCTGCTGCAGCTACCACACCTGCTTTTGACAGAAATGCGGCCTATAAAATTGTTAACAAAAGCGATAATACGAAAGTAATCGATGTAGAGAACTCCTCGCCTGATAATAGTGCCAATATTATTATTATGGATAAGGACAACAGCAGCATCAGCCAAGGGTGGAAATTCATTGCCAATGATAACGGCGAATACTACATCGCCAATACCAATGCAGCAAAAATGCTGGATGTCCCCGGAGCGTCGACCGCTAATAGTACAAGCATGAAGTTATGGCAGCCGAATGGAGATAAAAATCAGCTTTGGCAAGTTATTGACTTGAACAATGGATATTTTAGTATTGTTAACAAAAACAGCAACAAGGCATTGGGGGTCAAAAATGGCGATATGACGAATGGCAATAATATTGACCAATATGATTATCATGCTTATGACAACCAGCAGTGGAAATTTGAAGTGATCAATTAGTGTAAATAAAAGTTAGTTTCAGCGGGTGATTTTATGTGCAACGAAGACAACAATAGAAGAACGGTTACCGTTACTTCCAACAACCAGGCAATTTTTCCTTATGGTACGTATGGTTTTCCCTGTGAGCTTTATCATGATAATATCGATGAATTTACGAATCACGTTGTGGATTGGCATTGGCAGCTTGAATTGGAATTCGGCGTCGTTCAAAAAGGTTCCCTTGAACTGACGGTGCAGAAAGATGTTATCACGGTACACGAAAACGAAGGGTATATTATTTTTCCAAATAAACTCCATAAGGTTCAAAAAAATGGGGATCAATGCGGGATATACAAAACGGTTATTTTAAGCCCGCAATTGATTTATGGAGACAACAAATCCATATTGTTTCACAAATATTATCTCGCTGTTATAGAGGCGGTATCAAATGGATATATCATCTTAAACCGGGATACGTTATCCGGGAAAAGTATTATGGAGGAACTTGATGCCGTTATCCAACTGTTCTCCCGCCCCTCGCATACATATGAATTAGATATACATCAGCATTTTGTTCATATATGGGCGAACCTTTACGACCGTGTGCAGGATAACCACAATTGCAATGCAAGATATTCTACAAAAGATGAAGATCTCACCAATAAAATATTATTGTTTATACATACGAATTACAAATATGATATTTCCTTGTGTGATATCGCAAAAAGCGCCAGCATCAGCAAGTCCGAATGCAGCAGACTTTTTCAGCGTGCCCTGTCCTGCACACCGTTTGAATATCTGACCAATTACAGGCTTTCCAAAAGTCAGGAATATTTGAGTAATGAATCCTACTCGATCACGAATATAGCGGGATTGGTTGGATTTAACAGTGCGAATTATTACACAACCGTTTTCAGAAAAAATCTTGGTTATACTCCAAGCCACTACAAAAAGCTGTTAAGGCAGTCTTTTAAAAAATGTAAAGCATAAAAATGGAGCGTTGCTAGGTAGATGAGTAATCATCTATGGGGCAGCGCTCCATTTTTCTGTTATTTCAATTCCACTTAGCGGTAGCCAGTACAAGCCCTCCGCGCTCCCGGGGTGCCTCTTCATTTAAGGTGTTTCATAAAACCGGATGGCGTCGGATACGATTCCTTCTGTTTCGAATATCACTAAAGTATTCCGCCCTTTTTTCAAAAGCGGGGCGGGCACATAGAGCCTCTTTTGCGGCCCGATCTCCCAGAACCTCCCTATATTGAAGTTATTTACAAACACAACGCCTTTTCCCCAGCCTTCTGTATCCAGAAACGTATCAGCCGGTTCTTCCACTTCAAATTGGCATTCATAAAAACCGGGCCGGCCCGCTTTGGCGCAAACAGAATAGTCCACATTTGTTATATCTTCCAGCGGCAGCGGATAAATCGTCCATCCAAAATGCAGGCGGTCGTTTAGCTGTACGCCCCCATCTATTCCTTTTCTTTGTTCTTCCATAATCGGTGTAAAATTAACACGTCCCATATTTTCCATCAAAATATCTAATTTCCCAGCGGAGCACACCGCATTCTCCAACTCGTGCCCGGACAGGAGTTCTCTGTCATAGAGTGTCAGGACAGGCTTTCCATCTAAAAATATATTCGCTCTGTCATTCGCTTTCCACAAACGTATTTTTTCCAAACGTTTTAATTCCGGCAGATTACTTTCATATAAAATATAACCATATCCCTGATCCAACTTTTCCATACATACCGGATAAAGCGATTCTACCGGTTCGGACAAATTCTCCAGGTTATGGAACAAATCAGCGGTTCTGGTAACCTCAAAGGCCCCATACGCCTTTCTTTTTATGCTGCAGCTTAAGTCAACCTCCGGCAAATCCTGATATTTGCCGATGATCTTTTGAAACTCCTTATATTTGGGGGTTATTTGTCCATCCTCCGTCAGCAGCGCATCGTAATCATAAGAAGTCACATCCGGTTCCAGGTTTTCATAATAATTTGACCCATTCATGAAACCAAAATTTGTGCCGCCTTCAAACATATAGATATTGACATGTCCTTCGGAAAGAAGATCATCTAAATCCTTCAGATGTCCGTCCAGATCGCCGGTATTATGCTCTCCGCCCCAATAATCAAACCAGCCGACCCAAAATTCCATACACATCAATGGCTTATTTCCTATTTTTTTCCTCATGACTTCAAACTGGGCCCGGCCTTTCGAGCCAAAGTTTCCGGTCGGAAGAGCGCCTTCTGCTTTTCCGTATTCAATGGCCTCCCCCCAGGGACCATCCGCGGTTACAAGGGGTACTTCGCAGCCGTTTTCGATCATCAGATCCTTCACGAATTCCATATAGGCCGAATCATCCCCATAATAGCCGTATTCATTCTCTATCTGCATGAAGATGACCGGACCGCCCTTGGTGATCTGTAGCGGGGCGATCACTTCAAATAATACCTTGTAATATTCCCGGAGGTGTTGGATATACGGTTCATACATACACCTAAGTTTCATCCCGTCTTCCTTCAGAAGCCAATAGGGCAGCCCTCCGAATTCCCATTCCCCGCAAATATAAGGCGAAGGCCTTAGTATTACCATAAGGCCCAGCTCCTGCGCGATTTTCACATATCCGGCCACATCCAGCATTCCGCTGAAATCAAAGGCTCCTTTATGCTTTTCGTGAAGGTTCCAGGGGATATAGGTCTCCACTGTATTGCAGCCCAATGCCTTTAATTTTTCGAGCCGGTCACGCCAATACTCCGGCAGAATTCGAAAATAATGCATGCCTCCTGAAATAATTTTTATCCGCTTATCATCCAAATAAAAATCATCCTTTATTTCAAACTTATTCATAATTCTGTCCTTTCGCGTCTTTCATCTAGTCACTAGTGAAGTTAGTAAACTGCATACTCTTAATTCTTGATTATATCAGTGTGTTTGTAAAATTACTTTAAATTTATTATCTAATTGTTTAACTATATTCCCAAAATACACTGACACTGTAAAAGAGCAAAAGGAGGCAAAAGGGGACATGTCCAAACGGTTTGGACATGTCCCCTTTTGCTCAGTTAACTTTTCAGAAACACCAGCCGCCCCTCATCCGAAAACTCCTCCGCGTATGAGTATCCCAGCCGGTCAAAACTTTTTATTTCCCGCCAGTCCGTAATCTGTCTTTCCGCCATATAGCGGACCATTTCTCCTCGGGCCATCTTGGCCTGAGTCCCCTTCTGCACGACCCGGCCGTCTCTCTCTTCCCCGAACACACAGGTCACATAGGTGATCCCGTCTTCCAGCCAGCTCTCGATACACTTGGAGTACTCTTTGGATGCCAGATTTACGATGCAGTCCGTATCTGCAGCCAAGGCCCGGTATATGTCATCCTTCCAGAACCCGTACAGGTTCCCGCCGTCCGGACTGCCTTTTGCCTGCATCTCAAGCCGGTACGGGACTACCCCGTCGAAGGGCCTCAGAATCCCGTAAAATCCGGACAGAATCTTAAGATGCTCTTCCACATAATCCCACTGGTCATATTCAAAGATCCGGGGGGCCATGTATTGATACTGGATTCCCTCGTAAGCCAGCAGAGCCGGCGTCAGGCTCCGCTTAAGATCCATGGTCTGAAACCGCTCATAATTAAGCGCCGCGATCTTATCATTACAGCTCCACAGCTTCTTCGCTTCCGCATAGGACATTTTCCGTATCCATTCTTTTAATACATTGGCTCTATCCAGGAAAACTGGGGCTGTCTTTACCTCCATATCGTCGGTATTAATGATCATCTTCTTGGCAGGTGATATTATAATTTTCACAGCTACGCCCGGCACGCGATCCGGTATATCGCTTCACAATCCTCCCGGTTCAGCTTCACAAAATTCCCCAGTGTAGTTCCGTCGATCTCAAGGGTATCCAGAAGCTTCTCAATATCCTCTTCTCTGGCGTTAAGATCTGCAAAGTTTCCCGGCATGCCGATCGATTTCCAGAACGCCCTTAAAGCTGCGATACCCGCCTTGGCCGTAATCTCCGGATGGGCAAAATCCATCTGGCAGCCCCAGACCCTCACCGCGATCTGGGCAAACCTGGCCACATTATGTTCCATGACATATTCCTGCCATGCGGGGCAGATCACCGCGAGTCCCGCTCCGTGCGCGCAGTCGTACAGCGCGGACAGCTCATGCTCCAGACTGTGGCTGGCCCAGTCCTGCTCCCGGCCGGCGCCGCAGATGTCATTGTGGGCGATCATGCCGGCCCACATAATATTGGCGCGGGCCTGGTAGTCCTTAGGATTCTCCATAACCTTCGGCACTTCCGAAATCATGGTCAGCAGAACCGCCTCACACAGCCGGTCCGTGATTTCCACATCCTTCGTGTTCGTAAAATACCGTTCAAATACATGTGCCATAATATCGACCGCCCCACAGGCAGTCTGATAATCCGGCAGCGTCTCGGTCAGCTCCGGATTCAGGATGGAGAACTTAGGGCGGATCAGATCACTTCCACAGGCTCTCTTTAACATACCTTCTTCCAGCGTAATCACACTTCCGTCGGAGCCTTCGCTTCCCGCAGCCGCAATGGTCAGCACGGTGCCGATCGGAAGCGTTCTCTCCACTACCGCCTTGTCACTGTAAAAATCCCAGAAATCCCCGTCATACAGGGTTCCAATCCCGATAGCCTTGGCGGAGTCAATCACGCTTCCGCCTCCTACGGCCAGGATAAAATCAACTTTTTCCTTTTTGCAAAGCTCGATCCCCTCATACACCAGCCCGCTTCTGGGGTTCGGCTTTACACCGCCAAGCTCTACGTAAGAGATGTCTTCCTTATCGAGGGATGCTTTGACCCGGTCCAGCAGACCGGAACGGACCGCCGAACCGCCGCCGTAATGGATCAGTACCCTGCTGCCGCCGAATTGTTTCACATAACTTCCCGCATTTTTTTCTTCTCCCTGGCCGAACACAAATTTCGTCGGGCTGTAAAACGTAAAATTGTTCATATTACCTTCTCCTCTTTTCATGAAATTTCTATAAGTCTACTGGCTTTATCATAACCGTTAAAGTTAACTGAAAGTCAAGCTTTTTTTATCTCCTGCTCCTAAAATGTAATAGTTAATTCTTGTTTCACCCTTTAAATTCGTGTTTGATGATTTTACTCTTACACGATTTGTGGTATGGTTGATTGGTTAGTGGATTCCTCCATTGTAGGAGGATTCGTTATGTCTAAGAAAAGAATATATGATCAAAAACGCCTCACCACCAGTCAAAGAATCCATATTGAAAAAGGCCTGAACGATGGACTGTCTTTTGCTGCTATCGCCAGAAAACTTGAGAAGCACCCAAGTACTAT